>JBOEGK010000021.1:0-7327 GCA_050633385.1 Hyphomonas sp.
GGGTTCATCGTGGTCTCTTTAAGCTGGGCGGGGTTCATCTCGCCGAGGCCTTTAAAGCGGGTGATGTCGACTTTCTGGTTGGCCTTGAAATGCTTCTCGGTCAGCTCTGCCCTGTGCGCATCGTCCATGGCGTAGACGATGGTGCCTTTATTGGAGAGCTTATAGAGCGGTGGCATCGCCATATAGAGGCGGCCTGATTGAATGAGGCCGGGTGTCATGCGGTAGAAGAAGGTGATGAGAAGGGCGGCGATGTGCGCCCCGTCAACGTCAGCATCTGTCATGATGACGATGCGATCATAGCGCAGGTCTTCAAGATCGAACTTGCGGCCCAGTGGCGAGCCGAGGGCGAGGGATAGGTCGTTAAGCTCCTGATTTCCCGCGAGTTTATCGGCGGAGGCAGACTCCACGTTCAGGATTTTGCCGCGTAGGGGCAGGATGGCTTGTGTCTTACGGTCGCGTGCCTGCTTGGCGCTGCCGCCCGCCGAGTCACCCTCGACGAGGAAGAGTTCTGTGCCCTCAGGGCCTTTGTTCGAGCAGTCAGCCAGCTTGCCGGGGAGGCGCAGGCGCTTGGTTGCAGATTTGCGGGCAACGTCTTTGGCTTTGCGGCGGCGGGCGCGATCGTCTGCGCGGTCAATCGCCCATTGGAGGAGCTTTTCGGATTCTTTGCGGCTGCCAGCGAGCCAATGGTCAAACCGATCACGCACGGCGCTTTCAACGAGGCGGAAGGCGGCGGTGGTCGACAGCTTGTCTTTGGTCTGACCGACAAATTCAGGATTGCCGATGAAGACTGAGAGTAACAGGCCGGAATAGCCCATGACGTCTTCAGCGGTGATAGTGGAGGCTTTCTTTTCGCCGATCAGTTCACCGAAATTGCGCAGGCCTTTGGTGATGGCCGCGCGGAAACCGGCTTCATGCGTGCCGCCATCAGGTGTTGGGATGGTATTACAGTAAGAGCGGGAGAAGCCGTCACTCTCACCAAAGCCAGCATGTGTCCATGAGATCGCCCATTCGACCTTGCCGTCTTTTTCCATATCGACGAGGCCGGTGAAGGGCTGGCCCGTGATTGATTCTTTTTCGGCGAAGACTTCTGCGAGCTGGTCAGCGAGGCCATTTGGATAGCTGAGGACCGCTTCGGGCGGGACTTTGGAGTCTTCTGGCAACAGGGCGGGGTCAACCGACCAGCGCACTTCGACACCGCGATAGAGATAGGCCTTGGATTTGGCCATTGTGTAGAGGCGCTGGGGCCGGAACCGCATCTTCTCGCCGAAGATCTGGAAGTCTGGTTTGAACTTGACGCTGGTGCCGCGACGGTTGGGAGCGGAGCCTGCTTTTTGCAGTTTTCCGAGGGTTTGTCCGCGCGAAAATTCCTGTCGAAACAGCTTCTTATCGCGGGCAACTTCAACCACGACATGCTCTGAGAGCGCGTTGACCACCGAGATGCCAACCCCGTGCAGGCCGCCGGATGTTGCATAGGCTTTGTTAGAGAATTTACCGCCGGAGTGCAGCGTCGAGAGGATGACTTCGAGGGCGGATTTTTTCGGGTATTTGGGGTGCGGGTCGACAGGAATGCCGCGGCCATTGTCTGTGACCGTGATGTAGCCCTCTGTGTCGAGTGTAATTTCGATACGGCTGGCATGACCGGCAACGGCTTCGTCCATCGCATTGTCGAGCACTTCGGCAAACAGGTGATGATAGGCGCGCTCGTCGGTGCCGCCGATATACATGCCCGGGCGCATGCGGACGGGTTCGAGGCCTTCGAGGACTTCGATGTCCTTGGCGCTATAGTCTGAGCTTTCTTGCGTCATGTTTTTTAGCTTTGCATTCGTGGCGGCCATGTAGGGGTTCTCCCAATAGAAGGCTGGCGACTCAGTGTCGAGGTCTCAAAACCATTCATTCCCTATCGTGCGTTAATGTCCCGTTAACCCTGCATCGGTGCATGATAGTTCTTTATGGACAAGAAGGATTTATATCAGGGCGAGTCTTGCACCTTTGCTAGGCGAATGAGGTGAAAAATTCGGCAAATCGATCCGATTGTGGGGAATTCACGCTTTTATAGCGTTAACCCGCAGTCAGCCGCTTGAAGATGGGGGGTAATGACTCCACATCTACAGACATAGGATAAGGCGTCGCGAACTAATCTGGTGAAAACCTTAAAAAGCGTGTCGCCGACCAGGTCGCCGAGAATCGGGGCCAAATTGTAAGGAGGCATTAGAATGCCAGCGATTAAAAACCTCCCAGTGTTGCCGCTTCGGGACATTGTTGTTTTTCCAGATATGGTTGCGCCGCTTTTTGTCGGTCGTGACAAATCCGTCCGTGCGCTTGATATGATCGAAGAGGCGGACAATGAAATTATGCTCGTCGCGCAAACCGACGCAGCGATTGACGATCCGACGATTGACGACGTGCACAAAGTGGGCACGATCGCGACGATTCTGCAGCTGTTGAAGTTGCCTGATGGTACCGTGAAAGTGCTGGTTGAAGGCCAGCGCCGTGCGCGCCTGACTGCGCTTAACGATCATGGTGATCATTTTGAAGCAGAGCTGGAGCCGATTGAAGAGCCAGAACTTGCTGGCGGCGATATCGAAGCGCTCTCCCGCGCTGTGCAAGAGCAGTTTGAGGGGTATGTGAAGCTGAACCGGAAAATTCCGCCGGAATCTGTGACATCGATTGCTCAGTTGACGGAACCGGGCCGCTTGGCTGATGCGGTGGCGTCAAACCTGACGGTTAAGCTATCCGACAAGCAGGAATTGCTCGAGTTGACCGATGTGAAGGATCGACTCGAAAAAGTCTTTAGCCTGATGGAAGGCGAGATGGGTATGCTGCAAATGGAGCGGAAGATTAAAAACCGCGTCAAACGGCAGATGGAAAAAACCCAGCGCGAATATTATCTGAATGAGCAGATGAAGGCGATCCAGCGCGAGCTTGGCGATGGCGGTGAAGGCGGTGAACGCGATGAGCTGGCCGAAATGGAGCAGAAGATTGCTGACACGCCAATGTCTGAAGAGGCGCATGCCAAAGCAGAGACTGAGCTGAAAAAGCTGCGCCAGATGAGCCCGATGTCAGCCGAGAGCACAGTTGTGCGTAAT
Source organism: Hyphomonas sp. (assembly GCA_050633385.1). GTDB lineage: Bacteria > Pseudomonadota > Alphaproteobacteria > Caulobacterales > Hyphomonadaceae > Hyphomonas. The sequence continues at coordinate 3,087 of JBOEGK010000021.1, forward strand.
TATCTCGATTGGTTGATCGCTCTGCCTTGGAAGAAGCGCAAAGACATCGAGACTGATCTGCACAAGGCGGAAACGCAGCTTGATGATGACCATTATGGTCTCGACAAAGTTAAAGAGCGCATCCTTGAATATTTGGCCGTGCAAAAGCGCGTGGGTAAAATGAAGGGGCCGATTTTGTGCCTCGTTGGCCCGCCGGGGGTTGGTAAAACCTCGCTTGGGCGCTCAATCGCTGAAGCGACAGGGCGTGACTTTGTGCGCGTGTCGCTTGGTGGTGTGCGTGATGAGAGCGAGATCCGCGGTCACAGACGCACCTATATCGGCTCTATGCCGGGGCGCATCATTCAATCTTTGAAGAAGACCAAGACGGGTAACCCACTCTTCTTGCTCGATGAGATTGATAAGATGGGCATGGATCATCGCGGTGATCCTGCGTCGGCTTTGCTGGAAGTGCTCGACCCTGAGCAAAACGGTACGTTCAATGACCACTATCTGGAGGTCGACTATGATCTGTCAGATGTGATGTTCGTGACAACAGCGAACAGTTTGAATATGCCACAACCTTTGCTTGACCGTATGGAGATCATTCGGATCGCCGGTTATACCGAAGATGAAAAGGTTGAAATTGCTCAACGTCACTTGCTGCCGGAGATTTCAAAGGACCATGGGCTTAGCGCCGATGAGTTTGAGGTGACCGAGGACGCGGTGCGTGATCTGGTGCGTTATTACACGAGAGAAGGGGGCGTGCGTTCCCTGAAGCGTGAAGTGGCGCGGCTGGCGCGTAAAGCAGTTCGTGAACTGTCTGTCGATCAGGATATCGCGAAGGTTGTCATCAGCGCCGCGAATTTGGGTGACTATGCCGGTGTGCAGAAGTTCCGCTATGGCCTTGCTGATGAAACCGACCAGATTGGTGCGGTGACAGGATTGGCATGGACAGAGACGGGCGGCGATTTGTTGACCATCGAAGCGGTGAAAATGCCGGGTCGTGGCAATATGAAAGTGACCGGAAATCTGCGTGATGTGATGAAAGAGTCCATTCAGGCGGCGAGTTCACTTGTGCGGTCTCGATCTGTCTTGCTGGGTATCAAGCCGACAGAGTTCAACACGAATGATATTCACGTGCACGTGCCCGATGGCGCGACACCGAAGGATGGGCCGAGTGCGGGCATCGCGATGACAACAGCGATTGTGTCATTGTTGACCGGCAACCCGGTTAATCGTGAGGTGGCGATGACGGGTGAAGTCAGCTTGCGTGGACGTGTCTTGCCTATTGGTGGCCTTAAGGAGAAGCTTCTGGCGGCGCTACGTGGCGGTATCAAAACGGTCATGATCCCGCAGGACAATGAGAAAGACCTCGCTGATATCCCTGATACGGTGAAAGAGGGTCTGCGCATCGTGCCTGTGTCTGACATCAATGAAGTGCTTGCAATTGCACTGACCCGGCCGCTTACACCGGCGGAATGGTCGGAGGCTGATGAGGCCGCTTTGCAGGCCAGTTTGACAGGTCAGAGCCAGAAATCGGGCGATGGCGCACGTCCGCACTAGGCGTGACTGAAAAAATATGTGGGAGCGGCCATGTTTTTGGCATGGCCGCTCTTGCCTTTTGCGACAAGGCTAGGCAAAAGGCTGCATCTGGAAGGGCGGTTAGCTCAGTTGGTAGAGCATCTCGTTTACACCGAGAGGGTCAGCGGTTCGAGCCCGTTACCGCCCACCATGACTTCAAGGACATAAGTAGAGATTTGTGATGCGTGGCATCCATTGCTGCTAGGCGCGCAGTGGCTGCTCTCGTGGTTCGCTGCGATCAGTTATCGTCACGACTGGTGCGGCCTGGGGCGGCGCCGTTGGGTGGTGATTTGAGGGCGTCGGCATTTGCAAGAGCGGGCTGAGGCTTCAGGATTGCGACAGGTTTTCCATTTCCAGAAACTCTCGCCGGCCATTCAAGTCGGCCACAGTTTAGGACTGTCGCATCGCGATCAGCTTTTGCGAACGCAACCCAGCACTGGTGGGTGAGGTCGGCCATGTGTTGATCTTCTGCGGTGATTTGACCTTTGGTGCCGGGGTAGTTGGCCAATGTATCGAAAACGAATGGAAGTTCACCCGCATGGGGTGCGCCATTTGGGTTTTCACTGCGAAGCGCGTTTGGCACATAGTCAAAAAAGTAGTGAAAAACCGGGTTGGTTTTTTCGGCAAGATCAGCAATACGCCGGGTGCCTGATAAGCGGCCTTCATCGCTGTTTGTGCCGAGCATAAGCAATACATCATTTTGGGTTCCGCTTTGAAAGCTCTCCAGAATAGATTGTTTTTTCACGGTGCCATCAATGACAGTGCGCAGGCCGAAACCGAGTTTTCGGCTGGCAATAAGGGCGGAGCCATCGATTGACTTTAGCTCAGCAAGTGTCGCGTTGGGCCCATCAAACCCGAACGCGGTGGCAATCTCGCTGCCGAGCTTCTCCGCAGCTTGCAGTGATGTGCCGGGCGTTGCCAATGACCCCGTCGATTCAAATATCGCTTTGGAGAAAAGACCTTCCGCAATTGGAGAGGTAACCAGATTGGCAGTCATCGTCGCGCCGGCTGACTCACCGAATAGGGTGACATTATTGGTGTCACCGCCCAGTGCCGAGATGTTGTCTTGCACCCATTGAAGCGCCGCAGCAGTGTCTTGAAGTTGGAAGTTGGACCGCACGCCTGCGTCGTCAAAACTTGCTGACAGGGCAGGGTGTGCAAACCCGGCGAGCGAGCCATGTCTGTAATTTAGGGAAACCAGTATGACGCCGTCGCGTGCGAAGGCTGTACCATCATAGGTCGGGATGCTTGCCGCTCCCACAACGCCCCCTCCACCATATAACCAGACCATGACGGGGGCGTTTTCAGCGTCAACAGGTGCCCAGATGTTCAGATAGAGGCAATCTTCTGAGACGGGGCCGGCATATCCGCCATAATTGGGCGTGCCATCTTCATTTACATTTTGCAGGCAGGCGGCGGAAAAATCAGTTGCGGATTTAACACCGCTCCATGCGGTGGGCTGGGGCGGGGACCAGCGCCCATCGCCAATCGGCGGTTTCGCATAAGGTATGCCTTTGAAGATGATGACATTGTCTGAGCGGACGCCCTGTAACGCGCCAGACGTTGTTTGCAGTAGCGGTTCGGTGCTCGCTGGAGCGATATTGGCTGTGGTGCACGCAGAGACGAATAGGCCGAACGCGATCCATAGCGCCCCAATGTGCGAAAGTTTTGTGCGGTTTTGGGGGCGTTTGCTCTGTGGCGCTTTTGGTTTTGTCCAAATGTTCATAGGGCGTCTCCTCGCTTTCACAGATTTCTTTTTTTGAGTTGCCAAGCATAGTGGCAGCAATTTTCTCTACAGTCTATCTAGACTTTAATTTTGAACTGGTTACCAATGGAGTGAAAGAGTAAGTGTGTTGATACTCAGTAGGCTGTGTATTTGAGGCTTCGCATTCACGGTCACGTGGAGTGATCTGTGTCAGGTGAGGGAAGGTTTGGGGATGAATATGTTAGAACCGTCACGACGGAGTGTATTGGCTGGAACAGGTGCGCTGCTTTTAGCTGGCTGTGTTAGCACGAAGGCTGGCCTGTCTGATCCCATTGTTGAAACTGCGCAAGGCAGATATCGCGGCGCAAATACTGGCGGCGTGCAAGTTTTCAAAGGAATGCGCTATGGCGCGAACACGGGCGGGCGCAACCGTTTTATGCCGCCACAGCCAGCGCCCAAATTTGCCAGTGTGCGCGAGGCATTGCGTTATGGTGACAGTACACCTCAAGTGCGAACGGACTTCACTAAACTGGACGCGATCAGCGAAGACTGCTTGCGGATCAATGTCTGGACGCCTGCTGCAGACACGCAAAAAAGACCGGTCTTGTTATGGTTCCATGGCGGCGGATTTGAAGCCGGAAATGGCTCGAGCGATGTTTATGATGGCACGCGTATGGCGCTGCGTGGTGATGTTGTTGTGTGCACAATCAATCACCGCCTTAACGTGTTTGGCTTCTGTGATCTGTCTGCGGTGACGGCAAATGGATATGAGCAATCAGGCAATGTCGGCTATCTCGACCTTGTTGCCTCTATGAAATGGGTGCGTGAAAATATTGCGGCATTTGGGGGCGATCCGAACAATATAATGATCTATGGCCAATCTGGCGGCGGACGGAAAGTTAGCGTCTGTTTTGCTGGCGCGGAAGCGAACGGTTTGTTTCAAAAAGGAATTGTTCAGTCTGGGTCACATAACAAA
>JBOEGK010000022.1:0-93823 GCA_050633385.1 Hyphomonas sp.
GTTGCTGGGGCTTCGACTTCGAAGGTCATTTGCATGTTGACGCGGTATTTGTCGATTTTGCCGTTCTTGATGGTCGTGGACATGGAGTTCACGTGGCAGGATGACAGGCCGCGTACGGTTTTCGAGAAGCGTGACACCGCTGTCTGAATGGCGTCTTCGAAAGACTTGGTTGATTCAGACAGGATCTGTTCTGATTTCATAATGGCCATGGATATTCCCCTTTGTGTTGGCTGTAGGAAAACAACTATGACGGTATTTTGCTGCGTTGGCCAAGGCTACTCGCCCAAGGGGCGAGTGGTTCATGGCGCGCGACGTAACTAGACGATGCCGAATAATTTTTCGAGCACAAGGAAGACGCCTGCAGATAGCGCCGCCGCCGCCGGAACGGTGATGACCCATGCTGCAATGATCGTTGCGAAATGGGAGCGGCGGACCAATTTGCGCTTGCGATTGTTCTGGCGCGAATGACGCTTGAGACCGGCATATTTGGTGCCTGCAGTGTTGGGCGCATTTTTATGCACATAGTTGATGCGTGTTCTGGATTTGGCGGTGTACCACTCACGGAAGAAGCCAACACCGAACACACCGCCGACGGCAATGTGGGTGGAGGACACAGGCAGACCCAACCAACTGGCGATGATCACCGTGATCGCCGCCGACAGGGCCACGCAATAAGCGCGCATCGGGTTGAGCTTGGTGATGGAGTTGCCCACCATGCGGATGAGCTTGGGCCCAAACAGCAGAAGGCCGAAGGAGATGCCCGCCGCGCCAATGAGCATCACCCAGAGCGGGATTTGGACTTTGGCGGCAATTTCGCCTGCGCCCGCCGTGTGGACGATGGCCGCGAGTGGGCCAATCGCATTGGCGACATCATTTGCGCCATGGGCAAATGAGAGCAGGGCGGCGGAGAAGATGAGCGGCCAGACAAAGAGCTGGCGCAGCGACTGGTTGCGGTTTGCCATGTCTCGGGATTGGCGCTTGATGAGGGGCATAGCAACCAACCAGAACAGAACGCCGACGCTTAGACCAATGAGAAGCGCGTGCGGCAGCGAGAAGGAGATGATCTTTTTGAGACCTTTGATCGCCATATAGGTGCCAAACGCGGCGCCCATGAGACCGATCAAAGCTGGAACCCATGTGCGGGCGGCTTTGATTTTGTCGTCTCGGTAGATGATGGCCGTTTTGATGAAGGCGAGGATGAGCGCGGCGATAACACCGCCGAGGACGGGAGAGATGACCCAGCTGGCCGCGATGGTGCCCATGGTCGGCCAATCGACTGCGCCAAAGCCTGCGGCGGCGATGCCTGCACCCATGACGCCGCCGACGACGGAATGGGTGGTGGACACGGGCGCGCCAATAATGGTGGCGAGGTTCACCCATAGCGCAGAGGAGATGAGTGCAGCCATCATCAGCCAGATGAAGGTGTCAGCAGAGCCAACTTGCGCAGGATCAATGATGCCTTTGGAAATGGTTTTGACGACGTCGCCCCCGGCGAGCAGGGCGCCCGCACTCTCACAGACAGCCGCGATGACGAGGGCGCCCACAACCGATAGGGCGCCAGACCCAACCGCTGGGCCGACATTGTTGGCCACATCATTGGCGCCAATGTTCAGCGCCATATAGCCGCCAATGGCCGCCGCAGCGGTGATGAGCAACCAGTTTTGCTGCCCGTTTAGGAGGGTAAATCCGATAGCGACGATAGCGGCGATAAACAGGAAGGCGAGGCCCGGCGCGACCATGCTGCGCGAGGTGGATGCCACAGCAGCTTCTGCTCGTCCGATTTTGGCGAGGTCTTTGTCTAAGGTCGCCTTTACGGTGTTTGTCTTTTCGCCATCCATTGAGGGATCTCCGCGCAAGCCCAACTGTTAGGCGTGTTGATCAGGATTTGAGCGAATTATTCAATGATTAAGCACATTGAGAAGGGTGAAATATTTGTGACAGCCTTCTCATTTACAGGAGAAAATCAGTGTCGCTTGTGTGTTCCGGTAAGGATTGCAGGAGGATTTGAGGCCCGCTGTAGCCGTTCAGACGGAGGCTGAACGATTGGAGGGAAAATGGGGATTTCGCCTTATGTTACGGTAAGTTGAGGTTTTTTGGAACGATATCAGGAGGTGCTGCATATGCTTGGTATGGAGGCGCTTATGAATATCGAAAAGTTAACCGGGGATGTGGCGGTTGATGATCAGAACCAACGTCGTGAGACGCGAACGGCGACGAATGTCGCGGCACGCATAGTGCTGGCTGATATGACGGGTGTTCGCGAGTGCAGGCTTTTGGATATTTCCAAAAATGGCGCAAAGCTCGATATTGGTGACTGGACCGATGTTCCCAAAGATTTTTATTTGCTCGTTCGTGTTGGCGATTGTGAGGAACGCTTGCTGCGCTGGTGTGAACGTCGCTGGATTGTCGGCAACACGATGGGTGTTCGCTTTCGTGACGCCCCTGTGACGCCCAAAGATTTGCTCGCTATTCTACCGCCAGATCGGGACAAGCTGACGTCAAATTGATGCAAGGCGCGTCTGGGCGTCAAAAAAAGCTATTCTAAATTTAAGGGTGCGCTTTGTTCGGGCGCGCCCTTTTTTGGGCCTTTTCCCTATATGGGGTAGAGGTTGTTGAGGCGGTTTGTGCAGGCGATACAGGCTGAACCTTTGAAATCCATAGAAATTTCATCGATCTGGTAAATCATAATTCCATCCCTTTGTGTCAGAACGGGGCGTAACGAAACGGGACTTAAGTGTCTCGGAATGCGTCAAAAGTAACAATGGGGTCGATTGAGACCCATAAACAACGAGGGTAGATGGATGGCGAAGACAGTTTTGGTGATCGACGATGACCCGACCCAGCGCCGCCTGCTTCAGGCTGCGGTTGAGAAGGCGGGTTTTGCATGCCGTACGGCGCCCGATGGTGAAACAGGTATCGCTGTTGCCGCCGATGCGAAGGATGGCGTGGACGTCGTACTGCTCGACCTGACTATGCCCGGTCTTTCCGGCATGGAGACGTTGGAGCGCCTGGCGTCTAAACGTCAGGATCTACCTGTTGTGATGCTTACGGCGACATCTGGCATTGATACAATTGTTTCGGCGATGCGCGCGGGTGCAGTCGATTTCATCGTCAAGCCTGCTAACCCTGAGCGTGTGGTTGTCTCTATTCGCAATGCGCTAAAGATGCAGTCTTTGTCTGGTGAAGTGAAGCGACTGTCTCGCAAGGTTGAAGGCGGCATGTCGTTTGAGGATATGATCGCGTCCGCCCCGCCAATGCGCCAAGTTGTGCGCATGGCTGAGCGCGCGGCTGTCACAGACATCCCTGTACTGATCTTGGGTGAAAGCGGTGTGGGTAAAGAAGTGGTTGCCGGGTGCATTCAGGGTGCCTCGTCGCGGGCTGGGAAACCTTTTGTTACGGTCAACTGTGGTGCGATTCCCGAAAATCTCGTGGAGTCAATTCTATTCGGCCATGAGAAGGGCGCGTTTACTGGCGCTGTTTCAAAATCTTTGGGTAAATTTGTTGAAGCCGATGGCGGCACACTTTTCCTTGATGAAGTTGGCGAATTGCCGCTCGACACGCAGGTGAAATTGCTGCGCGCTTTGCAAGAAGGGGAGGTGGATGCTGTTGGTTCACGTCGTCCGACCAAGGTAGATGTACGGATCATCTCTGCGACGAACCGCGATTTGGCCCAGCAGGTGAAGGACGGGACATTCCGCGAAGATTTGTTCTATCGTTTGAACGTGTTCCCACTGGATATGCCGAGCTTGCGTGAGCGCCGTGAAGATATTCCGGCACTGGTTGAGCACTTTGTCAGCCGGTTTAATGCCTCTGAAGGGGCAAAGGTTGCGGGCATTGCCGATGATACGCTGAAAATGCTGTATGCGTTTGATTGGCCGGGTAATGTGCGTCAGCTCGAGAATGCGGTGTTCCGCGCGGTTGTGCTGTGTGAGGGCGATAGGTTGCGCCCTGAGGACTTCCCTCAGATTTCAGGCCAGATGCCTGATCTTGCGAGCCTTGAGGCTGTGCCGGTTGCGGCGAATGCTATCCCAACCGCGCCAATGGCCGCCAATGATGCGGTGCCGTTTTCTGCGCCGGTGGCGGATACGCCGGTCGCTATTCTCGATGCCGCAGGAGAACTACGCGCGATGAATGATATTGAGCGCGATATTCTTCAGTATGCCATCGACTTTTATGAGGGCCATATGAGTGAAGTGTCTCGCCGTTTGGGCATTGGCCGTTCAACGCTGTATCGCAAAGTACGCGAATACGAGCTGGACGTTCAGGGCCGCGAAGCGGGTTGATCTGTCTGATCAGATTTCAAATTGAAAAGCGGCTCCGTCATGGGGCCGCTTTTTTTTGGGTATTAAGTGGATGTTCAAAGCTAGGTGATATGCGTCATTCCAAGTGAGGGTTGAGCGATGACTGAAACAGTTTTGAAATCGAATGTGCGTCCGCTTGTTGTGGGCGAAGGGCGTATAAGCGCATATTTGTGCTGTTTCTTCGGTGTGCTTAGCTTGCTGGGCGTGCTGGCCTTTATGTTCCCGTCTTATCTGACGACGCCGGAATTGCGGGCAGCCTATAACCCTGCGCATTTGCGGATTGTGATGGCGGTCGGATTGGTGATTGCGGCCGGTTGCGGTGGGTTTGCGTTATATCAGAAGGCCGAGCGCAAGCTGGCTATGTTGGGCCTTGGCGCTGGGCTTCTCGCAATGTTGCTGGGCGGGCCGGATGTGGCGCAGGGCGTTGTGGAGCCGGGCGCGCTTTATATTGGCGTTGATTGGTTTATCATCGGCTTACTGACGACGGGTATTGGCTTTGTGGTGCTGGAAAAGCTGGCGCCATTGCGCCGTGACCAGAGCGTTTTGCGCGGCGATTGGGCGCTGGATTTGAAGCATTTCCTGCTTCATCATTTGTTGATTGGATTCTTCCTGTTCGCGGGCAATTATGTGGTGCACAATTGGTTTGGGTGGGCTGTGGTGCCCGCGGTGGGCGCGTTCATTGGCGGACTGCCTTTTGTAGTGCAGTTCCTGCTCTTGATGCTGTTTGTTGATTTGGGGCAGTATTGGGCGCACCGGGCGTATCACAACAATGATTTCTTGTGGCGGGTTCATTCGGTTCATCATAGTACGGAACATATGGACTGGCTGGCCGGATCGCGCCTGCACATATTAGAGCCGTTAGTCACGCGCACAATTGGCCTGGTGACGATGGCTGTGCTGGGCTTCGAACAGGGACCGATGAATGCTTATATTTTGTTTATCGGGTTCCACGCGACGTTCATTCACGCCAATTGCGCCTATGACTTGAAGCGTTTGGACGGTATTTTTGTAACACCGCGCCATCACCACTGGCACCATGCGCAGGCTAAGGAGGCGATGAATAAGAATTATGCGATTCACTTCTCATTCCTCGATCGCATGTTCGGTTCCTTTTATCTGCCTAAGGAATGGCCAGAGGCATATGGTGTGGTTCATGGTGCACCACCCAAAGGGCTGTTGAAGCAGCAATTGCATCCGTTCAACAAATAGCGGTTCTTCTATGCCGGTTGGGCTAAGGCGAATGACATGGTGACGTTGCAACGTTCATAGCGGTGACCATAGCGTTGCATGATGTCGTCATCGTGTTTGAAGCCCACTTGCTCATAGATATGGATGGCGGCTTCGCATTTGGAGTTGGTCAGCAGGAAGAGTTCTCGCATGTTCATTCTGCGGGCGCGTTGCAGCACTTTTTTCATGATAAAGGCCCCTGCGCCTTTGCCGCGCGCGCGGGATGAGACCCCCATTTTTGTGAGTTCGAAAGCATCGTCGCCCGATGGCATTAGCGCGCAGGTGCCGATGATGCCGAGCGTTTCATCCTCGACGAACAAAATGATGCCTCCCTTGTTGATGATCCGCTCACGGGGGTTTTCGATGATGGCGATGTCTTCTGCTTCCAGTGCGAACATATCCTCCACCCATTCGCGTGTAAGGGAATCGAAATGCGGGGCAAGCGCGTCGGTGAACTCAACAATCCGCAAGCCGTTGGAGTCCGATTGCGTTTCGATGCGGTCATGCAAGGGGCTTTCAGCCAGACCGGCCTCGATATGTGCGATGTGATCAAGAAAATCGCCCGCACCCAGCGCGCAGAGGGCTTGAGCGGCGGCGGTCACGTCGGGCCAGAAATTGGCTTTCATATCTGCGACAAGCGCTTCACCCGCCGGGGTGAAGAAAATTTCCTTGTGGCGCTTGTCGCCATCGATTGGCCTTGTGTCTGTCAGCCCCATCTTTTGAACGGCTGTGTAGATGCGCGTGAGGGCAGGCTGGCTGATGCCGATTGTTTCTGCTGCGGCGCCGACACTGAGCGGGCCGTAAGCTTCCAATGCGGCGATGAGTGGGAAATGGGTCGTCTGGATGGGGTAGCCACGCGTGTTGAACGCGCCCATCGCATCACTGTGGAGCTTATCTGCGAGGCGCTTCAAACGGCTGGCGATACCCAGATAGCCAACGCGGGTTAAGATGTCTTCGGGCATGGGTGGGTCCATTAACATAACAGATTATATATCGCGTTATGTAATTGATGTTTTCGAGGCTGGCAAGAGATCTTTTTGGGTTGGGTCATTCGCTATTCAAAGACGGGGTGAGTGCTGTTTTCACGATTTCACCGATCTTGCGCGCATCGGCTTCGCGGGGGCTGCCTTCGCGCCAAGCTATGCCGATCTGGCGACCAATCACGGGATGCGTGAACGGGCGCACGGCGACGTCATTGCCTATCATCAAGCCGTTCTCCGTTGCGAGGCGCGGAAGAAGCGAGACGCCAAGGCCACCAGCGACCATATTGATCAGAGTGCCCAGTGAGGTGGCAGCAACTTGGCCTGCGCCCTCACCGGTTTTCAGGCGGCAAATTGAGAGGGCGTGATCGCGCAAGCAATGACCGTCTTCGAGGAGCAAAATATCTTCCCCGTCCAAATCTTCCGGGCTGATGCCATTTTTATTCGCGAGCGGGTGCGAAATAGGGGCTGCAAACAAGAATTCGTCGTCGAGCAGGGGAAGGCTTTCAATGCCCGGCGCGTCCCAGGGTAGCGCGATGAGGGCCGCGTCGAGCGCGCGCGTGCGTAGCTGATCGATCAGCCGGGCGGTGCGGTCTTCGTGCAAGTATAGTTTTAGTGCTGGATATTGCGCTGAGAGGGCGCGCACGACTTTGGGCAAAACGAACGGGGCGATGGTTGGGATGGCGCCGAGATGGAAAGGCCCTGTCAGCATGGCCCCGGCGCTTTGCACCGCTTGAACCAGAGCGTGCGTATCATTGATGAGGGCGGTGGCGCGTGCGGTGGCGAGTTGTCCTGCATGTGTCAGCTTTGCACCGCGGGCCTCCCGATCGGCCAGTTTAACGCCAAGCAGCGCTTCCAATTCTTTTATGCCCGCTGACAAGGTTGGCTGGGTGACATGGCAAGCCTCAGCCGCGCGAGAGAAAGAGCCAGTTTCGCCAAGAGCGACTAAAAATTGGAGCTGCCTGAGTGTCGGGATAATCATAGATATAATCTATAGCAAATTATGAAATTATCAATTTTATTTTTCGCGCGACACACTATATCCCCGCACGCAGCAGGAATAATCCTGTCCGAAGCAGCACATATTTAGGAGATCCCTATGCTTGGAATTGGCGAGAAGCTTCCAGACTTCACAGTAACCGGCGTGAAGCCGAAATTCATGGAACATGAAGAAGGCGGCGTAAGCGCATTTGAGCCGATCACGCAGGACAGCTTTGAAGGCAAGTGGAAGGTTATCTTCTTCTACCCGAAAGACTTTACCTTCGTTTGCCCAACCGAGATTGCTGAATTTGCGCGCCTTGGCGGTGACTTTGAAGACCGTGATGCCGTCGTTATGGGTGGTTCCACCGATAATGAATTCGTGAAACTGGCATGGCGCCGTGACCACGCTGATCTAGCCAAACTGCCGATCTGGCAATTTGCTGACACGCAAGGCTCACTGGTTGATGGCCTTGGTGTGCGTGAACCGGATGCTGGCGTTGCGTACCGCGCGACATTCATCGTCGACCCGCACAATGTGATCCAGCACGTTTATGTGACCAACCTGAATGTTGGTCGTAGCCCGCAAGACACGCTGCGTGTTCTTGATGCGCTGCAAACAGACGAGCTGTGCCCATGTAACCGCCCTGTAGGCGGCGACACGCTGTAGCTCTCCCTCCTAATGGGTCGGAGCGGCGTCCCCCACCCAGACGTTTTCGAGCGTTTTGTTACCGCTTCGGCCCATTTTTATTTTTTGAAAGGTTCTAATCTCATGTCACTTGATACGCTAAAATCTCTCCTGCCTGACTATGCCAAGGATTTGAAGCTGAACCTTGGTAGCCTTGCCAATGAGACTATTCTAACCGACCAGCAGAAATATGGCTGTTACCTCGCCGTTGCGCACGCCGTGGGCGAGCCGCAGACGCTGAAGGCGATCGCCGCTGAGGTCGAAGATAAGATGTCACCAGAGGCGATCCGCGCGGCCAAAGCGGCGAGCGCGATCATGGGCATGAACAATGTTTATTACCGCTCCACGCACCTCATTTCTAATGACACCTATGCGACTGTGCCGGCCAAGCTGCGTATGCAGATCATCGGTGCGCCCGGCATTGAGAAAGTGGATTTTGAGCTGTTCAGCTTTGCGGTCTCTGCTGTGAATGGCTGCGGCATGTGCCTCGACAGCCATGAGGCTGTGTTGCGCAAAGAGGGCATGACGACGGACCAAATTCAGGCGAGCATTCGCATCGCCGCCGTGGTCAACGCCGTGGCGCATGTGTTGCTGGCGGAAGCGGCGCTGGCGAGTTGATTTAGCTGTAGGGGAGGGCATTTCTGCCTTCGCTGAGCGCTCAGAAGTCCTTTGCTTTTAGATAACCCTGACAGAGCCAAGCGTGCTCTGTCAGGGTTTTTTGTGCGCGTCCGTAAGTGGTGGCGCATGCGCGTGCAGGTTCCTGCGCTGGGGGTGCCTGTCATCGCTATTCTAAAGAAATCGCAGTAATTTGAAGTCTGAGCGGAATTCCACAGGCTGCCGCGTTAACCTCTTGTTTACGAAACAAAAACAAGGTCTTTTGCAGGCTGTTTCGCGGGATCGTTCCGATTTGTTCTGCGAATGTCTGCGCAATGTTCCGGGGCGCAGTTCTGTGTAATGGCTGTGAATCCATATCTGACCATTGAGACCCATGCTGTCCCATGATACTCCAAATTTACACATGGTTTACCCATGGCGGGGTTTAGGCAGATTTTAGATTGGGTTGGCTGGTGTTTGTTTCCACCTATGAGAGTGCTATTGATGCGAAAGGCAGGGTGTCTATCCCGGCTCCTTTTCGCGCTGCGCTTGGTGGTGGCAGCCGTGTTTTCCTTTGGCCTGCCCTCGACGGCTCTGGCTGTCTGGAGGGGGGCGGAGAGGCTCTGATGGCGATGTACCGGGCGACCCTGACCCGATTGCCGCCACAATCCATGACCCGTAAGGCGTTGGTGAACGGTATCTTTGCCAAAGCTGCTGATCTGAAAATGGATGAGACAGGCCGTGTCAAACTGACTGAAAGCTTGCGCGAGATGGCTGCCCTTAAGGGGCGTGTGACCTTTGCGGGCAATATAGACAGTTTCCAGATTTGGAGCCCGGATCGTCACGCCGCTTATGATGCGAAAATGGAGTCTCAGGCATCTAGCCCTGAGGCGCTGGCTGCGCTGGGTGAGGCGTATAATGATGTGCTTCAGGCGGCAGGTGGTGCGGACTTAAGCAGTATGCGCCTCGTTAGCGGGGATGACTGATGGTTCGAGCACCCGAATATCCGCCGATTACGCCGACTGGAGATGCGGGGCATGTGCCCGTGATGCTGGCCGAAGTGTTGGCCTTTTTGGCGCCGCGCGATGGTGATTTGGTCGTGGATGGCACGTTTGGTGGCGGTAGCTATTCATTGGCGATTTTGGACGCTGCTGATTGTCGGGTTTATGGCATTGATCGAGACGTTGATGCGATTTCGCGGGCTGAGCGCATGGCCAACGACAATCCGCGCCTCGTGCCCGTCTTGGGCCGGTTTGGCGATATGGACGAGCTGATGGCCGAAGCTGGCGCGCCCAAGGTGGATGCTGTCGTATTGGATATTGGTGTTTCGAGTTTTCAGATCGATCAGGGCGAGCGCGGGTTCTCCTTTATGAAGCCGGGGCCACTGGATATGCGCATGGGCGCAACGGGGCCAACCGCGGCGGATGTTGTGAACTATATGAGCGAGAGTGATCTTGCGGATGTGATCTTCCGTCTGGGCGAGGAGCGTCAGGCGCGCCGCATTGCCCGCCAAATTGTGCAGCATCGCGTCGCTGCGCCATTTGAGACGACGAAGGATCTGGCGGATGTGGTCGAAGCGGCTGTTGGTGGACGCCGAGGCGCGCGCACGCACCCCGCCACGCTGACCTTTCAGGCAATCCGCATGTACGTCAATTCTGAGCTGGAAGAGCTGGCCAAAGCGATGCAGGCGGCAGAGGCGATTTTGCGCCCCGGTGGGCGGCTTGTGATTGTGACATTCCATTCGCTGGAAGACCGTATGGTCAAGCGTTGGTTGCGTGGGCGGTCTGGCAAAACATCGGGCGGGTCTCGGCACCTTCCAGCCATGAGTGCGGGGCCTGAGGCGACATTCGATATGGCGATTTCCAAGGCCGTGACGCCATCCGCTAAGGAAGTGGAAGGAAATCCACGTGCACGCTCAGCGAAACTGCGTTCTGCCGTGCGGACAAGCGTGCCGCCGCGCACGGAAGCGCCAGACGACGGCATGGATTTGCCGTCACTGTCAGATTTGGAGAATGCCGCATGAGCCGCCGCGTATTTCTGTTTGGACTGTTGGTTGTTGGCTTGCTGATCGTCAGCCTCTATCGCGCAAAATATGGCGCAAGGGATACGGCGGCTGAGATTATGGCTGTTGATGCGCAAATCGAGCAGGAATTGCATCAGCGTGGCCAGCTTGAAACGGAGCTATCTCACATGAGCCGTCGTGAGTGGATTGAAGAATATGCTCGCGGAGAGCTGGGTATGGCGCCGCCGCGCCCCGAGCAGATTATCAGCGAGGATGATCTCGACTATATTGTGGGCGAGCCTGTCGCTGAAGTGAAAGTAGGCGAGGCTGAGGCGATTGAAGATCCGGCGCTTGATGCGGAGGCGGCTGAGTGAGCGAAGGCGCCCGCAACCGTACCCGTCTATTGGGGTTAGGCCTGTCTGCCTTGTTCGTCATTTTGGCGGGGAAGGGCGGCTATCTTGCGTTGAGCGGACAGGGTGAGGCCGGGGCGGCGCAACGGATTTTAACGCCGACAGTGATGCGCGCTGACATTCTGGATCGGAATGGCGAGCAATTGGCGACCTCTGTGACCACCTATACGCTTGTGGCGTTGCCGAATTTGATCTGGGACGCGAATGAGACAACGGATGCGCTGATGAGCGTGTTTGCGGAAATGGACCGTGAGACGTTGCATCGGCGTTTGTCCAACACCAGCCTGCAAGAAGTGCACATTGAGCGCGATTTAACCCCGCGCCAACGCCAAGCGGTTTGGGATTTAGGCCTTGAGGGTTTGGACTTTCGCGAAGAGACGGGCCGCAGCTATCCGCGCGGGACGTTGGCCGGGCATTTGCTGGGCTTTACCAGCGTCGACGATATTGGCATTGCCGGGATTGAGTACGCACAGGATGACTTGTTGAGCAAAGGTGGCGAGCCGTTGCGTTTGACACTGGACAATGGCGTGCAGGCCGCTGTTGAGGCTGAGCTTGCGGCGGCGGCGGCTGAGCATGATGTGCAAGGCGGCGCGGCGATTTTGATGGATGCTGGCACGGGGGAAGTGCGGGCGCTGGCGAGCTGGCCGCCCTTTAATCCGAACCAGGCGCACGCAACCCCAAAAGGGGATCCGTCGCGTCTGAACCGAGCTGTGGGCGCGGTGTATGAGTTGGGGTCAATCTTCAAGCCATTGACTGTTGCGGCGGCTTTGGAGGCGGGCGCGGTGAAGCCGACAGACCTGTTTAACGTGTCCGAAGGCATTGAGATTCGCGGGTTTGAGATTGAGGATGATCACCCTCTCCCTGTGCGCAATGCGAGCCTTGAGCTGATCATTGCTGAAAGCAGCAATATCGGGACAGTGCACGTGAACGAGAAGCTGGGGCCGCGGCGTCAGCAAGCCTTTCTGGAACGCGCCGGGCTGACGAAGCGGGCGTCTATCGAGTTGTCAGGAAGTGCGTCACCGATTTTGCCGGAGCAATACACCGATCTGTCATCTGCCACCGTGTCGTATGGACATGGTATTGCGGTCAGTCCGCTGGCCTTTTTGTCTGGCTTTATGGCCTTCGCCAATTCGGGTGAGCGGTTGGCGCCGACACTGATAATGGACGAAGATCGCAAGGCTGAACCTGTGCGGGTGATGTCTGCGCTGACGGCTGAAATGGTCAATGTTATGATGCGCGAGGCTGTGGTTACGGGTACTGGCAAGCAGGCCGACATTGCGGGCTATGGGGTTGCTGGAAAGACGGGAACCGCTGAAAAGCCCATTGATGGCGGCTATGATGCTGACCGCAATGTGACCAGCTTTGCGTCTGTATTTCCCTATGATCGCCCGCAATATGCCCTGATCGTGGTGCTTGATGAACCGCAGTCAGATGTGGCTGGCGGTGCGACGGCCGCATGGAATGCTGCGCCCACAGCTGGGCGTATAATCGAGCGTGTGGCGCCCTTGCTGGGGCTGGCGCCTCGGTTTGAAGGCAGCCCCGACCGCCAATCGCTCCGCTCAGGATCAGAGCAAAGGAGCGAGCTGTGAAACTAAAGGACCTGTTCCCAGACGCCCAGAAGGGCGACACCGAGATCATCGGAATTACGGCAGATAGCCGGAAGGTGAAACCGGGTTATCTATTTGCCGCGCTGAAGGGCACGGTTGTGGACGGACGTAAGTTCGTGGCGGGCGCTGTGGAGGCTGGCGCTGTTGCTGTGCTTTCAGAAGGCGGCGTTGAGACGGGCGACGCTGTATCTATCATCGCAGAAGATCCGCGTAAGGCGTTGGCGCTGGCCGCGAAGGCGTTTTATGGCGTGCAGCCCGCGAATGTTGCGGCGATTACCGGCACGAATGGCAAGTCATCCACGGTCGATTTTTTGAGGCAGATTTGGGCGTTTCAGGGGTATTCTGCGGCGTCGATGGGCACTTTGGGGGCGATTGGGCCGCAGGGTAGCATCGATGTAGGTCATACAACGCCCGATCCGGTGACGATTTCTGAGACGTTGAAGATGTTAGCCGAGCAGGGCGTGACCCATGCGGCGATGGAGGCCTCTAGTCACGGGCTGGAGCAATGCCGGATGGATGGCGTTGATCTGGCGGCGGTGGCCTTTCTGAATTTCACGCAAGACCATCTCGATTATCACGAGACAATGGAAGAGTATCTCGGTGCGAAGCTGCGGCTGTTTAACGAGCTGGCGCCGAAGGGGATTCCGGCGATTGTGAACGCCGACAGCGACCAGAGCGCTGCGTTTGAGGCGGCGGCGAAGACAGCGGGTCTGACGGTTATGTCATTTGGCTGGACGGGCGCTGATCTGTCCATTTGCGAAGTGATGCCGCGTGCGACGGGACAGATGCTGAACCTGAAATGGCGTGGGGTTGAACAGAAACCCTTTGAGCTGCCGCTGATTGGTGAGTTTCAGGCGTTGAACGCGCTGGCGGCTGCGGCGACGTGCCTGGCGCTGGGCATGGAGATCGACGATGTCATTGCGGGCTTGAAAGTGCTTAAGCCTGTCAAAGGGCGGCTTGAGTTTGTGGGTGAGACCGCAAATGGGGCAGGGGTGTTTGTTGATTATGCTCACACGCCGGATGGGCTGGACACGCTGTTGCGCGCAGTGCGCCCGCATACTGCTGCGCGTCTGAAAGTTGTGTTTGGGTGTGGCGGGGATCGTGATGCCCTGAAGCGGCCTTTAATGGGCGAGATTGCTGCGCGTCATGGTGATGATGTGATTGTCACTGACGATAATCCGCGGACAGAAGACCCACGTCTTATTCGAAAAGCTATCTTGGCCGCCGCGCCGGGTGCACGTGAAATTGGTGATCGGGGCGAAGCCATTCGCACGGCGATCGCAGAGTTGAGTAAAGGCGACACGCTCGTGATCGCTGGTAAAGGGCACGAGACCGGACAAATTGTCGGTGACACCGTGCTGCCATTCTCTGATCAAGACACGGCGTTAGATGCGCTGGGGGAGCCAGTTCTATGACAACGCCGCTATGGACTTCTGATGAAATTGCGCTGGTCACTGGCGGAACGGAAAGTGCGCCTTTCGAGGTGACAGGTACATTGTCGATCGACACGCGAAGCTTGGCGCCCGGCGATTTGTTCGTGGCGTTGAAGGATCAACGCGACGGACACGATTTTGCTGGCAATGCATTTGCGGCAGGCGCGGCAGGCGCATTGGTATCTCGACCTGTTGAGGGCGGCGCATATGTGCAAGCCGATGATACGTTGAGTGCGCTGGAAATGATGGGCATTGCAGCCCGCGCGCGAAGCGGGGCGGTGCGTACAGCGGTGACGGGTAGCGTTGGCAAGACGAGTATCAAAGAAATGCTGGCGCAGATGTATCGCGCTTTTGGTCCGGCGCATTGGAGTGTGAAGAGCTTTAACAATCACTGGGGTGTGCCGCTGACACTGGCGCGGATGCCACAGGATACGCAGCGCGCTGTGTTTGAGATTGGCATGTCGACGCCCGGCGAGATTGCGCCGCGTAGCCATATGGTGCGCCCGCATATCGGCGTTATCACCTGTATTGCTGGCGCGCACCTTGAGGGATTGGGCAGTCTTGAGGCTGTCGCGGATGAGAAGTCTGATGTGTTCGTTGGCATGGAGGCGGGTGGTACATTTATTCTGCCTGCGGATGACCCGTTTTTGGGTCGCCTGACCGACAAGGCGCGTGAATTGTGCCCAACGGGTAGTCTTGAAACCTTTGGCCGGGCAGATGATGCGACGGCGCGGATTGTTGGCTATGAGACTGACGGGCAAACAAGCACAATTGCAGTAGACGTGATTGGCCGACGGGCTGTGGTGTCGATCAATGCGGTTGGTGAGCACTGGGCGCTTAACGTGGCTGCGGCGTTGTTGGCGGCGAGCCAGACCGGGCGGTCTGTTGCAGATTGCGCCGAGGCTTTGTCAGGTTATACGCCGCCGCCGGGGCGGGGCACGGCAGAATATTTGGCGTTGCCGACAGGTGGCCGCGTCCTGCTGATCGATGACGCTTACAATGCCAACCCAGCGAGTATGCGCGCGGCGCTTTCCGCGCTTTCGGGTCGTCCTGCTGGGCGCCGTTTGGTGGCGCTGGGCGAAATGTTGGAAATTGGTGAAAAATCCGATCACGAACATGAATCTTTGGCAAGAATTGTGGTCGAGGCGGGCGCAGAAGGCGTGTTTCTCGCTGGTGACAAAATGACTCACCTTGCAGAAGCGCTTCCGCCTTCTTTGCAACATGTTTGGGCCTCTAATGCGGATGAGCTGTTTAATTCGGTTGAGAACGCGCTGCGTGATGGGGATGTGCTCTTGATCAAAGGGTCGAATGCCTCCGGTATGGGGCGCTTAGCAGACCGGTTACGCCAATGGAGCACACCGGCTGAGGTGAATGGAAAAGAAAACGGTACAGAAAGTGCCGTGGGAGTGGGTTGATGCTATATGAATGGCTCGCCGCAGATAGCGGATTTTTCAATGTTTTGAATTATATCACTTTCCGCTCTGGTGCAGCGGTTATGACCGCGTTCTTGGTGGTCGTGTTGTTCGGTGACAAGATTATTGATGTGTTGCGTGCGCGCCAAGGCAAGGGCCAACCCATCCGTGATCTGAGCCTTGAGGCGCAACTTTCGAAACAAGGTACGCCAACAATGGGCGGTCTGCTCATCTGGCTTGGTGTGCTGGCGGGTACCTTATTATGGGCTGATCTTGGAAATCCTTACATCTGGGTTGTTCTGTTCGTGACGGTTTCGTTCGCGTTGCTCGGGTTTTTGGATGATTTGGCCAAGGTTTCAAAACAGAGCGCTGATGGCGTGTCTGCCAAGGTGCGTTTGTTGTTTGGGTTCGGAATTGCGGCTGTCGCGTGCGCGTTTATCATGGGTTTACACGGTGCTCATACGCCAGCGGGTCATGCCGATTGGGGGCCGCTCACCGGACTGGCCCAGCAGATTGCCACAGTAGCCCCGCAGACGACGGTTGAACCAGCCGACCCAACCTTTGCCGGTGGTGTCGCGGTGCCGTTTATCAATGACTATTTCTTGCCGCTGGGCGGTTTCTTCATTTTGTTCGGCATGATTGTAGTCGTGGGCAGCGCGAATGCAGTGAATTTCACGGATGGTTTGGATGGCCTTGCCATTGTGCCCGTGACGTTTGCGGCGGCGGCCTATGCGATGATTGCCTATCTGACGGGTAACCTCATTTTTGCGAAATATCTGGGTATTCAATTTACGCCGGGTACGGGTGAGCTTTCGGTTCTTCTCGCCGCGATGATTGGCGCTGGCATGGGCTTTTTGTGGTTCAATGCCTTTCCGGCAAAAGTGTTTATGGGCGACACGGGGTCGCTGGGTCTTGGCGGAATGCTCGGCGTGGTCGCCGTGGCGACGAAACACGAGTTTGCGCTGGTGATTATCGGCGGGTTGTTTGTGCTCGAAGCTCTGTCTGTGATGATGCAGGTCGGCTGGTTTAAGATTACCCGCAAGCTGACAGGTGAGGGCAAACGCATCTTCCTGATGGCGCCGTTGCATCACCATTTCCAAAAGAAAAACTGGCCAGAAACGCGCGTTGTTGCGCGGTTCTGGATCTTGTCTGTTTTATTCGCCCTGATGGGCCTAGCCACATTGAAGTTGAGGTAGGCCGCGTCACATGATTCCGATTTCTGAATACGCTGGAAAGGATGTCGCTGTCTTCGGACTGGGACGGACCGGTATGTCAGCCGCCAAAGCGCTGAAGGCTGGCGGTGCGCGTGTTCACGCGTGGGATGACAATGAGGAAACGCGCATAAAGGCAGAGCGTGAAGGCATAGAACTGTCTGACATCAATAAGCGTGACTGGCAGACATTTGCCGCGCTGGTTCTGTCGCCGGGTGTGCCGTATCGTTTCCCTAAGCCACATAGAATTGTGCGCATGGCCGAGATGACCGGCGTGCCGGTTGTAGGCGACATGGAGTTGTTTGCGCGCGCGGTTCAATCATTGCCAGAGCGTGCGCGGCCCAAGGTCATTGGGATTACGGGAACGAACGGTAAGTCGACCACGACCGAATTGATCGGGCACATTTTGCGCCATGCTGGGCGGGATGTGCGCATTGGTGGGAATATCGGGACGGGCGTCTTGAATCTCGCCTCGCTACACGCCAATGCGATTTATGTATTGGAGCTGTCCTCCTATCAGCTTGATCTGGTGAAAAGCCTGCACTGTGACATCGCGGTGATGCTGAATATCAGCCCGGACCATTTGGATCGGCATGGTGGCATGGAAGGCTACCAAGCGGCGAAGATGCGGATTTTTCAGAACCAAACAGAGAAAGATACCGCAATCGTCGGATTTGATGAGCCGATCAGCCAGTCAATCGCGATTGGACTGTCAGCGTCAGGCCCGGCCAATGTGGTGCAAGTGGCCGCGACCTATGCGCTTGGCCGCGGAGTGAGCGCTGTGTCAGGGTCTATCTATGACAGCCAGTCTGGAAATGCCGAACTGATGGGTGACCTGAAGAATTGTCCTTCCCTGATTGGCACGCATAATCATCAAAATGCTGTGGCGGCCTATGCGGCGTGCCGGGCGATTGGTGTGGATCCGCAAACGATTGTTGAGGCGCTGGAAAGCTTCCCCGGACTGGCGCACCGCATGGAACGTGTGGGCGAGAAAGATGGCGTGAGTTTTGTCAACGACTCCAAAGCGACGAACGCCCATGCGGCGGAACAGGCGCTGAAAGCCTATGACAATATTTATTGGATCGCGGGCGGCGTGGCCAAGGCAGAAGGTATCGAGCCATTGCGTCCATTCTTCTCCAAGGTGCGCAAGGCGTATCTGATAGGGGAGGCGCAAGGGGCGTTTTCTCAGGCATTGTCTTCTGATGCGCCCTCGCAGAAATGCGGAAACCTGGACGCAGCGGTAGAGGCGGCGTTTGAAGACGCCAAGGCAGCAGGGGACGAAAACCCGGTTGTGTTGCTATCACCCGCCTGTGCGAGTTTTGACCAGTTTGCCAATTTTGAGCAACGGGGTGACGCCTTCCGAAACAAAGCGCGTGCGCTGATCCTCAATGATGTGCAGGAGCCTGCATGAGTTATGCGTCGTCAGGACAGGTGCTATCCCGCTCTGACACCTCATGGCTGACAGAGTGGCGCCGTACTGTTGACTGGGGCTTGGTCGTTGGCGCACTGGTCTTGCTGGCGATTGGGATGCTGATGTCATTGGCGACAGGGCCGATTGCATCAGACCGTATGGGGGTTAGTCCCTATTATCTGACAGCTCGCCATGCAGTTTTTGCGTCAATGGCCATCGTGATCTTGTTGGGCACGAGTATGCTGAGCCCGCTTTGGGCACGTCGATTTGCGATTTTTGTATTCGTGGCTTCGCTCATCCTGTTGGTCGTCATCTTGGTGGCAGGCCATGAAGTGAAGGGCGCGCAGCGTTGGCTGCGGGTTGCTGGGTTTTCGCTGCAGCCAAGTGAAATGGTGAAGCCGGGCCTAATCGTTTTGGCTGGTTGGTTATTGGCGCAGCGTGAAAACAATGTGCCGGGGCCTTGGGCGCCGATCGCGTTTGTCTTTTATGTCGTGACGCTCGGCCTGTTGTTGATGCAGCCAGATGTGGGGCAGTCTTTCTTGTTGTCTGTTGCGTTTGTCGCCACATTTTTTGTGAGTGGATTACCTTTGCGTTGGGCGGCGGTGTTTGGCGGGGGTGGCGCTGCGCTGGCCGGCACCTTGTATGCTTTGTTCCCGCATGTGCGAAAACGCGTGGATATGTTTGTGACCCCAGCCTCTGTCGACACGTATCAGATCGACCGGGCGGCTGAAGCAATTGGTCGGGGTGGGCTGTTTGGGGTTGGGCCGGGTGAGGGGCTGATTAAGACGCGATTGCCCGATGCAAACACCGACTTTATCTTCTCCGTCATGGCCGAGGAATTTGGTTTGGTCGCTGCAATTGTGCTGTTTGGCGTGTTTGTTTTGATGATTTTACGAGGCTTTCGCGCGGCGGCGCGGGTCAATGATTCATTCTCAAGGGCTGCGGCTGCGGGCTTATTTACACTTTTTGGTCTTCAAGCGGCCATAAATCTCGCGGTAAATCTGGCACTTATCCCGCCGAAAGGGATGACATTGCCATTTGTGTCTAATGGGGGGTCGTCCATGATCGGTACGGGATTGACACTTGGACTGGCCCTTGCACTGGTGCGTGGGCAAGGCACACGCGCAAGGGGCCGGTATGGCTAACGATACAAAAGCACCATTGGTTATAATCGCAGCAGGCGGCACCGGGGGACATATGTTCCCCGCGCGCGCATTTGCAGATGAAATGATTGCGCGCGGCTGGCGGGTCGGGCTGCTGTCTGATGTGCGTGGTCTGCGGTATGCCAAGGATTTTCCCGCAGAATGGAAAGAGGAGGTCAAAGCGGCTTCCCCCAATGTACGCAAACCGTGGACACTTCCCAGCGCGATGTTGAAGATCAATGCGGGGATTAGTCGGGCCAAGGCGCTGATGAAACAAGATCGACCGGCGCTGGTGGCTGGGTTTGGTGGGTATCCGGCGTTTCCGGCTCTGGCGGCGGCGCGGCGCTTGAAGGTGCCGATCATTATTCACGAACAGAACGCTGTGCTGGGCCGAGTGAATCGCCGGTTTGCAAGCCATGCGGATGTGGTAGCGAGCGGATTTCAACGCCTTGACCGATTGCCCGGCGGGGCCACCCATATGGCGGTGGGTAATCCTGTGCGTGCGGATATACTTGCGATGCGCGACGTACCCTTTCCGCCTACGGATGGTGAGCTGACCATTTTGGTTACAGGAGGGAGTCAGGGCTCACAGATTATTGGTGACAGCATACCGCTTGCTTTGGCCAACCATATTTCGGCGCCATTACGCGCGCGATTGAAAGTGGTGCAGCAAGTGCGTGAAGAACAAATGATGGCTGTTAAATCCATTTACGACAAGGTTGGTGTGGCTTGTGAGTTAAAACCGTTTTTCTCTGATATGCCTGAACGTCTTGCTGCGGCACATTTAGTCATTGCGCGGTCTGGTGCGGGGACGGTTTCAGAGATCGCCGCAGTGGGCCGACCGTCTATACTTATTCCGTTGGCCATCGCGATGGATGATCACCAGACAGCGAATGCTGAGAGCCTGACCATGGAAGGTGTGGCCGATATGGTGATGGAGGGGAATCTTTACCCGAAGCTGCTGGGCGCATTGATTGATGTGCGGTTGAGCGACGCCGACGAAATGCGAGAACGGGCAGAGACTGCGAAGGCGCTGGGCAAGCCGGACGCCGCGAAAGATTTGGCGGATATCGCTGAGCGCGCCGCTGATCGAAACTAGATAATTTGAATGACACATAATAGAGGCGGTAGACCGCATGACATCACCGACACCATTTGATCTTGGCCCGGCACATATTGTCGGGATTGGCGGCATAGGCATGTCTGGCATTGCAGAAGTAATGCTGACCATGGGGTATAAGGTGCAAGGATCAGACATTCGGGAGTCTGAGAATGTGCAGCGTTTGCGTGATAAGGGCGCCGAGATTTTCATTGGGCATACTGGCGAGAATGTAAAAGGCGCGGGAACGGTTATTATCTCGACCGCTATTAAGTCTGACAATGTTGAGGTGATGGCAGCGCGCGCGGCGGGCATTCCCGTGGTGCGACGGGCTAATATGCTGGCCGAAATTACGCGCCTTAAATACACTGTGTGCGTTGCAGGTACGCATGGTAAGACGACAACGACCAGCATGGTGTCGGCCCTGCTCGATGGGGCCGGGGTTGATCCGACTGTCATCAATGGCGGGATCATCCATGCCTATGGCTCCAACTATAAAGCTGGCGAAAGTGACTGGATGGTTGTGGAGTCTGACGAGAGTGATGGGACATTCACCAAGCTGCACCCGACCTGCGCGATTGTGACAAATATCGATGCTGAGCACATGGATCATTATGGCAGCATGGATAAATTGCGCGAGGCGTTTGATACATTTGTCGAGAACTTGCCGTTTTATGGATTTGCCGTGCTGTGTACGGATCACCCCGAAGTGCAAGCGTTGGCCGCGCGAGTGACGGACCGTCGACGCATCACCTATGGCTTTAACCGGCAGGCCGATGTGCGCGCCGTGAACTTGCAAACGGATTTGGATGGTGCGCATTTTGATGTGGCGCTGCGCAGGCCCGGTTCTGCGACGCCGCGAATGCTGGAAGGGCTGACCCTGCCAATGGCGGGCGAACACAATGTGCAAAATATGCTGGCCGCGATAACTGTCGCGCTGGAGCTGGGCGCGACGGATGATCAGATACGCCAGTCTATGAAAGCCTTTGGTGGGGTTAAACGCCGATTTACCCCGGTGGGGAGTTGGACACCGAAGGCGGGAGAGCCGGATGTGCGTATCATTGATGATTATGGCCACCACCCCGTTGAGATTGCGGCTGTATTGAAGGCGGCGCGCGATATGGTCGGGCAGGGGCAGTTGATCGCTGTCGCGCAGCCGCACCGTTATACGCGCTTGCGCGATCTGTTCGACGATTTCTCGCGTTGTTTTGATGTGGCCGATGATGTCATCATTTCACCTGTGTTTGAAGCTGGAGAAGCGCCTATAGACGGGGTCAATCATTCGACGTTGGTGGCCTCCATGTTGCGCCACGGACATCGCGGTGCGGTGACGATTGGATCATTGGAAGACTTGCCGGATGCAATTCGTAAGACGGCGCGTCCGGGTGCGATGATTGTGTGTTTGGGAGCTGGGGACATCACTCGATATGCAGGGGAGCTGGCCGACAAACTGGGTGCAGCGCCTTAAAAGGCTTCCATCTTTATCCAAAGTGCCTCAAATTACTTTATAGATGAAATAATCGAAGGCGGGGACAACTCTCGCCAATGGAGGAAGAGCGCAATGAGTGGATCGAACCCTGTCGCGGGGGGCGTCGGACAAGATGCGCCAACCAATGGAGCCTATGACAAGGCGGGCCTTGCCTGGGCCTGGTTTGAGTGGGCCAGAAATCCTTATTATATTCTGGTAGTTATCTATATTTTCGCACCGTATTTTGCGCGCGATATTATTGGTGCCGATCTTATCGCCAGTGGAGAGCTGGACGGGATGGACCCGGAATTGGCGCGCCAGACGGCGAACGCCAAGGGCCAGTCTATGATTGCTGGCGTGACCAAATGGGCGGGGATTATCGCGGGGATTTCCGCGCCTTTCCTTGGCGCGGCGCTTGATCGAGGCTTATATCGCAAGCCTTTCATTGCCGTGTTTCTGGGCATGATCGCCTTGATGTCATTTCTTTTGTGGTTTGCTGAGCCGGGCGATGCTGGGTTCTCTATCCCGATGGTCATGGTGACGCTTGTGACCGCCTATGTTTGCTATACGTATTCAGAAGTCTCTCACAATGCGATGCTGCCGGAGGCGGCTAAACCCGATGCTTTGTCGCAAGTATCTGGCTTGGGGCTGGCGCTGGGGAATTTGTCATCGACTTTGCTGTTTATTTTTATCGTCGTTGCTTTTTCGATGCCGGAATTGCTCAAATGGCCACTTGAGACCCCCTTATTTGGTTTGGACCCTGAGCGATATGAAACGTCGCGGGTTGCGGGTCCGATTGCCGGTTTGTGGTTGGTGTTGATGGCGTTGCCATTCTTTTTATATGCCCGCGACAAGGGCGTGAAAGGAACCAAAATTGTCCCAGCATTTATCGATGGTGCGAAGGGTGTTTTTGAAACGATCATGAGAGCCAGAGAGCATAAGGAAGCGTTCAAATATCTCGTCGCGCGTTTGATCTATGCGGACGGCATGGCCGTGTTCTTGGCGCTTGGCGCGGTGTATGTCTCGCTCATGTTGGGTTGGAGCATGGTCGAAATGGCGATTTACGCGATCTGGATGTCAATTTGGGCGACGGTTGGCGGGTTGTTTGGAGGGTGGCTAGACCGAAAATTGGGACCGAAGCACGCACTGGTTCTCGAGATACTGGCCCTTATTATCGTGCTGTTTATCTCGCTTTCAATTACGCCGAAGTCGATATTCTTTGGCGTCATCCCGAATTATGATCTGTTCGGTGGCGGCATCATGAACTCGCTCTCTGATGTCACCTATTTGGCGAACGGGATTTTCATTGCCTTGTTCGCGACAGCGTCCATATCCTCTAGCCGAACGATGCTCGTGCATATTGCGCCGTCTCATATGCGTGGCGAATTTTTTGGATTGTATGCGATTGCCGGAACGATCACTGTTTGGGCCGGACCATTGCTCGTGCAAATCTTTACTGACACCTTCAATAGCCAACGCGTGGGTATGGCTGCGATTTCTATTCTGTTCGCGCTTGGTTTGTGTGTCTTGCTGACCGTAAAATCAGGAAAAACGCCGACACAGTAAAACTGTGCCGGCGCCTTGCAATGACCTTTCCCGCCTGGTGTGAAAAGCGGGGGAGGCTGTTTGACTTGTATTTAGCTCGCTGGGCCGAAGCCATCAGATGAACCGGATCCCTGGACTCGGGGAATTGCGTTCACTTTTCGCGGGCGCAGGTAGAATGTGTCTGACATTGTGCGCGAGGCATCGAATACGAACGCGAAGGTGCTGTTATATTCATATTCAACTTCAGCCATGATAACGGAGCCGCCGGAGCTGATGATCCCTGAGGGAACAGTGATAGGGGCGCCCTTAGTGTTGACGGCCATATTGTGCGCGTCAGACCAGTCCACGGTTGTTGTGCCAGATCCGTCATCGACGATGCTTGTAATCCGCATGCGTGCGGTCGAGGCATCCAATGGTCGCATGATAACCAGCGCGGCTTGATATATCTCCTGCATGTCAGCATCTTCGACCGTAGCCAGACGAGAGGTGAGATCACCCATGCTTGCTGAGGTCGATGTGATACGGCGATCAGCGCGCATCATGAAGCTGAGCTCAATACAACCCATGTATAGCATGGCCATGAACGGGGCGATGAGCGCGAATTCGACTGCGGAGATGCCGTCTTCGTTGTAACAAAGACCACGAATACCACGCCATTTGGTTTTGCGCGTCACGGGCGAGAAGATTTTTGAAATAGTCATTAGTACGGCTCATTCCGGAAGACAGCGCTGGTTTGAATAAGGTGCTTGTTGCCCGCCATATTTTGCAGAGGTTTTGACAAAATAGGAGTCATTAGGCCCCATTCGTAGTAAACACGTACAGAGATGATTTCTTCGCGTCCGCCCGGTTGGTAGGACATTTGAGAATCATCGAAATTGCCATCTTCATCCAGCGGATCGGCCATACTGGCGGATGAGAAGCTGTTGATTCTACGTACATCAATGTGAAGGTTTGCATTGCACTCAAGCATCTCGAACAATTGATCACAGATCGATTGACGGAATGCCGCTTGGTCGAATGTACCGGACTGGTGAACTTGTCCTGTACGGATGTCACGGGACGCTTCGTTGATAGAGTGCTCAAGCACTGTCGTCATAATGAATAGAATGCAGACTTCGATCAAACCAAAAATGAGAAAGAAGAATGGAACCGCGATCATCGCAAATTCGACAGCAGCCGAACCTCGTCGGTCGTCAGCGTAGGCATTCCATCGCGCGATAAGTCGCGGAGTGAGGTAGCCAAAAGAGTGCGCAATCATAGTTTATGCCCCACAGTATAAAGACTGGATTAGGGCATTTCTAACATGCTGATATTGTATTCAAGTTTAGCGACTCTATGAAATTTCATCTATTTCAAAGAAAACCGCGCGACCCAATAAAAGTCGCGCGGTGTAGCTGTATATGCAGGGGAGGGAGGGTTATTGACCCTCTGCCAGTTCTTGCATCTTCTTTTGTTGTTCCATCATTATGCCGAAATGTTCAGGATCGTCGCCAATCGACATGGCAGGGCGACACTGGGGCGTGCAATCAAAAGTGCGCAGCTGTCCGGCGCGATTGATTGTGACGTAATTTGATGAGTTCACGCTCACGACTAACTCAGCATCATAGATTTTGCGGCCATCCGCATCGAACACCAATAAATTGGTCGTGCCGTATGTTTTACCGGATATGAGCAACATGTGCTCATCATGTACAGTTACGTTTGCAATGTTGCTATTGCCAAGAACAATGCTGGCGGCTTTGCCCTTCAGTCGAAGTGGGACGGTTGTGTTGGTCTCGACAGAGAATTGATCAGCCATCGCACTGAGGCCGATGACTGCGCCAGCCATCGCCATGGCGCCAAGCTTAAAAAGGGTTTTCATGACTTACCACTCCAAATTGGATTTGATCCTTTTTGTCTGAATAAGGTTGCCTCTTTCCTAATTGCCCGGTTTGAGGCGTATTTTTGTCTTTATATATATACGCAAGAAATCACAGGGTCGAAACAAGTGCTCATTTTTCGATGGTAAATAAAACCCTGATTTGTCTTCATGGATTATCTGTTTCCTTTCACTAGATATTGAGAATGTCGGTGTAGTGTCTGTTTTGTTCCGGGAAGAAAAAGTTCAAATCCGGAGCGTGAACAAATTGCATGATGGGAGTTTTCAAATGTTTGCACGTTTTCTTAAAGACGAGTCTGGTGCCACGGCTATCGAGTATGGTCTGATCGCTGCGCTTATCGCTGTTGCTATTATCGGTGGCGTTACTGCACTTGGTAACAGCACGAACGCTACATTCACTACCGTAGCGAACAAAATGTAGGAAATCCAAACTGACCATCTGGTCGGTTAGGAATTCGGGGGCTGCCAGACGATGTCTGGCAGCTCTTTTTTTGCGCGGAAGATCGATCTGAAAAATTTACCCATTATTGGTAACTATTTATCTGTTGTTTCTATTCGTCTTAAAAGCTTCGTTCAGTCTTTTGTTGGATACTTAAGGATATATCCTAGAGAAAGCTTTTACCATGGTCCTCTCAATTCTCGGTCTCGCATTTTTTGGTTTATGTCTTTATGCGGCTGGGCATGACTTCAGCTGTTTGAAAATACCCAACTGGCTTAACCTGACTATCGCTGCGCTGTTCATTCCTGCGGCAGCCTTATCTGGTCTGCCTTTGGAAATGATCGGCGGGCATGTGCTTGCGGGCATCGTGGCCTTTGTTTTGGGATATGGTCTCTTCGCTTTCAGAATCATTGGGGGAGGTGACGCAAAAATGCTCCCGGGTGTTTTACTCTGGTTGGGGCCAGATGCTGCGTTTCCTTTCATTTTCTATATGGCGATTGCAGGCGGAGTGCTGACGCTTTGCCTGATCATGGCGCGAAAAGCAGTTCCAGCAGAAATTGTTCCTGGGAAAATTCGTGCGTCATTTGAAGAAAAAGCTGGTGTTCCATACGGCGTCGCTATTGCGGCGGGCGCGTTTGCTGCAGCTGCAATGTCTCCCTTGCTGGTCGAATTAGTAAACCAAATAGGTTCGATCGGTTAACCTTGCTTTAGTTTGCTTGTGGGTATCTAGGGCACGAACGGAGTTTCCTTGCTTGTGGGAAACTTTTTGTTAACCGATACGAGAGGGAGTGACGTCTATGTCGCCCATGCGCATAATTGTTTTGATTGGATCACTGATTGCCGCTGCTGCAGCTGCATTTTTGGTGCAGAGAATTGCAACGCCTACTACAGTTACCGCGACGGTGACCGAGCAACAGACGATTACACAAGTTGCTGAGGTCGAGGTTTCTGAGGTTCAGGTTCTGGTGTCACGCCGTGACATGAAGCCCGGTGACCTGATTCGCGAAGAAGATCTGGAATGGGCGCCTTGGCCCGAGGAGAGCCTGGTCGAAGGTTTCGTGACTGAGGAACTCACACCTGACGCGATTGAGGTAACAGCCGGCGGTATCGCACGCACACCCATTTATATTCGTGAGCCAATCAATACACGTAAGATTGTGTCTAAGGGTGAGCAGGGGCTCATGGCGGCCCTTATCACCCAAGGTATGCGGGCCATATCTGTAGAAATTTCTACAGAGAGTGCGTCTGGTGGTTTTATTCTTCCCAATGATCGTGTCGATCTTATTTTGACGCATGACGTAGAAGTTACGTCGGAAGGCAAAACGACGGAACGCCCAGTTTCAGTTTCCATTCTGACGAATGCTCGCGTCTTGGCGATTGATCAGGTTTATCGCACAGGCGAAGACGGTGGGGCGTCATATGTCGGGAATGTTGCGACATTGGAGGTAACCCCGAAAGAAGCGGAAATGATTTCGCTTTCGCAGAGCCTTGGTTCGCTTTCGCTCTCTCTACGTCCTTATTCCGAATCGCTTGATACGCTGCCGCGTAACCCGCGTACGGACCTGTTGGACATGGGCAGCTCTTATGATGGCGGTAAGAAGATGACGATATATCGCAACGGAAAAGCGTACAATGTCGGGGGAGGGCGTTAGTATGAAACTACAGCTTAAAACACTCGCAAGCGTTGTCGCGCTGGGGGTCGTGTCAGCGGCTAGCCCGGCTATTGCTGAGCCGAACCTGATAGATACAAAGATTATTCATCCAGGCGAGACAGGTGTTTCCGAACACATGACAATCGGGCTGAACAAGTCGGTTGTTATCGAGTTGGGGTCTCCTGCTGCCGATATTGTTATAGCAAACCCATCGATAGCTGATGCTGTTGTTCAGACGTCCCAGCGCATTATTCTGCGCGGCGTCGGGCATGGCGAAACCAATGCGCTTGTTTTTGATAAGCAAGGCAATCAAATTCTTGATTTGCAAGTGTCGGTTGCTGTCGATGTTGTAAACCTACAGCGTATGATCGAGCGCCATATTCCTGCGGCACGAGTAAATGTTGAAGGCGTGAACGGAAACGTTGTTTTGACAGGCGCTGTCGACAGCCTAGCGCAATCTGACCAAGTGGAGCGCCTCGTGGCAGCCTCAGTTGGCAACGGCGAAGAGGGCGGACAGATTGTAAATATGCTCTCCGTCGGTGCGAATGATCAGGTCATGCTTGAGGTTCGTATCGTTGAGATGCAACGCAATATGGTCAAGCAGCTCGGGGTGAACCTGAACGGGTCGCCTGGGTTCGGTGATTTGGCCTCTCTCACTTCCGCACAACTGTTTGCCGACTTGCCGGATGATGGCATTAACGCCATTGTTGATACTGGCGAAACGACTTTGGTGCCTGGATTGCCATTCTCCTTTCAAAACACGACCGAGCTGTCGAACGGCTTTCCGATTCAGGGTAGGTCCTTGGGTGGGATTACCACGAATGTTGGCTACACCAATTATGATGGGGCGACCCTACAGTCTGCGATAGGTGCATCTATTGACGCTATGGAGCGCGTCGGTATTGTGCGTACACTGGCAGAACCAAATATTGTTGCGATCTCAGGTGAGAGCGCCAACTTCCTCGCTGGTGGTGAATTCCCGGTTCCTTCCGGACAGAATGAGGACGGTGAAATCTCGATCGAATTTAAGCCATACGGTGTGGGCTTGGCATTCACGCCTGTGGTTTTGGCGGAAGATCGAATTTCTCTGAAAGTCTCTACTGAGGTTTCAGAGTTGACCAGCCAAGGTCAGTTTCAGGGCGAATCTCGATCTATCACGCTTCCAGATGGCACGGTTCAGCAGGTGGAGGGGCTGACGCTTCCTGCACTGACTGTTCGTCGAGCCGAATCGGTTATTGAATTGCCGTCCGGCGGGTCGATGATGATGGCAGGCTTGATCCAATCTCGCAGTCGTCAAAACCTTGACCAGATACCAGGTCTGAAAAAATTGCCAATTCTGGGCGCGCTCTTCCAGTCGCGTGACTTCCTTCATGAGGAAACAGAACTCGTCGTAATTGTGACGCCATATCTTGTTGACCCTGCGCGTAAGGATGACCTGCGCACGCCAGCGGACGGATATGTGAATGCGTCGGATTCCAAGACGGTATTGTTTGGCAAGTTAAATCAACAGTACGGGCGGGATGGTGCTCCTGTGAATGCAGATGAGTATCGTGCGCCTGTCGGCTTTATTGAAGAGTAGGGACGTGATCATGAAATCTAATTTGAACACATCTGTAGCACTTATTGCTCTCGGACTGGTCGCTTTGACTGGTTGTGCGGGAGGGCCGGAGTCTCCGTCAGCCGTGCGAGCTGACTACATGGATCAAGGCGCGTTCGATCACAACAAAATTGAAGTTGTGAAGCGTACGGAGTTCCTTGAGGTGGCGATTGATCCAGTTGCCAGCGAGATAACAGGCAAAGACCGTGAAAATATCCGCAGCTTTGTCGCGGCGTACCGGTCACAAGGGAAGGGGCCCCTCGTCTTGTCCCTGCCGACCTCCTCTCAGAATCCGCAACTGGCTGTTTCAGCGGTCGCAGAAGCCAGAGAGATCGCTTACGAGGCGGGACTGTCTTATGACGAGCTGGGCGGTGCCACACACGGCACGAGCGAGCCAATGGTTCTGGCGTTCCAGTATTATGAAGCCCTGAAGCCTGATTGTGGTCTGGCGTCGGAATATGATTTTGCAGACATCCGCTCGAATAACGACATGAAGAGTATCGGCTGTTCTGTTCGTACAAATCTCGCGGCGATGATTTCAGACCCTGCCGACCTTTTGGGCGTGACGGAAATTGGGCAGGGCGACCCAATTCGCAGGGCTGATATCCTCGAGAAGTTCCGTCAAGGGCAATCTACGGCTTCCGCGCGTGGAGAGAACGAATCTGGTGCTGTCTCTACTGCTGTGAACTAGGCTAACGAAGTCAAAAGGAATACAATAATGTCTAACGATAATACTATGTTTGACGACGACTTCGATGACGCATTTGAAGATGTCTTCGCAGATGATCCCTTGGCGGACAAAATGGCTGCCCCTGCAAATGATCCGGCTGCTATTCCAGTTGGTGTTGCGCCGCTGGAGGCAACGCAAAAGCCTGTTGAGATGGAGCAACCTGTTTATACTGCGCCAGAACGTCAAGGCGGTGACGCGCCATTGCCTGCGATATCTATCCAGGTGTTTTATGAGCGCGAAACAACGGCTCAACTTATGGAGGTTTGCGCGCGCGATCGGCGTATGGGTCGGGCAACGCTAGAGTGCCGCGCGGGTGGAATTCCAGCAGCGACAGCTTATCTAAGCGAAAATGTAACTCCGAATTTGCTGATCATTGAGTCTTCTGCTGCGCCGGGTCAGGTTCTGGCTGAGATTGATACGCTTGCAGAATATTGCGACGAAAACGTACAGGTTATGGTGGTTGGCGCTGTCAATGATATCGCGCTGTACCGACAGTTGGTTGCACGCGGTGTCAGTGAATATCTGGTGCCGCCGCTCCAGCCGGTTGGTGTTATCCGTTCGATCTCCGAACTATTTGCTGATCCAGATGCGCCATTCATTGGTAAGCAGATTTCTGTCATCGGTGCGAAGGGCGGAGTAGGAGCGTCAACGATCGCCCACAATCTGTCATGGGCATTGGCTGAGAATGCGGGCGTTAATACAACACTCGTTGATCTTGATTTGTCATTCGGGACCACTGCGCTGGACTTTAATCAGGAGACACCTCAAACGGTGGCTGATGCATTGCTTGCGCCAGAGCGCGCCGATGATTCAGTCATTGAGCGTTTGCTTGCGAAAGTATCAGATCGCCTGTCGCTATTCACAGCGCCAGCCACGATCAACCAGATTATGGACATTCCTGACGAAGCCTATGGCGCTGTTATTGAAAGCGTTCGTCGTAATGTTCCCTATATGGTTCTGGATCTGCCGCACGTATGGAGTGGGTGGGTGCAAAGCGCACTCGTCTCTTCCGACGAAGTGATTATTGTTTGTCAGCCCGACCTTGCATCTCTGCGGAATGGCAAAAACTTCGTTGACCAACTTAAAGGTCAGCGCCCGAATGATAATCCGCCTCGCTTGGTGTTGAATATGAGCGGTGTTCCGAAGCGGCCTGAAATTCCTGTGAAGGACTTTGCTAGCGCCATTGGTGCGGAGCCTGAGATCATTCTTCCATTCGAGCCTGAACTGTTCGGAACAGCGGCAAACAATGGTCAAATGCTGTCTGAAACGGACCCGGCGTCAAAATCATCAATGGCTTTGGATCACTTGGCATCATTGCTGACTGGCAAGGCCGTTCAGCAACCTGAGAAATCATTTCTCAAGAAATTGCTGGGTAAGTAGGGTCAATAGGAGAGGGGTCCCAATATGGCCTTTGGTAAGCGTTCAAATTCCGCACCGCCAGCTGCACCAGCTGCGCCTGCTGCGCCAAAACCTGCCGCGCCAGCCGCTGAGCCACGCCCGGCTGCGTCTAAGCCAGCTGTGCCAGCCCCCGTTGCGGTGGCGGGAGCCTCTGCTGCTCCTGCTGCGGAGCCTAAGCCTGTTGCGCCCAAGCGTGTGGAGCCAGAGGCCAAGATTGAGCGCTCTGTCAACACGCAGTCTGAGCAGTATTATGCGACGAAGACGACGATCTTTAACGCATTGATCGACACGATTGACTTGTCACAGCTGGCCCAGCTTGATGCTGAAAGTGCCCGCGAAGAAATTCGTGACATTATCGTCGAGATTATCAGCATCAAGAATGTTGTGATGTCGATTTCCGAGCAGGAACAACTGCTTGATGATATTTGTAATGATGTTCTGGGTTATGGTCCGCTTGAGCCTTTGCTGGCGCGGGATGACATTGCCGATATCATGGTGAACGGTGCCGATGTGACCTATATCGAGGTCAACGGTAAGATCGAGCGGACCAATATCCGCTTCCGTGACAATGCCCAGCTTATGAATATCTGCCAACGTATTGTGAGCCAAGTTGGCCGCCGCGTTGATGAAAGCTCACCGATTTGTGACGCGCGTTTGCTTGACGGCTCTCGTGTGAACGTGATTGCGCCACCACTGGCGATTGATGGACCAACACTGACTATTCGTAAGTTTAAGAAGGACAAATTGCGCCTTCAGGACCTTGTGAATTTTGGATCAATTTCTGAAGCGGGCGCTGAAGTGTTGCGCGTGATCGGACGGTCGCGCTGTAACGTACTCATTTCCGGCGGTACAGGGTCTGGTAAGACGACGCTTCTTAACTGTCTGACGGGTTTCATCGAGCCTGACGAGCGCGTAATTACCTGCGAAGACTCCGCCGAACTTCAACTGCAACAGCCACATGTTGTGCGTCTTGAAACCCGCCCGCCCAATATTGAAGGGTCTGGCGCGGTCACGATGCGTGAGCTGGTCAAGAACTGTCTGCGGATGCGTCCTGAGCGGATCATCGTGGGTGAGGTTCGTGGACCAGAAGCGTTTGACCTTTTGCAAGCCATGAACACCGGTCATGACGGCTCGATGGGAACATTGCACGCCAACACCCCGCGTGAGGCGCTCAGCCGGGTTGAGTCTATGATTACAATGGGTGGTTTCTCGCTGCCGGCCAAGACTATCCGTGAAATGATTGTTGGTTCGATTGATGTTGTTGTGCAGGCGTCACGTCTGCGTGACGGTTCACGCCGGATCATGAATGTCACCGAGGTTATGGGTCTGGAAGGGGATACAATTATCCTTCAGGACGTATTGAACTATGAGATTACCGGTGAAGATGCGAACGGAAAAATTACGGGCGAGCACAAGGGGACAGGCGTAGGTCGTCCACGTTTCTGGGAACGCGCGTCATATTACAATCTTGAGCGCGACCTTGCGGCTGCCCTTGATGAATTGGGGAGCTAATACATGGCCGAGAATAGCATGCTGATTTACGCCGTTGCCGGACTAGCCTTTCTGGCGATTGCAGGCATTGGTATGGCGCTTACGAGCGGGCAAGGTGATGCCGCCAAGAAACGTGCGAAGTCTATTGGTTCTGGGACGACAACAACGCGGCAACGCGGGGGGCGCGTTGTTGATGAAAATGCCAAGCGCCGGAAGAAAAATGACGAAATGCTGGATTCCCTGCGTAAGCAGGAGAAAGAGCGCCGTAAGAAACTTCCACCCCTTACGATGGAAATGCGTTTGCAGCATGCCGGTTTAGATATTACTCCGATGGTATTTTGGATTGGCAGCCTTGTTATCGGCCTGGTGCTGGGCGGCGGTGTTTACCAAAGTGGATTTGAGGGCCTTACTGTCAAAGGCATTGAATTGAAGAACCGTTACGTCCTTGCGGGCGGACTCGCCTTTTTTGGC
The DNA here is from genome assembly GCA_050633385.1 of Hyphomonas sp. Classification (GTDB taxonomy): domain Bacteria; phylum Pseudomonadota; class Alphaproteobacteria; order Caulobacterales; family Hyphomonadaceae; genus Hyphomonas. Next base: position 33,166 of record JBOEGK010000022.1, read on the forward strand.
GCATTTGGTTTGCCGCGCGTGATTCTGAGTATTTTGACCAAGAAGCGCCAGGCTAAACTGGTTGATCAATTTGCCGATGGTCTGGATGTTATTGTTCGTGGTGTGAAATCTGGTTTGCCACTCAATGAATGTTTGCGTGTCATTGCAAAAGAGAGCCCTGACCCTCTGCAAACAGAATTTGCTATTCTCGCCGACAACCTCGCCGTGGGCGTTGGTTTGGAGCGGTCTCTGGCGGCGTTCTATAAACGTGTGCCACTGCAGGAGATGAACTTCTTTTGTATTGTGCTGATGATCCAGTCTAAGGCCGGTGGTAACTTGTCCGAAGCATTGGGCAATTTGTCTTCAGTTATTCGTCAGCGCAAAATGATGCGCGAGAAAGTAAAAGCAATGTCGTCCGAGGCAAAAGCCTCAGCCGGTATCATTGGCGTCTTGCCGTTCGCTGTGGCGGTCATGGTTTATATGACGACGCCTGATTATATCATGCAGCTGTTCGTCACTGAGACAGGGCATGTTGTTCTCGCAATGGCAGCTGGAATGATGACTATGGGCGTCGCGGTCATGAAGAAGATGATCAATTTCGACATGTAAGGGCACTGAATTATGGAATTCATCGTTTCACTTTTGAAGCCAGAAGCCTTGCTGTCCATCTTGGTCGCATTGGCCGTCTTTGGAACAATCCTGGCGATTGTTATGCCATACCTGCAAGGTGATAAGCTTGAGACGCGGCTGAAAGCGGTCTCCAATCAGCGCGAGCGGTTGCGCGCGCAAAGTCGAGCCGCTCTTGAAGAGAAGGGGGGATCGCTGCGTCGTAGTGATAAAACTTTTGCGGGCAGTGTTTCCAAGAAACTCAATCTTGCAAAAATGCTCGAAGATCCGAATGCGGCAGAAAATTTGAGTCGTGCTGGTTGGCGTGGTCCTGCGCCACTGTCTATTTTTTACTTTTCCAGATTGATTTTGCCGTTTGTAGGGTTGCTCGTCACCTTCGTCGTTGTGTTCTATATCCACGACTTCGGAATGAGAAAATTTATGAAATATGGCTCTTTGGCGTTCGGCATGGCGGTCGGTTTCTATTTGCCGAACTTGATTGTTTCCAACAAAGCTCAACAGCGACAAAAGTCCATCGTTATGGCGTTTCCAGATGCGCTTGATATGTTGCTGATCTGCGTTGAGGCGGGGATGTCTATTGAGCTGGGTTTTCAAAAAGTGGGCAATGAAATTGGCTCTGCTTCGACCGAGCTTGCAGAAGAGTTTGCTCTGACAACGGCTGAATTGTCATATTTGCCAGAGCGTCGGCAAGCTTATGACAACTTCGCCGCTCGTACGGGTCATGAGGGCATCAAAGGTGTGTGTATGGCGCTGGCACAGGCAGAGCGATACGGTACGCCGCTTGGCGATGCGCTGCGCGTGATGGCGCAAGAGAACCGCGAAATGCGGATGTCAGCTGCGGAAAAGAAAGCAGCGGCACTTCCAGCCAAGCTGACAGTTCCGATGATCCTGTTCTTCCTGCCAGTTCTGTTCCTCGTTGTGCTCGGCCCAGCCTACATCAATTATAAATCCATGAATGACGATGGAAACTCATCAGATGGCACGATTGCCAGTTTGCAGGTTGCACCGAGTGACGAGGCGCCTCAAATGGACATTCGTCCTTAGTCAGGCCAAGCAGGGTTTCCGACCTATTACAAAAAAAGCCCCGCCGGTTTCTGGCGGGGCTTTCTTTTGAGAATGGGACTGGCAGGTTAGCGGCGCAGGCGCAGACCCGTTGCTGACGTTTTTTGTTCCCCGATTAGTGACATATCATCCTCTTCAACCGGCGTTGTGGTTGACGCGGTCGGCACTTCTTCTTGAGCAGAGGGTTGTGACGCAGACGCAGCAACTTCATTGCGCGGCATTTCAGGTTGAGTGGTTGCTGTATTGTCCGCAGACTGGGTAAGAGATTCCCATGTGCGACCGGGACTGATCATTTCGCGCAACATTTCTGCGTTGTCTTCAACGATACTCTTGGGCGCAGTTTTGCCCGAAACGGATTCAAATTCGTCAATTTTGCCTTGAAGTCCAAGAACCAGGGCTAGATTTTCTGTCACCCGCGTGTCGGCATTGGGCTGCGCAGCCGCTTCGCGTAAACTTTGTTCCGCCGCCGTGAGGTTGCCAGAAAGGGCATAAGACAGGCCGAGATTGGTCAGCGTGGAGGTGCGGCCCGGTTGAAGGACAAGAGCTTGCTTGTAAGACGCCTGAGCGTCTTCATGCCTGTCCAGGCGGTCGAGGGCCGTGCCGAGCGCGGCATAGGCGTCGGCGCGTGTTGGGTCGAGGCCGGCCACTTTGTAAAACGCGGACGCGCCGCCGTTAAAATTGCCCATGGAGATCATTGAGCGACCCAGCAGCATCAGCAGGTCGGTGCTTTCTGGGTGCACAATCAATACTTTGGAGGTCACTTCGATCACGCGTTCATGCGAACCGATTGCGCGCAGCGCGGATCCGAATTGTAGGGCTGTGTCTAAATTTTCTGCGTCTTTCTGGTGTTCTTTGGCCCAAAAATTGGCCCGCGTCAGCGGGTCGGAGCGGTTGGCCGCGGCGACTTCTTCAGGTGAGGCGGGTTTCATCGCCTCTTCCATGGCAGCTTCCAGATCGGCAAGCGCCTGCTGCTCTGCGTCAACAGGTGCGGGGGCGGTTGCACACGCGGCAAGTCCGGTTGAGAGGAGCGCTGCGGCGGCAACGCGTGACGTGAAGGCTCTGGGCATGTTAAGGCTCCGGTTCTCGGTCTCGTGGCAGATTCGCCAGAAGCTTTGCGCGCTCCGGGTCAAGGAAGGGTTAATGCTCTGTCCGGATTGATTAACTTTTTTGTCTCTCTCCCAAGGGGTTTCTATGCATTTGTGTTTTGCTTCGTCTGATGATCGCGCCGTAAACGTCTATCTAGTGATGTCTGGCGGCGGGGTTGGTGACTATTTTCCGCAGGCTGATGCGCTGGCAAAATCGCATGGATTTACTGGCGCTGCAGGGTCTATCGTCTATGCGCACGACGCGGATGGTTTGTTGGCTCACGTGCTATATGGCATTGGAAATGGCAAAGATGCGCTGGGCGTTGCCGCCTTATCGGCAAAACTGCCAGAGGGCGTGTATCGGATCGCTTCGGATGGCGGGATGGCTTTTTCCCACATCGCGGCCGGTTGGGCAGATGGGGCCTATCGCTTTGATCGTTATAAGGCGCGGAAAACCGAAGCGCCTAAGCTCTTTATTTCAGCCTCAGAAGATGCAGATGCGATAAGCCGTGAAGCGGCAGCGATCGATCATTTGCGCAATCTGGTAAACACCCCGGCACAAGATTTGGGGCCGCAGGATATTCAGGCGGATATTCAGGCGCTGGGTAAAACCTATGGCGCTGAGGTGAGCGCGATTGTGGGTGACGAATTGCTCGCGCAGAATTATCCGATGATCCATGCCGTTGGCCGGGCAGGGGATGCAGACTACGCACCGCGCCTCGTGCATCTGACATGGGGAGATCCGTCGCATCCTAAGCTCGCGCTGGTCGGCAAAGGAGTTTCCTTCGATTCCGGTGGTTTGAACATCAAGCCGGGCAGCGGCATGCGGATTATGAAGAAAGATATGGGTGGCGCGGCGCATGTGATTGCGCTGGCTGAGCTTATCATGGGCGCGAACCTGCCTGTGCATTTGTCCCTCTTCGTGCCGACGGTGGAGAATGCAATTTCTGGCAATGCGTTCCGTCCGGGTGATATTTTGAAGAGCCGCAAGGGCTTAACCGTCGAGATCGATAATACCGACGCTGAGGGGCGTTTGATTTTGGGTGACGCATTAACACGGGCGAGCGAAGATGATCCGGATATTCTGATCGATTTTGCGACCTTAACTGGCGCGGCGCGTGTGGCGCTGGGCGCTGATTTAGCGCCAGTCTATACTGATGATGATGCGCTTGCCGCACAGATTGAAGCAGGGAGCGCAGAAAGCGGAGACCCAGTCTGGCGGATGCCGCTATGGGCGCCTTACAGGTCTGACCTGTCCAGCCCGATAGCAGACATCGTCAATTCGGGCGGCGGCTTTGGTGGCTCAATTACAGCAGGCTTGTTCTTGAAGGAATTTGTAACCGCTAAACGCTGGGTGCACATGGATGTCTGGGCCTGGCGTAAGGGTAAATATACACGCCCTGAAGGCGGCGCCGCCTGCGGTCTACGTGCTGTCTGGCAGATGTTGAAGACGCAGTATCAATAAAGGCGGTTGCTGGGCGTTTTAGGCGGTTTGCCTGTTTAGCAGCGTGTCGAACTGGTCAAGACTGACTGCATCTCCGGTTGCTTTGAAGCGTTCGATGGTAACATCACCTTCCCGGTCAATTTCGATTTCCCAACGCTCGTCCGGGACGGCGGCATGAATCGAAAGAACATCATCACGGATCTTCTTGACCTCGTGAAAAATGCGGGCCGCGTCGAGGCGTTCGCATAGCCAAAAGAGACGTGCCATCGCCTCATCTGGATGGGTGTGATCGTTATGGTTGGTCTTATTCAATTTCTCTTACCTTTGATAAACGCACTGCTTCCCGGATGCGTCCACGCAGAAGAAGCGTATCGATATTTTCAGGATCGGCCTGCATGGCGGCTGCAACGTCGTCTTGTGCTTGTGCGAACTGGTTTAGGTTTAGGTGCGCCTCTGCGCGCAGGTGATGGGCAGGCCCATTGCCTGGCCTGAGGGTGAGGGCTGTATCCAGATCAGGGAGAGCGGCGGTCCAGTTCTCCTGCATCAGTTTTGCGCTGGCGCGGTCAAGGAGAAGGTCAGCATCATTGGGGGCCAGCTTCAGCGCATTGGTTAGGGCAAGTTCTGCGGCTTCTGGAGCGCCCGCTTGCATCCACGCATTGCCCGCTTGGGTAAGGTAGATGGCGCGTTGCTGGATCGTTCCGCCATCGGCAGCGTTCGCAAGCTCTTCCAGCCGGGCAGCGCCTTCAGCCTCTTGCCCTAAAGCGACCAGTGCGAGCGCGGTGCAATGACGCGCGACTGGGCGGTTTCCCTGATACGTCCATGCGAGGCCGTATTCATACCCCGCCTCAGCATCTGCCTCTATGGTTTCGAGACAGGTTTGAAAACGCGTTGCTTCGTCGACTGATGCTGTCTGCATTATCGCAATGGAACCGATTAGGAATGAGACTAGAGACATGGGCAATCCTTGTGCAAAGCTGTAACAACGCGACAAAGCCTATAGGAGACATCAACTCAAATGACGAATTCGCCATCAATGCTATTTGTCTTTGGTCTAGGCTACAGCGCATTGCAGTTGCAGCTGCTTTTATCCCGGCAGATCTGGCACGTGTCAGGCACTGTGCGTCGCGCTGAAAAAGCGTCCGAACTCCGAAAATCTGACATTGATGTGCAGGTTTGGGATGGAAGCGGGGATGTGTTGGTGCCGGACGGTGCGCATTGGCTGGTGACGGTGCCGCCAGACGCGCAAGGGTGTCCTGCTGCACGTTGGGCATGTAAGACGAGTTTTTCTGCTAAAACAGTGACTTATCTGTCTACGACAGGGGTGTATGGTGATCTGGCTGGCGGCTGGGCGAATGAGTGGCATCCTGTGAACCCCAAATCTGAACGGGCTAAGCGGCGGGTCATCGCTGAAACTCAATGGCAAGATCTTACACAAGGCGAGGCGCGAATTGTACGATTGCCCGGCATATACGGGCCGGGGCGTTCGGCACTGGACAAGGTGAGGGACGGCATCGCGCGGCAAATTGTGAAGCCGGGGCATGTGTTCTCACGCGTACACGTCGAAGACATAGCAAGCGGGCTAGCGGCGCTGATGGAGCGGCCTGCGGCACGAGGCGTGTTCCATTTGTGTGATGATTTACCCGCGCCCCCTCAAGACATAACCGCGTTTGCAGCAGAGTTGCTGGGGCAAGCCCCTCCAGAGCAGATCGCGTTTGATGAGGCGGAATTGAGCCCTATGGCGCGTAGTTTTTATGCAGAGTGCAAACGCGTGACCAATGGGCGGGCGAAGGCCGCACTCGGATGGCGACCGAAATACCCGACTTATGTTGAGGGGTTGCGCGCTATTCTTGCGGCAGGTGACTGAAGCTCACCAAATCGGCGCATGTCGCTTTAAGGCGCTCAATATTAGCGGGTGTAGACAGCCTGTGATCTCCGTCCTTGATGAGCGTAAATGTCAGGTCAGTGCTGGAAATGGTTTCCACCAAACGCTCGGCATGGCGCCACGGCACATCGGCGTCTAGCATGCCTTGGAGAATACGCACGGGGCAGGTGATCTTGATGGGCTTATCTAGAATTTGCCAATTGCGGCCATCCTCGATCAGGGCGCGCGTTATTTTGTAGGGCTCGTCATAATCTGATGGGCGCATGAGGAAGCCATTGCTCATGAGTTCGGCTTGCTGATCCTCTGTGAATCCATTCCACATCAGTTTTTCTGTGAAATCTGGCGCTGGGGCGATTAAAACAAGGCCCGCCATCCGGTCAGCACGTGCCATGGCGGATAGCAACGCCATCCATCCGCCCATGCTTGAGCCGACTAAAATAAGCGGTCCCGAGCTTTGCGCGTCGATGATGGAGAGGGCATCTTGATGCCAGGCTGAAATGGTGCCGTTTTCAAATTCGCCATCCGATTCGCCGTGTCCGGAATAGTCAAAGGCAAGAAAAGATTGTCCGGCGCCTTTGGCCCAAGCTTCCAGTTCCGTGACCTTTGATCCGGTCATGTCGGACTTAAATCCAGAAAGCCACACAAAAGTGAATTTGGCTGATTCCACGTCGTGACGGCGGTATGCGAGGCGTCGACCCGTGGGTGCGGTGAAAAACTGCGTTGTCATAAGCCGTTCGTTCCTTCATCTGTTTCTCCTGTCAAGCGAACTTCGGGGGCGATGCGGCGACGTGCATGATTTTCCAAGCATAAAAGATAAGACCATTTTACAAGTGGTCCCTGAGATGTCCGCCGGGGGGGTTGAACGCACCGTACTGGAAATGACGGAAGCCATTGTTGCCGCTGGCGGGCGGGCATTGATCGCCACCAAGGGCGGGCGGTTGGAGAGTGAATTGATCGCGCTCGGCGGCGAGATTTTCCATATGGATGTGAAATCGCGCAATCCGCTCATCATGCAGCTTAATACCGGAAAGCTACGCAAGCTGATCAATGCCGAGTCAGTTGATCTGGTGCATGCGCGCTCACGGGCCCCTGCCTGGAGCGCGATGGCCGCAGCGCATGCGGCAAATGTTCCCTTCGTGACGACGTATCACGGTGCCTATTCAGGTACGAGCGGCCTCAAGAAGAAATACAATAGCGTTATGGCGCAGGGTGACATTGTGATTGCCAATTCTAACTGGATCGCAGCACATGTTGCTGAGGTTCATGAGGTGCCTCCGGACAAGATTGTCACGATCCCGCGCGGGGTTGATTTGGCATCGTTTGACCCGACCAGCGTGTCACCCGCGCGCATTCGTGCGATGCGCGCCAGTTGGGGGCTGGAAGGGGATGACAGGCTAACATTGTTCCTGCCGGGGCGTTTGACGGATTGGAAGGGCCAACGTGTTGCGATCGATGCGCTTGCGAGCCTGTCGCCGGAAGAGCAATCGAAAATGGTGCTTATTCTCGCAGGTGATGCGCAGGGGCGGCTTAATTATGTGGCTGAACTTGAGGACGCGATCGACGCTGTGCATACACGCGATACTGTACGGATGGTCGATCATGTTGAGGATATGCCAGCCGCATATTTGGCCAGCGACATTGTGCTCGCTCCCTCTAAACGCCCTGAAGCGTTTGGCCGAGTGGCGGCGGAAGCATCTGCCATGTGTAAAGCTGTGATTGTGGCCGACCATGGCGGCGGACGCGAAACCGTGATTGAGGGCGTGACTGGCACGCGGGTGACGCCCGGCGATGCGCAGGCTCTGGCGGCTGCTATTCGCGCGCTGAAAGATATTGGTCCGCATGCGCGCGCCGGAATGGGAACTGCAGGGCAGGGGCATGTGCGTGAGCATTTCTCGAAGCGGGGACTTCAAGCTGCCACTTTGTCCGTTTATAAGCGCCTCTTAGACGAGGGACACTAAGGGGGAAGTATGGCACGTTCTGATGCTAAAAATGCGGTGAATCCGGGCGCAGACGCGAAAGAAGTTTTGGTCATCAAGCTGAGCGCGCTGGGCGATTTTGTCTTAGCCCTTGGCGCGATGCGAGCTGTCAGAGAGTTCCATCCTTCGGCGCGGATCACTTTGCTCACGACGCCCCCGTTTGAGGCATTTGCAAAAGCGTCGCCCTATTTTGATCGCGTCGAAACAGACGGCCGCCCCGATGGTATTAAACCGACAGGCGCGCTTATTCAGCGGATTAAAAAAGCCAAATACGACATCATTTATGATTTTCAGACGAGTGGTCGCACGAAGAATTACTTCACTGCGCTGAGCCGTTTTGGACGTGGACCGCTTTGGTCGGGTCACCATGAAAAGGCGGCCTTCTACCATGATGACCCTAAGCGCAAATCAATGCACTCAATCGACAGGTTGGCCGGGCAACTTGCCTATGCTGGGCTGGCCCCAGAGGGGCGTTGGCTGGGCGATTCTGCGCCATTCCCGGATTTGTCCTGGGTGCGTGGCCGGTTGAAGGACGCGCCGCGCTTGCGACCGGCATTCTTCAGTATTCAAGAGCCATACATGTTGCTGATCCCGGGGGCATCCGCGCATAGGGAAGCGAAGCGATGGCCCGTTGAGCATTATGCCGATCTTGCGAAACGTATCGCTGATGCGGGTGTTACGCCGGTGGTTATTGGCGGTAAATCCGAGGGCAAGCTCGCCATGGATTTGGTGCGCGCTGAACCAAGGGTCAAAAGCCTTGTGACCCGCACAGACTTATTCCAGATTGTCACCTTGGCGCAGTCAGCGGCTTTTGTTGTCGGCAATGATACGGGACCGATGCACATGGCAACGCTGGCGGGTGCCGATGGTATTGCATTGTTCGCCCTGAACGAAAGCGACCCTGAACATGCCGCGCCCCGTGGCCCTGGAACCGTGATTATCAATTCGGCGCCAGTGCTGCCTGAATTGCCCGTTGAGACCGTTTGGCAATCTATTCGCGCATTAGGTGTTCTACCGTCTTGACGGCGCGCCAGAAGGGCGTAACTCGGTGCTGCTTGAATTTTTCATCAAAAAATGGCATATTCAAGCGCTGAGAGAACCACCAAAAAGGAGATCGGTTATAGCTCGAAGACCAATGAATGCCGCGCCGGAGAAACAGACCGGACCGCGCATCAACACAGATATTCGCGCCGCGAAAGTACTTCTCATTGATGAGAACGGCGAAAAGCAGGGTATTATGCCTATTGCTGCGGCGTTAGATGCCGCGCGCGAAGCGAGCATGGATCTCGTCGAAGTGTCGCCCAATCAGGAAGTGCCTGTCGTTAAGGTGCTTGATTACGGTAAGTTGCGATTTGAAGCCCGCAAGAAAAAAGCGGCGGCGAAGAAAAAGCAAAAATCCAGCGAACTCAAAGAAATCAAGATGCGTCCGAATATCGACACGCATGATTATGATGTGAAAGCCAAAGCCATGACACGCTTCTTTGAAGGCGGTGACAAGGTGAAGGTGACGCTGCGCTTCAAGGGCCGCGAGATGGCGCACCAGCATCTAGGCATGGAGCTATTGGAACGCGTGAAGACCGATTTTGACGAGGTGGCAAAAGTCGAACTTGAGCCAAAGCTTGAAGGCCGCCAGATGACGATGGTGCTCGCACCGCGCTAAGCCTGACGGCATAAAGATATTTGCGGGTTTCAGGCAGACTGTCTGGAACCCGTTTTTGTCTCTTGATTCCTTGTCGGGGATGGGCCATAAGCCGCCTCTTCCGAGCAGTTTGGGCGAACGGCATGCCCTCTGTTCATCAACATCGGGCCGCCCCTCGGGGTGTGAGCTCAAATCCAAGGAGATGTAAATGCCGAAGATGAAGACCAAGAAAGCTGCTGCAAAGCGCTTCAAGATCACAGCAACAGGAAAGCTCAAGCATGGCGTCGCAGGTAAGCGTCACCGTCTGATGAGCCACAATTCCAAATATATCCGTACAAACCGCGGTACAAAAGTGGGTGCGAAGGCCGATGAGGCCCGCGTGAAGAAGTTCCTGCCTTACGGCCTGTAAGTCGAACCCGTCCCAACCTGTTTTATGATCTTGATTTAGGAGGCTAGTATGCCCCGTTCACGTAACAAAGTGCCGGCCCACGCCCGCCATAAGAAAATTCTAAAAGCCGCAAAAGGGTTTCAGGCCCGCCGGAAGAATACATTCCGCACGGCGCATGCCGCTGTCTGGAAAGCTGGCGAGTATGCCTATGTTGGCCGTAAAGTTAAAAAGCGGAAATTCCGTTCGCTATGGATCCAGCGTATCAATGCTGCTGTGCGTATCCATGATGACGAACTGACATATTCACGCTTCATCAACGGCCTGACTAAGGCTGGTGTTGAAGTGAACCGTAAAGTTATGGCTGATCTCGCCGTGCGCGAACCAGAAGCTTTTGGTGCGCTCGTAAAACAGGCTAAAGCAGCCCTGTAAGAGACGCCGCGAGACTTTAAAGCGATTGAAAGCCCGGTCTTCTCTAAGGCCGGGTTTTTCTTTGCGGTGACTGCCGGGTTTGCAACATGCTTGCAAACGACTAGAAGGCGGACTGTATTTACCAAAGTTTGAGGCACGATTCCTTGTCTGATATCCAAACAGTTGAAACCGAAGCACTGGCCGCTGTAACTGGCGCCGCAGATCTTGAGACGCTGGACGCCGTGCGCGTGGCAGAACTGGGCAAGAAGGGACGTGTGTCCGGCCTGATGAGCCAGCTCGGTAAAATGTCACCCGAGGAGCGTAAAGAGTTCGGGCCGAAACTGAATGCGCTTAAGAACCGGGTTGCCGATGCCGTGGCCGCGCGCAAGCTGGCACTGGAGGCCGAGGCCCTTGAGGCGCAATTGCAGGCTGAGCAGATTGATTTGTCTCTGCCCGCACGCCCAGATGCGGGTATCGGCGCGCTGCACCCTGTTATGCAGGTGTTCGAGGAAGTCGCGGCTATCTTTGGTGATATGGGCTTCACTGTGGCTGATGGCCCTGACATTGAAGACGACTGGCATAATTTTACCGCGCTGAACTTTCCAGAGGGTCACCCGGCGCGCGAGATGCACGACACGTTCTTTATGCAAGCGCCAGAGGGTGGGAATGCGAAAGTCCTGCGCACGCATACCAGCCCGGTGCAAATCCGCACGATGATGAGCGAGAAGCCGCCAATCCGCATTCTGGTGCCGGGTCGGGTTTATCGAAATGACTGGGACGCAACGCATACGCCGATGTTCCATCAGGTCGAGGGTCTCGTTATCGAGAAGGGCATCCATATGGGCCACCTGAAAGGGTGTCTGATCGATTTCGTCAAAGCCTTCTTCGAGGTTGATAATGTAACGGCGCGGTTCCGCCCGCATTTCTTCCCGTTCACCGAACCCTCTGCGGAAATGGACGTTCAGTGCGAACGCGCTGGCGGCATGGTTGAGATCGGGAAGGGGACTGACTGGCTGGAAGTTCTGGGCTGCGGCATGGTGCATCCGAATGTGTTGCGCAATTGCGGCCTCGACCCGCAGGAGTATCAGGGCTTCGCTTTCGGCATGGGCGTCGATCGTCTCGCCATGTTGAAGTACGGCATGCCCGATTTGCGCCCGTATTTCGAGGCTGACCCTGAATGGACGCGCCATTATGGCTTTGTGCCCTGGGCCACGCCATCTGTCAGCGGAGGGCTGAGCTAATGAAATTCACGCTATCCTGGCTGCACGACCATCTGGTCACGAAATGTGATCTCGACGAGATTATGGCGCTGATGCTCAAGGCAGGTCTTGAGATCGAGCATGTCGAGAATCCGGCCGATGCGCTGAAAGACTTCACGGTCTGTAAAGTAAGATCAGCCGAACCGCATCCGGACGCTGATAAATTGCGTGTCTGCAAGGTTGATACGGTAGATGGTGAAAAGACGATCGTCTGCGGTGCGCCAAATGCGCGCGAAGGGATGAGCGCGATTTACGCGCCGCTCGGCACCTATATTCCTGGCGCAGATTTCGCGCTGGACAAGAAGCCCCGCAAAATTCGCGGTATAGAGAGCCACGGCATGATGTGCTCGTCCAAAGAGCTGAATGCGGGCGATGACCATGATGGAATTATCGACCTGACGGAGTTTTTCGAGGTTGGAACGCCTGCGGCAGAGGCGCTCGGCCTGTCAGATGTGACGATTGATTTTGAGGTGACACCGAATCGACCTGATTGGCTCGGCGTGAAGGGCATCGCGCGCGATCTGGCCGCGGCGGGTGCAGGCCGATTGATCGAGAAAGACCCAAAGAAAATATCCGGCAGCTATGATTGTCCGATTGATATCAAGCTGGAGAATCCCGAGGCGTGCCCGAAATTTGCGGGCGTCGTCATTCGTGGTGTTGAAAATGGACCGTCCCCGGAGTGGATGCAGGCGCGGTTGCTGGCTGTCGGTATCCAACCCAAATCGCTACTTGTTGACGTGACCAACTATATTTCCCTTGATCGGGCAAGACCTTTGCATGTCTATGATGCGAATAAGCTTAAAGGCGCTGTGGTTGCACGCCTCGGCAAGGCGGGAGAAACGTTAGAAGCGCTCGATGGCAACACATATAACATCACGCCAGACATGTGCGTGATCGCTGATGCAAGCGGCGTGATCGGTATTGGTGGCGTCATGGGTGGCCAGTCGACCGCCGTGTCTGCGGAAACAACAGATGTGTTCATCGAAAGTGCATGGTTTGAGCCCAACCGTATTGCGCGCACGGGCCGGGTTACGGGGATTCACTCAGACGCACGCTACCGTATGGAGCGCGGCGTTGATCCGTTCAGTTGTGTTGAGGGTCTCGCGCTGGCTGTTGAGACGATCACTGAATATGGCGGCGGCGCTGTATCCAAGCCCATTGTGGCCGGTGGTGTCGCGGCGCGCACAGACAAGGTAACTTTCCGTCCGGCGGATGTGGAGCGTCTAACGGGGCTTATTGTTAAGCCAACCGAAATGCGCCGTATCCTGAAAGATCTTGAAATTAAGATCGAGGATGCAGGGGATGCGTGGTATCTGCTTCCGCCGAGCTTCCGGTTCGATATTGATTATTCCGAAGACATTGTCGAAGAAATCGCGCGCTTGATCGGTTACGATCATTTGCCAACGGCATCATTGCCGACGCCTGAGGGTGGTGTGCGAGCGATGACAACGCCTGTGCAGGCGCGCATTCGCACTGTGCGCCGTGCGCTTGCGGCGCGGGGCTATCTGGAAAGCGTAACATGGAGCTTCATGTCGCGTGATCATGCCGCGCTATTTGGTGATCTGAAAGATGAGTTGACGCTGGCCAATCCTGTGGCGAGCGAGTTGAACTATATGCGTCCAACCATTCTTGCGAATTTGGCGCAGGCGACGCAGCGCGCGGTAAATCATGGTGAAAGCAATGTGCGTCTGTTCGAGGCGGGGCCGATCTATCTAGGTGACGGTCCGAAAGATCAGCGTAGCGTTGTGGCAGGTGTCGTGCGCCAAGCCGAAGGGCGTCATTGGATGGGCGAGCAAGCCCCTTATGATGCGTATGCGGCAAAAGCTGATTTGAGTTACCTATTGGCATCCTTGGGGCAACCCGCACAACGCTTCCAAATCGCGGCGGCATCGCAGGACTATTGGCACCCCGGTCAATCGGCGAGTTTTAGGCTCGGGCCGAAAGTGACGGTGGCAAGCTTTGGCGCCCTGCACCCGGGTGTGATGAAGCAACTCGGTGTTGAAGGTGCTGTGTATGGATTTGAACTCAATCTCAATGCGCTCCCGCTTATGAAGGTGCGCCCGACAAAAACTAAACCCGTTCTGGATCGTTCAGAATTGTCACCTATCCGTCGAGACATCGCCTTTGTGGTTGATGCCGATCTTCCGGGATCAGACGTTGTTCGCTTGGCGATGGGAGCTGATAAGAAGCTGATCACGGACGCACATGTTTTTGATGTCTATCAGGGCAAGGGTGTTGATGACGGCAAAAAGTCTGTTGCGTTCGAGTTTACGATTCAGCCGCGTGATAAAATGACCGATGAGGACATTCAGGCGGTGATGGATAAGGTTGTGGCTGCTGTTGCAAAAGGCACAGGTGGCGCTTTGCGTGCCTGATTGCCGTCAAAAGGGGTAATATGATGGGCATTCGTGAATGGCTCTATAACGAGCTTGTGCCAGAGGCCCGCAAGACGGGAATTTCCTGGACGAATATTGCGATCATCGGCTTGGTAATGTTGAGTTTCGTCTTCCTTGCCTTGGAGACAGAGCCAACGCTGCTGGCAATACCCGCTTGGAAAAAGACATTTGATCTCTTCAATATTGCCGTCGTGGTGATCTTCGCCTTGGAGTATGCGTTCCGTGTGTGGATCAACGGCATGAACCCCAAATATAAAGGGGTTGGCGGGCGCTTTAAATATATGTGCCAGTTTTACTCGCTGGCCGATTTGCTGGCTTTCTTGCCGGAACTTATCGTGATGATTGTTGGCGGCGGTGTTCCGTTGATCGCGCTGCGTGTGTTCCGCTTGTTCCGCCTGATCAAGATTGCGCGCTTTGTGCCCGCCTTTGAAGTGCTTGGCGCAGCAATGAAGCGGGCGGGCAGTCAGCTTTTGACGACGCTGTCGGTTGCATTGGCGTTGGTCTATATCGCGGCCGTGGCGCTCTACTTCATCGAAGGCGTGGGGCAGGGGCGTGAGGAGTTTGGGTCTATCCCTCGTGCGATCTGGTGGTCGATCGCAACGCTCACGACGGTTGGATATGGTGACATTTATCCGGTGACTGTTTTGGGTCGCGTTGCCGCGTCAGTGATTGCCCTTGCCGGTATTGGCGTTGTCGCGCTGCCAGCGGGTGTGTTTGCAAGCTCGTTTTCAGATGAACTCCGAGAGCGCGAACTGGCTAAACTGAAACGTCGTGCTGAAGAAATGGGTGTTGAGCCTGAAAGTGACGCTTAAAGCGCACGCTATGTATCGCTGAGGAGCGTGGGATGACTGTACAATCTGTAGCAATTTCTGGCGTCGGTGGCCGCATGGGGCGCCAATTGGTAACGGCGACGCTGGAGGCAGGCTTGAGGGTCGCTGGCGGTACTGAGGCGCCGGGGTCAGATTTGCTGGATAAGGATATTGGCCACTTGGCAGGCGGCGAAGCTTTGGGGCTTCTGCCTGTCACCGATCCTGTTTCTGCTGCCTCTGAGGCTGATACGTGGATCGATTTTACCCGCCCCGCCGTGACCTTGGCCGCTCTTGAGGCATTGAAGCACTCGCGGGTCAACGCGGTCATTATTGGAACGACTGGTTTTTCTGCGGCAGAAGAAGATCAAATTAAGCGCGTTGCAGAGACCTTACCCATCGTGAAGGCAGGTAACTTTTCCGTGGGGATAAATTTGCTTCAGGGGCTGACGCGAATCGCTGCGAAAAGCCTTGGCGGGGCAGATTGGGATATTGAAGTGCTTGAAACCCACCACCGCCGCAAGGTTGATGCGCCGTCCGGTACAGCGCTCATGCTCGGCGAAGCGGCCGCAGAAGGCCGGGGTAGCGATCTCGAAGTGCTGCGTACGCCGCCTTATGATGGGCCTGATGCAAAGCGTATGTCGGGTGCGATTGGGTTTTCGGTTCGGCGTTCAGGCGGCGTGATCGGTGATCATGATGTGACCTTCGGTTCAGATCAGGAGTTGATCACACTGAGCCATAGGGCGCTTGATAGGGCGGTTTTTGCTCATGGTGCTATCGCTGCAGCACGTTGGGTGTCCGGGCGCGAACCGGGCCTGTATGGCATGGATGATGTTCTGGGTCTGCGAGAGACGTAATCACTTGTCACACATCAAACAGTTGAATCAGGGTTGACGCCTGTGCTTGGCGTGTCAGCATTGCTGAACCGTTAGACACATTAGGCAAGGTTTCCTCCTCTATGATCGGCATCGTCGTCGTCAGTCATGGCCAACTCGCCCGCGAACTCGTCGCCGCAACAGAGCATGTTGTGGGTGAGCAGCCAAATTTCCGTAGTATTTCCATAGAAGTAGAAGATGATATCGAGGCGCGCCGCGATCAGATTCGCGAGACAGCGAAGGCTTGCGACAGTGGCCGGGGTGTTATCATTCTCACCGATATGTTCGGCGGTACGCCGTCGAATCTGGCGATGAGCGTTATGGGCAGTGGCACAATAGATGTCTTGTCAGGGGTAAATTTACCAATGCTGATTAAGCTGGCTGAAGTACGCTCTGAGCTTACGTTGAAAGAGGCCGCGAGCGTGGCTGCCGATGCGGGCCGCAAATACATCAATATCGCATCTGAACTGCTGGCAAAGTCTTAGGCTCATGACACAGATTACTACCGCGCGTAATGCCGTCACGATTACCAACCGCAAAGGGTTACATGCGCGCGCCTCGGCCAAGCTGTCCCGGTTGGCTGCGGAATATGATGCGGTGCTGATCGTCCATCATGAGGGGCAGTCAGCGAATGCAAACTCGATAATGGATTTGCTTATGCTCGTCGCTCACACAGGGTGTGAAGTTGAGCTTGTTGCTGAAGGGCCTCAGGCAAATCAGGTCGTTGAGGCCGCTACAGCGCTTATCACCGAGGGGTTCGGCGAAACGGGCGATACCTGTTAGCGCTGAAGGCGGTTTGATTTTGGGCGACGGATAGCTGGACGTTTCTCTGAACGACCATTTTGCGCCTCAAGTGCGGCCAATTGAATCGCGCCGCTATTGTGTTCGGCAAAGGTGCTGGCGAAAGCTTCGACAACTGACACAAACTCCAGCAAACTCACATGCTTATCCAGATTGGGATTAAACCGCATCGGGTTGGCCAGAGTGTCGTCATATGTTGGCAATTGCAGGGCCCATGCCTGCTGTTCCAAAGCAGTCAGATCGCCATCCTGATTGGCGTCGGCGTCATGAAACGCAGCATCGGCGCCAATTGAGAGTTCTTCAGCGGTGACAACGCCGTCTTTGTTCGTATCAAAGCTGATGATGAGGCCGCCGCCGGGTACGAGCTTTTTCGGAGGCGGACCTTTGCGACCCGCATAGAAGTCATCACTTTTGACCAAGCCCTGACCCGGCAAGCGCACAATTTCGTCGCTTTTGGATGCTTCCTGTCCGAAAGACGCAGGAGCTATGAGGGCAATACTGGCAACAGCCGCAAGAATGAGTTGACGCATAAAGGCGCTTCCTTATCGATATCTGAAATGCAGATTAAGCGAGTGTGCCCATTTTGCAACATAACGTTTCAGTCATGTGTGTTGACGACTGAGAGAAGTTAGGGGTCTGTTAACCCTGCCTTAACGTTACGGGGTGCATTCGTTAACTAATTGAATCCGCACGGTGTGTGGATGATTCGGGCTATTTGAATTGGAAATGAGATGGCGATCACTGCAGACCAAGTGCCTATCATCATGTCAGTTGGCACCGCCGCTCTGGCTTTAGCCGCTCTGTTGTGGGCATTGCGCGTGTCAGATGGTGCGCGAGGTGCTGCCAAGCGCTTCCGTGAACGGGCCTCTGAAGCCGAAACAGAATTGGCTGAATCTCGTTCTGTTTTGGGCGCACACCCGGGCGTCATTTTGGTTTGGCAGGGCGAGGCGCTGGAAAGCGAAGGTGATGAGATCACCCCGCCCGAACTGCACGGCTCTCCGGTTGCACTCGCTGGTCTGCTGAATTTTACCGATGATGCTATTTCGCCTGATCCTGCTGTGCGTATTATTGAAGGGCTCGCGGATCTGGAGGCCCGCGATAGCGCCGGACAAGACACCACGCTGCGTATCCGCCTGCGTGAGTTGCGCGAATCCGGTCAGGCCTTTTCCTTGACGATTATCGGCCCGTCCGGTCGCTTCCTTGAAGCAGATGGCCGCACAGCGGGCGCGCGCGCTGTTGTCTGGGTCACCGATACAACCATTAAAGGTCTCGAAGAATCTTCGGCCCGCGGCAAGCTGGAAGAAGCGCGTCAGGTGATTGCGCGTAACCCGACCGCTTTCCTCGATATGCTCGGCAAAGCGCCGTTTCCAGCGTGGCGTGTGTCAGGCATGGGCAAGCTGCAATGGGTCAATCCGGCCTATATTGATGCAGTCGATGGTGTGAACCTTGATCGTGTGCTTGATCGCCAATTGGTGCTCGATCAGTCCGTGGTCGAGCAAGCCCGCAAAACCATTTCAGAAGGTGTGGACATTGACGAGACCCGTCATTTCGCCATTGACGGCGCCCGCCGTGCGATGCGCGTTCTGACCTTCCCGCTCTCTGGCGGAGCAGGGGCCATGGCGTTTGATGTCACCGCACAGGAAAATGCACGCGAAGATTTGAACCGTCACGTCAAAGCGCATGACGAAACGCTGAACCATGTGGCTGATGCGGTCGCTATCTTCGGTGCTGACCGTAAACTGACCTTCTACAACAAAGCTTTCCGCGACATGTGGGATCTGGAAGAAACCTTCCTGCTTGACCGCCCGTCGCATGGCCAGTTGCTGGACCGGTTGCGCGAGCGTCGCAAGCTGCCAGCTCGCACCAATTTCGCTGAATGGCGCGCAGAAGAATTGTCTTACTATCTCGATATTGATGGCGTGAAAGAAGACACATGGTCGTTGCCGGATGACCGGACTTTATCTGTCACGCGTCAGCGCCACCCGATGGGCGGCCTGTTGCTTCTGTTCAAAGACATTACAGGCGAGCTAGACCTCAAGACGCGCTTCAATGCACTTATCAAGACCCAGTCTTCAACGCTGGATAATCTGCATGAGGCTGTCGCTGTATATGGCGGCGACGGACGTTTGAAGCTTCATAACAAAGCGTTTGAGAGCGTTTGGGATCTGACCGAAGAACAGCTTAAGGACAATCCTGACTTTGCCGATGTGATCGAGGCCTGTGTGCCGCTTTATCACGATGTTGAAGTGTGGGACGCCATCAAAGGCCATATCACCGATCCGTCTGCGGCGGCACGCCAGTCGACGACAGGTGAGATGCGCCGCTCTGACGGCTCTATCCTGACCTACATCACTCAGCCGCTGCCAGATGGTAATACGCTCATCGCACTGGCCGATGTGACGGCGACACGCCGCGTTGAGTCCGCCTTGCGTGAACGCGCCGAGGCGTTTGAGGCTGCCGACCGGTTGAAGACTGAATTTGTGCGCAATGTGTCATACCAGCTTCGCTCACCGCTCACTGTCATCTTCGGCTATGCTGAATTGCTGGAAACCCAGAAGAATGGCGATCTGACCGAGCGCCAATCTGATTATGTGACAGCCATTCTGTCTGCATCCGATCACCTGTCCAAACTGATCGAGAATATCCTTGATCTGGCGATGATCGAGGCAGGTCGGATGGATCTGGATGTGACTGAAGTGCGCCTGCGCGATGTCATCGAAGACAGTATCGAACTTGTCGTCTCAAAAGCCGAAGACACTGAAATCACCGTTCGGGCCGATATTCAGAACGAGCTTGGAACCATCCGCGCCGATGAGCGACGTATCAAGCAGGTTTTGTTCAATCTCGTGTCGAACTCGTTGCGCTTCTCACAAGCCGGCGGCGAGATTACTGTTTCTGCCAATCGGGTAGGGGATATGGTGACGCTGTCTGTCCGCGATCAGGGCGAAGGCCTGGCCGCAGAGAAACGTGCGACCAGCTTCGATAGCTTTGTATCGGGCGATCAGCGCGGGGCAGGACTTGGGCTTGCACTGGTGAAGCATTTTGTGGACCTGCATGGCGGCACCGTCGGCATGAAACCGGTTGAGGGTGGCGGTCTGGAAGTTACTTGCTGGTTGCCGGCTCAGGCGGCGCGCACCGCCGAATCGAACGACCTTCTACTTACAGAGGCCGCCCCGGCATAGAGGTCGCATTGGCAATGCCTGCCTATTGAATGAATGTCTCCTACGGGTTAGCACCACGGCTCTTGCTTAAGGAGCCTCCCGCTTATGACAGACCTAACCCCCCGCCACGACTGGACCCGCGACGCGATTGCAGCTCTCTACACAGCGCCCCTAGATACTTTGATGGCGCGGTCACTGGCGGTGAAACAGGCCAATTGGCCCGATGGGAAAATCCAGAAGTCTCAATTGCTGTCGATTAAAACGGGTGGCTGCGCTGAGAATTGCGGCTATTGCAGCCAGTCTGCGCATTTTGATACCGGGCTTGAGGCGTCAAAATTGATGCCCTTGGATGAGGTTGTGTCGGCGGCCAAGCGCGCGAAAGAGAATGGCGCAGACCGGTTCTGCATGGGCGCTGCGTGGAGCCGTCTGAAAGAGCGGGATGTGCCTAAAGTCGCCGCGATGATCGAGGCGGTAAAGGCTGAAGGTCTGGAAACCTGCGTGACGCTGGGCATGCTCGATGAGGGGCAGGCCGAAACGCTCAAGGATGCCGGGCTGGACTATTATAATCACAATCTGGATACATCACCGGAATACTACACGGATGTTGTGTCAACGCGCACATATGATGACCGGCTCGATACGCTGGGCAAGGCGCGGGGCGCGGGGCTAAAGCTATGCTGCGGCGGCATTCTCGGCATGGGCGAGGGGCGCGAGGACCGGATCGGCCTGATCCATGAACTGTCCAAGCTGACACCTCATCCGGAAAGTGTTCCCATAAACATGTTGGTGCCGATTGAAGGCACACCGCTTGGTGAGAGCCCTGCGGTGAGTGTGATTGAAATGGCGCGCGCGATTGCTGTGTGTCGGATCGTCTTTCCGCAAAGCTGGGTGCGCCTGTCTGCGGGTCGTGAGGGGATGACCGAAGAGGGGCAGGCGCTTTGCCTGCTCGCGGGCGCGAACTCCATCTTCGTGGGCGACCGCCTGCTGACGACCGACAATCCTGATGTCGATGAAGATGCGGCGCTGATGAATGATATGGGGCTGGAAGCGGCCACGCATGTCGAGATGGAGGCCGGTCACGTCACGGCGGAGGCCAGCAAGGGTCGCACAACACTGATCGGTTAGCAGCCGCACTGCGCATTGAAATGGCCTCTCATCCGATACGGTTGAGAGGCCATTTTCGTTTGGGGTAGGGCGTTGCCTGACTAGGCCGCCTTGCGAAAGCGTGGATGGACACTCTCATCCAGTCGCGGCGTCGCGCCCGTTGTCACGCGAATGGCGGTCTCCATCGCCGGAAAGAAGCGGATGGCTTCCAGCGGCGGGTTCAGATAATTGGTCATGACGCAATAATGCGTATCTTTCCCCTCGCGATGGTGTCTTGCATGCTCTTTGAAGGACTGCATGAAGCCGGTCTTCTGGATCAGGGTGATCAGGCGACCATTTTCCTTGGGCGAGCGATGGGCACTCGCATGGATTTCATTGGCCAACGCGCCAAACACAATGGCCGAGGCGGTAAACAGGTTTAACCATCCGAATGCCCAGAAAAGCACCAAAAACGCCCCGGATAGCCCGAAAGTAGTCGCGTTGCGCCTCAAAAAGCCCCCCTTGAGAAAGTCGCGCGGGCGATAGTGATGGTCCTGATTGGCTTTGATGATTCCGCCGATAATAGGCCAGTGTGGCTTGCCATACCGATCTTCCAGCCAGTGGAAGATGCCCGTGATGAAGTCTGCGAGAAACAGGCCGCCGACAATAGCGCCAGCGCCCTTAACCGTTGTTATTGCGAGTGAAACCGACATGGCCGGATACTCCCATATTGTGGCGTGTGGGTGTTTGGCCATCACGCCGGGAACCGATATGGCGCCCTTCTTGTGAGTGGGCAAATGCTCACAACTTCCGAAATAGCGCAACAAAAAAGTGAGGCCTCACTCACAAAAATTGTTAACATAGCGCGCCCAATACTGCCGCGTTCAAGTGTGCCAACAGGGGAAGGCATGGTTATCGTCAGGCCCGCAAAAACTGAGTATTTTAGTCAGCAATCTTGCGCGTGAGGATGAAAATCACCCCAATCGCGATCAAAACAAGCCCGCCTCCCGCGAAATAGGGGCGTGGATGTAACAGGACGACGATGAGGATTGAGGCGAGCGCCATGCCGGTGAGTGAGGCAAACCGTGCTGAACGCGTCATCCGTCCTGTTTCCAAGAATTCCTTGATCGCCGGGCCAATAACAGGCCGGGCGTATATCCACGCGGCCCATGCCGGATTTGATTTTGCAAAGGCTAAAGCGGCCACAATCCAAAATATCGCCGTTGGCCAAATGGGTAAAACGAGCCCGATCGCACCGATCACGAACGCAATACAACCTAAGATGCGCCAAGCCCACATGAGATCATTTCTTCCTGTCCGACGTTGCCTTTGCAAGCTAGAAATCATCTCTATCAAGGGGAATAAGGCGAAAAACATCCAGATTTCGTCGAATTGACCCAAAGACGCCCTGTTCGTGCCGTGGCTTAGGGGTGTATGGAATATAACAGACACGTAAGGAGAGGTTCATGTTGCAGTTCATTTCGGGGTCCTGGGGGACAGTTCGAACGATCACCGGAATTGGACTATTCCTCGCATTGACCGCATGTGGTGGTGGCAAGGATGAGCCGGCTGCAACAGACGTAATTGAAACGGGCGGAATGGTCGTTGAACGCGCGCCAAAAGATGACGCTGCCGCCCGTCGCCGTGAAAAACGTCGCCAAGCCTCGATTGCGAACACCGAACAGAAATTCACTTATTTCCGCTACCGTCTGGATACGAGCGGGGAGGCACCTCAATCTTGTTTCGTCTTCTCCGGCGCACTCGACCCGGATGTCGACTATGAGCCGTATTTGGAATTCCGTCCAACATTCAAGCCAGCTCTAAGTGTCGAGGGTCGTGAGCTTTGTGTGGGTGGTCTCGCCTTTGGCAGCAATCATACCGCCACACTTCTGCAGGGCTTGCCTGCAAATGATGGTCGCGTGCTTGCGCGTGAAGAAACCGTACCAATCGATTTTGAAGATCGTCCACCTTATGTCGGTTTCAAAGGCTCCGGCATTGTGCTGCCGCGCGAGAATGCCGATGGCCTTGCGATTGAAACGGTCAATGTCGACAAGGTGAATATTACCGTGTCTCGCGTGAATGACCGCGCTTTGGCCTTCAAACAAATTACAGCTGGCGATAACACCCAGCAGGGCGGGTATCAGTCATCGTGGGGAGATCAATATCCTAACGATGTATCCGAAGAGTTATTCTCCGGCTCTATGCAAATCAGCAACCTCCAAAACGCCCCTGTCATTACCGTCTTCCCAATTCAGGATGTGGTCGGTGAAATGAAACCGGGCGCATACTATGTCACCGTTGAAGACGCAGCTGAACTCACGCCAACTGTTGGTCGCCCGGCGTCGTCACGTCGCTGGATAATGCTGACGGATTTGGCGATCACGGCTTATCAAGGCGGCCAGGGGCTGGATGTCACTTTGCGGTCGCTGAAAGATGGCCGCCCAGTGCCTGAAACGCGCGTGCAACTTGTGGCGCGGAACAATGACGTGCTTGCAGAAAATGTAACTGACGAGCGTGGGCGTATCGCATTCGACGCGCCGCTGCTGGCGGGTAAAGGGAACGTCGCTCCGAAAATGGTGCTGGCCTACAGCGCCAAAGGGGAGTTGGCGGTTTTGGACCTGACCCGTTCACCCGTTGATTTGTCAGAGCATGGTGTCGCCGGGCGCCGCACCTATGGCGAGATTGTTTCATACCTCTACACTGATCGCGGCATTTATCGGCCCGGTGAAACCGTAAATTTGAGTGCGATGCTCCGCGACCGGACTGGACGCCAGATTGAGGGGCGAAAAGGTAAGCTCGTCCTATATCGCCCGAACGGATTGATTGCCGATGAAGTGCGGTTTGATAACCCAGAGAGCGGGGCAGTGATACATGCCTTTGAATTGCCGCGCGGTGCCAATCGCGGTTTGTGGCGAGCTGCTGTCCATATGGATGGTGAAGCGGGTCGTGCGGGCAGCGTGTCATTCACGGTCGAGGATTTTGTGCCTCAGCGTATTGCTGTAGATCTTGATGCCGATGACAAGACACCACTGCATGAGGGGCAAAAGCGTGCCATTGAAGTGTCGTCACGCTTTCTCTATGGCGCGCCGGGCGCAGGCTTGACCGTTGAAGGCACAGCGCGTGTCGAAGCGGCTCCTAACCCATTCCCTGACTTTGAGGGCTTTGAGTTTGGACGTCATGACAAGTCCTTCGGTGAGCGTTTATTGCAGCTGAGAGACATTACGACTGACGGTGCGGGCAAAGCGACAATGATGTTGGCACCAGGAACAGCAGGCACCAATGCAGGGCGACCACTGCGCCTAAATGCGGTCATCAATGTGTTGGAGCCGGGCGGTCGCGCCGTATCAGAAAGCGTCCGTATCCCGTATCGCCCGGAACCGCTTTATATCGGGTTGAAACCATCAGCCGACAATGCCACAGACAGTGGCGGTGAAGCCGTCTATGACGTGGTTGCAATTGATGACAAGGGTGTGGCCACTGCGCAGACTTTGAATTGGACGCTGCTTTCAATTGATTATCATTACGACTGGTACCGTGATGGACAGCGTTGGCGCTGGCGCCGGTCTCGCACCACGACGAAAGTGAACGAAGGTACGGTCAATGTGCCTGCGGGGGGTGTTGCTCAGATCAAGGCAGACGGCCTTGAATGGGGCGCACACGAACTCATCGTTGAGAGCACGGCTGATGACATCAACACCTCTTCCAGTCGCGGATTTTATGTTGGCTGGGGTGGAAGTGTCTCAAACGATGGCGTTGAGGCCCCCGACCGCGTCAATGTCATGGTCTCTGATTTTAAACCGGGCATCGGCCAGGACGCTGAGGTAACGATTGTTCCGCCTTATGCGGGGCAGGCACAAATTGTTGTCGCGACAGATCGGGTGCTGAGCGTTCAGAATATCGCAATCACGGAAGAGGGTGCGACGGTTTCCATCCCGGTAAAAGAGAACTGGGGGGAGGGCGCTTATGTCATGGTGTCAGTCTACACTGAGCGCGATGCTGCCTTGCAGGCCAAACCACGCCGCGCCGTTGGAGTGACCTATGTGCCTGTAAATATGGAAGCACGTACTTTTGATGTGTCTCTGAAGACGCCAGAAATCGTTCGGCCTGCCAAATCGCAAGTGGTTGAAGTGACCTTGGAGAACGGACCGAGTGAGCCGGTTTTCCTAACGCTTGCAGCGGTTGATGAGGGCATTCTGGCGCTTACAAAATTCAGAAGCCCTGACCCTGTCTCTTACTATTATGGCAAGAAGTCTCTCGGGGTTGAGATGTATGACGACTACGGTCGTTTGCTCGATCCGAATATGGGCTTACCCGCAGAAGTTCGGACAGGTGGCGACCAACTAGGCGGCGAGGGCCTGTCAGTTGTGCCGATTGAGTCAGTGGCCTTGTTCTCGGGTCTTGTTGACATGCGCCGCAACGGCAAAGCCAAGATCGAATTGGAGCTGCCGCAGTTTAACGGTGAAATGCGTTTGATGGCGGTCGTCTGGTCCGAAACAGGGCTTGGTTCAGCCCAGTCCAGCATGGTTGTGCGGGATAAGGCCCCTGCCGATTTGGTTATGCCGCGCTTCCTCGCGCCGGGCGACTCGGCTTTCATTACGTCGAGCGTGGATAATGTGGAATTGCCCGCTGGTGAGTTTTCAACACTAGTAACAGGCGCCGGACCCGTCGAAGTGAATGACGGTAAATTGGCATTCAATCTTCAAACGGGTCAAAGGCTGGATTCACCTGTGCGCGTCGAGGCCAGCGAAGAGGGGATTGCGCGTGTGCGGATGACGGTCGAGGGGCCGGAGAAATTCGCGACTGACCGTCAGTATCTGATCCAGACACGCTCGCCTTATCTGCCTGTCACAAATGCCCAAACCCAGCTGATGGAGCCGGGCCAGACCTATGCGGTTAGCAAAGATTTGCTGGCAGATTTTGTGCCGGGGTCGGGCGTGGTCACGATTGGCTACTCCAGCTTGCCAGTTGATCCGACAACGCTTTACGCATCGCTTGCTCGTTACCCTTATGGGTGCACGGAGCAAACCGTCAGCCGCGCTATGCCGCTTCTATACTCCGAGAAATTGGTGGAGATGGGCGCGCAAGATGCCAAGGACGGTGCACGCACGCGCGTGCAGGCGGCGATCACGACACTTCTCAACCGTCAGGGTTCCGACGGTGCTTTCGGATTGTGGAGAGAGGGCGACAACTACGCCACACCATGGCTGGGCGCATACACAACTGACTTCCTGTATCGTGCGAAAGAGGCCGGCTATGCTGTGCCAAACGAAGCGTTGGAGCGGGCCTATAACGCAATGCAAATTGTTGCGACTGGCGAGTCATGGCGCATTTACGGCTATGACGCGAATGTCAGAGAAAGTCGCTGGTCGGACGAAACCGAAGAGCGTCTGATGGATCGCTCATCTGCCTATGCCCTGTATGTGCTTGCCAAGGCTGGCAAAGCAGATGTTGCTCGCCTTCGTTATCTGCACGATCGTGGTTTGGGTGACATTGAAAGCCCATTGGCAAAGGCGCATATCGGCGCGGGTCTCGCCTTAATGGGTGACCGATCACGCGCGGTCTCTGCCTTTGAAAGTGCGCTAAAATCGCTCGGTTACAACAATAGCGGCGATTACTATCAAACTGAGCTGCGTGATTTGTCGGGCATTCTTGCACTGGCTGCCGAAGCCAACATGACCGAAGATGTCGCCACATTGGCCGAAGCGCTGCGTGAGGATATTCCAGAGGCGAGCCAGCTGACCACGCAAGAGAAGGCTTTCCTCCTGCTCGCGGTGAATAGCTTGTCGAGTGATGATGGCAAAATCAAACTTGATGTCGAGGGCATGGGCCGCGGCAACAATAATGACCGCAGTTACACATTAAGCGAGGAGCAGGTCGCTTCCGGCGTCAGTTTCAAACTTGGTGGTAAAACCCCGGTTTTCCGTACCGTGATGGCAACGGGGTCGCCGAAGACGGCGCCGCGTGCGCAGTCGTCTAAACTACGCGCGCGCAAGTCATTCTTCACACTCACTGGCGGCAAGGTGAATTTGGAAAGCGTGCAGCAGGGTGACCAACTCGCCGTCTTGCTGTCTGTCACGCCTGATGAGCGCAGATTGAACCCTGTTATCATCGCAGACCTTCTGCCTGCCGGATTTGAGATCGAGACCATTCTGCGCCCGGCAGACGCGGTCACGAGCGGCAGTAAGAATGGCGCGTTCAGTTTCCTTGGTGAGCTGGATTATGCCAAAACAGCTCAGTCTCAAGATGATCGCTTCGTAGCGGCTATCGACGTATATGAAGACGAGGTGCGTCTTGCCTATATTGTGCGTGCCGTAACGCCGGGTGATTTTGCGATGCCGGGTGTGGTGGCTGAAGATATGTATCGGCCAGATGTGTTCGGTCGTTCCAAGTCTGGGCGCGTTTCGATTGCCGCAGCGCCAGTTCAGGCCGCAGGAGGGCGTTAAGCGCATGACCTTTCCGCGTCGCTTGCTGGCCGGATTGATTGCCCTTATCGGGTTGACCTTTCTGGTCGACATCATGTTGCCGCCGCCATTGGAGCGGGCAGGGGATTTGTCCGCTCTGGTGACCGACCGAAATGGGCGGCCCCTGCGCGCGTTCCCCACATCTGCTGGCGGCTGGCGGTTCGAGGCGCATTTAGACGATGTAGACCCGGCCTTTATTGAGGCGTTATTGCGCGTTGAAGACAAAAGGTTCTACGATCATCACGGCACAGACTGGCTCGGTCTTGGCCGTGCTCTGGTTGATTCTGCAAAAGCGGGGCGCGTGGTGTCTGGCGGTTCAACGCTGACAATGCAAACCGCCCGCCTATTAGAGCCGCGCCCACGCACGGTGCGCTCCAAACTGACTGAAATCTGGCGCGCCAACCAAATAGAGCGACGGCTCAGCAAGGATGAAATTTTATCTCTCTATCTGACGCTCACGCCCTATGGAGGTAATCTTGAAGGCGTACGTGCGGCAAGTTGGAGCTATTTTGGTCATGAAGCAGACCATCTGTCTGATGATGAAATAGCGCTCCTGATCGCCTTACCGCAATCGCCCGAAGTACGTCGTCCAGACAGACGACCAGATCAAGCGCGAAAGGCCCGTGACTGGGTTGCAACCAAGTTAGAGCGTTATGATGTGTTCTCGGCGTCTGATGTGGCAGAGATCGCGACAGTTGGCGTGCCGACCCGCCGCCGGAATTTTCCCATGAAGGCATGGCATGGCGCGGAGAAAGCGCTGAAAAGTGGCGACTATGGTGATGTTCAGTCAACGCTCGATGCCGCGCTTCAGGCAGAAGTCGAGGCAATCGCCTTGCGTGTTGCGAAAAGTGAGGGGCCGGACGTGCAAGTCGCTGCTTTGGTCGTGCACACGCCCACGCGTGCGGTTCGGGCCATTGCCGGGTCAGCGACGAGGGAGAGGCCGGGCGGTTGGTTAGACCTTACGGCACAGGCAAGATCGCCGGGCTCAACCCTGAAGCCATTTATCTATGCCATGGCGTTCGATGATGGTGCCGCCGCGCCTGACACGCGTATGTCAGATTTGCCAACAAATTTCTCATCATACAGACCAGAGAATTTTGACCGTATGTTTCGTGGGGATGTCCGCGTTGCTGAGGCATTGCAGCATTCCCTGAATATTCCTGCGGTGATGATGTTAGAGCGGGTGGGGCCAGAGCGGTTTACCGCTCGCTTGTCGGGTGCCGGTGCAACGCCGTACATTTCCGGACGGGCGCTTTCTGAGCCTGGCTTGGCCATCGCGCTGGGCGGTGTGGGTATGACTGCGAGAGACATTGCTGTGCTTTACAGCGCTCTGGGTGACGGCGGTATGGCAAAGCCACTGGTCTGGCGGGCAGGGGAAGAACAGGCCTCGCGAGATGCAACGGGACACCGATTGATCAGTGGGCAGAGCGCTGATGATATCATCGATATACTGAAAGGCGCTCCAACCCCAGCTGGGCGTATGCCGGGTCGCCTGACAAAGGACGCGCCGCAAATCGCTTTCAAAACCGGCACATCCTATGGTTACCGCGACGCATGGGCGGCGGGCGTGTCAGGCGCGCATGTGATTGTCGTCTGGGTCGGGCGGGCCGATGGCGCCCCGCGCCCCGGTGTGACAGGGCGGGACGGGGCTTTGCCCGTTTTGTTTGAAATCGCAGATCGTGCCGCGCGGTATTTGCGTGATGATGGAGAGGCGCGAGAGCGTTTGACCACGTCTCGTAGGCCCTTGTCGCAACACGCGCTGCGTTCGTTCGACGACGATGGACCGCCAGAGATTCTATTTCCGCCGCAAAATGCGGAGCTATGGGCGGGTGAAGTGAATGGAAATGCTCCGCGCCCGTTCGTTCTAGCTGGCAGAGGTGAAGGAGAGTTGAGTTGGTATATAGACGGACGTCCAGCCGCGCGTGACCCATCTGGGGCCGCACTCTGGTTGCCGGAGCAGGCAGGATTTTATCAGATCAGCGCAGTCGATGAAGCGGGACGTTCAACCCGAACCCGTGTGCGGGTGCTTACCGAAATGCTGTCAAATTGAGTGCTGGCCAAAACGCGTCACGCATCTGTGAACACGATCACTGTCTTTGATGTGCTAAATGTCTTGGTCTTGAGATGATCGTTGCCATATTGAAACCATGTTAGTTTTGCGATAACCTTTTTGTAAGGTTGGGTAGGTGTTGAGTGTCTAAAAAGATTTCATCAATAATAGCATTGGCTGCAGGCGCAGCTGGTATCAGCGTCGCGTTCCTGTCGAGTGCTGGTGCGCAGGATCAGTCTAATGCAGACTCCGCAAAGCCTTTGGCGAGCGCTGTATTTGCGGGCGGTTGCTTTTGGTGTGTCGAGGCAGACTTCGACAAAGTGACCGGCGTTATGGAAACCGTGTCCGGTTTTGCCGGCGGTCATGTTGCCAAACCTACCTATAAGCAAGTGACTGCCGGTGGCACAGGCCACTATGAAGTTGTCAAAATCACTTACGACCCTGATATCGTCTCCTACGAAGAATTAGTGCACTATTTCATGCGCCACATTGATCCGCTCGATGCGCGTGGCCAGTTTTGTGACAAAGGCGACAGCTATCGTTCTGCTATTTTCGTTGGCGATGATGCAGAGCGTGTAATTGTCGACGCTGAAATTGCCGCTGATAACGAGATTTTCGATGGTAAGGTCGCGACAGCGGTTTTGGACGCCAGCACGTTCTGGCCTGCGGAAGCTTATCATCAGGATTATTACACAAAGAACCCAATCAAATATCGCTACTACCGTACAGCATGCGGGCGCGATAAGCGCGTTAAGGCGCTATGGGGCAACCGCAAAGCACACTGATCTATTTGCTGTAAAACTTATCCAACCGGTTTCGGTTTAGGGCAGGGTGGGTTCGGAAATTCCTTTTGGTCTTCAAAGGCGGCTTCCCATTCGGGGCTTCTCGGTTGGGGTGTATATCCGCTCGCCGCATAGAGATGCAGGGTGCGCAGAATAGGACAGCCATTGCTGCGCTTTCCAAGAAAGATCTGTACTTCGCCAAGGTCTTCCATTGTTTCAAAATCGCTCCGTATGCGGGCGCGATTGGCTGGGTGTAGTGACGCAACCAAGACACGATCGTCATTCGCATCGGTGACGGGCGCTGATTCAGAGAAGCTTTTGGGCACGCCATAGCGACGCCATGACAAGAGCTCAGTCTCGCGATCACGAGCATAGTAATCCAGCGCATGCCAGACTTCACGTTCGTCTACCAGGATAGCAGTCGCGTCGATGTCTTCGGCATTGGTGAAGACACGTTGCGTGGTTTGTTCCCAGCCGCGGGTTCTCTTCATTGCGTTGTCGAGACCCAGCTTGGTGGTTGTGCCTTGAGGGAGCATTGCGGTCGTGATGAAAAAGGCCAAGAGGACACTGTGAACGCCCAAATTGATCCACAAAAGACCCGAAGGGCGCTGCTTAAAGGCATATGAAATGCCCAAAATTGCACCCGAAATGCACGCTCCTGCACCAAACCGCACAGCGAGTGACACATCTGGTGCAAGCAACAAAGCAACCAAGGTCAACGCAGCAATGATTAGCCATAACACGCGGTTTGGCTGGGCGCGGGTGAGCCATGCGGCCACAAGAACGCTTGCTGCAGGGTAAGCTGTCGCTGCCCAGTTTGCATTGGCGCGTGACAGTACGGCCTGAAACAGAATGATGATAAGCACAGGCAGGATGAAACAGAGCAACCAACGATCCCGCCCCATAATGGAGAGGTCTTTGGAGCGCATAATGAATATACCCACGAACAGGGCCAAAAAGCTGATGGGTCCAAACACGCCCATTTGATCGACAAGGAAGGATAGGGCATTGCCCGGATTGATCAGGTCACCGCCGAGATTCGCATTGTCTACAGTGTGACTGACGGTTTTGAAGTCGTGTGCCGCGTTCCAGAATATATGGGGCGCGAAGATGGCCAAACCAACACAAGCGGCCAGCAAACCCTTAAATGAAAACAATGCACGGCGACTGTCTTTGTCTATGACCAAAGCGAGGCCAATACCTATGGGGAAGTAGATCATAGCATATTTGGATAAGAAGCCTGCCCCAAGCCCGAGGCCCAGCAGCGCTGCGCTGACCCATTGGCCCTCACCAGAGCGCAACCGCCAGAAACAATAGAGCGACAATGTCCAGAAGGGCAGGAGAACGCCATCTGTAGAGATAACCGCTGAAGAGAGGGTGACGGCGGGCATCAGCGCATAACCGAGCGCCGCAAACATGCCCACGCGATCCCCATACATTGATCGTCCAAGCAAGAATAAGAGGCTGGCTGTAAAGGTGTGAAGAAAAGGCGCGGCAAGACGCACGCCCCATTCTTGATTTCCGAACAGGGCTGTCACGCTATGGATGACCCACGCGATCATGGGTGGCTTTGAATAGTATCCCCAATCCAGCGTTTCGCCCCAGCGCCAATACTGAGCTTCGTCCGCATACAGGTTGAGTGGCGACGCAACGAGAAAAAATACCCGCAAAAATAGAAGCCCTAATAGCGCAATGAAGGTTATGCGTGTGTAGTGGGATTGCCGGGGCGATTCGACGGTTGGCATTTTGATTCTTGTCCTCATGGGTCGAGCGATAGCGTCGTTGGGTTAACGCAACGGTATGCGTTTGTCGGCAGGGATATATTCCTTTCAATAGCGAATTCGAGGCAAAAAACCGTGGCTTTTTTGCATCTACGCGAGGAGATCATCTGCAAAATCGATTTTTACTGCATTCTTCTGAGAATCCCGTCATCTATTTGTCATCTACGAACTATAAGCGCACTGATAAGCTCTGACGATGCGGTTTTTTCTTTGGTGTCGGAGCTCAATATGACTCAGGGGAAGTGAAAATGAGCACATTGAAATTTCTAGTACGAGGCGCTGCAGTTTCTGCAATCGCTCTCAGCGCAGCGGGCCTTGCCTCTGCGCAGGTCACGACGTCAGGCGTTCGCGGGAACGTTGTTGATGCGGACAATCAACCGGTTGTAGGCGCGACCGTCACCGTAACCGACCCATCAACAGGGTTTGCACGTTCGGCGGTGACGACGGCTTCGGGCCAGTACTCATTGCGTGGTCTGCCGGTGGCGTCTGACTATGTTGTGACTGTTGAGGCTGGCGAGTTTGCGAGCCAATCCATCGAAGATGTTGCCCTTTTCCTGGGTGACGCGACTCAGTTGAACTTCTCGCTTGCGAGCGGTGATGCGCGCACACTGGAAACAGTTGTTGTCACCGGTAGCGCTTTGGACATGATCGAAGTTGCAACCGGCCCAAGCGCAACCTTTGGCGCGGAAACGCTTCAGAACGCACCGACTGTAAACCGCAACATTGTTGACGTGTTGCGCCTTGACCCACGCGTCTATGTTGATGAGAGCCGCGGCGGGATTAACCCGGTTCAATGTGCAGGTAAGAACCCACGCTTCAATTCATTCACACTGGATGGTGTGCGTCTGAATGATGGTTTCGGTCTCAACGCAAACGGTTACCCAACAGAGCGTCAGCCTTTCCCATATGATGCGGTTGAGCAGGTTGCTGTTGAACTAGCGCCATTCGATGTTGAGTATGGCGGCTTTACAGCGTGTAACATCAACGCTGTTACCAAATCAGGTAGCAACGAATTCCACGGCGTCGCATTCTACGACTACACAAGCGATGGGCTGCAGGGTGATTCAATTGAGGGCAACGATAGAAATCTCGCTGACTTTGACGAGAAACGTTACGGCCTTCAGGTTTCCGGTCCGATCGTTCGAGACACGCTGTTCTTCTCAGCAGCTTATGAAAAACTGGACGGCGTAAACAATTTCGATGGCGGTGCGCTTGGTGTAGGAAACGTTACTCAGGCAGAGCTTGATCGTATCGTTGATATCTCAAACACGCTGTATTCATACGATCCTGGCGAGCAGCCACAAAGTTTCGACAATTTCGATGAGAAGTTCTTGTTGAAGCTTGATTGGAACATCAACAACCAACACCGCGCTGCATTCACTTACAACTATAACGACGGTAACAACATTGTGGCGTCTGATGGTGATAACGATGAGTATGAATTCTCTAATCACCTTTATGAGCGCGGTGCAGAGCTGAACCAATATGTTGGTCAGTTCTACTCTGACTGGACGAACAATTTCTCTACAGAAGTGCGTCTAGGTTATGTCGACCTCGCAAACCGTCAGTTGTCTCTCGGTGGAACTGATTTTGGTGAGATCCGTGTGGAGACAGATAACGCGGATGTTTATATCGGTGGTGATGATAGCCGCCAGTCAAACGTTCTGAGTTATGACATCTGGAATTTTGCGGCTAAAGGCTTCTACCAGATGGGCGATCATAATCTGACCTTCGGTTACGAGCGTGAAGCTTACGATATCTTCAACCTGTTTGTTCAGCACTCAGAAACAGAGATCCGTTTCGGTAGCATCGATGATTTCGAAGCAGGTACGCCATACGCGATCTACTACAACAACGCGCCGTCAAACAATCCAACGGACGCTGCGGCTGATTGGGGTTACGCGGTTAACTCTCTCTATTTCCAGGACGAGTTTGACCTGCAAGACAATCTGACGATCGTTCTCGGTGCACGCTACGACTTCTGGACGACAGATGATGCGCCAGCAGAGAATGCAACATTCCTCGCTGACTATGGCTTCTCAAACTCTGCTACACTCGATGGCAAGAGCTTGTTCCAGCCACGCTTTGCGTTCACGTGGGATGCAAAAGATAATGTCACTGTTCGTGGTGGTGTAGGGCGTTATTCTGGTGGTGACCCGAATGTTTGGTTGTCTAACACTTACTCAGCCAACAACGTGTTGCAGTTTGGTCAGCGTGGGCGTTCATTTGGCTACACTGACGGTTCGCGCACCTTGTTTGATACAGATATCGTCTGGGAAGGTTGTGAGGCTGGCGTGCCAAGCGGCCCTGGCTACTGTGTCCCGGGTGAACTGTATGACGCAGTCGCTGGAGGCGTAGGTGACAATTTCGAGATCAACTATCTTGATCCTGATTTTGAAATCCCATCTGAGTGGAAGATTGCTCTTGGTGCGACCTGGATTCCAAACGTCGCAATCGAAGGCCCGATGGGCGGCGAGTATGTTGTGAATGCTGACCTATTGATCTCGAAGGGTGAGAATTCAGCGATGATCAAACGTGGGGATCTGGAAGAAGTTGGCCGCACAGCCGACGGTTACCCGATCTATGACAGCGTTCGTGAAGCTGCCTTTGTTCTCACGAATGCAAAGAACGTTGCAAACGAGTCGACCACTGTGTCTCTTAGCGTTGCGAAAGACTATGATAATGGCTTCGACTGGTCTGTGGGCTATTCTTGGAACGACTCCAAGGATGTTCAGCCAATGACAAGCTCGGTTGCGTTCTCGAACTACATCAACCGTGCCTTCTTCGATCCGCAGGAAGAAGTCCTCTCAACGTCGAACTACAACACTGAGCATCGTTTCGTGGCCTTCACGAACTATGAGCGTGAGTTCTTCGGTGAGTATGCGACACGTTTCTCAGCGGTTGGTTTGCTCAACTCTGGCCGTCCGTACTCATTTGCATATAATGGTACGATCAATCCATACGGGTTCACGCCATATCTCGACTTCGCTGATAATGTTCTGAGCCCTGGTGCTGAGCGCAACGGTGAAGAAGGCTCATGGTGGGGCAAGATGGATATTCGTGTTGAGCAGGAGCTTCCAGGGTTCATGGAAGAGCACCGTACATCAGCGTTCCTGGCGATTGATAACTTTACCAATCTGCTGAACGATGAGTGGGGCGTGCTGCGTCAGCCAGGCTTCCCACAAACTGTGAATGAAACGGATCTACGCTATGAGTCAGTTGCTCAAGACGCGTCGGCATACGAAATCCGTTTCGGCCTGAAGTACACATTCTAAGAGTGTTGAAATTCTAATTGGGGGAAGGGCGGCCTATTGCAGGTCGCCCTTTTCCTTTTGGGAAAGCTATGGCAATGCCCTTTGCATGAGTATGACCCGGTTCGAATTACCCGCTGAATGGGCGACCCATAGTTTTCTGTGGATAGGCTGGCCTTATCTCGCCGAGGAGTGGGACGGAGCACTCGCTGCTGCTCGCGAGCAAATTGCTGAGTTTGTGCGTGCGGCGGGCGTTTTTGTCCCTGTGAAAATAGCATGTGGATCAGATGAGGCTTATGCTTCTGCACATGAGAGATTAGGCAGCATAGCAGAATGTGTGAACGTACCCTGTGGCGACATTTGGTTGCGGGATACCGGACCAGTCGTGACGCGAGCGGTGACCGGGCTGCACGCACAATTGTTTCGCTTCAACGGCTGGGGTGGGAAATACAATATGCCCGGCGATACACAGACCGCGAGTGCGATCGCTTCGGTTCACGATCTCCCTAAAACTCAGCATGAGTTTATTCTGGAGGGCGGGGCGATAGATTGTGATGGTGAAGGCCGCCTTCTGACAACATCAGAATGCTTGCTCAATCCAAATCGCAATAACTGGACGAAGGCTGAGGCTGAGGCGGCCCTAAAAGGCGCACTCGGTGTCGTGCAGATTATATGGCTCGATACGGGGTTGCTCAACGATCACACGGATGGGCATGTTGATAATATAGCGCGATTTATCGGGCCGGGCCATGTCTTGTGCCAATCTCCATCGGGACAGGATGATCCTAATGCGGACAGGTTGTTGACCATTGAGGATACGTTGCGGGAAGCGGGGCTAAACGTCACCGCGATAGCTTCACCCGGTTTGATCACTTCAGAAGGCGGTGAAGCGCTCCCTGCGAGCCACATGAATTTTACTATCACGAATGGCGCCGTGCTCGTACCCGTCTATGAAGATCATTTTGCTCATGTCGCTCTGGCAGAGCTTCGGGCCGTGTTTCCAGACCACGAGGTTATCGGATTACCGGCAAATGAGATATTGAAGGGAGGGGGAAGCTTTCACTGCATGACCCGTGAAATTCCGGCCCGATTAACCCAGAAAGACGAGATATGACACGAACGCTGACATTGGCGGGAATCCAATTTTCTCCATGTGACGACACGCAACAGAATATTGAAGTTGCATCCGAGTTTGTGCGAGACGCAGCAGCGCGTGGCGCAGATATCGTTCTATTGCCGGAACTGTTTTGCGGGCACTATTTCTGTAAGACTCAGGAAGAATATCACTTCGCGCGGGCTTCGGAATGGCGCGAGCATCCGGCGGTGACAGCGATGTCGGCGCTTGCGAGTGAATTAGACGTGGTGTTGCCCGTTTCTATCTTTGAAAAGGATGGACCGAATTATTATAATTCGATCGTTACGATAGATGCTGACGGAACGCCTCTGGGAGTCTACCGCAAAAGCCATATTCCAGATGGTCCGGGATATCAGGAGAAGTTTTATTTCCGGCCGGGCGATACTGGCTTTCGTGTGTGGGACACAATGAAGGGGCGCATTGGTGTTGGCATTTGCTGGGACCAGTGGTTTCCAGAAGCTGCACGTGCGATGTCTCTTATGGGTGCCGATGTATTGCTGTATCCAACGGCAATCGGAGCAGAGCCACAACATGATGGTCTTGATACCGCGCCGCGATGGCGACGCGCGATGCAGGGGCACGCGGTTTCAAACACGATACCTGTTTGTGCCGCTAATCGTGTCGGAGACGAGGACGGACAAGTCTTTTACGGTTCAAGCTTTATCACTGACGAGGCGGGCGCCATTGTGAGTGAACTGGACCGAAAAGAGGCTGGAATCGTGCTCGCGCATTTTGATTTGGACGCAATCGAAAAAGAACGCGCAGCTTGGGGCTTCTTCCGTGACCGCCGCACCGATCTTTACGGTGGATTGCTCTAACGGAGCGCGGCCGCTTATTTGGCGGCGCGTTGGGCTTTATCAAAAAAATCCGTCAATACAGAGCCAGGAACGCGAGACATCTGATGGTATACATCGGGCACATTCGAGAGGTTTTCTGCGACTTCTCCCCAGCGACGCAAATTTGCGTCGGCCGCCGAATGGAACATCTCGCGCATGCGATTTTCGTC
Organism: Hyphomonas sp.; assembly: GCA_050633385.1. Lineage (GTDB taxonomy): Bacteria > Pseudomonadota > Alphaproteobacteria > Caulobacterales > Hyphomonadaceae > Hyphomonas. The sequence goes on from JBOEGK010000022.1 coordinate 70,503, forward strand.
CATGCTCATCATTCCGCCAGCACCCAGCATGTTCTTTTGGGCAACAAGCATGGTTTCAAGCGCTGCAGCGGTAAGTGAGAGGGAAGAGCGCCAAGGGGCAAGCATCTGATCAATCATGAGATAATTCCTATTTTGGCGCTATACGGGACTTTAATGTAGAATAGTATGCTGCAGTGCACAACAAGAACTATGCCAAATTTTTGCGCTTGCCCCGTTTTCGCCACGCGGGAATTGGAATATTCTTCCCATGATGACCGAAAAACTGCCGAATAATTTCGTGCCTTCGCCTGCCAAGGGACGTGTTCTGGTGTTTGATTCCGGGGTGGGCGGGCTAACGGTTGCAGAAGAATTACGGGCCTTGGGGCCAGGCCTTGGCGTCCACTATGCCGCAGATAGCGCGTTTTTTCCTTATGGCGATAAGTCTGATGCGGCCTTGCGCCAACGGATTCCTGATGTGGCGGAAGCGTTGTGCCGAGTCGTTGAACCTGATGTCTTCGTTATCGCCTGCAACACTGCGAGTACGTTGGCGTTGGATGATGTGCGCGCACGGCTTGATATTCCAGTGGTTGGGACCGTGCCAGCGATTAAGCCTGCTGCATCGCTCTCGCTTACGGGAACGATTGGATTACTAGCAACGCCGGGTACGATACGTAGGGCTTACACGGCGCAGCTGGCGGCACAGTTTGCGGCAAATAAAAAACTCATCATGCATGGTAGCATAGAGTTGGTTCGCTTGGCTGAGGCTCATGCGAGAGGAGAAGACGTGCCGATAGAGGCAATCCAAGAGGCGCAGGCTCCGCTGTTTAAGGCACCCGGTGGAGAGATGATCGATACGATTGTGCTCGCCTGCACTCATTTTCCACTGTTGCGCGGGCAACTTATCGCGAGTGCGCCAAGGGCCATTTCTTATGTTGATTCAGGCATGGCCATTGCGCGACAAACTATTCGGGTCTTACCTTCTCAAACACGGGCGAGAGGGATAGGCGGAACGGCTTGGCTGACCAGTCGTGTGGGTAGTTCGCCTAAGCTTGAGCTGGTGCTTAGGCGATATGGATTTCCAAATACTCAGAGTGTAATTTTAGATCCGAATGCGACGATTTCGGCACCCAATGGTTCATAAAGGGACGCAAACGGCGCATCTTGCACAATGGCAGTTTCAGTGACGCCAAAACCATTGAAACGGGTCATCATCGCCCGACCATAAGCACCAATATTGCCGAATTCGATATAGTCACCCTCGGTCATGCCAGCCGGAAGCCAGACTTTTTCGGGGAAGGTGTCTGTCGAGTCGCATGTTGGGCCATAAACTGTGTACTCAACAAGGCGGTCACCCATTTTCCGGCCATCGCCTGAGATGGGACGCATAGGGAATTTCCAGCGTTCGTGAACCGCATCGTAAAGCGCACCATAGGCCCCGTCATTCAGGTAGATCGCACCCGGCTTGGCCAACTCAACACGCAGTAACAGGCTCTCTGCCTCGGCGACGAGCGCGCGGCCCGGCTCGCACCAAAGTTCCGCGTTTTCGAGAACGAACATGTTCTCAAAGCTGCTTTCCACCCGGTCGACATAGTCGGCAAGGGCAGGTGGCGGGCTGTCAGCATAAATGGACGGAAAGCCGCCACCAACATCCACAATATCGACAGTAACACCGGCCTGAATAATGATGCGAGACACGTCAGCCATCGCTGTCACCCATGCGGTTGGCTTCATCGCCTGACTGCCGACATGGAAAGAAACGCCCAGCTCATCGGCGTAGCGCCGTGCTTCGCGCAGGATTTCTGCGGCATCATCTGCGTTGGCGCCGAATTTTCCAGCCAGTGGCAAAGAGGCACCGTCACAGGAGACGGCCACGCGCACAATGATAGTCAGGTCAGCGGCATAGCCTGTTTCTTCGAGGATTTTTGTCAGCTCGTCCAGTGTGTCCGTGACGAAGATGCGCACACCAAATTCGTGATAGGCGCGCGAGATGGCACGGCGATTTTTTACCGGATGCAAAAACGCCATGCGGGCTGTCGGAAAGCGCGTGCCGATGAGTTCGATCTCGTCGATCGAAGCAACATCGAAGCTGTTAATCCCAGCTTCCCACAATGCATCCAGAACGTGAACGCCGGGATTGGCTTTGACCGCATAGAAGGGTTGTGCCGGAAAATTCTCCTTGAACCATGTCGCAGCCGCTGTGACCCGCTCTGGACGGAAGCAGAAAACAGGTGCGTCAGGTTCAACCGAACGAACGATATTAAAGGGAGTCGCATAGGAGTGCATGACACCTAACCTCCAAAGGGCTTCTAACCAGCTTTGGGCGTTAGTACAGGGGGCCCCCAGTTTAAGGGTTGGCCCAGATGTCCGCCACATCTCAATTTCGAGTGCCTTTTATTGGCCAAAACTGAGGAATGCAAGACTAAATACTGAAAAAAATACAGTCGCGCGTTCGATAAAGCGATCAGATCACATCGAGCGGGCGCTTACGCCGTCGCAAACGTATTTTCTGCCAGAAACGTTTTCTCGCAGGAGACGGAAGCGGTTGCAGGTTTTCAATGAATGCTTCGGCGCAGGATTTCCAGCTATAGCCTTCGGCGTATGTTCGGCAGTCCGCTCTGTCGAATTTGAGGCATTCTCTTGCGCCTTCCGACAGATCACCGCCCACCGGCGTGATTATGCCTGCATTTGAGCCTGGGATCACATCACGGGGGCCGGTCGCATCGAAGGCCGCGACAGGGATACCCGAAGCCATGGCTTCCAGCACCACAAGGCCGAACGTATCCGTTAGGCTCGGGAAAACGAAGGCGTCAGCGCTGGCATAGGCAATGGATAATTCTTCGCCAAATTTTGCGCCGAGGAAGTGGACATCGGGATAATTGCGTCTCAATTCTTCGAGTTGCGGCCCATCGCCAATGATCACTTTGGTGCCGGGCACGTCGAGTTCGGCAAAAGCCTCAATGTTTTTTTCAACTGCGACGCGGCCCACATTTAGATAAATCGGGCGCTTCATCCCTTTGAACGGGTCGTTTGCGGCGCCTTCTTCGATACGAAAACGGGGGTGGAATTGTTCTGTGTCCACGCCGCGCGACCAAGCCACAAGATTGATGAAGCGCTGGGCCTGCAGTTCCTCGACCATGGATGGCGTTGGCACCATGACTTTGCCTGAATATTTATGGAACCAGCGTACAAAATCATACCCCGCCGATGTCGGCACGGGTAGGCGGGCGGAGACATATTCGGGAAACCGTGTGTGATAAGCGGTCGAGAAGGGGTGTTTGACCTTCAGGCACATGGCGCGTCCGGCAATACCAAGCGTACCTTCTGTTGCGATATGTACAGCGTCAGGCTCGAACTCGTGGAAGCGTTCTTCAATTTTGCCGCGTGCAAATAGAGCAAGTTTAATTTCTGGGTAGGTCGGCAAAGGCATTGTTGTGAAACCATCGCCGGGATGAACGATTTCCCAAACATGCCCCATAGCTGTCGATTCTTCGACAACGCGCTTCATGGTCCGCACGACGCCGTTGACCTGTGGTTCCCAGGCGTCTGTGATAAGCATTATGCGCATCAAGAAAGTCCTCTATTCCCGTACTATTTGGCGGGATTGTATCAAAACGTAAAGCGCTTGCGTGATGGAAACGCAATCTGTTTTGCTACTCTGTAGTTGGAGGACCAGTTATATCTTTGCGCAGCGGAGGCGAAATGCGCAAATCGCGCAATGGGCTTACCTGCGATGTTGACTGGTCGAGAGTGTCGCTTTTCAAGGTTATGGGCGCTAGAGTGTGGGTTTAATTCTTCCAGTTTTGCGCGGTTGCTCAAGGATATTTTGATGTCAAATTTCATGAAGAAAATGCTTCTCCTAGCCTTGATATTCGCGCCGCTCGCGTGTGGTAAAACCGAGGCACCGGATTTAGCAGCGACGCAGGTCGAGGCGGCTCATCCGGTGGCGAAACCGGATGAGCAAGACGCACAGCAAAAAGCTAATATTGCTGATTTACCGCGGCGCTTCCTTGTGGGTTCTGAATTGCTGGACGCGGATATTCGTATTCCAGATGAGGTGTTTATCGTGGCTCCAGATTTGGCGCGTCGGCTTGTCGATGAAGCGGAGGCTGCAATAGAGACAGCAAAACAGACCGCCAAAGCCCGACAGTCGCTCGATCCTAAAGTTTTCCAGCCTCACGCGCTGCGAATGTCTTGGCAAGTTACGGGCGCGGCAGGTCCGCTCATCAGTCTTGAGCAATTTGTCTATGATTTTTCCGGCGGGGCGCATCCTTCATTTGCCACGCATGGGATCATCTACAATACGGAGAAACAAGAAGGATTAAGCTTAAGTGATTTGCTCATAAATCCAGAGGGAGCTGTGAATGCCCACTTGGACATTATTTTGGATGCTTTGACGGCACAAAAGCTCAAAGCGGGTGTTTCACCCGGCGCTGAAGATATGGTGCGCGGCGAGATGTCAGATCTCGTCAGTGCGGACATGGTTTTGTCCAGTGCTGTAAGTTTGGTCGATGCGACAATGCCGGGGCGATTTGGGGGATATGCGGTGCATTTTGCGCCTTACGAAATCGGCGCGTATGCTGAGGGCGCGTATCACGTGACGATTTCACAAGCTGATTTCGAGTCACACATAAAGCCGGAATACTCAGCCTTATTCGGCGGGGCGCCAGTAGATGTAGACCGCCCCGACGTTCAATAGGCTTGATGAGCTTTACTCGTCAGTCACCAGAAAATGAGCCATAAGTGCCGTGACTGGTTTGTCGCGACTTTCTTGCCATGCTTCAGCGCGAACGGAGGCCATTCGGCGTCCCAATTTAGTGATAAATGCGCGAGCGTATAGGTCTTGCGCCCGTCCCTGGCGCAAATAGTCGATCGTAATGTTGATCGTGCGTGGAGGGGCTTTCAGGTCTGTCACGAGATACAATTGCGCTTTCGCGGTGATTTCGAGAAATGCTCCCATAGCGCCGCCATGCAAGGCGCGGATCATAGCATTTCCAATGAGCTTGTCTTGATAGGGCAGGACGGCTGTCATTTCGTCGCCCTTAATCTCGCATTTCATGCCCATGAGTTGGGCAAAGGGCGTGCGATCGATAAAACCGTTTACTTGTTCTGGGCGCTGGAGTTTTTTGTCGGTCATGACTGCACCAACGTTTCAACGGGACGCGCTTTGTTGATTGCGAATGCAGCGGCGGCCGAGGCGATGAGCTTATCGCGACTTTCATGATATGCCCAGGCGCGACAGAAGGCGATTGAGCGGGTCACGTGATAGCATTCTGCCTCGCCCAAAATATCCCGATTGGGTTCAGCCGGTCGCATGTAATCGATGCGAAGGTCTAGCGTTGCAACAAAGCGGAGATCGTCCAGCATGGATCCTGCGGCAGGGCCGCAAAGATTGTCGAGGAACGTCGTAATTACGCCACCATGGATAATGCCTGTTTCGGGGTCACCGATCAATTTCTCTTTGTAGGGTTGCCGCCCCCAAACATGCCCGCGTTCGACTTTAGTGACGCGAAAACCCATTTGTCGTCCCCATGGAATGACACCAGTAATATGCTCGAGATTTTGCTGCATGAGCTGCAGAGGGCTTAACGTCGGGTCAGTTGTCATATGCCTTCAAATTCCTTTGACGCTTGTGTCCGGGCGACTAACATTCGGGACAGAGCGAACCAAAAAAAGCGCCACAGTGAGGAAATGTCATGAACGAGCCAGCAACGCAAACTCTACCAAAAACGTGCATCATTGGTGCGGGCTGTTCTGGCTTCACGATGGCGAAGCGCCTCAAGGACTATGATCTGCCATATGACTGTTTTGAAATGTCAGATGATATTGGCGGCAACTGGTATTTTAAGAACCCGAATGGAAAGTCATCTTGCTATCAGTCCCTTCACATTGACACCTCAAAATGGCGCTTGGCGTTTGAGGATTATCCGGTGCCAGCCGATTGGCCAGATTTTCCGCATCACTCGCAGTTGCTGCAGTATTTCCATGACTATGTAGAGCATTTTGGACTGCGCGAGACGATAACATTCAATACGAGCGTGACGAATGTTGAAGATCTGCCGGGGGGGCGTTGGCGAGTACATCTGTCGACGGGGGAGGTGCGGGAGTATGATGCGCTAGTGGTTGCCAATGGACACCATTGGGACGCTCGCACCCCCAGCTATCCCGGCACGTTTGATGGATATCAGGTTCATTCTCACAACTATACTGATCCATTTGAACCATATGATTTTCGCGGCAAGAATGTGATGATTGTTGGCGGCGGCAATTCGGCGATGGATATCTCGTCAGAGCTATCGCAGCGGCCAATTGCTCAGCGGCTCTTCATTTCGATGCGTCGGGGTGTTTGGGTCTTTCCGAAATATATGGATGGGCAGCCCTCCGATAAAGCGGTTCTTCCGGCTTGGTTGCCGACAAAACTCGGTCGTTCCTTGGCGCGTAAGAAAATCAAGAAGACGATTGGCAATATGGAAGACTACGGTTTGCCAAAGCCAGATCATGAGCCATTGGACGGTCATCCCTCGGTTTCGGGAGAGTTTTTAACCCGGATAGGGTGCGGAGACATTCATCCAAAGGGGGGAATAGAAAAGTTGGATGGTGACGGCGTTGCCTTTGTTGATGGCTCCCGTGAGCAAGTGGATGCGATTGTCTGGGCGACGGGGTACAATGTGACCTTCCCATTTTTCCAGCAGGCGGACCTGACACCTCAAGATAACGTGTTCCCGCTGTATAAGCGTATGATTCAGCCGGGTAGGGAGACCTTGTTCTTCCTTGGTTTGGCGCAGCCGCTTCCAACATTGGTGAATTTTGCGGAACAGCAGTCGAAACTGGTCGGGGCACTGCTGGCGGGAGAATATGCGCTGCCGTCTAATGCCGAAATGGAGCGGATTATTGTGGAAGATGAGCGCATTCATTTGGGGCATTTCTATGATAGTCCGCGGCACCGCATGCAGGTGGATTTCCACGTCTATGTAGCTGATCTATTGAAGGAGCTTGAGAAAGGGCGTGGGCGAAAGCCGGTGGCAGCTTGATGTTAACGCGTGGCTGAAACAAGATGAAGAATGCTTCGATTGTTTTGTCTCGTGTTCGTGTGTCTCGTATCGGCTTGTGCGTCGAGTGGACCGACTATTGTTTATGGACCACCTGTGGAGTTTGGTCCGCCGGGTGATCCGCTGAACCCGCCGCAGGGACCGTTTCAACCGAATGCAGAGCTACGCATTTGCCCCGGTATGCGGGTGAGCAACTCACCGCCCTTGGTCGCGCAGGGCGGGCATAAATGGGTCGAGCCGTTCAATCCGATTATTGTGGTCAACGGGATCGTGTTGGCGAGCGTGCCGGCTAATGATGTGTGTCTTTCGTCTGGATTTGGCATTCGTAACGGTCGAATGCATGAAGGTATCGATCTGGCGAGTCGTCCGGCTGGGCCTGTCTATTCTGCTGCGCCGGGCCGAGTGATTGAGGCGCGCGCCGCCACTGGGTATGGCTTGCAGGTGCTGATCGATCATGGGCACGGGGTTTACACCCGCTACGCACACCTTGATTTTATTGATCAATATTTGACTGTTGGTTCCGATATTGGGTTTGGACAGCCAGTTGGTATGATGGGCACCACTGGGAATGCGCGGGCGTTACACGTGCATTTTGAGGTTCTGACGGGCGATTATCGCAATCCCAAGGGGTCCAAGGGTTTAGAAGTTCATAGCCCGTTTAGCTTTCCTGCTTGGGTGCCAAACTATGGAGGGGCAGGTTCATGAGGTTTGCTTTTTTATTTTTCGCGGCATTGGGATTGTGCGGATGTGTGAATGCAGGTGCTCCACAGACCAAGTTGCCGGTGAACGCACCAATTATATCAGTAAGCTCAGAGCAGTCTGAAAAGTTTGGAGCACTCGCAGCGCTGGCTGGGACGCGCTGGTATGCTGTTCCCGCTGAGGGGGCGAGCGAGAAAGTGGGCGACCTGCAGCACTGGTATTGGGAATTTGGCGGCACAGTGCTGGCGCAGCGTCACGCGCTTGAGGACGGCTCTTATGGCGGCGTGACATACATATATCCCAATACAACATCGGGCGAATTGGACTTTGTTTACATCACCAGTGGCGGGTTCCATACAAGCGGAGCTTTTTCGCTGAATGAAGATGGCAGTTGGACGGCGCTGGAAGACGTTGCGGGGCATGAGACGATTACACAGGTGCGGTCGATGGGGCGGATAGATCCGGACGGGACGCTTCAAACACGTTCTGAGTATTTGCAATCGGGTAAATGGGTGCCTGGACTTGCTTTTTCGGGTGCGCCAACTGATCGGCTTGTTCCTGCAATAAACACTGGGAATGACGATTAGTGTTCGGGCGGTTTATTGACCCTGAATTGCTGTTACGGACGTATCGCGATCCGCTCGCCTGGGTTTCGCTGGTTGCGGATGTGCTGCCTGTTATCGGTGTGATCGTGTTCGGTTGGGGCGCTGTGCCGCTGGTTGCGCTGTATTGGTTGGAGAATCTGGTCGTAGGCGTGTTCAATGTGTTGCGTATGTGGGCCACTGGGCTTGCGCACCCGTCGCGATGGGTTGCGGGGGTGTTTCTCTCCGTGTTTTTCACGGTGCATTATGGGATGTTCTGCTTCGTGCATGGTGTGTTTTTGCGGTCTTTTGATGCAGTTTCGGGCAGTTCTGGGATGGAATCACCGATTGGCCTTGTGAATTGGGCGCTTTCGACAGGGCCGCAATTGCCTTGGTTTGTCGTGGCGATCATCGGGGTGAATGCCTTATTCTTCGCAGTGGATTATCTGGGACGCCGTCAATTCGAGAGGGGCAATCCTGCTAAGCTGTTATTTCAACCTTATGGTCGTATTGTAACGCTTCACATTGCCATACTGCTTGGGGGTGGTCTGGCCGTCGCAATGGGAGAGCCCTTATTGGGTGTCTTATTCTTGATTGTGTTGAGGGTGATCTTTGGGGTCGCCTTGTCTGTCTTCCGGCGATTGGGACTGGATAAAAGTGTTGACGCCCAGCTGCCAGTCTAAAAAGTTGACGCTTGGTGACGCATGACGCAAACTATGGTTGTAGTGTTTTGCGGATCAAGAAGTAGCAGTGTTTATGAGTATATTTGGCGTTACATCCAACGAGACAGGGAAGAGGGCGCGTTCTAAGGCGGCCAATCGCCGGGCGATATTGGAGGCGGGCCGGTTGGTGTTTGCGCGGATCGGCTTTGAAGCCTGCACCGTGCGCGATATTATTCGCGAAACAGAGTTGGCGTCTGGCACCTTCTACAATTACTTCAAATCCAAGGAAGAGGTGTTCGAGGCGATTGCTGAGGATTCGGCCTTGCGGTTTCGAGAGCGGTTGACCGCTGTTCGCGCGCGAACCGACACATTAGAGGGTTATATCCGTGAAGCCTTCTTTGCCTATTTCAGCTTTTTGGTGTCTGAGAATGGTACCGAATTGGAAGAGTGGGCGGATCAAAACCATCCGCTTATTGGCGTTCGGATCGATACACCTGAAATGAAGGCGACTGCGCGTGAAATCCGAACTGATTTAGAGCGTATCTTGACGACAGATCACGCGCCGGAAGTAGATGTCGAGTATTTGACAGCGGCTTATATCGGCATTGCCCGCGATTTGGGTGAGGTGATGCTGACGCGCCGCCCCGTTGATGTTGAGGGTGCAACTGAGTTTGCCACGAAATTGGCCTTGGCGGGCTTTGCCAGCGTTACCCAACAGAATAGCTGACGCCGGGTGCCTCTTGCCAAGATGGCCGTGCGCTTTAGTCTCCCCGTAAAAGAAGAACGCGATGGGAGCGAACACGCAAGATGAGCCTAAAACAGACCCTGACACGTATGGTGTTTAAGTTGCCCAAGGGCATGTTGGTGCGCATGGCTGGCGGGAAGCCCATGACAATTGGCGGACGCACGCTGGAGCCACAATTGCAGCTGGTTGCGTGGAATGGCCGCGAAGCGCCACCACTCTCCAGCCTGCCGGTTGAGACCGTGAAGGCCGTGACGCTAGAAACATTGGCAGCGGTCGCCGCCCCTCTGGAGCCGGGTGTGAAAGTTGAAAACTTTACGATTCCGGGACCAAACGGGAATGAGATTCCGGTGAGGCTGTATAAACCGGACAATCAAGATGCGTCTGCGCCGATGATGACCTATTATCATATGGGTGGTGGGGTGATTGGTGATCTGGATACCTGTCACGCATTTTGCTCAATCATTGCCGCGCGGGTGGGTTGCCCAATTGTGTCGGTCGATTATCGTTTGGCGCCGGAGCATAAATTCCCCGCAGGGATCAATGATGCGATTTGCGCCTATGAATGGACATTGCGCAATGCCGGGAAATATGGCGCCCCTGAAGGAATAGCGAGTGTCGGTGGTGACAGTATGGGCGGGAACTTTTCTGCCGTCATCGCGCAGGAAATGCAGCGCGAACATAAGCCATTGCCAGCACTTCAGCTTCTGATCTATCCCGCTACGGATTTAATTGAGCCTTTCCCTTCCAAGAAAACTTATGCGGAGAATTTTTCTCTATCTCAGGATACGATGGATTGGTTTATGGAGCAGTATTTGCCTGAGGGAACGGATCTGAGTGATCCAATGCTGTCGCCCGGTCTGACAACGCAATTGGAGGGATTGCCGCCTGCGATCGTCATTACGGCAGGGCATGACCCATTGGTGGATGAGGGAGACGAGTATGCGCGGCGTATGGAGCAGCTGGGCGTAAGTGTTACGCACAAGCGTTATGATGCGCTCGCCCATGCGTTTACCGCGTTTACCGCTATCTCACCCGGTTCCCGCGCGGCCTGCTTAGAGATAGCAGACATGGTAAAGGACATGTACGCAAAGTTATGAGAGCGCTCGTATGTAGTGAGTTGTCGGATGATTTTTCGGGTGTCGGAATAAGCGATGTCGCGGCACCGACGCCACAAGCGGGTGAGGTGCAAATTGCGATCAAGGCTGCGAGCCTGAACTTTCCCGATATTCTGATGACGGAAGGAAAATATCAATTTAAACCGCCGTTGCCATTTATCTCTGGTATGGAGTGTTCAGGGGTTGTCAGCGCACTGGGCGAGGGCGTGACGCATTGGAAAATTGGCGACTGTGTTGTGGGTGGAAATAAACTAGGCGCGTTTGCTGAGACGATATGTTTGCCTGCCAATCGCCTGCACCGAAAGCCCGACGTGATGAGCCATGCTGAAGCGAGCGCTTATGGTGCGGCGTGGCTGACGGCCTATGTCTCGCTTGTGCGCCGTGCAAGATTGCTTGAAGGTGAAACACTGCTGGTGCATGGCGCGAGCGGCGGTGTTGGGCTTGCCGCCGCCGATGTTGGCCGCATTCTTGGTGCCCGTGTCATCGTGACGAGTGCATCGCAGGACAAGCTCGATCAAGTGGTTGCGCACACGGGTGCGGAGGGCTTGTTGGTGACAGATGGGTTCCGTGAGAAAGTCAAAGAGATGACGGGTGGACGCGGCGCGGATGTTATTTTCGACCCGGTCGGCGGCGATGTTTTTGACGAGAGCGTGCGGTGTATTGCGTTTGATGGCCGGTTGTTGGTGATCGGTTTTACCTCGGGACGCATTCCCACCATTGGCGTGAACATGCCTTTGATCAAGGGGTTCTCTGTTGTTGGCGTGCGTGCAGGCGAGTATGGTCGTCAGTTCCCGGAACGAGGCGAAGAGAATTTGGCGGCGATTTGGACGTGGGCCGAACAGGGCAAGGCCAAGCCGCGCATTCATGCGGAGGTGCCGTTGAGTGAATGGCGCGATGCTTTTGCGATGATGCAGGCGCGCGAGATTGTTGGCAAGGTTGTGATCTGTCCGTAAGGGCTTAGACTAGCGTGTTTGTTGCAATTGTGGTCGTATGGTCGCGGGTTTTCTTGAGCACGATATCTGCGGTGCTTTTCAGTGGTGAAATATGGTTGCGAAGATTGGGCAGGTTTATCCGCTCCCAGACTGATGTTGCAAAAGTGACCATTTCAGGCTGGGTCATATGCGTGAAATTTGCGTAGAAGGATGTGGGGTCGTCTTTTGCGGCGATCCAGTATCTCTCAAATCGTTCCAGATACCATTCGAGCAGGTGGTCTTCGTCTGCATCGAGATAGATGAACACGTCAGGCTCATGGGTATCGCGCGGATGCGGGGAAGGGGCGGGAAAGCCGAGGCCTTCGAGGATGAAGACGTCGGGCCGGGAAATTGTGCGTTGGAGGCTGGGATCTATGTCATAGGTGACATGGCTGTAGCCGGGAAAATCAGCGCTGCCTGTGCGCAGGCGGGTCAAAGCGTCTGCAATAGCGTCGACATCATAGCTTTCCGGGAAGCCTTTGCGCAGCATCAAGTTTCGTTCTTCCAGCACCGCATTTGGGAAGAGGAAGCCGTCTGTTGAGACAGTTTCGGTTTTGTGGCTCTCGTCGAATGCTGCTTTGAGTTGGCCCGCAAGTGTGGACTTCCCAGAGGCGACGGAGCCTGTCAGGCCAATGATGAGGCCATCGCTGTCTATACGTTTGCTGAGTTGTTCGGCAAGTGCATACGTGTCAGGCGAGGTCGGGGGCAAAGGGGCGCTCATGTGTTATGCTTAGCAAGGCGCAGCTTGGTGCGTCTAGCCTTGGGCCACCCCTTTGCGTGTGAGTTAGACAGTCCGTTTGGCTTTGTCTTTCGCGTTTTGAGTTTCAATGGCGTCACGCGCGGCTTGCCATTCTTCATCGCCCCATGCGGTGAGTGAGGCGAAGTTGCCGCCGTGGGCGTTATACATCGCGCCGTCGATGGCGATGGTTTGACCGTTGATATATTCTGCGCCTTTGCCCATGAGCAGGACGGCGAGGTTGACCAGTTCGTGCATCTCCCCGACGCGACCCATTGGGTTTTGTCCGCCTGTTTCCATCCGCTTTGATCCTTCCGCATCAGGGGCGAGACGTTTGGACATGCCCTCGGTTGGGAAGGGGCCGGGAGCGATAGCATTGAAGCGCAAACCATAGCGGCCCCACTCCACGGCAAGGCTTTGCGTCATCACATTCACACCCGCTTTGGACATAGCGGACGGGACAACGAACGGGCCACCATTCCAAACCCATGTGGTGAGGATGGAGCAGACGCTGCCCTTGTCGCCCGCTTTGATCCAGCGTGTGCCGATATCGTGTGTCATGTAGAATGAGCCACGGAAAACGATGTTTGAGATGGAATCGAACCCGCGAATGGAAAGGTCTTCGGTGCGGCTGATGAAGTTGCCCGCGGCATTATTGACGAGACCGGTGAGGGGGCCGTGCTCTGCCCAGATTTTGTCGTTCATGTCGGTGATGGCATCTGCAACGCGAATATCGCAGGCGTGGGGGACGACTTTACCGCCATGCTTATTCATCAACTCTTTGGCTGTGTCTTCGCACACACCGCCGCGGCGTCCGCAGATATGAACTTCCGCGCCAAGTTTCAGGAATCCTTCCGCCATTTCTTTGCCGAGGCCAGAGCCGCCGCCGGTGATGAGGATGCGTTCACCCTGCATAAGGCCGTCACGATACATTAGCTTGCTCATATCCATTGGATGTCTCCTCAGTTTTCCTTGGCGGGCAACCTAGCATCGCAGGGGTGGTCGCCTAGTTCTGACGCTGCGTCACTTTCTGAAGGGTAGGCAGATGAGTCGCCACAACACCCAAAGCGGCATGACAACGACCCCGCCCGCGAGCGCAGGTTTCCAGAAATTTACGACGCCCCATTTCAGCGCAGAAGCTGCCTGACGGGCGGCCTCCGCAAGTGCTGCACCGACCTGCACATCTGGTGAGGTGGGGTCAAAGTTAGATGCCATGATGAAAAAGCCGACAAAGATACATAGTGCGAGAAGTTTGATGCCGCCCCAAATTCCTATCCCGAAAAGGCGCACAAGGAGAGAGCGTTTAGCCGGTTTCTCTTTCTTGGGGCGTTTGACTTTCTGCGGTTTCAAAACCGTCGCCTCCGCCGCATCTACTGAACGTTCATGCAAAGGGGTGGTGCCGTCTTGGGGAGGCGGGGTAATGCTAGTCATCGGGTATTTCAGATTTGGAAGGGGAGGCACCTGAACCGTCCGCAGGGAGCGCTGAAGAATTTGGCAGCGTATCCCGATATGGAATTTCGACCTGATGCGGGAATGGAATTGTAATTCCATTTGCATCAAAGGCCTCTTTGACCCCTTTGGTGAGCGCTGATTTCACGCCGAGAAAATCTGACGTGGCGCAGTAGGCGCGAAGGCGTAGCTTGACCGACCAATCACCGAGCGAATCTACGCCCACCCAGATGTCATCATTGGCCAGAACCAATTCATCATCTTCAGCGACTTTTCTGAGCACGGCGAGCGCATGATCGAGGTTATCACTGTAGGAAACATCGAAATACAAATCTAATCGACGTTGTGGCATTCGCGTAAAGTTGATTTTCGGATTGCTCCAGACGGTATCATTTGTCAGCATGGCGACTTTATTGTCGACCTGTTTGAGCGATGTGGTGAAGGGGGTAATGTCTGTGACTTCCCCATCAATGCCGCCAAGTTCTACATAGTCGCCAATACGGAAGGGACGAAACACGGCGAGCATGACGCCCGCAGCGACTGCCTTGAGCGTGTCTTGCAAGGCGAGGCCGATCGCCAGAGCTGCGCCGCCGAGAAGGGCTGCCATTGAGGTTGTGGAGAAGCCAACTTGGGTAAGCGCAATCACCAGCGCAATCGCAAATATCACATATTTAACGAGGCTGGCCGCGAACGCGAACAATGTATCGTCAGCACCTCTGTGCGCGCGAGCTTTCTGCCCCATCGAGCGCATCGAGCGGGCTGTCCAGTTGGCGATTACGATGGCGAATAAAATTGTGATGATGGCCGCGACGACGCCGGGGCCGCGCGATTCCACCATGCTTTGCCAATCGTATCCGATGATACCAAGGGGAAGCGGTAGCAAGATGAACATGGTGCCAAATCGGGCGACAGATGCGCCAAAATCCCAGCTGGAGCCTTCAAAGCTCGCCTTGTTTTCGCTGACCCGGCGACCAAAAGCATTGATCAAACTTTTGACGATTTTCGCGACGATCCAGATGAAAATGATCGAGGCGAGAACGAGACCCCACTTTACGCCATGCGGCCAAGAAGCCTGTGCCCAGCTTGGCCAGTCGTTTGTATCTACTGTGCTTAAGATCCAGTCCATTGAGGTGTAAATCCTTTTTTCTTACGAAACAGGTTAGGGTGTTTTCGGGGCGATGTCTCGACCAAAATTACTGGCAAGACTGTGAGGTGTGCGTCCGTGCTAATTCGATCAACGCGGATAGCGTGCAGGCCTTTTCGGGCGGTTTGTTCCATTCAATTCCGGTGACTGAAGCGTTTGAGAGATGGTAGCCGGCTTTATGGCGCTTGGAAGGGATTAGCTGCTCGAAAGCGACTTTAAGAGTTATGCCGCTCTCTTTGGTTGCAATGACCGAACGCACCGGGCCAAACCGCTCAATTGTGTTTTCCCTGATGAATGTGTCGAGAGCCGTTTGATCGTCTTGTGTGGATTTCAGATGTGCTTTTCCGATGCGTAGAAGTGTGCCGTCTTCGCCCCAGACACCAAACGAGAGTTCGTTATAGGTTTGCGATTTGCGGCTTCGGTTTGCGTACAGGAGTACGGCTTCTATTGAATAGGGATCACATGGCCAATCTATAGGGGCGCTCTCCTGATCTGCGCTGCGATACGTCGTATTCCATGGTTTGAGGTGGATGCCCTTGTGGGGGCGCTCTGTTTTTGTGGTGCGCAGAGCATTCAGTGATGAAATGTCATCGAATGAAAGCGTTTGACTTGGCGTCAATGTGGGCGATGAGTGCTTTAGTGAAAGTTCCAATTTTTTACGCCGCTCACGGAACGGTGTGTCCCGCAATTCCACTTGGGACACGCTGAGAAGGTCGTGAGCGACGAGATTGATCGTGTTGCTGGACCAGGTTTTCGGGAGGGGTGATTTTGAAGCGAATAGGGCGCGCAATTGCTCTTGCGGGATGTGGCCCCCATCTGGCTCATGGACGATGAGGCTTGCGACGAATACAGCCTCCAACGGCAGGCCATCAACATTTTCTGGAAGCGCGTGGGAGATATTATCGCCGTCATCTGTGTAAAGTGTGGCGTGGCCGTCTGCGCAGACAAGCTGAACCGGGAGGCCATCATAGAGTCGTTCGGCTGAATGGGTTTCAGGGTTAATCTGCATCTCCGGTGTGTAGGGGTGTGGCCGGAGCATGGGGCGAAACCGAGTTGGATTATCTAGCGCCGGTCGTTTGTGTCCACCATCTAACCAGTTGAATAAGTGCGTATAGGGCGGAAGTGGAGGGTGCCAAGCCTCTTCAACAATTGACAGAGCGGCCGGCCTTAGATCGGCAAGGGCCTGTTTTATGAGGAGTGAGGACGCGCCATGGCCTGTTTTGCGTTTCATCAGAGTGAGAACGGCCCAGCGACTGTCTGTGGGTAATGCATCCAATAGGTCAGAGAGGGCGGATGGGAGGTTTTTCTTAGTGAGACCGTGCAGGCGGGTAACGATATCTGTGACAGTTGGGATATGTTCTGGCGCAGGTGTGGTTGGCCATAACAGGCTGAGTGTCTCAGACAGATCACTCGTGAATTTGTGTGACAACTTAAAAAGCTCAGTATCCATCCTATCGGTTGCAATTTTTCGCAGGAAGGCGGGGGAGTGTTTGGGAAGAGCAATGTCTCCTGTGAGGAGCGCGACCGCGTACCCTCGATCGGGGTTATTGGCCTGTTTGAGATATGTAGTGAGTAAGCGTCTTTTATCGCTGGCGCTGCTGGCGAGCGTCAGATTGTAAAGAAGGGCGGCGAACTGTTGCATCACTCTATAGTTACGATAAAACGATGCGCATGACAGCACCTATACCGCCAGAAGGCTATTCTCCGCATTTTCGCAAATCCGGTTTTACCACTCCTTGGGAACCTCTTTTTTCTCGCATTGGCGATGATGATGTGAGCATCGGCGTTTTCGTTGATGAAGCGCACTGCAATTCTCGCAATGTTGCGCACGGTGCCTTTATTGCGGCGCTTGCAGACAATTCGATGGGGTTGTCCTGTGGTGAAAGCCTGCGCAAAGATGGTCGTGTGGTGTCTAGCCTTGAAACGGTTACGCTCACGACTGACTATATCGCCAAAGCCCGTATTGGCGATTGGGTCACGGTGCATTGCAGCGTTGTCGATACAGGCGAAGAACTGGCGTTTGCCAGTTGCATTGTAAAGGCGAATGACGAAATTCTGGCGCGGTCAAACGCAACCTACCGCATCAATAAAGGCTAGGCCTGCCCGGCGATTACTCGCCGGGGGTGTTGCCAGATACGATATCCATATAGTCGCGAATTTCGACGATACCATTGATCGCGTCAGCCGCAGCGTCGGCTGAGGCTGTGCCCTGACATCCCGTGTCAAAATTCACCCGACGTTGAGAGCCGTTGCGGGCAAGTGAGAAGTAAAAGATTTGACCGCCCGCTTCATGGGTGGGGCAAGTCGCGTCATTGCCCGGCATGATGTCGAGTGTGCCTTTGAAGGCGTAGAACCCTTGAGCCAGGAACACGTTGGTCACGTCGTCATACAAGCCTTTGCGACCCGCCGCTGAGGTCACTTCATTCTGGACCGTGCGTTGCCAGTAATTGTCGGGATCCAGAAGGACATTTACAACGGGGCAATCTTCAACACAGCCTGTCACGGCGAGGCTGAACGTATTTTCGCCGCCCAATGGCAATTCATAACTGCCAGTCGTGACCGTTGGGGCTGTTGTATCCGGTGTGCCGGTGTCTTCGGTGACGATTTCCGCCGGTGTGTCAGAGGCTTTGAAGGGGTTCATCTCCTTCATGCGATCCATGTCTGTGGTTGTGCAGCCCGCAACGCCGAGCAGGGCGGTGAGGCTAATGGCTGTGATCGCGTTTTTCATCGACAAGTCTCCGGATTGGTTTCGCACAGGGTCATAACGGATTGCATCCAATCGTCAAAGCCCTGCAGATTTGTATAGCGGCCATTATAGTCACCTGCGCAAAACTCGCCAGTGGTTTGATTTTGCTCAACAACTGAGAGGACGCCGACCAGCGTTTTGGTGCCGTCAGCCTCGGTGACGTAGAGCGGACCTCCGCTATCGCCGATGCAGGGGCCTGCGCCATTGCGACTGGCGACTGTAATGATGGCCGGCCCGATGGTTGAAAGGTCCAAAAAGGTTGTCAGCAGTTCATTGGAGAGCTGGCCGCCGTATCGCGTTAGGCCCCAGCCTGCCATGTCGCCGCTTTTATAGCCGATGGGCGAGAGCGGCAGGGTTGTTTGGCCGAATTTCGCAATGGGCACATTGGCGAGCGTCTCTGCGTTTTCATCTGAAATTCGGATGAGGGCGAGGTCGTTGGCATAGCCATTGGCGGTGCCTTTATAGCCCGCGTGGCAGACGGCAAACTGGCCCTTTGTGGTTTTCGCTAAGGGGCTGCGCAAATTTGCTGACTCTCCGATTAAGCGTAGCTCTTCATAAGGTTCGTCAACACAGTGGGCCGCTGTCACAAACCAGTTCTGGGCAATGCGTGTGGCCCCGCAATGTCCGCTGGACACTGCGCCCGATTCTGATGTGTTGCGTGGCTCCAACTTCACGATACCGGGAAAGCTTGGCAAGGTGGCGGCCAGCGCATTGACGGCTGCTGTGCCGACTGTGGGCTCCTCAATTGTTGTGGCACCCGCGACATTGGCGACTGTTGGTGTCGGGGTGGCGTCGGGGTCTGTGCCGCATATTTTTGCATTGAGAAGGCCCAGCGACAGAGCTGGAGAGATGGCCTCTGCACTGTCATCTGCCGCTTCAGTGGTGTCATCCATTTCTGGGTCTGTGGGCGCCTGTTCGTCAGTTTCGTCTGCTGTGTCAGGCGTTTCAGGGGCGAGCTCATCCGGCGCGTCGATTGCTGGTTCTACATCGTCTGGGCTGGCGACTGTGTCTTCGTTGGAGGCTGCGTCATTTGTAGGCGCTCCCTCGTCCGGAGTAGGCGAGGCGGGGGCATCGGTATCTGGCGCTGTAACGGGCGCGCTATCGGTTCCGTTTTCTGAACCGATCTCCGGCACCCGAACGAGATCGCAGCCTGCGAGCATGAGGAGCGCGGCGCATGTTGCTGTGAGTTTAAGCCTAGTCATTGCGAAATATCCCATATTCAGCCCGGTTCGAGCTTGGTTAGTTAAGGCATTGGCGGGGTATTTGGTCAACTAAGGTCTTTAAGCTTGCTGACATCGCTGAGCGCGCGGGCACGTCGTCCATTTAGCTCTGCCCAGCGAATGAGGGCGTCTGCTTTTCCATAAGTGATCCAAGTTTCATAGGGGTCCATCTCGGTGATGGTTTGGGTCAACTCAGTCCAATCAGCGTGATCAGAGATGATAAGCGGTAGATCTATGCCACTGGAGATGGCGCGTTTCTTGATGCCCATCCAGCCGCTGGCGAAGGCTGTGCGCTGGGACGGGAAGCGCTGACCCCAGTTGGCGCTGAAACAACTGGACGGGGCGACGACCACACGGCCGAGATAGTCGGCAGGGTTGGCAAGCGTGGGGGCAGCATCGGGTTCAGTGATGAGTTCGCCGAGATCGATTCCGCGCGATTGATAGTGGGCGCATATCTTCTCCAAACTGGTATGGATGAAGATTGGGACGTCGTATCCGGCAATGCGCAAATGGCGGATAACGCGTTGGGCTTTGCCGAGTGAATAGGCGCCGATGCAGTGCGTGCGGTCGGGGTGGATGGCGATGTCTGACAGAAGTGTTTCAATCTGTGGGGCAGTGTCTGGGTGCTGGAAGATGGGTAGGCCGAATGTCGCCTCGCTTATGAATATGTGGCTATCGGCGACAGGCTCAAACGCCTCACAGGTTGGATCTGGGCGGCGCTTGTAGTCGCCGGAAAAGGTGATGCGCTGGCCTTTGTATTCCACGATGATCTGCGCAGAGCCGAGAATGTGTCCGGCAGGGGCGAGCCAGACGGTCACGCCGTTGATCTCAATGCGCTGTCCATAGGGGAGGGCCTGTTGCTGTTTGGCGAAGTTTGCACCGTAGCGAATGGCCATGATGGCAAGCGTATCGGGGTGGGCGAGCACTTTGCCGTGCCCGCCGCGCGCATGGTCTGCGTGACCATGACTGATAATGGCGCGATCGACAGCGCCGCGGACCGGATCGAGATAGAAGTCGCCAATCGGACAATAGAGGCCTTTGGGCGTTGAGTGGAGAAGGTGGTCTGGGCGCAGCATGGATCAAAGGTGGCTGAGCCGGTGTGTCAGAGCAAGCGGGACCAAAAGAAAAAAGCAGATCGGAAAATTACTTGAATGCTGAATTATGTCGTGACAGTCTCACTAATAACAATGTTTGGAGCGGAGACTCTAACGTAAGATTTGGGAGGAAGAGAAAATGACCTATGCGAATGGACGTATCATTCATGATGCAGATGCACATACGATGGAGACTGGCGACTGGCTTGCGCCGTATTTGGATGCCGACTTGATCGAGGCGCTGGGTCCGCTCTATGGCGACGCGGCTGTTGGCGAGCGTATATTGGGCATTATCGAAGAGTCTAAGAAGCGGAAGACTGACCCGGAGGCAGATGCCGCTGCGCGTGAGAATGTAATTGCCGGCACCAAGGGCTGGGGCGGATATGGCGCATTTGACACCGCCGAGCGTAAGACGGCGCTGGATGCGCTGGGGTTCCAATCTCAACTTGTGTTTCCGACTTTTGGTCTTGGTCTTTTGCGTCGGGCGAAGGGGGATGACCAACTCTATCGCGCGGCCCATGCGTTGAATTGTGCGCAGGCGGCTTTTTGTGCGAGCGACAGGCGGTTGTTGCTCGTGGCTTTTGTGCCGATGGATGACCCGACGCGGGCGCTTGATCTTTTGGAAAAGTCATTGGCATTAGGCGCTGCTGCAATAATGGTATCTGCAGGGCCACCAGCCGATAAACGCTCACCGGGGCATCCCGACTATGATGCGTTTTGGGCTATGATGGCAGAGGGAGGCGTCCCGTTTGTATTGCATATTGGGCCGGGAACGATGACCCAGCCTGAAGCGTATCGCAACAATGGTCGTGAACGCGCGGCTGACCTGCATGGTGGCGGGGAGAATTTACGTTTTCCTGATTTCATGTGCGTGGGTCTTGCGCCACAAATTTTCCTGACCGCGATGGTTTATGATGGCGTGTTTCAGCGTCATCCTTCATTGCGGGGTGGTGTGATTGAGTGTGGCGCTGGGTGGGTGCCTTCATTTTTGTTGCAGTTGGATTATGGCTATAAATCATTCCAGCGTACGGATAATTATTTGCAGGATATGGATATGAAGCCGTCTGAATATATCCGTCGGGCTATCAAAGTGACGCCATTTGCGGGCGAGGATGTTGGTGTGCTGATTCAGCAGGCTGGACCAGAAATGTTCTTATTCTCAAGCGACTATCCTCACCCTGAGGGGACGCGGGATCCGATTGGTCAATTCGAGAAGAGCCTGGGTGACTTTGATGAGGAGGTGAAAGACAAGTTCTATCGCACCAATTTCGAAGGTTTCATGGGGGATGCGCTGAAGCGGGTTGCCGTGGCGCCAGCCTGATAAGTCCATGTGCTTCCAACAGAAAACCCCCGCTTGTGTGAGTTGCAAGCGGGGGTTTCGTTTTGGGATTGGCTACAGCCTACTTGTTTGGATTAAGCAGGAATTTGCGACCTGTAGATTTTGCGTCATAGGCGCGGATAGTGTCCAGATCGAGCGCTTCGGTGAGCGAAATTTCGTCCGTATAGTGGCTGGCGAAGGTGGTGTTGAGTTCTGCTGCCACGCGGTTACGCAATTTAGTGCGGCCCTCATTGCCAATTTTTTGCAAGAATGGGGTCAGCAGCCAGCCGCCAGTTGACCATGACATGCCGACACCTGCGGGGAGAAGGGAGGGTGATAGATCAAGGCGTCCGTAGATGTAGACCTGCTTATTGGTGGATGAGCCATAGCGGCTATATTCTTTGGCGTTCCGGTTAGCTGCCGCTTCCATTGC
This sequence comes from Hyphomonas sp., assembly GCA_050633385.1. Classification (GTDB taxonomy): domain Bacteria; phylum Pseudomonadota; class Alphaproteobacteria; order Caulobacterales; family Hyphomonadaceae; genus Hyphomonas. Next base: position 92,441 of record JBOEGK010000022.1, read on the forward strand.
GATAAGAATTTGGCCAGCAAGAGGCCCGCCGCCAATCGCGTCAAAAGCGAGTGTTGCGCCGGTTTCAGCGAGCGCGTCGATCAAATTAGCCATGAAGTTTTCGTCGGTCGAGTTGACGATGTGTTTGGCGCCGATGTCGCGGAGGATTTTTTCTTGCTCTGGTTTGCGCACGATGTTCACGAGCTGAATGCCATCTGCGATGCAGATTTTGTTGAGCATCTGGCCGAGGTTTGAGGCCGCTGCTGTGTGGACGAGGGCAGTGTGACCTTCCATACGCATCGTTTCGGTCATGCCAAGGGCTGTCAGCGGGTTGACGAAGCAGGATGCGCCCTGACGCGGGGTGGTGCCGTCTGGAAGCTCCATAATCGCTGCGAGGTGAACGAGGCGATATTGAGAGTACATTTCGCCACCGAGGACAGCTACGGTTTTGCCGAGAAGCGCTTGTGCTGCCGGGCTGCTGCCTGCCTTTACGACAACGCCTGCGCCTTCATTGCCTGCTGGCAGTGATTGGCCAACGCGCGGCGCCATCGCGCGCATACCCATTTCAGAAATTGGAGCGGTAACGACCGGGCGGTCAGCTGTGCCTGACGTGGTGGCTTCTGCGAGGTTGGCGGGGCCAACCATGAGGCCAAGATCGGATGGGTTGATCGGCGCCGCTTCGATGCGGACGAGAATTTCTTCCGGGCCGGGTTCTGGCGTATTTACTTCAGCGATCGACAGTTCGAGCTGTCCCTCTGGTTTGATCAGGGTGCGATATTGAAGATATGTCTCTGGTACTGTCGCGCTCATTTGTGCGGTCCTCCTATTTGTTGTTTGCTGACATATGGGGACTTGTGGAGCGAGAGCAAGCATACTCTTATTTCAAACGAAATTGTGATCACGCGCCTTGTCACCCTTGGCGCGGGTCGATGCTCCCGCAAGGGGATATGTGTATTGAGGAGGTTCTTATGGCTTTGAAGGATATTACCAATTACGTCCCGTTGGCTGACGGGCTGGGGACATCCGGCCAGCCATCGCGTGAACAATTCGCCGAGATTGCCGAGGCTGGCTATGGTACAGTGATCAATCTGGCGCTGCCGGATTCTGACCATGCCATTGCTGATGAAGGCGCGATTGTCACGGGGTTGGGGATGCGGTTTGCACACTTGCCAGTGGATTTTGCCGCGCCGACACAGCAGGACGTAAAGCTGTTTTTAGGTATCATGCGGGCCGTGCAGTTTGAGGCAGTTTGGGTGCATTGTGTGGTAAACTTGCGCGTTTCTGCGTTTTGTTATCACTATTTGCGCGTCGTTCGGGGCGTTTCGGAAACCGAAGCGCGATCACCCATTCTCGACAAATGGGCCCCGCAAATGAGCGATGAGTGGAAAGCTATTCTGGCACTGA
>JBOEGK010000023.1:0-67310 GCA_050633385.1 Hyphomonas sp.
GAAAAAGCGTGGATAGATTTTTAGCCTTTCCAACAGCTTAAACGTTGAATCGGAACAGCATCACGTCGCCGTCTTGGACGATATAATCCTTGCCCTCGGCCCGCATTTTACCTGCATCCTTCGCGCCGGTTTCGCCTTTGCAGTCGATGTAGTCTTGATAGGCCGTCGTCTCAGCGCGGATGAAACCTTTCTCGAAATCGCCATGAATGACACCCGCCGCTTTTGGCGCTGACCAGCCCTTGCGGATCGTCCAAGCGCGGGCTTCTTTCGGCCCGACCGTGAAATATGTCTGCAGGTCCAGCAGGTCATATCCAGAGTGGATGAGGCGCGACAGGCCAGGTTCTTCAAGGCCCAGCGCATCCAAATATTCCGCGCGGTCGGCTTCATCTTCCAATAAGGCCAGTTCACTTTCGATTTGCGCAGAGATAACCACGCAAGCTGCGCCATTTTCTTTAGCGCGTTCAACAACTTGTGCAGAATGAGTGTTGCCCGTCGCTGCGCTGTCTTCATCGACGTTTGCAACGAACATAACGGGTTTGGACGTTAGCAATTGCAACATGTTCCACGCCTTGATGTCATCTTCTGGCACCTCAGCTGCGCGGGCCGGACGACCTTCATTCAATTCATTCAGTGCTAAATCAATCAATGCCACTTGGGCTTTGGCGTCTTTGTCGCCGGATTTAGCCTTTTTCTCTACACCAGCTTTACGCTTTTCGAGGCTCTCAAGATCGGCCAGCATGAGTTCAGTCTCGACGACTTCAAAGTCGGCAATCGGGTTCACTTCGCCGCGTACATGCGTGATGTCATCATCCTCAAAGCACCGCAGGACATAGATGATCGCGTCAGTTTCCCGAATGTTTGCAAGGAACTGGTTGCCAAGGCCTTCGCCTTTTGACGCGCCTTCAACGAGGCCAGCAATGTCAACGAAGTTCATGCGCGCCGGAATGATCTGCTTTGATCCAGCGATCGCTGCGAGTTTCGCCAAACGTGGTTCCGGTACGGCCACTTCGCCGACATTCGGTTCGATCGTGCAGAACGGATAATTGGCCGCTTGCGCGGTCGCTGTTTGGGTGAGGGCATTAAACAAAGTCGATTTGCCCACATTGGGCAGGCCCACAATTCCGCATTTGAAGCCCATCTTGGCCTCCTTCTTGAATGTATAGACGCGCGTTTAGCCTTATTTCCGCGTGAAAAACAGGGGGTTTTATCGCCTGATAGCGGAATTGAGTGGCCAAATCCGCCCGCAGGAGTATTCTTGCATAAGAAGTCTAAGAGGTAGAACCGATGGCTTATGATATTTTCCTCGTATCCGCGATAGAAGATCGGGATATGGCCAAATTAATCGCGCGACGTCTGCGAGCGTTAAAGTTCAAAGTGTGGTTCGATCAGAAACAAACTGACGAAACCTTCGATCCTAAAGATGCGCGTAATGCCATGAACTCCACCAATATGCTGGTGTTATGGTCTGCGGCCGCTGTAAAAAGCGATTGGGTGCGGGCAGCTGTCTCAGTCGGCAACTCGCGCGATGATGCGCTCGTGCAAGTTGGCCTCGACAAGACGACTCCTTATGCACCGTTCAAATCAGATAAACGCTATTCAGTGGTAGGGATGACCTCTCGCAAAACTCCAGAAGGGTTTTACCAGTCCATAGAAGAGCTTGGCCGTCGTCAGAACCGCTCTGATCTGCGAGATTGGATGAAATTGAAATCTAATGATGAGGAAGCGCGCGCGGCGTGGTTACAAGCGCATCCTGATGATGCGCTTGCTGTTGCAGAACGTAAGAAACGCGAGAAAAAGTTAGGTAAGAAACCGGCACCAGCCCCAGAAGCGGCCGCGGCGGCGACGTTGGCTGCTGCTGCGATCAATAAGAATGGCGGTGGAACGCAAACCTCCAACACCAGCGCCTCTGCTGCCGCTGAGAACACGACAAGCAAGGCAACCCAAGCATCATCGATTGCGGCTGCAACAACCGAAAAGGCACCATCTGCACGTTATGCGGCAAGCGGGGCTGGTCAAACTCTCAATCCCCCCATATTGGCCGGCAGTGATAAAGCTGAACCGAGTGAGAAGATTGGTGTGGGGTGGGGCACTATTTCAGGAATCCTTGCAGCAATCGCCGCTATGCTGTTTCTCGGTTGGTGCTTCCGTTCCCATACATTGCCGCCACAAGGGTCGGGTATGACGGCTGTCCATGGGGCGCCGGCAGTCGGTAACGCCTATCCTATGGTCAGTGGCTCCAGTGCAGTGACGTGCCCGGCAGGGCAGGTTCCTAGAGCATTGATGAGGGTAAAAGAGAAACCCTTGGAACCCGGTGCGATCATAAACGACACGGAATAAGTACTTGAAATAAAAACACTGAGTGCATGCAGAAAAAAGCTCGACAGGATTGAAATAAATCCAGTCGGGCTTTTTCACATCTAGCGAAGGATTTTCTCAAGCTAGTTGAGTGCTGACTCAATTTCTTTGGCTGCTGATTCAAATTGATCGTCTGCGGGTGCGTCAGCCAAGATTTGGCGAGCGGCCCGGGTAGCAGCATTGGCAGCAGCGCGACGAACTTCCTCTGCCGCTTCCGCTTCGGCACGAGCAATTCGGGATTCTGCCATGGCTTCTCGACGGGCAATGCGGTCGTCTAGATCTTTGCGAGCGGCTTCCATGATGCGCTTTGCATCCTCTTTTGCCTGCTTGACCATTTCGTCAGCCTTGTCATTTGCATCTTGCTGGTGGCGTTCGGCTGCGGCGAGAGCCTGCGCAGCTTGCTCACGCAATGTGCGGGCCTCATCGAGCTCTTTTTGAATGCCTTCAGCGCGCTCATCGAGCCCGCCTAGGATTGCCTTAAGTGCACCCATTTTCCAGGCGATGGCTAGGAAGGTTACAAAGGCCAGAAACGCCCAAAGCGTAACAGGGTCATTGAGTGCGTACTCAATTCCGCCCATGAAACCGCCGCCATCATGGCTGTCGCTTGCAGCAGCAGCTGTCATGCTGAAAGACGCAGAGGCTAAAGCAGTGATCGCAAAGTGTTTGATCTGTGGCATAGGCTTAAGACTCCAGTGCTGACGAAACAGCCTTGGCCAGTTTGTCTGGTGTGGCTTTCACGCCGAACTGGGAGGTAATTACTCCTGCCGTTTCGATCGCAATTGATTCGACATTTTTGAGGGCCTCAGTGCGCATCTTATCGATGCGAGTATCTGCGGCTTCGAGTTTCTTTTCTATTTCTGCGTCAGTGCGTTGCGTTTGAGCGCTAACTTCTGCGTCAATTTTTTCCTTGGCCTTGGCAGCGGTGTCACGCGCCTTGGACTTGGCTTCAGCAATGCGCAATTCAAGCGCTTGCTGGGCATCTTTAGCTTGATCCTGCAAGCGGGCGGCTTGATCCAGATCTGCAGCGATACGGTCGCTACGTTTTTCAATTGTGTCGGAGAGACGCGGGAGAATGAACCGCGAGAGGGTCAGGTACAAAACCGTAAACAGGATGGCCAACCAGAAAAGTTGGGACGGCATATGCCATGTTTCGAAGGGCGGAAACGCAGGTGCCGCTTTGGCGGAACTGGCGGCTTCATGTGCTGTAGGTGCAAGAAATGCGATCAGCATTGGTTAAACCCTCAATTGGTTTCGTTGGGTATTGAAGGGGCTGGCGAAGAGACTTTGCCCGTCGCCAGCCCTGAAAGCTCTATCGAACGTCTTAAACGACGAACAGGATCAGAACAGCAACCAGGAATGACAGGATGCCGAGCGCTTCTGCGAGCGCCATACCGATGAAGAGGTTACCGGTTTGCTGCGGGGCAGCTGAAGGGTTGCGCATAGCTGCGTTAAGGAATGAGGCGAAGATGTTGCCCACACCCATAGCAGAACCGATCATGCCGAGAGTAGCGAGGCCGGCACCGATGTATTTCATGCCGTCTGCGATGTTGCCGTCCATGAGTAATCTCCGTTTTGGAATGGCTTAAAACTTAGCGAATTGGTACGTCGTGAACAGCGTTCGCGCCGTGCCGTCAAGATGTTTCCTGCGCCCCTAATGCCGCAGGCTAAGGGGTAACTCCTAGTGAGAAGGGTGGATTGCGTCGTTTAGATAGACACAAGTCAGGATGGCGAAGACATAGGCCTGAAGCCCTGCCACTAGAAATTCGAGTGCGTTTAGCGCGACGCTCATTCCGAAGGAAATCGGCGCCAGAGCCATTGCAGCGGTGCCCGATGCGGCGAGGCCGACAGTGAAAGCTGCGAACAATTTCAACATGATGTGACCGGCCAGCATGTTTGCAAACAGACGCAAAGCTAGGGTCAACGGACGGGCCAGGAAGGAAATCACTTCGATAGGCACCAAAATCAGATAAATCGGCCACGGTGCGCCCGCAGGAGCAAACAGCTTGAAGAAACCAAGACCGTTCTTCATCAAGCCGTAGCCGAAAACAATCAGGATAACCAAAAGCGCCAGCGCCGCAGTGACGACAATGTGGCTCGTCGTGGTGAAGGCATATGGCATCAAGCCGATCAGATTGGCTGCTAGAATGAAGAAGAAGAGCGTGAAGACGAACGGGAAGAATTTGAGGCCTTCTTCGCCCGCGGCATTGCGCAACATGTCAGCGACAAAGCCGTAACCAACTTCAGCCATTGACTGGAGGCGTGACGGCACAAGCTGTGATTTTGACGTTGCGATTGTGAAAAAGGCGATGACCAGAACGACACCGAGCATCATGAAGCCGGACGCATTGGTGAAAGACACGTCGATCCCGCCAAGGTTCAGGTCAATCCATTTGGTCACCTGAAACTGGTGAATCGGGTCCATGGCGACTGTTGGCTGCAGCTGAAACAAGTTCATCCGTCTGTCTTTCCATTATCTGAGGCATTGAGCCTCTCTGTGTATTCTTTGGCCTGAGCATCAAGCTCCAGATAGGCGCGATATATTGATCGGATACCTGTGGCAACGCCGAAAGTACCCAAAATTAGTAATCCCCAAGGTTTTGTTCCTGCGAAATGGTCAAACCAGTAACCGAGAAAGCCACCGACAAAAACCGCTGCGCCGAACTCGGCGCCATATCGCAGGGCGTATGCCCCGGCAGAGACCGATCCGTCATTCTGATCCTGCCGTGCCTGCGTTTTGCGTTCACGCTTTGCCCGTTTGGCCTGTGCCTCGGCGATACGTTCACCAAGATCATCTGGGCCCTTACTGGACATGGCGCGAAGCTCTCCGTAGCCGCGAATCCCGAAGGACGGGGAAAGTCCCCGAATTTGGCCGCAAACTATGAGTGTGAGGCGGCCAAGTCAACCACCCTGCCATAAAGCTAGAGCCTTGAAAAATATCAGTATTGAAGTTCAGCATGTGCGCTACTCCGCCGCAACGAGCTCTTCAGCCGCCTCTAGATCGACTGAAACCAGTTTTGAAACGCCTTTTTCGCGCATAGTAACACCGAATAGTCGGTCCATTCTGCTCATGGTTACGGGGTTGTGAGTAATAACCACAAATCTTGTGTCGGTCCGCTGCCGCATTTCTGCAAGCATGTTGCAAAAGCGGTCGACATTGGCGTCATCGAGTGGCGCGTCGACCTCATCGAGAACGCATATTGGGGCTGGACGGGACAAAAATACCGCGAAAATGAGCGCAGCCGCGGTCAGAGCTTGTTCGCCACCCGACATCAGGTTGAGCGTGCCAAGGCGTTTTCCCGGGGGTTGAGCAAATATTTCCAAGCCTGCGTTCAGCGGATCGTCGGCGTCAACGAGGCGTAACTCGGCCTGACCACCTCTAAAGAGAGCGGTAAATAGGGCTTTGAAGTGCTCATTGACCTTCTCATAAGCCTCTAGCAGGCGATCGCGACCTTCATCGTTCAAGGTTTTTACGCCTTCGCGGAGTTTTTCAATCGCGGCCGTAAGATCGTCTCGCTCGGTGATTTGGCTACCCAGACGCTCCTCTAATTCAGATGCTTCTTCTTCGGCATTCATGTTAACGCCGCCGAGTTGATCACGCTCGCGGCGCAGGCGCTCAACACGGGTCTCAGCTTCGCGGGGTGTAAATTCGCCCATCTCAGCTTCGTCGATCCCGCTTTCCGCAATTGTCAGGAGGCCTTCCGGCACGCGCTGAAAATTGTTGCGCGCGACTTCTACTGATTCGGCAAGGCGAGCTTCAGCATTTTCTAGTTTCACTTTCCAGCCCGCTAGTGATTCGCGTGCGGCAGAAGCATCGCTGTTTGCTTTTCGTGCTGCTGTTTCAGCTTCTCGAAGCGCTGTTTCTTTTTCAGCCAAAGTATCCGAGGCGGCTTTACGTTCACTCTCAAGCGTCTCGACCTGCGTGGCGAGTTCCTCGATACCGGCAGCAAGCGAGTCAGGAAGAGCCTTGGCCTTAATCGCTTCTATGGCCGCATCCGATTTACGTTGAGACAAGCGTTCGAGACGTTCCGCTGCTGATGCAGCACGTTGGGACCACGTCTCTGAATCTCGTGTGAGTGCGTCTCGCCGGGCTATGGCTTGCTCACGTCCACGTGTAATATCGGTGAGCCGACCTCGCGCTTCGATTTCCTCTTCGCGCGCTTGAGCAACTTCGATACGAGCGCTTTGCACCGCGGCCTCAATGAGGGAATCATCAGTGGCGCCGGAGGGAGGGGAAAGCAAGGCGAGCGCTTGGACAACTGTCGCCAATTCTGCCTCCGCTCTTGCCAAGGCTTCGCCACTGCTATCGCGCTTCATTGCAGCACGTTCACTTGCTTGCGCTGATTCAGATACGCGTGCTCGTCCGGCGCTAAGCCTTGCCTGTGCGGGTGCAATAGTTTGGCGCAATGCCTTTAGCTCCAACTCGGCGGTTTCTCGTGCGGTCTTCGCGTTTTCAAGTGTATTTTGGGTTTGGCTTTGCTTTTCTTTCAGGAGGGGTAGTTCTTGGCGTGCGCTATCTAACCTTGCCTTTTGTTCCAACTTGATTGCTGCGCTTACCGGGGCAGCAGGGGTACGGATGAAACCGTCCCAACGCCATAGATGGCCTTCGACTGAAACGAGACGTTGGCCCGGTTGGAGTGATCGCATTAAACGCGTGCCGTCTTCCACTTTGACTAAACCGCACTGTGACAACCGAGAAGAAAGTTCTGCCGGCGCCTCTGTTAGTTCAATCAGGGGACGAGTGCCTTCGGGAAGGGGCTGGCCAACTGCATCAGCGCCGCCCCAAAAAAGAGCCGCAGTTCGATCTGTCGGCGCTTCAATGTCATCGCCTAAAGCGGCTGCAACGGCCTTTTCATATCCATCGCGTGTTCGAATTCGATCAACAACGGGTGGTGCTGAAGATCCCTCAGCAGTCTGCAGGAGTTTTTCCAAACCTGAGATTTCAGCTTCGAGTGTGCGCACGGCTGCGTCGGCAGTATCTCTTGGCTCATGCGCAGCGATTTCGACCTGCCGGATTTCGGACAATTGTGATTCTGCTGTATCAACGGCGCGTTCTGCATCATGCAGAGCGAGTTCTGCGGCTGCCGCTTCGTCTTTGGCTTCTTTTAGGTTGCGTGTCAGGGAGATGGCGTCTTCCAGGCCTGCTATGTCGGCACGAAGTTTGTCGACATTCGATTGCACATGAATTTGGCGCTGGCGTTGGGCTTCTGCATTTTCTTCAGAGGCGCGACGGCGCGCGCGAGTTTCAGACAAGCGCGATTGGGCATCATCAGCGGCGCGTTCGTATTCTGCTAGTTTTGCGCGGGCCGCTTCGAGGGTGGCGCGCGTTTGAGCTTCGACTTCAGCAGATTGGTCGGCGTCAAGAACAGGCAATGCTGCCAATTCGCGTTTTGCCGTCTCGGCCGCCGCTTCAGCTTCCTGCATTGTCGCTTGTTCGCGTGCCAAATCTTCCATTAGGCGCTGGGCTTCGCCGTCAAGCCTAGCGTGCAGGTCTGCCGCGCTTTTACGCTCAGTTTCAAGCTTGACTAAGTTTATACGTGCCTGACCCAATTTCGCAGCGACTGCACTTTCCGCTTCGCGCAAAGGCGCAATTCCTTCGCCTGCTTCAATGCGTAGGCGCTCGCACTGGGCGTCTGCCCGCGAAAGCTCTTCAACAGCTCTGTGAGCTTCGCTCAAATGAGCGCGCGCAGTTTCGCAGGCGATACGAGATTCCGTCCATTTGAGGTGGGCGATGAGGGCGTCGAGTGCATGAATTTCATCTGCTAAGCGTCTATATTTTCGTGCTTTGGAAGCTTGCCGCTTGAGACTGTTAAGTTGGCGTTCGACTTCTGCGGAAACCTCAGCAAGGCGCTCCAGATTCGTTTCCGCTCCTTTTAGCTTGAGTTCTGCCTCATGACGCCGCGTATTGAGGCCAGCGATTCCGGCCGCCTCTTCTAGGATGCGTCGGCGATTCTGTGGTTTTGAGCCAATGAGTTCAGAAATTTGCCCTTGGCGGACCAGTGCAGGGGAGTTGGCGCCGGTCGATGCGTCGGCGAATAACAGTTGAACGTCTTTGCCGCGCACTGTCCGACCGTTCAGTTTGTAAGAAGAGCCAGCACCACGTTTGAGACGACGCAATATTTCTAATGTGTCTGACGCGTTAAACTCAGGAGGAGCGGTGCGTTTAGAGTTGTCTAGTACGAGCGTGACTTCAGCAGTTTCACGCGCTGGTCGTCCATCTGCGCCTGAAAAGATGAGGTCATCCATTTCACCGCCGCGCATCGCCCGGGCAGAGCTTGCGCCCATCGCCCAGCGTAGCGCTTCGAGCAAATTGGATTTGCCGCATCCGTTGGGGCCGACAATGCCCGTCAGCCCCGGTTCAACAGGAACGGTTTGCGGGTCGACAAAAGATTTGAAGCCAGCAATGCGGAGCTCAGTTATCTGCATGCTGGCGTCATCAATCCTTATTCAGCTTCGACTTCGGCAGGCGTGTCAGCTTGTGTTTCAGCTGGGACTGCGGCTTCAGACGTTGACTCGATGCCGAGCTTTTCATCAAGCAGGGCGACAAAGTCGTCGCCGGTGCGCACAGCACCTGTGAGTTGGAACGGTTTGCCATCAAGCACAAAAGTTGGGGTGGAGTTCACCTCGTGGGTTTCACCGCTCATCATCGTGTCGGAAATTCGATTGAGCACATCTTTGTTTGCGAGACAGGCGTTGAGCGCCTCCTCATCAGCGATACCGTGTTTTTGGGCCAATGTAAGGAGCGTTTGCTTGATGACACCTTCTTTGGCTGCAGCGAGTATACCATGCTGATTTTCAAACAAATCATCTAGCACCGCAAAGAACTTGTCGTCGCCGCCAACGCAATTGGCGACGGCATATGCGGCAACATCGATTTGATTTAGAGGAAACTCGCGAAACTCAAACTTGATCTTGCTCGTACTGATATATTTTTCGGCTAAAGCCGGGTACATCTCGTCATGAAAAGTTTTGCAATGTCCGCATGTAGGGGATGCATATTCTATGAGCACATGCTCAGCCATCTCATCACCTTTTATATGACCGATTGCGGTGCTTGTTGTCGTTTCAGGTCCAGATGTAGGTGAGGCAGTAGGGTTATCGCCATTCGCGTTGCCGCACGCAACGAGCGCAATGGCAGACAGGCCTGCAAAGAGAGAGCGATTAAATAAGCGAGACATTGTCATAACCTTTTCGTTAAGAATTGAGTCGGTTTGGTTGCCAAATCCTTAACGGAGATGGTGGGTCTGTTTACCCTTCACCGGTTAGCACATCGGATTGCCAGTTCACAAACGCGCGGTGCAGGAGGCTTTGCGCTGAATTTATGCAGATTCGAGCTAGTCCTCGAGTGTGAGAACCGCTGCCCCCAATGATATAAGGGCGTTACGGAGATTTTTATCTTCTATGCCTATGGCCGCATCATTCAGTTGCTTTCTCACTTTCGGCGTCAGTGCGTTGAAGCGGCGGCGCGCTGATTCTGGTGTTGCTGTTGACGACAATTGCCCTTGAATCAACTTTACTGAAACGATGTCACCGCCTGCAGCCACCGATACACGTTGACGAATTTCCTCGACCTGATGCTGCACGATCGGGGCGGCTTGCGGCAAGACCTTGAGCACCAATACGCGCCCCTCTCGTCCGCCTTGAATTTTTTCGGGTCGACAGTATTTGAACAGCTTATCGCCAACAATTTGCTTCCACCGCGTTTGCAGCATTTGGATGGCGGGCATCTTCGCCCCGCCTTTTTTGCGCGTCAGTCGATTCGCTGGCAATCCGATCTGCATCATACCTGGATGAGTGCGTCGGGCACGCATGTAGCGCATGCGTACTTGAGCGCGTGCTTCCTCAATGGGGTCGAGGGTTGATCTTGTTACCATAGGTCTACACAACCATGCTTTTGCGGCAACGAAAAGGCGGTGAGTTGACTAATCAAACATCTCTCAAATCTCTACCGCATTTGTTGCTGAACTGGTACGATGATCACGCGCGCGATTTACCGTGGCGCGTTTTACCGGCACATCGCGCGAAAGGTGTGCGTCCTGATCCATATTCAGTTTGGCTGTGTGAGATTATGATGCAGCAGACGACCATTCCTCATGGCACACCATACTATCACAAATTTTTAGAGCGGTGGCCTGATGTAGATGCTTTAGCGGCAGCCAAGGATGAGGACGTAATGACTGCTTGGGCCGGACTTGGGTACTATGCGCGCGCTCGAAACTTACTGAAATGCGCGCGCGAGGTCGCTGCGTTGGGAGCATTCCCGAAGACTGAGTCTGAGTTGAAGAAATTACCCGGAATAGGGCCTTATACAGCGGGTGCGATTGCTGCGATTGTGTTTGATGCGCCGGGCGCGACAGCGGTTGACGGCAATGTTGAGCGGGTGATGACACGGCTCCTCTCATTGGAGGTTGAGTGGGGCGAGGCAAAGAAAGTCGTTGCGGCGACCGTGCGCGATCTTGTGCCGGATGATCGCCCGGGAGAATTCGCCGAAGCATTTATGGATTTGGGAGCCACTGTTTGTATGCCCCGAAACCCTGCGTGTGGGCGCTGTCCTGTCTCACAAATGTGCCGTGCGAAAAAGATTGGGGAGCAAGAGCGCTACCCGATCAAAGCGAAGAAGAAAGCCCTGCCCGTGCGAAAAGGCGTGGTGTTTGTTGCAGAGCGCAACGGCGCTGTGCTGCTTGAGCGGCGTCCGGAGAAAGGACTGCTCGGAGGAATGCTTGGCCTGCCGACAACGGACTGGAGCGTTGATGGGCCGCGTGAGGTGGTGCCGCCGTGTGCTGCGGATTGGCGATCGATAGGTGGTGTCCGGCACGTATTTACCCATTTCGCACTGGAGTTGGACGTTCAGGTCGCAAGCGTGTCTCGCAGCGTGAATGGATCTTGGGTAAATGCGGATAAAGTTGAGGGATTGCCGAGTGTTTTCAAGAAGGCGTTTTCACTGTGGCGCAAGCAAAGCTGAACATTCTAAACTAGAAACGCCGTCTCGCCTTTTAAGGCATCGAGACGGCGTTAGTATTCTATTCGAGCAGAGATCTAAGCTAATCCCATCTCGCTGCGATAGCGACGACGCAGCAGGTCAATCGGGGCGAGGTCTTGCTTGTCCGTCTCGTAGTGCCAGTAGGTCCAGCCATTGCATGCGGGTGCTTGTTGAACATGTGCGCCAAGGCGATGGATTGACCCTGTTGCAGAACCTGTGATGAGTGAGCCATCAACGCGAATGCGTGCCTGATGCTGACGTTTCGGGCTGAACAGACGGTCGCCCGGTTTTAGCCAGCCTGTTTCTATGAGCGCGCCGAATGGAACGCGTGGCAGAGACTTTTTGCTGCGCTCGGTCTCAAGAATGTCACCTTCAATCGGAGTAATGGAGGCGAGGCGACTGCGAGAAAGGTTTACATAAGCGGGGTCACGCTCAATTCCGACAAAGTCACGTCCGAGGCGCTTCGCAGCGGCGGCAGTTGTGCCGGTTCCAGAAAATGGATCTAGGACAACATCGCCAGGATTAGTTGTCGCGAGCAAAACGCGGTTGAGCAGCGCTTCTGGCTTTTGCGTTGGGTGGGCTTTCTTGCCGTCATCATTCTTTAGGCGTTCATTCCCCGTGCACAGAGGAATCATCCAGTCAGAACGCATTTGTTTGTCTTCGTTAAAGACTTTGAGAGCGTCATAATTGAACGTACATTTGGAGCGTTCTGATTTACCCGCCCAAATGAGGGTTTCATGAGCATTCTGAAAGCGCGTGCCCTTGAAGTTTGGCATTGGGTTTGATTTGAGCCAGATCACATCATTTTGAATCCAGAAACCTTGATCCTGAAGAATGGCACCGCAACGGAAAATGTTGTGATACGAGCCAATAACCCACATTGCGCCATCGTCTTTGAGGATACGGCGACATTGCTCCATCCATTGATGCGTAAACAAGTCATAGGCATCGAACGTATCGAACTTGTCCCATGCGTCGTTGCAGCCATCCACAACAGACTGATCAGGACGTGTAAGACCGCCGCCAAGCTGAAGATTGTAGGGAGGGTCCGCAAATACCAGATCGACTGACTTGTCTGGAAGGCGCGAGAGAATATCGATGCATTCACCCTGCATAATTGTGTTGCGTTGAAGGTCCATTGTAAGCAGCCCCGAGCTGAAAGTGATTTGATTTGCACTGAGATTGCGGGAGTTCGGGTTTCCAGAAAGTTACGCTCATGATCGTGTTTGCGGTGTTTCTTATTTTTTTGCGGCGCTACGTTAATCTTTGCTCGGGCGCGGTTTGACTCAAATGCCTGCTCACCAAACGGATTGAGCGTATTTGATAAAGGTTAACTGGGGTCAGTTGCGTGACTGCGTCTTCGTCCACTCAATCCAATCGTTCCTATCATCTATGTCGATTAGGGTTGGGAGCATGGCGACTCGATCGGGCTGTGGAAGATTTTTCCGAACGTCCATCAGGGCATGTGGACTAGACCAGCGGACGTTCTGAAACGGAGAGCGGGTTTTATGGTATTTGTTCAAACCAAATAGCCAAAACCCACCGTCGTTCGCTGGCCCGAATACCGCGTCGTTGGTTTTCAAACTTTGGATGGCGGCGTGCAAATGGAGCGTCGTCATAGCAGGTGCGTCAGTTCCAACAAAAAGAACTGGGCCATTTGAGGCGCCGGTTAGGCCGCGTTCCAGTCTAGTCGTAAGGTTTCCCGGGCCTTGTGGACGTAAACTGTATCGAGGGTTGGCGAATGCTCCCCTGGGAAGGTGTGCTTCATTGTCTGGGGAGACATATAAAGTGGTTTTCCAAGGGCCCGTATGCGCCGTTTTTAAAGTGCGATTTAGTAAAAAGTTTGCGATGCGCCGCGCTTCGCTGACGCCAAGCTCTGCCGCGAGCCTAGTTTTTGAGATTCCAATTCTGGGAGGCTTAGCAAACACAAGCAATTGGGCGCGTATCATGAATACCGCTTTGCCAGAGATTCGGGAGATGCGCCTAAAAGATATCGCCCCAGTAGACTGGCATTGTGCCATGCGCGACGGCGATAACCATCGCGCTCATATTTAGCAGCTGATGTGCGCGCTTCCGCGTTGAGTATTCGAATGCGCGACTTTCCTATGGCCTGAACGATTTTCACGTCTTCCATCAATGGGATATCCTGGTACCCGCCAACCTCGTTATAGAGTTTTCGGGAAAGAATGAGACCTTGGTCACCATAGGGCAGGCCCATCCAGCGGGCCCGTCGCAGGGCGCGGCGTTCAAGCCATCGGGCGGCTCGGGCGTCGGATCTATATTTCAACTCAAAGACAGCAGCCATCGATGAATAGTCCGCGATATGGTCACTGACCCGTTCGGGCCAGTTGCGGGAAAGAGCGGTGTCTGCGTGCAAGAAAAGTAGCCAGTCTCCCCGGGCCGCTTTCGCTCCGGCGCGTAGTTGGAGGCTTCGGCCTTTCTGGCTCTCTAATATCGTTGCACCTGAACTACTCGCGATGGCGTGAGTTTCGTCTGTTGATCCGCCGTCGCTGACGATGACTTCACGGATCAGACCAGCCTCCAGGCCGGGCAGCAGGCTCTGCAGGCATACCCCCAAGTCGGCCTGAACATTTAGTGTAGGAATGATGATGGAAAGTGGGGCTGGCACGCGATTAACTCGTCAATTGAGATTCTATGAGGAGTAAATCTCGCCATGCTCTGCTTTTATCCTGCCCTCTATTTAGCAAGTATTCTGGGTGCAGCATTGGAACGAGAGGGACAGTGTACCCTTTCGGTGTTGTGAGTGAGTGGACTTGTCCGCGAAGTTTCATAATTCCGCCCGGCATTTCTAGCAGCGCAGCGGTGGGGACATCCCCTAAGGTGACAATTAGTTTTGGCTTCACCAATTCCACCATGCGCAATGCAAAAGGCAGCGACAGGACCAATTCTTCGGGCTTAGGTGTTCGGTTGCGTGGTGGGCGCCAGAAATTGACGTTTGTCAAAAAAGTATTGGTCGTGCGCCCGCAATTGATGGCGGAGAGCATTTTATCTAACAGATCGCCCGCCGGACCGACGAATGGACGCCCTGTGCGGTCGTCGTCTGAGCTGGGACCTCTACCGATCAACATAAGGTCAGCCTCGGCCATCCCGTCATAAATGACTGGTTTTTCGACACCTTCAGAGAGCGGGCTACCTTTAAACGCTTCAAGGGCTGATCGAATGGCTTCCAAAGTATCGCAACCTGCGGCGATCTGCCGTGCCTCCGCAGGCCAGTCTTTTGGGCCTCGAGATCTGCGGTTGAGCAGACTTGGCGCAGATTTTGCAGTTTTCGAGGTCGAAATATCCCCAGTATTTACAGAGGGATTCGCACGCAATAGGGCCGTCACAAGGGCCGAATCAACGTCGACTCCCATATCATCCCACCAATCGGTGAGAGTCTGGATTGTCGAATTTGACGCGGTTTTGGCCATTGTGACGTTCTACACCTGAGGTAAAGAGGCAGTAATTGCTTTACCAGTTATACTTAAGGCGTACTCTATACGCCAATAGGAGGAGTAACCAATGGCTGATGACGCTCCACAGCGCGAGTCGATGGAATATGATTTGGTCATTGTCGGCGGTGGTCCCGCTGGCCTGTCCGCTGCCATCCGTTTCAAACAGAAAGCCAATGAGGCGGGTGAAGACCTGTCCGTTGTCGTCTTGGAAAAAGGCGGTGAGGTTGGTTCGCACATTCTTTCAGGTATCGTGCTTGACCCGATCGCGCTAGATGAATTGCTCCCAGATTGGCGGACACGCGATGATCGTCCGTTAAAAACTGAAGTTATTATCGACAAATACAAAATGCTTGGGCCTGAAGGCTCGCTTGAAATGGGCTGGGCACCATTCCCGCCATTAATGAGCAATCACGGCTGTTTTGCCGGATCGCTGGCGAATACATGCCGCTGGCTTGCCACAGAAGCGGAAAATCTCGGCGTCGAGATTTATCCGGGCTTTGCGGCGTCCGAGATTGTTTATGGCGACGAAGGTGAAGTGCGCGGCGTTGTTGCCGGTGTTATGGGCATTGCGCTCGACGGATCCAAAAAACCGGATTTCGAGCCGGGCATGGAATTGCTGGGGAAATATGTATTTTTCGCAGAAGGCGCACGTGGGTCGCTCACTAAACAGGTGATGCAGCAGTTCGGCCTTCAGAGCGATTGCGAGCCACAGAAATTCGGCATTGGGATGAAAGAGGTTTGGTCTGTACCGGAAGACATCTTCACCGAGGGGCTCGTGCAGCACACATTTGGATGGCCGGTTAAAGACAAGGACGGTGCTGGCGGTGGTTTCCTTTACCATTTCCGCGACAATGGTGAACCGTTCGTTTCGGTCGGTTATGTTGTTCACCTGAACTATAAAAACCCGTATCTTGCGCCTTATGAAGAGTTCCAGCGCTATAAGCATCACAAGGATGTTCTTCAGTATCTTGAGGGTGGTAAGCGCGTTGCCTATGGCGCACGTGCGATCACCTCAGGCGGGTTACAATCTATCCCGACGCTGACCTTCGCAGGTGGAGCGCTAATCGGATGTTCAGCTGGATTCGTAAACTTGCCGCGTATCAAAGGCACCCACAATGCCATGAAGACTGGCATGCTGGCTGCGGAAGCGGCTGTCGATGCGCTTATCGCTGGCCGCTCTGGCGATGAGTTGGTTGAATATGGTGAAGCAGTTCGCAAGAGCTGGGTCTGGAAAGATCTGTCCCGCGTTCGCAACATGAAGCCATTGATGAGCCGATTTGGCACTTTGATGGGTGCAGTCCTCGGTGTTCCGGATATGTGGTTGCGCCAGTTGGTTGGTTTTGGGTATTTGCCAACACTCAAGCACGGCAAAACTGATGCGCAGTCGCTTAAGCCAGCGAAGAAGTTTAAGCCAATCGAATATGATAAGCCGGACGGCGTCATTAGCTTCGATAAGTTGACGAATGTTGCGTTCACCAACACTTTCCATGCTGAAGATCAGCCGGTTCACCTGAAGGTGATTGATTTGGCACTGCAGAAATCATCTGAGCACGATATTTATGCGGGGCCATCGGCGCGTTATTGCCCCGCGGGTGTTTATGAGTGGATCGAAGAGGGGGGCGAACTGAAATTCCAGATCAACTCTCAAAACTGCATTCACTGTAAAACATGTGACATCAAAGACCCTAACCAGAACATCAACTGGACGGTTCCAGAGGGTGGTGGTGGACCATCTTATCCTAATATGTAGGGCGATAATCTCCTCCGAAAATCAATCCCGATCGCTCGCCTGAGCGTTCGGGATTTTTTCTTGGGAGTGATATTCTGACGTGCTTCTGACTTGCTCTTGCCTTCTGAGGCTGCTTCACTCGCGGGATACGCGAACCGGAGGCCTCCCAGACCCATGCGCAAACGACAGTTTCTCTCTTCAGCATTCATAGCCATCAGTTTGGTTGTTACCGGTTGCGCCAGTACCGGTGGGCCAGGCTCTCCAGCATTTACAGAGTCTATCGCGCAAGAGGCGGGTCTCTCACGGGCGGCAGCTGCAACGGCGGTCTATGATTCGTCTGGCGCGCTTATGAGCTATGAAGCGCCAGAAGATGCGCTCAAGGCTGGCGATACGTTTGGCTATTTAAAAAAGTTGAAGGCGTTGGGTAAAGATGAAGTCGCAAATGACCAAATCCTCTCTGCATATTTGGCGATAGACCGAGCGGCGGCAGGTGACCTTGATGCTGCACGGCGAGAGCTGGGCTTTGGCGCAGAAGGAGATGATCCGGAAGTTACATCCGATTTTTATGTCTTTTTGAACGCTTGGTTTTACGCGTTGGAGGGCAAGCCTGAAATGGCGATCCAGCAACACCGGAATGTTGCGTCGGGCATGCCTGGGTTGACGGGTGATTTATCATTGGCAGCGCTTCTGGAGGCAATTGGGCGTCCTGAGCAGGCTATCGCAGTTTATGAATCGATAACTCCAGCACGAATCGAAGCGCCTGAACACCAATTCGATCCGCGAGGCCTCGTCTACTCGCACGTCAGAACAGTCGTTGCGCGGCATGCTTTGTTGCTACGACAGTTGGGGCGCATAGAAGAGGCAAAAGCCGTTTATCAGCAGCTTGCAGATGCAGAACCTGAAGAGGCAATTTCATATGCAGCCGCAATTGAAAGTTTGGAGACAGGTAAAAATTTAGAGGATGAGGCAATCGATGTTGAAGGCGCTTTTGCGCAATCACTCTCCGATGTATCGCGGGCCGTGCAGGAGCAGAGGATACTTCGCTTGATCATGATGGGGATTTACCCAGATGGATTTGATCCGCGGCGGTCAGCGTTTGATCAGGTTGCGTTGTTGATAGACCCATCAGATGAGGGTTTGCGCGGCGGTATCGTGGCTGATTTGTACGACAATGGTTTCTATGAGGGTGCGGCGCATGTGGCATTGGGAGAGCCTGAGCCAAGCGCCGCGTTCCAGATTTCGGCTGGACACGCATACATTATGGCCGAGAAACCTGCTGCCGCAGAAGCCGCCATTGCTGAATCTCTGACACTCATGACAGAGGATGAAGAGTTGGATACGTTATATGGCGCAGTCCGATTGAGAACCTTGCTGGAAGACAAGAAGGGCGCTTATGAGTTGCTGCAAAAAGTGATGGTGCTTGCCGAAAATCCAGCGGAACAGGCTTCAGCACACGCCGTCTCCGCGGATATTTACAGTCAATTTGGTGACGTTGATATCGCGCTTGAGCACGCTAAACAGGCGCGCGCCTTGGATGACACGCATGATCGCAGAATCTTGCTGGCGGACGCCTTGGGTGATGCAGGACAAATTGAGGAAGGTTTGGCGATTTTGCGATCAGAAATTCTTGTGCGTCCCAATGATCCATACATGTTGAATTCGTTGGGGTATTATTTGGCAATCAACACCGACATGTATGAGGAGGGGTATAAGGTTTTGGCCCGTGCCAGAGCGTTAGCCCAGCGCGATCCGTATATTGCAGATTCTTTGGGGTGGGCAATGTTCAAACTTGGCCACCTCGAACGCGCGTTGAGATTGATTGAGTCTGCTCAAGCCGATTTGGAGCCTCAGCAGCATTGGGAAGTGGAAACACACCTAGGCGATATTTACTGGCATCTAGGCAAAAAGGACGAGGCGATTGCTGCGTGGAAAATTGCACTGGAGAACTGGCCTCCGGTTGATAAGAAGAAAGAGATTGAGGCGCGATTGGTAAACGGCCTGACCGAGCCAAAACCGGAGAAACGTAAACTGCCGGATGTTTCTTTGGACGACGGTGAAATTGCCCGGCAAGATATCTAGCAGTTGGCCTCTTTAATGCGCCCAGCCTGCGCCTTACAATGGCCAGAAACCAATGCGATTCCCGCATGAGCGGAACTTTGACCCGGTTGAAGATGTGAGAACTGAACATGGCCTATGCTGAGGATGGAGACGAATCGACGGGTTTTCCAATTTGGAAATGGGTGCGTCGATTGTTTGTGGTGGGACTGGTTCTCGGTGTCATTGGCTTGATCCTGTTGTGGCTCTACTTTGCGGCGATAGGTCGTACGGTTCCATCCATTGCTAAACTCAAGCAATATGAACCGCCTATTACATCGCGGGTACATGCTGGTGACGGCGCGCTGATTGCAGAATTTGCGAAAGAACACCGGGTTTTCGTGCCGTTCGAATCCATTCCGACTCACGTTGTCGAAGCGTTCGTCGCGGCGGAAGATAAAACGTTTTTTACGCACAATGGCCTCGATTATAAAGGCATCACGCGCGGTGCGGTGAATTCAGCAAAGAACAAAATCACAGGGTCGGGTGGTCTGCAGGGGGGGTCTACAATTACCCAGCAGGTCGCCAAAAACATGCTGTTGACCCGCGACCAGAAATTAGAGCGCAAAGCGAAAGAGGCTGTCGTTGCCAAGCGCATGGAGAAAGAGTTTACGAAGGAAGAAATTCTCGAACTCTATCTGAACGAGATTTACCTAGGCTATCACTCATACGGTGTGGGGTCTGCGGCGCTTAATTATTTCAACAAATCCTTGCCAGAACTCGATTTGTCAGAAGCGGCTATTCTTGCGTCATTGGCAAAAGCGCCGTCTGCGGTGAACCCCTATCGTCGACCTGAGAAGCTGTTGAGCCGCCGGAACTATGTTTTAGGCCGGATGGTTGAAGATGGATATGTCACTCAAGAAGAAGCCGATGCTGCAATGGCTTTGCCTTTGTCAACAACCCGCCGGTTTCGTGGGCCTGAATACGCCGCAACGACCTATTTCGTCCAAGAGTTAAGGCGTGATCTGACTAAAACTTATGGTGATGATACTTTGCAGCAAAGCGGGCTATCGATCCGATCAACAATTGATACCAAAATGCAATTAGCAGCGCAGCAAGCGTTGCAGAATGGCCTGATTGCCTACGATCGCCGGCACGGATACCGCGGACCTGTCACTTCAATTGAATTGGGAGATGGCGCCGCCGAGCGCTTGAAAGACGTTAAACTCCCCGGAGGATATGGCACGTGGGAAGCTGCTGCAGTTCAAAAAATCTCCGATAGCGGGGCCGTATTGCTGTTGACCGATGGTGCGACGATAAAAATGTCCGCCGAGGAGGTAGAGTGGGCGAATACATTTGAGCGCGAAGGCGGAGAGACTGGGCTCCGCAAGGGCGATGTGATTCTTGCCGAACTGAAGCGTAAGAAATTAAACGCTGAGGAGGTGTCCGCGCCTGCCAACGAAACAACTGACGACGAAGGCAATGTTGTCGCGACACCAAAACCAGAACCCATGATGATCCCTGTCGGTAACGCTATTTTGCGTCAGGTGCCCGATGTTGATGGTTCGCTAATCGCACTTGATCCGCATACGGGGCGTATCTTGGCGATGCAAGGTGGGTATTCTTTCTTCAAGTCGAGCTACAACCGTGTGACGCAATCCAAACGTCAACCGGGCTCAGCGTTCAAAGCCATCGTCTATGCTGCGGCATTGGAAAAAGGCTACACGCCAGCATCAAGAATGCTGGACTCGCCATTCGTGTCGTTTGATGTGTCGACGGGTGATTACTGGGCGCCGAAGAATTACACGGAAGGCCGTTCTTATGGCATGGTGACCTTGCGCGTGGCGCTTGAGAAATCGCTCAATCAGGTGACGGCACGTGTGGGCAAGGATATCGGCATGGAAGCGGTTTCTGATCTCGCCGAACGCATGGGAATGTATGAGGATTTGCCGCCTTATGACGCGATGTCTCTCGGCGCAGGCGACGCCTATCTGATCGACATGGCGCGCGCTTATGCGGTTTTTGTAAATGGCGGCAAGGAAGTGACACCTACATTGCTGGACCGGGTGCAAGATCGTCATGGTCGCACACTTTATCGCCACGATACTCGGCCATGCACTGGGTGCTCGGTTACAGAATGGAACAATCAAGAGCCGCCGCAACTGGAAGATATTCGGAAGCAGGTCATGGATCCGATCGTGGCTTATCAGACCACGCATATGTTGGAAGGCGTTGTGCAGCGTGGTACGGGCCGTCGAGCGCTACGAGTGGGTAAACCGCTAGCGGGTAAGACAGGCACTACAGATGATTATCGTGATGCGATTTTTATGGGCTTCTCGCCTGACCTCGTTGTAGGTGTGCGGGTCGGCTTTGATGACAATCGTTCACTGGGTGAAGGCGAAGCTGGTGGCTCTGTTGCGGCGCCTATATTTACTGAGTTTATGGAACAGGCCCTCGAGGGAGAAGCCGCATTGCCTTTCCGCATTCCTCCCGGTGTGAGACTCGTCAGAGTGGATGCACGCACGGGCGCTTTGCCGGGGCCGAATACAGCTGTGACAATTGACGAAGCATTTCGCCCAGGGACTGAGCCGGGTATGGCGGCGTTCGCGGGAACAGATGATTGCTTGTCGATTTCAGGCAATTGTGATTCGGGAGGTGGTATATTTGGGACTGCCAATCCGATGCCTCCAGCCCAGATTCCGGACGAGAATGGCGACATGCCACCACCTGTTGAAACAGCTGTCGACAATGATTTGGGAGATATATTCTAGCGATGAGCTTTGACCAAAGTGGCGGTCTCGGCTAACTGACCTGTCATAAAGTTAAGGTAAGTCGTTTTAGAGTAGGTAAGTGTCGCCCATGTCTTCAGATTTAAAATCCATGATCGACCAAATACGTCAGTCATCTGAATTGCTGCGGAGGCGTCTTTGACTGGGATACTGCAACAAAGCGTTTGGATGAGCTGACAGCACTTTCTGAGCGTCCCGATTTTTGGGATGATTCAAATGCCGCGCAGGCAATGATGCGTGAACGACAAAAGCTCGCCGATGGAATTGAAGTCGTTACAACCCTTCAGCAAGAGGCCGCTGATTCCGAAGAGTTATTGGAGTTGGCCGACGGCGACGCAGGTATGATTGCCGATTTAGAAGCAACGTTAAAGCGTGCGTCAGAGCGGGCGGAAAAAGCGGAACTTGCAGCATTGTTGTCGGGTGAAGTCGATGGCAATGATTGCTTCGTGCAGATCAATGCGGGGGAGGGCGGCACGGAAAGCCAAGACTGGGCCTCTATGCTTCGGCGAATGTATGTTCGCTGGGCTGAAGCTCATGACTACAAGGTCGAAGAACAGGATGAAAGAGAAGGCGAGGAAGCCGGAATCAAGTCTGCGACTTACCAAATCAAAGGCGACAATGCATATGGTTGGCTGAAGTCAGAGCAGGGTGTTCATCGACTTGTCCGAATCTCGCCGTTCGACAGTTCCGCGCGTCGGCACACATCTTTTGCATCTGTTAGCGTGACCCCTGTGATTGACGACAATATCGATATCGAGATCGATCCGTCAGATGTGCGTACTGACACGTATCGGGCATCAGGGGCTGGCGGGCAGCATGTCAATAAAACTGACTCGGCCGTACGATTGACTCACGAGCCCTCGGGGATCGTTGTTGCGTGTCAAAACTCCCGCTCGCAGCATCAGAACCGTGATCAAGCGTGGCGGATGCTTCGCTCACGTCTCTATGAAATGGAAATGCAAAAGCGTCGTGATGTGGCTGAAGCTGAGCATGGTGAGAAAAGCGCGATCGGCTTTGGTCACCAGATCAGATCTTATGTTTTGCAGCCATATCAAATGGTGAAAGATCTACGCACCGAAATTGAAACATCAGACACGCAAGGTGTTCTAGATGGTGATATTGACCGGTTTTTGTCCGCGTCGCTCGCAGCGTCGGTTGCTGGAGATGATGAGGATTAGCTGCCCTTTTGCCAGCGGCCCGCACCGTTGAACGGTTCGCATATCGCAAAAAATATCTCAGATTGGCGGGGCGCCATTTTAGGTATCTAGTTGTATTTTTTCACTTTAACGGGTAATTCTCTCTGGTTGGAAGTTTTTCGCGATAGGTTGTGGGTCTCTCGCTGACTTTCTTGATGAGATTAAGCGTTTATGGGCAGGGAATTATGACTTCGAAGAAATTGGATTGGAAAAAAGCGACTAGGTGTTCAGCATTTGGGGCGGTGATATTATACACGTCTCTGGCGCTCGTGGCTTGTGGTGGCGGAGGCGGCTCAGACGGAACGTCGAATCCCACTACGGTTACGCCTTCCCCGTCTTCCCCTCCATCGCCACCAGCACCCATAGGGATTTCCGTGGATTTAGAGGGCGAATTGGCCAAGGGGCTGATTTTAAATGGCTATGTGACGGTAACAGGTGTTGAAGATGTTACCACCGAAGTCGCGACGGGGCGGTCATCAGCAACTGATGGCTCTTATGCTTTGTCAATTCCTGCTTCGGCAAACTTCAATGAGGAATTCGTTCGGGTGGTCGTTACCGGCGGAGACGGCGCAACGATGAAGTGCGACGCTGCTGATGGGTGCGCCAATGGCTCCAGTATTGTGCCTTTTGGAGAGGCATTTCCCATCGGTGTAGACTTTGAATTAACATCGATTATCCCGGCGCCAGAGGATGGTGGAAGCGCGACGGTCAATGTCACAGCCCTGACTCATTTGGTTGCATCACTCGCAATCGAGAGAGCACCGGCAACTTTCACGTCAGAAATTTTGGCAAGCGCGAATAGCGAAGTCGCTGATCTATTCGGCATGACGACAAGCGATTTCGCGGCTTTGCCGGTGGTTGATGTAACTGTTGCAGATCTACCCGCAAGTACTGATGCGGCCCGGAGTGGATTGATCAATGCTGGGCTTCTTGCTGCGCTATATGAGGATGATACTGACCTTTCCGTTGCGATGGAAGATTTTGTGAGAACCTTTATCAGCAATGATGGGGAGATTGTTGGCAATGAGGCAAATGATGATTCTGAGCTGGTTAGTCTGGAAGACATATTCGAGGGAAGCTTGGCAGCCGAAACGGTAAGTCCGATATCGGCTGACGAACTGGCGGGTGTGCGGGCAAGTTTGGGTGATGCGTTGGCGACGTCCTCATCGCGTCGTGCTGATGAGTTGGTGCAAGGTCAGCCCTCACCCTCGGCTGACGCGAACCATCTGGATAAAGCGAAAGCGTTTGTTTCTGATCTTCAGCTTGTCATTGGTGCTGCAGAGTCCGATGCCAATGGAGATTCTGTGATCGATTTTTCCGAACAGGTCGAGGTGGCGGCGGAATTGCTGAGCGACGACACGGAAGCCGTATTCAATGGTTTTGCTTCGGGCGCTGAGGCCATGAGTGAAGCTCTGATCGAAGAGAAATATGCGCACGACGCGGGAAACTCACTTACTGTGTACACAAGCTCATTGGGACCAACCGTTACAATGGGGCGAATTGGAGAAAGAGTGACAGCAAATGTGCAGTATACGGATTCATCTGGCGTACTTGTTTCGCTCCAGTTCGATTACACAGATAGTTATGGTGAGCTGGCTGCCCAGTCCGTGATGTCGCCACTTGGTACCTTTGCTACACATATATCCGAACTATCTGGTAGCGGTAATGCTCGTTTGTTTGGGCAGGCAAGCAACAGTGGATTCGAAATGAGAGTCACCGATAGCCAGATTAGCGTAGTGGACGCTGAAAGTATTGTGATTGAGCGATCTGCGAATGATATTTCAGACGTGAAAGAAATCCGTGTTACAGCGGAGAGCTTCCAGTTCGATGTTGTCGGAGAAATGAATCAAAAACAGTCAGATGGACTGTCGTTCAAAGGGGAGACGAGTTTCACGATCAACGATTTTGCGGTGGATGGCTATGACGTGTTCGTCGGTTCCAGCGGGAATCGCGTACATTTTTCGGAGTTTGTGAGAGATTTCACAACATCAAAGATCTCCTTGTCAGGCATTCTTAAGAACGGCGAGAAGTTTGTTGATGTGTCGGTCGTTCTCGACGCGTCGGCAGATGGTGTGACGATCAGCAATGAGCGTGAACGTGTGGTGATGTCGAATTACGTTATTGCCAACAACGAAATTGCGGTCGACTACCCTCTGTCTCCAGACCACTCGGTTGGGCGTTTTGAGTTTGCGAGTGTGTCAGAGGTTAATGATTTGGTCGCGCAATACATTGCCTGGCCGCAGAGTGACGGACGAATTATATATACGGATCAAGATCATGATTTCGTCGCGATGAGGGATGATGATGGGTCTGGAAGGGCTTATCTGATGTATACGGAAACGCGTTTGGATGAATTTGGGGAGCTAGAAACCGTCAAATTTATGGTCCAGCCGGGACGTTTCAATGCATTTTTTGGGGGCGAAGCAACGGAAGAATTTCTGGAGAATCCCCCCTATCACGATATATCGGCATTCTATTTGGGGGGATATGGGGAAGGTACTCGGTCGTTCGTTTCGTGTTATCCCGGTCGTGGCGGGGAAATGACTAAGCTATATTTTGTTCCTGATTGGCGATTTAGAGCTGATGGTGCAACGATTGAGGGGATTGTAATTGGTCAGGGGGATTGTGTGTCAGGTGTTTATTATGGTGTCGGTAACGGATCGCGCCTCGTTGGTGACGGCGCGGTAGAAGGCAGTTTCTCTGCCTCTGTGCGTCAAAACATTGCCGGAATAGATGCGAATGATCCTGAGACAGAGTTCAGCCTGTTCGGCGGCGTGAATTTCCAGGATGAAACACTTGCTGGTGATGTGGCCGCACGCGTTAGTTTTGCGGGGCGTCGTTTCGAGATCAATGTGTTGAGTTTTGATGTGCTGGAGGAAGTGGAAGACCAACCTATAAGCATCATCAACCAAGATGGTGTTGTGATGACGCTGACCAAGTCTTCAACAACGGATGAGATCACGGGGACATTGGTTCTGGATGGTGAAGAGTTGGCCACGATTGATGACGACAATGGAGTACTAATCGTGCGGTTCGCTGATGGTACTTTCGTATCATTGATCTAATGTAGCAGGGCTATTCTAGTGAGCGGCAGTTTCTTTAAACCGTACCGTTCCAATTCGATGTCTTGGATGCTGAGCGCCATGAAGATTTCTAAACAGTTGTCCATCGGGGCCGGATTACTTGCTTTGGCGGCGCCATCGGCGCGGGCGGAAGTGGTTCAGTTTTTGGCGATGGATCAGGTGGAGTTTTCTGCCGAAACGTTGTCTTGGTCAGAGAGTATCTCGATCAAAGGCGCGTTTAATGGGTTGGCCTCTGCACGTCTCGATTTGGGCGGGAATGAGAGCTTCACGCATAGCGAGGTGAGGGCGACAGTTAAGGGCGACCATCTCGGCGTATTCGCGACAACCCGCTATGATTATTACACAAAATACAATCCTGATGTCGCGCCTTTGCTCGTTAACAACGTGAATGGAAACCTCATTAAAGAGGGGGAGTATGATGTTGATATCTCTCTGAATGAGGTGCAGGCGAGTGGTGTTGGCGTCGTCTTCGCGCATAATATCAGCAATACGATATCCGTATCAGCGAGCATGACGGCTTTATCACTTCATCGTTTTACTGATGGAAAAATTGAGGGGCAGGTAACCGCGCCTCGTGATGGTGCGTATTGGGCTGATGTGACGGCAGATTATTATTATACGCATGACATCATTTTAGATCGGCAAGTTGAGGATCCCAATGGCTATGGTGTAACGACAGATTTGGAGTTGGCGTGGGAGCCAACAAAAGACCTGACCATAGCCGTTGAGGCGCGAGATTTATACAGTGATTTACGTTGGGATGACGCGCCGAGAACAGAGCTGGATTCCAGTACGACGCGTGTGACGGTGGCTGAAGACGGTTTGCTGAATGTGAGGCCATATCTCTCGGGCCGGGAAACTTATGAGGACCACAAACAACGCTACAATCCAAGGCTTGTAGCCAGTGTAGCATATGACATGAACGAACGTTGGACGGTCGAACAATCGGCTATGAAGGTTGAGGACATTACATTAGCTGAGAGCCGGGTAACGTGGCAGGCCAATGACGAATTGCAAGTTTCCGGTAGCGCTGAGTGGACATCAGGGGCTGTAGGCGCGGCAGTGAAATGGAAAAATATTGGGTTTGAGGTGGCGACCAACAGTCTTGATGTGAATCAAGCGAGCTATTTGAAGGCGAGCATATCAATCGGCGTCAACTTCTAGCCTGTGGTAGTTCAGCCATAAGCGGCGAGGATCTGATCCACAGCGCGTTCCAGGTCTCGGAGAGTTGAGACAGGGCTCATCTGTGTGCAGTACGGGAAGTATTTCGGCAATTCGCTATCACCCGTGCCCCATAGGGAATATCCCTCAGGGGTTAGCCAAACGAGTTGTTTTGCGCGGGCGGCAAATTCTTGCAAAAGATCAGTGCGCGCGTCACCATAATTGTTGCGTCCATCACCCAGCATGATGATCGTTGTGCGTCGATCAATGAGATTCATATGGTTCATGCGAAGATCAGAGAACGCTTGGCCGTAACTGGTCGAGCCCATGCCATATTCATTTATGATTTGAGCCATAGCCTTTTCAAAGGTCATCTCATCGAACCATTGATCTACAGGTCCGAGGCGTGCTGAGAAGGCGAAGCTGTGTAGGTCTGGCACAACGTCGTTCAGCGAGTTGAGCAGCATCAACAAGAAGCGCACATAGCGCGAGACAGATCCGGACACATCACAGATCGCCACAATTTTTGGCTTGTCCTTTTTCTTCTGTCGCCAGACAACATTGAATGGGACGCCATCCAACCCGGCATTGGCGCGCATCGTGCGGCGCACATCCAATTGACCGCGATTGCGCTTCGACCGGCGACGGGAATGTTTGACGGCGAGGCGCTTGGCAATTTTCTGAACCAGTGCGCGCATGCGATCCATATCTGCCATTTCGAGCGTGGAGAGCGGCTTGGATGCTGCGTAGTCGTCTCTGAATTGTTCGGTCTCGCCCCGGCCGAAAACGTCAAAGCTCTGCTGAGCGCGTTCACGAGCGCGCATTGTCAGATCACGGCGCATATCAATCAGTTTGGCCGCTTCTTCCTCGCCTTCGGGCGTGTGAGCTTGCAGCGCCTCAAGCAGTGTGGTTTGCAGGCCTTCGCCGCCCATCTCTTTGACGATTCGCTGGGAGTAATAAGCCACTTGGGTGGAGAATCGAATGTCGTCCAATCCTGCCCGTTCAGCGGCTTGTTCGATGGCCATCGCGATGGCGGGCTCATCTCCACTTTCTAACAGTTCGATCAAGGATTCCGGTTCATCGCCAGAGCTTTTAGGCTCGTTTTCTGTTGCTTCGGTTTGCGGTGTGTCGGTGTTGGATTGACGAGAGAAATAGAGATCGAACAAATTGTCGTGGATGTCTTTTTCTTCAGGGGACTTGGCGAGCACACAGGCAAGCGAGTCTTTCAAGAGCGGGCGGTCACCATATCCTATAAGGGCGACAGTGCGCGCTGCATCGAGGGCTTCGCCTGTGGAAACCCGGACTTCTGAAGAGCGCAGTGCTCTGATGAAATTGGTGAGCGCGCGTTCCATCGTCTAACCGAGTTCCGGATACCCGCTGGCTTTGCGTCCTTGCGCATCGGTGCCGACGGCCTCTCGCACCATTTGGCCGAGTTTAGGTTTGACCGTGGCGATGTCGCTCTCATGCTTGAGCAATACGTTGAGCGTTTCGCGCACAAATGATTCATCTAGCGCATTTGCGTGGAGTAGGAGCAGCGTTTTTGCCCAATCTACTGTCTCAGAAATAGACGGACGCTTCTTGATGTCTGCGTCGCGCACAGCTTGAACAAAACTGACCAGTTGTGACAGAAGTTGCGACTCAACATCTGGTACTCGCGCGCGTACGATTTCGCATTCACGCTGATGATCGGGGAAGCCTATATAGAGGTGAAGGCAACGCCGCTTTAACGCATCACCAAGCTCACGCACATTGTTCGATGTGAGGATGACAAGAGGAGGCACGTTGGCGCTAATGGTGCCAATCTCCGGCACGGTGACCTGATAGTCGGACAGAACTTCCAGCAAAAAAGCTTCGAATTCTTCGTCTGATTTATCGATTTCGTCGATCAGAAGAATTGAGCCTTTGTCTTGCTGCATCGAGGTCAGCAGTGGTCGGGATTCCAGGAATTGCTCGGAGAAGAACATGTCTTCAAACGATGACAGCTTGCCCAGCGACTCACCGAGATTGTCCGCCTCGCCGATCAATTCGTTCAGCTTCTCTTTGAGGATTTGAGTGTAGAGGAGTTGCTTGCCGTATTTCCATTCATACAGCGCTTTGCCTTCATCAAGCCCTTCATAACATTGCAAGCGCAGGATTGGCAGTTCTAGCCAGCGTGACAGCGATTGCGCCAGATCTGTCTTACCCACACCGGCAGGCCCTTCGATCAGAATCGGTTTGCGCAGACCGAGCGCCAAAAACACAGCGGTCGAAATTTCCTTTGTGGAGATGTACCCCACATCACCAAGCCCGGCCGTTACGGCGTCAATGCTTGTCATCGGCTCGTAGCCGGTTTTCACGTTACTTCCCATATGCAAATTCGTAAGGGGGGTATGGCAATCAGGCAAGCGCTTCCCGTGCGGCATAAGGGAAAATCTGCCGTCCGGTTTGCGACTCCATCGGCACGAGGATCGCGTCACCTGTCGCGACAAGCTTTTCGACCCCATCCTTGATTGCGAACAGCTCTGTGGCCGTGAAGATTTGTCTGCGCCCAGGTTTGATGACGCGACCCCGCGCGATGAAGCGTTCACCGACTGGGGGGGCAATCATGTTGACTCCATTGTGGGAAGCAAGCACGGCACCGCATTGCGTTACAGCCGCATAACCGCATGCGGTGTCAATCAGCGCGCCCGTCAAACCAGCATGAAGGAACCCGGCATATTGCCCGAAGTCTTCGCGCCAGTTGATCGCGAGGTCCACCTGGCCTGTTGAGGCGGAGACGACTTCAAAGCCGGCCCAGCGATTGAATGCGGCGGTTTCGTTGATAGCGCGTAGGTGGTCGAGGATTGAGCGGCTCATGCCGTCTCCGATTTAGTTTTGACGGCGGAAAAGGTTGCATCGGCGCGGGCGCAAATCTTGTCATCAGCGTGAATGGTTGCAGCGCAGAAAGAAAGGGAGCGCCCAACCTTTAGGACGGTCGGGCGAATCTCCAACCATTGGCCGAGGCGGGCGGTTGAAAGGAAATCGACGCTGAGCCCGACAGTCACGAAACCCGACACGCCTTCAGCCGTGATTCCACAACTCAGGCCCATGGCATTGTCAGCAAGCGCCGAAATCAAGGCGCCGTGAACAAAACCGCGAGAGTTGGCGTGGGCCGGACCTGCCAAAAGGCCGATCTGAATGGCGTCACCCGTATTGCGTGAATAGAGTGGTTCCCATGGATCGGTCAGGCCGCTTTTGCGAAAATGTGGGACGAAGCCGTCGGGGATCGTATCTTTCATATTTTGCTCTCACGGTTTGTTAGGGTATGATCTATAGATTGTTTATGTAGACCAGTCTATATAATTTATGGAGGCATGCATGCCCGCGGTAGCGAAACACTATGAAGCGATACTGACAAGCGCGGTGAAATTGTTCCGCCAGCAAGGCTATGCTGGTACCGGTTTGTCAGAGATTCTGAAGGAGAGTGGAGCGCCGAAGGGGTCACTCTATCACTACTTCCCAGGTGGGAAGGTTGAGATTGGAGAAGCCGCCATTAAGCGAGCGGGTGAGACTGTCTCTGACACTTTTCGCCACCTCGCCGGACAAGCTGAGAGCACAGCCGAAATGCTGTCTTGCTATTTCGACTTGATGGCCGGTTGGATGGCGGAATCCGGTTTTCGAGATGGCAGCCCGATAACGACGATTATTCTAGAAACAGTCCCAGAAGAGGGTCGTATACAGTCCGCGGGACGAGACGTCATCGCTGAATGGACGGGTATACTAACCGCCAAAGGCGTCTCTGATGGACTGAGTGCAGAGCGAGCGGAACGACTGGCGCGACTGTCTTTATTCGTGCTCGATGGTGCGTTGGTTCAGTGCAGACTGACCGAGGATGCTGGACCGTTACGTGAGGCGGCTGATGAGTTGGCGAGGTTCTATATGCATGGCTAAGAATCAGGCGCTAACTTTTTGCATGAAGTAGTAGTGGTTTCCGCCCGCGTCCAATTTGGTTTTGAGCAATTCAAGCCCGTTTACCGAGCCGAGCGCTGTATATGCATTCAAACCGAGCGAGACTGAGCGGCGTGAAGTGAGAAGGTCGTCCCATTCGCAGATTTCAGCTGGCGCCGAGAATAGAAACTGCCCGCCCAAATCAAGAGCGCTCGAAACTTTTTTAAAGAGTTGAATCTGGCTTTCGATTGGCAGGAGGAAAAGCAGTCCGATTGTGCAAATCGCATCGAATGTTCGATTAAAGAATGAGCTTTCCTCAATCGTTTCACATCTGATCGGAATCCCGGGTAGGCGACGTTGAAACTCCGCTACCAAATTTTTTGATGGCTCAATGGCGTAAACCGCCATGCCGTTTTCACGCAGTAGCCGCGTTACTGGATCGCCAAAGCCGCAGCCGATATCGAAAACCGAAGCTCCACGAGGAAGCGTGGAGATCCAATGCGCAATGACATCTCGACCAATATCAGAGCGATGCTTGATGAACTTTGCTGCAACACCGTTCCAGCCATTTGATGGGTCTCGGGTCACGCGCCGCTCCAATCGTTTGAGTTTTCATTATATGCTTTGTGCATACTGGCGGACAATCGCGGGATGACGCTGCAAAATGGATCGGCTAGTGGATGCATATGCCCGTCGCGCGCGTCCTCCTTAAACTTCCGCTGCCGGAACCGTTCGATTATTCGGTGCCGGAGGGAATGGCTGTTGAGGCCGGTTCATATGTAAAAGTGCCGCTGGGCAAGAATGAACGTACTGGGGTCGTCCTTGAGTTGTTGGATGATTCTGTTGGCGAGGGTCGCACCTTGAAGCCGGTCGCTTCTGTCTTCGTTGCGCCGCCGATGACCTCAGCAATGCGGGAGTTTATTGGGTTTACAGCGCGATACACAGTTTCACATCCGGGGCATGTTCTCTCTATGGCGTTGAGGTCTCCCGGGGCGTTAGAGCCATCACCTGTTGAGACCCGGTATCGGTCGACCGGCAAGGCGCCAGAGCGTGCGACAGAGGCACGCTTAAAAGTGCTTCGCGCTGCCGACGAATTAGGCCCGAGTTCGACAGCAGATCTTGCAAAAGCTGCCGGTGTTTCCGGTGGGGTTGTTTCGGGACTAGCCAAGACTGGGGCATTGGAGGCAATGCGACAATCTGTAGATCAACCATTCCCGGTGCCCGATCTGACTGTTCCGGGGGCAACGCTAACGGATGAGCAGGAAGAGGCTGCCGATGAGTTGCGGTTTGCGGTGCGAGAGAGCGGGTTCCACGCGTTCCTGCTGGACGGTGTGACCGGCTCGGGCAAAACGGAAGTCTATTTTGAAGCGATCGCGGAAGCCTTGCGGACCGATCCTGATGCTCAAATCCTCGTTCTCCTGCCGGAAATTGCACTGACCCAAGCCATTTTAGCGCGGTTCGAGGCGCGTTTTGATGCAATGCCAGCGCCATGGCACTCGGGACTGTCAGAGAAAGAGCGCCGCCGAACGTGGCGAGAAGCTGCAAATGGTGGCGCCCGAATCGTTATCGGGGCTCGGTCGGCGCTGTTCCTTCCTTATAACAATTTAAAGCTCATCATTGTGGATGAGGAACATGACGGCTCCTACAAGCAAGAAGAGGGCGTCACCTACCATGCGCGTGATCTGGCGGTCATGCGCGCCAAACTGGAGGCAGCCTGTATCGTGCTGGCGAGCGCCACGCCTGCTTTGGAAACAGTCGTGAATGCAGAACTGGGGCGCTATCATCGATTAAAACTGTCAGCACGCCCGGGTGCGAGTCGATTGCCTGACGTGAGTTTGGTCGATTTGCGGTCAGCGCCACCTGAAAAGAATCACTGGTTGTCTCCGCATCTCACGCAGGTGCTGAAGGAGACATTTGAGGCGGGGGAGCAATCGCTGTTGTTCCTTAACCGTCGCGGTTATGCACCGCTGGTCATTTGCAAGTCTTGCGGGGAGCGCCTGAAGACACCTGGAACCGAAAACTGGCTGACAGAGCATCGTTATACAGGGCGGCTTGTTTGTCATGTGACGGGATACTCGATCCCGAAACCCACAGCGTGTCCGCATTGCAAGGCAGCCGACAGCTTGATGGGTGTTGGTCCGGGCGTGGAGCGGGTTGCAGAAGAGGTCCGGCTATTGATGCCGGATGCGCGTATTGAGATATTTTCCAGCGATACAGCTCAGGGAGGTGACGCGACACGCGGAATTGTTGAGCGAATGGAGGCGGGCGAAATTGATGTGCTAATTGGCACTCAGATTGTCGCGAAAGGACATAATTTCCCGAACCTCACCCTTGTTGGCGTTATTGATGCTGATTCAGGTATGAAGGGTGGGGATTTACGAGCGGGAGAACGCACCTATCAGCTTTTGTCGCAAGTGGCGGGTCGCGCAGGACGCGCAGAACGCCCCGGGCGCGCGCTAGTTCAAACGTACGCGCCGGACAATCCCGCTATGCTGGCTTTGGCAGACGGGGACCGTGACGGATTTTTGCAAATTGAGCGAGATGTGCGTGCGGATTTGGGGCTACCCCCATTCGGACGACTTGCCGCGATGATTCTATCAGCCCCTTCAGCTGAGGCCGTGGAAATTTCTGCACGCGAGATCGTAAGCGCGGCGCCGAATGGCGAGGGCATTGAGCTATTCGGTCCGGCCCCCGCACCGATAACTGTGCTCAGGGGGAGGCACCGCAGGCGCTTTCTTATAAAAGCGCCCCGCACAGTAGATTTGTCCGCCTATATGGCGGCCTGGGTCTCCCGTCTGAAATTGCCCGTGAACGTTCGGTTATCTGTGGATATAGATCCGTATTCTTTTCTCTAGTTTAAATCGTCTGTTTACTCTCCGACGCCCCTGAATTACACCACCGGTAGAATTTCTGCAGCTGTCGGGGGACGCATGTGGGAGCGAAAGCAAAACTCGAAAATATCTCCGCCAGATTCGATATCTAGGTGGCGCCAAATTTTTTCACAGCCTCACAAGTCTATTTATGAGCACGGGAAGGTCGAACGGGGCAGATAAGTTAGAGTTGACGAGCATTCTCTCCGAAGAGATGCTCAGCGCTTTCCAGACGAAATGAAGTTGCCCCAAGTCGATTCTATTTTATGCGGGTTCGCCCAATCGGGCAGCTCGAACTTGCGCTTTTTCGAGTGAAAAACACTATTGCCAGTTCTTGCGAGAGCGGTGCAAATTGCTTAGTAAACACTGAAGATCCGGTTAGAGGTGGGGGTTGCATCGTGCAGACATGCCATTTCGCCGCACAGATCGATGGTGTCGCGATGTTGTCATGCCGAAATTCTGGTGCTAAGCGGCGCACAGTTCTTAGGGCAAACGCCGTGATTGGTGGATGTTCATTTTTTCATTCCGAAACTATTTTGTTTCGATTAGACAACGGACTTTGACCTTGGCCGCATCAAGAGTGAAACAAGCAAGTGAAGCAGCGCAGCGTTATGCCAGCGCGCTTTTTACGCTTGCACAGGAAAAAGGCGAGCTTGAGGGCGTTAACAAAGCGCTCGCAGAATTCGCCGCGATCGCTAATGGTTCGGATGATCTTAGCCGTGTCATGAATTCTCCCGCGGTGTCCCGTGCCGAAAAAGGCGCGGCCCTGTCAGAGATTGCTAAGAAAGCTGGCATTCACCCGCTGGTGCAAAACTTCATAGGCACCATGGCGTTAAACGGTCGTGCCAACGATATTACAGGAGCGCAGAGCGCTTTCGACGAATTGTTTGCGAAACAGCGCGGTGTCAAACGCGCAGTTGTCCGCACAGCGTCAGATATGAATGATGCAGAGCGTGCTCGCATCGAAAAAATTCTCGCCAAAGCCGTGGGCGGCGAGGTTGAACTCACCAGTGAAGTAGATCCTTCGCTGATCGGCGGTATTCAGTTGCGCATCGGGTCTCAACTCGTTGACGCAAGTATTGCCGCTAAACTTGATCGCATGAACACCGCCATGAAGGGAGCATAGTCAGCTCGATGGATATCAGCGCAGCAGAAATTTCCGGCATTCTTAAGTCGCAAATTGAAAATTTCGGTACCGATGCCGTTGTCTCAGACGTCGGACAAGTTCTTTCCGTAGGTGATGGTATCGCCCGCGTGCACGGCCTAGACAGCGTTCAGGCCGGTGAACTTGTCGAGTTTAATGGCGGAGTGAAGGGCATGGCCCTGAACCTCGAAAAAGACAATGTCGGTGTCGTTATCTTTGGTGATGACAGCACCATTAAAGAGGGCGACACTGTTAAGCGCCTCGACGAGATTGTTTCCGCCCCGGTTGGCAAAGGCCTTCTTGGCCGTGTGGTCGACCCGCTTGGTCAGCCGATTGATGGCAAAGGCGAGCTCAAAGACGTTGCCGATCGTGCGCGTGTTGACGTGAAAGCACCAGGTATTATCCCGCGCCAAGGCGTGAGTGAGCCAATGATGACTGGCATCAAAGCGATTGATGCGATGATCCCGGTTGGTCGTGGTCAGCGCGAATTGGTGATTGGTGACCGTCAGACCGGTAAAACTGCTGTTTGTATCGATGCGATCCTAAATCAGAAGGCGACCAATGAGGCGGCTAAAGACGACAGCGAAAAGCTGTTCTGCGTTTACGTCGCTATCGGTCAAAAGCGCTCCACAGTTGCGCAGGTCGTCAAAACACTCGAAGAGCGCGGCGCGCTTGACTATACGATTGTTGTTTCAGCAACCGCGTCAGAGCCAGCACCGCTTCAATATCTCGCGCCGTTTACTGGTTGCGCAATGGGCGAGTGGTTCCGTGATAATGGTATGCACGCACTGATCATCTATGATGACTTGTCGAAGCAAGCTGTTGCGTATCGCCAGATGTCGCTTTTGCTGCGTCGTCCACCGGGCCGTGAAGCGTATCCGGGTGACGTGTTCTATCTTCACAGTCGCCTTCTAGAGCGTGCAGCGAAGATGGGTGATCCGGCCGGTGGTGGTTCATTGACTGCTCTGCCGATCATTGAAACGCAAGCCAACGACGTGTCTGCCTATATTCCAACAAACGTGATTTCGATCACCGATGGTCAGATCTTCCTTGAAACAGACTTGTTCTATCAGGGTATTCGCCCGGCTGTGAACGTTGGTCTTTCCGTGTCACGTGTGGGCTCAGCGGCTCAAACCGGCGTGATGAAGAAAGTTGCCGGCTCGATGAAGGGGGAGCTTGCTCAGTATCGTGAGATGGCTGCGTTTGCTAAATTTGGTTCAGATCTCGATGCGTCTACGCAACGTCTTCTAAATCGCGGCGCCCGTTTGACCGAGCTTCTCAAGCAACCCCAGTATTCTCCGTTGTTGATGGAAGAGCAGGTTGTTGTGATCTACGCGGGTACACGTGGGTACCTTGATGAGGTCGAACTGCGTGACGTTACCCGTTACGAGAAAGATTTGCTCGCATATCTGCGTGGTGAGAAGAAAGATCTTCTCAAAACGATCCGCGAGAAAAAGAAACTCACAGACGAGATCGACGCCGAAATCAAATCGACGCTCGAAACATTCACGTCGAACTTCGCCTAGACCATCGCGCCTCGCGTGAGCCACTTAAGACAGAAGGCCTGACATGCCCAGCTTGAAGGACCTTAAAAATAGGATCGGAAGCGTGAAATCCACGCAGAAGATCACTAAAGCGATGCAGATGGTTGCAGCCGCGAAGTTGAAGCGTGCGCAAGATGCCGCAACAGCTTCACGGCCATATGCCAACCGCCTCGCGGCTGTTCTGGCCAATCTCGCATCTACTGTGGGTGATGGCGCGGCAGGACCGCGTCTATTGTCCGGGTCGGGCGATGACAAAGTGCACTTGCTGGTCGTTATGACCGCCGAGCGTGGTTTGGCTGGCGGCTTCAACACCTATGTTGTGAAATTGGCCAAGCAAACAATTGGCGAGTTGCGCGCTGAAGGCAAGACAGTCAAAATTTTGACTGTTGGTAAAAAAGGCCGTGAGCAACTATCTCGTGAATATGGCGACATGTTCATTGATCATGTTGATTTGTCAGATGTGAAGGGCGGAGATTATACCGAATCCGCAATCGCGCTCGGCAAGCGCCTGACCAGTGATTTCGATGCTGAAGAGTTCGACGTTGCGACGTTGATCTATTCGCGCTTCAAAAACGTGCTTAGCCAAGTCCCGACTGCTCAGCAGCTCATTCCGGCGAAAGCGCCAGAGGATGCTGAAACAGTTGATCTCAAAGGTGCGCTCTATTCTTACGAGCCGTCCGAAGAGGGGATCCTGGCGACCTTGCTCCCACGGTATATCAACACGCAGATCCTGTCCGCGATGCTTGAGGGGGCGGCTGGTGAGCATGCAAGCCGAATGACTGCGATGGATAATGCGACGCGTAATGCGGGCGAAATGATTGATAGTCTATCGCTGCAGTATAACCGAGCGCGTCAGGCTCAAATTACCAAAGAGCTTATTGAGATTATCTCCGGCGCGGAGGCTCTCTAGAGGCACCGCAATGGCAACCGAACAGATTACAACACAAGTTATAAGATACCCGCTCCAAAGGAGACGACCCGCATGAGCACCGCAAAAGCAACTGGCCGCATTTCGCAGGTCATCGGCGCCGTTGTCGACGTTGAGTTCGACGGCGAGCTTCCGTCCATCCTCAACGCGCTTGAGGCAGACAATAATGGCAACCGCCTCGTTCTAGAGGTGGCACAGCACCTCGGTGAGAACACAGTTCGCACGATCGCTATGGACTCCACAGAGGGGCTCGTGCGCGGCAGCCCAGTGAGCGATTCAGGTCGCCCAATTAACGTGCCTGTTGGACCAGCTACTCTTGGCCGGATCATGAACGTAATTGGTGAGCCAATCGATGAGCGCGGGCCGATTGGTTCTGAGTTTGAGCGTCCTATTCACGCTGAAGCGCCTCCATTCGTGGATCAGTCCACAGAGTCAGAAGTGCTTGTCACAGGTATTAAAGTGGTCGATCTTCTCTGCCCATATGCGAAGGGTGGTAAAATCGGTCTGTTCGGTGGTGCCGGTGTTGGTAAAACCGTTCTGATCATGGAATTGATCAACAATATCGCGAAACTCTTCGGTGGATACTCAGTATTTGCTGGCGTGGGTGAGCGGACACGTGAAGGTAATGATCTTTATCACGAGATGATCGAATCCAAGGTTATCAATCTTGATGGCGAAAGCCGTGCGACACTCGTATACGGTCAGATGAACGAGCCTCCAGGTGCCCGTGCGCGGATCGCTCTGTCAGGTCTGGCACAAGCCGAATATTTCCGCGACGAAGAAGGCAAAGACGTTCTGTTCTTCGTGGATAACATCTTCCGCTTTACACAGGCCGGTTCTGAGGTGTCTGCGCTTCTCGGACGTATCCCTTCCGCGGTGGGCTATCAGCCTACACTGGCGACGGATATGGGTGCATTGCAAGAGCGTATCACATCAACGAACAAAGGTTCTATTACGTCTATTCAGGCTGTTTACGTGCCTGCGGATGACTTGACTGACCCTGCGCCAGCTACCTCGTTCGCTCACTTGGATGCGACAACGACGCTGAACCGTTCTATCGCGGAAAAAGGCATCTATCCTGCTGTTGATCCGCTGGATTCAACAAGCCGTATTCTTGACCCAATGATTGTGGGCGATGACCATTATGAAGTCGCTCGTGGTGTGCAGGAAATTCTCCAGCGCTACAAAGAACTTCAGGACATCATTGCGATTCTCGGCATGGACGAATTGTCTGAAGAAGATAAATTGGCTGTTGCTCGTGCGCGTAAAGTTGAGCGTTTCCTATCTCAACCGTTTGACGTAGCTGAAATTTTCACAGGCTCACCGGGTGTTCAGGTGAAACTTGAAGACACGATTGCCGGCTTCAAAGGGCTCATCGCTGGTGAGTTTGATCACCTGCCAGAGCAAGCTTTCTACATGGTTGGCAACATTGATGAAGCCAAAGAAAAAGCGGCGAAGATTCTAGAAGACGCTTAAGATTTTTATCTCTATCCCGCAGTCCGATTTGCGGGATAGAGCTAACACTTTCTCCCAAGGACCACTCTTATGGCCGACAAGCTTCATTTCTCCCTCGTATCTCCCGCCCGGGAACTTTTCTCTGGGGATGTGGATCACGTGATCGCGCCGGGGTCTGAAGGCGAGTTTGGTGTTTTGCCTAACCATGCACCGTTCATGACGACATTGAAAAATGGTGTCGTGCGTGTGCTTGAGGGGAGCGAAACCTCGCAGCGTATTTTCGTTCGTGGAGGCTTTGCTGATGTAACGCCGGATGGCTTGACCATTTTGGCTGAAGAAGCGCGTCTTCTTGCTGATGTGAAAGTCGAGGATGTTCAGACTGAAATCGACGAAACTCTTCTGAAAATTCAAGCGCTTGACAAAGACGATACGCAGCGCAGCGTATTGCAGGAGCACTTTGATTATTTGGAGAGCCTCAAGGCGGCATTGGTAAATTAGTTCAGTTGCCAAGTTTGAATTCTGAAGAGCGTCCCTTTTGGGGCGCTTTTTTGTGGGGTGAGACCCTAAATTGCGTTAGGCTAAGGCAAAGGAGATCTGTCTTATGCCGAGTTTGCCCTTAGATGGCGGCTGCCATTGTGGTGCGATCCGCTATCAGCTCACCAGAGCACCGTTCCTTGTTTACAATTGCCATTGTATGAATTGTCAGAAAATTTCGGCCAGTGTATTTGGCACGGCACTGACCATTCCGGCGGGCGGGATTGCGGTAATTTGCGGCAATTCGAGGCGTTTTGAATGGGAATCTGATGTCGGATCTCGCCGTTTCGGCGAATTTTGTGGTGATTGCGGCACACGCCTTTGGCACGGCATGATCCCGGACGGGAAGACACTCAGCTTGCGAGCGGGCACACTTGATGAGACTGGGTGGTTGCAACCGGTTGCAGATTTTTGGACCGATAGCGCGCAGTCTTGGGTCACGTTTGCTGAAAACAGATTACGCTATTCCAAACAGCCGCAATCCACAGACTATCCCATTATGATGGAGGCATTCCGGGCGCTAGGGCAGTTTGACTGAAACTTGTCTCTTGGCGCGAACACGTGTTTTCTAAGGCAAATTGGAAGGTAGTCACTGATGTCTATGAAACCACGTGATCTTGTAGCGGGAGTCTTGTTGGCCGGAACCTTTGCTCTAACAGGCTGCGGCAGTGGTGAGAGCAGCCCCGAGACAACTGTGTCCGATGAGGCAGAGGTGATCGCTGAGTTACCGGACCCAGCGACAGAGCTGCAGTTAGAATTGTTTGGCCAGGGAGAAGCGATTGCTGAAACCGCTTGTGCGCAGTGCCACTCTATTTTGGCGGATGGCGGTAGCCCGCATGCGGATGCGCCACCGTTTCGGACGTTACATGAAAGGTATGATGTCGAAGTTCTGGCAGAATCCTTCGTCGAAGGAATTATGGTCGGCCATCCGGATATGCCGGAATTCCAGTTTGATGCTCAAAGCGCAGACTCATTGATCGTCTACATCAAAAGCCTAAATCCCAACGACTAACGTGTTCTGACGTTGGGGATTTCTGAGAAGTCGGGATATTCTTTCAAGCTTTCGCGCATGATGCGCAGGCGCCGCTCGTTGCCGTCAACGCCGGGGCCATTGCAAACGCCGAGGAGTTTGCGAGACGCGTACCCTGTCGCGGGGAAAAAGTCGCCTTCACGACCATCGATGATGAGGTCACAATTGCAATCTGCACCTTCGGTTTCGAAAACGCGCTCGCGGTCATCTTCGACCCAGCGTTTTGATTGAATTAGGATCTTACAGCCGTCAACTTCATGCGGAAACATCACGGATCGATATTCGACGCCATTGTAATTGTACCGGGTTGTATAAGATTGACGCTCTGCGGCCTCGTCCGCCATGGCACCATAAATAGCGCCTAAAGTCAGGGTGATAGCCGCGAGTAGGGCGAGAAGTTTCTTTGTCATGCGGCACTCCTGTCAGCGCTAAAGGTCACGTCAGAGAGATTTGTGCAAAGAGCGTGCCGAGATGCTTGATTTGACGCATTGTGATTGAGCGAGGCCTTCGTGTATTCAGAAACACGATGTTGTCCCAATTTCGCATACTCAGAATTCTTGTCCTCACCGTGATGTTAACGGCTTTTGGTCTGCGATCAGCTGTGCCGGAAGGGTATATGTTGGCAACCGGTGAGGCCGGTGACAATCTGGTTATTGAGTTGTGTTCCGGGATCGATACGAAATTTGTCCGTTTGAATTTAGCGACAGGTGAAACGGAAACCATCGACCCCGAAGATTGGCACGATGAGGATGACCAACCGACAGCGACTACCGAGCAATGCTTGGGTGCGATCAATATTGATCTGGATGTTGCGGGATCACTAGATCGGCAGATCGCAGAAGTGTTTGCACGAACGCAAGCGGTTGTTGTTTTACGCCGATTAACCGTGGCGCGCTCCATAGGTTTACCCACGTTACCCGCCCGTGGGCCGCCGATATTGTTCTGATTTTTATCGCTTTTAGCCACTAAAACAGAATATGCGGGCACGTTGCTGCCTGCGGGAAATTTGTCATGAAATCTATTTTACTCGCATCTGCGGGGGTGTCGCTCTTATGCGCGCTGCCGCAAACTTCATTCGCTCAAGAACAGTCAGAAGCGGCGTTGCAGGATGTTGTTATTGTCTCTGGTGATCGGGTCGTAACTGATACTGAAATCGCTTTGCGCCCAGAGTCACTCCCCCTCGACGGACCAGATATTAGCCGCCTAACAGCGCGCACGCCGGGAGGCGCGCGGATATCGAATGGTCAATTATCCGGCCAGGTGGCCTATCGTGGCTTGACGGGTGAACGTTTGAACCTTCGCGTCGATGGTCAGCGCTTTGCGTCAGCCGGGCCGAATTTGATGGATCCGGTATTTCATTTTGCGCCGAGCGCTTTGGTGCAGTCTGTCGTGATCGATCGCGGGATCAGCCCGGTCAGTGCGGGGCCGGGACTTGGTGGTGGCGCCAATGCGGTTTTCAAAAAAGTGGACTTTTCAGACAGCCCGGAAATGTCGCTTAGTTATGATCTCACAGCTGGCGCGAGAAGCATTGACGAAAGCACTCTGGTTGGCGGCATCGTGGGAGCGTCTAGCGATACGCTGCGGTTTAATGTGTTTGGCGCAAACGAGGTTGGCGCGAATACCAAGTTCAAGGGTGGTCAAATCGATGGAACGCAATTTGAGCGGCTTGTGTATGGCATCTCTGCGGGTGTGCGCAGGGGTGAAACAGAAATCGGCCTAGATTTGCGTCGGCAAAATACGGGGCCGAGCGGCAACCCGCCATTCGCTATGGATATCAGATATGTGGATGGAGACTTTGCGAAACTGTCGTTTGATACCGTCGTCGCCGGAACAGTCATCGAGACCTATGTAAACTATGCCGACGTTAAACACGCGATGAATAATTTC
Organism: Hyphomonas sp.; assembly: GCA_050633385.1. Lineage (GTDB taxonomy): Bacteria > Pseudomonadota > Alphaproteobacteria > Caulobacterales > Hyphomonadaceae > Hyphomonas. The sequence continues at coordinate 42,078 of JBOEGK010000023.1, forward strand.
GAACAGCGGCCCGCGCCTATGCCGATGCGCTATAGAGAGAATACCACATCTGGTAAAACCTTGGGGGGCGGGATGTCTTTGATCCGTGAGCTGGACAATGGTGTTCTGAATGTTGGCATTGATGCGGAAGACCGGGCGCATGACGCCTACATTACCAATCCCAATATGGCGGCTTTCTTCGTTCATGCGTTACCGGATGTCGAAACAGAACGATTTGGTGCCTATGCCGAGTGGACGGGCGAAATAGGCCCCTTACACGGAGAGTTCGGCGCGCGGGTGGATTCTCACAAAGCCAAGTCAGGTGATGCCGATTTAGCAGCCATGTTGCCCATGGGCGCGCAAATGGTTGCGATGGCGTTTAACAGCAATGATCATGCGTGGGATGATATGACCTATGATTTGGCTATGCGCGTTTGGACTGAGCCGCGCAAAGGGTTGAGCTGGCGTGGCACGCTTGCACGCAAATCGCATGTCGCTAGTCCGCTGCAACGGTTCGGTTGGTTGCCTTTGCAAGCAAGCGGCGGGTTGGCCGATGGTAACACCTATGTTGGTGATGTTGATTTAGACCCGGAAGTCGCGCTGATCGCTGAGGCTGGCTTCGATTTTGTGACAGATGTCGCCTATGTGCGCCCAACGATCTATGTACGGCATGTGACTGATTATATTCAGGGTGTGCCATATGATGATACGCCCGATATTGTTGATACCCCTTGGGAAATGGTGTCAGCAATGAATGGGGGCGACAGCCTGTTGCGCTTTGCCAATGTCGATGCGCGGTTGTATGGCATGGATGTGGATGCGGGTTGGGACATTGAAGGGCCCATTCGGTTTGACGGTGTGCTGAGTTATGTTGAGGGCAATCGCCGCGATATTGGCGACAACTTGTATCGTATCTCTCCGCTGCGTGCCCATGCAACAGCGACGTGGGAAGCCGATGTGTGGTCGGCTGCATTTGAAGTGGCTGGTGCGGCTCAACAGAACCGGATTTCTGTCACGAACAATGAGCAGAAAACGCCCGGCTATGTGACGTTCAATCTATATGGCACATGGTCAATCAACGATGCCGTCAATATGTCGTTTGGTGTTGAGAACTTACTCGATCATCAGACGCGAGACCATTTGGCTGCGTATAATCGCATCAGCGGATCGGATGTTGCTGTGGGTAGCCGATTGCCCGGCGCAGGTCGCGGTGTCTTTCTTCGGATGAATGTGAAGGGTTAAATTGAGTGCGCCACCTTTTGGCTGTCAGAGGGTGGCGCTCACTTATTCGCCTTGCTTATCCGAACACGGCGATGGTTTGGCGGCCTATCATTATTGGTTTTCCCTTGGCGTTCCAAAGCACCATCCGTTGACTGGAGTATCCTTCGCTTGCTGTCTCAGCGGTGTGGCGCGCGAGGAACCATCCGTCATCGGTTGAAACGTCTTCGGAAAGGAACTCGGCCATCCATGTCATTGAGCTAATTCGAGCTGGTTCTGACAGCATGCTCATGGCGGCTGGAGGCGGCGCGTCGGCGATTGAAAGCACCGTGGCAGGATCAATGTTTGCAGCATTGTCTTTGTGACGCATCCATAGCACGATATCGCCTTTATCTGCGCCTGAGAGTGGACGTTCTCCTGCCGCTAGCCGCATATTGAAGTTGCGCGTGAAGGCCGGGCGCATGGGGCTGTCGCCAAAATAACTGGTTGTCTCGGTAGGGGGTGTGACATCAGGGGCCGGCAATTGCTGATGATTGAGCATCGATGTGCGCGCCGTGCCGAAGGCGAAGATTGCTTCTGCCGCTACACCTGTTTCTCCCATCATTCGGACGCTGATGAAGGCCGTGTTTTTGCCTTCGCGTAAGAGCGTGGGCGTGCAAACAACCGGCCCTGCAACGGGGCCGACGAATGCAATTTGCGCTGACCTAACCGGGCGACCGCCGGCGAGGGGAGTCGCAGCTTTCAGGCACAAAGCAGCCGTGAGGCCGCCATAAGTGGTGCGCCCTTGCATCCAGTCTTCAGTGACATTGGCCGTCATCTTACCGTCTGGATCGAACTGCAAAGCCGCGATGAGTTCGTTATAGGTCAACGTGAATGTCCTTAAAAAAAGTGGCCCCTGCAAACCATGTGAGCAGGGGCAATACTTCAACTAAATTTCAGAAAGTGGCAGGTTTAGTGCTGGCTCTCAGGCGTAGAGACCCGCAGGCCGTCTAGTTCGTCAGATACAGTGATCTGGCAAGAAAGGCGTGAGTTGGCCTCAACGTTTTCAGCGAAGTCTAGCATCGACTTTTCCATTTCTTCCTGCTCGCCGACTTTGTCCATGAATGCAGCGTCGACATAGACGTGGCAGGTTGCGCAAGCGCATGCGCCACCACAGTCAGCGTCGATACCCGGAATTGAGTTTTTGATCGCGGCTTCCATAACGGACTCGCCGTTGCTGGCTTCGACTTCGCGCTCGGTTCCGGCGCTATCCACAAAGATAAGTTTTGCCATAGTTGTTTCTCTCCTAATTCGCGGCCAATGCGGCCGCTGCTATCTCTTTCATACTGATGTTTGTATCGGCAAGCACGTCTGGCGCAACCTTAGCACCGGACATTATGAGTTTTTTGGACGCCAGAAATTCTGGCGGGCTGTTGACTGCGTCTACTGCGATAAGGGTTCCATTTCGCAAATAGAAAACAGCAAATTTTCGGTCATCCGGATTTCCGCGCACGACGAAGTTGTCATAGTCAGTGCTGAGGCCGGCGATTTGCAGCTTCAAATCATATTGATCCGACCAGAACCAAGGGCAATCCTCGTTCGGCCGTGGCTTTTCGAGAATTGCTGCGGCGGCAAGTTTGCCTTGCTCGATAGCATTGTGGACACTTTCAAGCCGACCGGAGCGGCCATAATGGACGAGAGGCCGTACAGCGCAGTCGCCTGCTGCGAAAATGCGGGGGTCTGATGTGCGTGCATCGCGATCAACGATGATGCCATTATTGCAGGTGAGGCCTGCTGCTTCGGCGATTTCGCTATTGGGGATGATGCCGATACCGACGAGAACGATGTCCGCCTCAAGTTCGGTGCCGTCGGCCAGCACTGCGCCTGTGACAGCGCCATCTTTCCCCACCAGCTTCTGAAGGCGGGCACCCGTCAGTATATTCACCCCTTGGGCCGAATGCTCTTTGTCGAAAAACGCGCTCATCGTGGGGCTGGTTACGCGTTCTAGAATGCGGTCTGCCATTTCAAGCACTGTTACTGAGAGCCCCATTTGTTGGGCAACGGCGGCAGCCTCCAGACCAATATAACCAGCGCCGACGATGACCAGTTTGCGGCCAGCGACCATGTTCGGGCGAATTTGGTCGACATCATCAATGCCGCGTAGGCTGAAAACTTGTGCTAATTCAGCACCTTCTATCGGTAGTGCGCGTGGTCGGGAACCCGTTGCGATAATCAAGGCATCATAGCTGAACGTATCGCCATTTTGAGTTTTTATGGTGCGCTCAGCGCGGTCAATGCTGGTAACCTGCGTCGACAAGACGACGTCGACTTTTTGGTCGTCATACCAAGTTTGCGGACGGAAAAAGAGACGATCTTCAGCAAAATCACCCTTCATGTAAGCTTTTGAGAGTGGGGGCCGTTGATAGGGCAGGTTTGATTCTTCACTGATGAGGGTGAGAGTACCTTCATATCCGCCCTGTCTAAGTGACTGGATCGCCTGTGCGCCGGCCTGTCCGCCGCCTACAATTACGATATGATTTGTGTCTTCCAAAGCCAATGTGGACTCCCTCTACGCTCATTAAATATGACGCCCGCGTCATAATTGCAATATATTCTGCATCTTCATGATTTTTCAGGCTGTTATGTCGCTGTCAACGGGTGCCGCCAAGTCGACTTGATGAATACATGGCGTCGGCGCATTTGGGGCCTTATAGTTCTGGGTATGAGTCGTGAAATATCATTGGCGTCTGAATCGGAGACGCGAGAATTAGGAGCAACACTGGCGAAGTGTTTAGCCCCCGGCGATGTCGTGGCGCTTCATGGAGGTTTGGGTGTTGGAAAAACGAGCCTGGCGCGTGGATTGGTACAGGCGCTGTTGGGTGCGGAAACCGAAGTGCCAAGCCCGACATATACTTTGGTTCAGGTGTATGAGACGGCACCCTACATCTTGTGGCATTTCGATCTGTATCGATTGGAATCACCAGACAATGTGTTTGAGCTGGGCTGGGACGAGACACAGGATGGTGTCGCGCTTATCGAGTGGCCAGATAAGGCAGGTGTGCATTTACCAAAAACACGCCTGGATATCGTCATAGAAATTGATGGATCCGGCAGGATTGCAAGACTGGAACCTCACGGCGAATACTGGCAGAGCAAATTAAATGACATTTGACCCAATCCTGCGTTTAAACGCGATGGAAGACTTTTTAGCGGCACATGGTCTTCAAGATGCGCAGCGCATCGCGCTAGGCGCGGACGCTTCCACTCGGCGCTATTTTCGTTTGACGTTGGACGGAGGTGAGACCCGCCTGTTAATGGATGCGCCTCCTGTGGAGCCGCCGATTTGCGGGCCGGAGGATGATGCGGCCACCCGAGAGGCGAAGGGTTGGAACGCGTTGACTCGACTGGCGGCGTCTCGCGTCGATGCCTTTGTGCTCGTTGCAAAACATTTGCGTGAACTGGGGGTGCTCGCGCCGCTTGTCTATGCGCATGACAGTAAGGCTGGGTTTGCTCTGCTTGAGGATTTTGGCACTCATCGAGAATTCGCACGCTTGATAGAAGCGGGGCGGGCTGATGAGGTGTCCCTATATACGAGCGCTGCGAAGTTGCTGGCTGACCTTCATAGCTATCCTATCCCAGACGTGATTGAGCATGGTGGCGAAACGTGGCAGATTTTACCCTTTGACAGGCTCGCTTTGCAGTCGAATGCTGATTTGTATGCGGATTGGTTGCCGGTAGAGGCGGGCGGAACGGCGCTGTCAGGTGATTTGCGAGCGCGTTGGTACGCGGAGCGGGATGAACTGATTTCAATGGCCGAAGCATTTCCTCGGACGCTGACCCTAAGAGACTTTCATGCTGAGAACTTGCTATGGCTAGATGATAGCGGGCAGAAAATTGGTGTTCTTGATTTTCAAGATGCTGTTGTGGGTTGGGATGTATGGGATATTGCCATGCTGACACAGGACGCGCGGCGCGAGGTGTCTCCAGAGGCCGCCGAGGCTGTGATCTTTCATTACCTGGAGATGACAGGCAAAGCACGTGAGGCCTTTGAAGAGCGATTGGCCGTTATCGGCGCGTTAAACGCGCTGCGAATTGCAGGCGTGTTTTCGCGATTGCAGCATCGAGACGGAAAACCGCGCTATGGAGATTTTCAGGGGCGACAACTTAGAATGTTGGCGAAAAACCTTGAGCATCCGTCCTTGGCGGGGATGCGAGCCTTTGTGGCGGAAGCGACGCCGTTTGTATTTGAAGGGTTACCGGGAAAATGATTTCAGTTCCTCACACGGCGATCGTGCTTGCGGCGGGCTTGGGTACACGAATGCGTCCGCTAACGGATGATTGTCCCAAGCCTTTGGTGGAGGTGCGCGGTAAGCCCTTGATGGATTATACGCTGGATTCATTGGTGTCTGCTGGTGTGGAAAGGGCAATAGTGAATGTGCACTATCTAGCCGATCAGGTTGAGGCGCATTTGAAGAAGCGGACCGATATCCAGATTGTGATTTCTGATGAGCGTGGCGAGGTATTGGAAACAGGCGGAGCGATCGCGAAAGTGCGCGATCAGCTCGGTAATGATCCCGTTTTGGTTTGCAATACCGATGCGTTCTGGGGCGAGGATACGGGAGCGCCTATCGAGCAGATGGCTGCGCGCTTCGACCCGGAGGAGGCCGATGTATTGCTATTGCTGGCCGACACACAACGGTCACTAGGCTATCATGGCGCGGGCGATTTGTTGATGATGGACACTGGCCAAATAACGTTGCGGGGTGAGGCGCAATCAGCACCGTGGGCCTTTAGCGGTGTACGGATTATTAAGCCGCAATTGTATGACAATGTGCCAGTGAGAAAATTTTCGGCAAAAGAAATTTGGAAACCCCTGTTTAACGCAAGGCGCATGTATGGTCTGGCTTTGGATGATTTTTGGCTGCATGTGGGTGACCCCAAAGCCGTGAAAGATGCTGAGATGTGGTTGATGTGCCATGGGCGATAGGCAGAAGGCGGTCGTGGCAAGCGGCCAGAAATTGTGGTCCATTCCGCCGGGTGTCGATTTTTTAAAGTCGCTGTCTGAGACGCTGTCAAATGACTTGGACTTAGCGACAAACAATGACGCGTTAGCCGATGCAATTATTTATGTGCCCAACCGTCGATCCGCCACGGCTTTGCAAAAGGCATTGTACAAAGCGTCTGGGGCGACTGTGTTGTTGCCTCCAGATATACGCCCATTAGGCGATTTGAATTCAGCAGAGGCGCCGCCCTCAGCAGAATCGGCGCTTGCGGGACGACCCGAAGCGATGGAGCCCGCCGAGCGTTTCGGCCGCCTCGGTCGCTTGGTCACTCAGTTTTATCAGCTGGCATATAAAACTGAATTGCCGCCGAGTTCCGCGCTGGCTGCGGCTACAGAATTGAGCTCATTGCTCGAGCAGGCGGCTTTGAGCCAAGAGGTCGATTGGAGCCAATTAGAAACAATCGTTGAATCCGCAGAGCTGGCCGCGCACTGGGGTAACTCGGTAGAGTTTTTGAACATCATCGCTCAGGATTGGCCGAAACAATTAGTTGAATCTGGCAAGGTGGATCCGCTTGTTCAAAGATTGGTCGCTGCGCAAGCCATGGCAGCGGAGTGGAGGCGCAATCCGCCGAACGCGCCTGTGATTATCGCCGGCTCTACGGGTGCGACACCTGCGGGTAAAGTGTTGATGCGCGCTGTTCTCGATCTGCCGCAAGGCATGATTGTTTTTCCCGGTCTTGACCAGTCTGCGGATGAGGAGAATTGGGCGGCTATTCGAGAGTCTGTTGCCCATCCGCAAAACACGTTCATTGATACACTTGACGCCTTGGGCATAAGTCCCGCCGATGTGGCAACGTGGCCGGGTGTGCAAAGTGACATAAAAGGACAAGCGCGGCGGCGCATAATCCATGAGGCACTAGCGCCTGCAAAGCAAACCGCGGACTGGCGCGAGACGCTGAAACGCATTGCGTCTGACAGTGGTCTCGATACGGCAGAGTTTACTCGGCGTGGCCTAGACGGTCTGACCGTTTTGCAAGCGCCAGACGAGGCGGCCGAGGCGCAGGCCGCAGCCCTATTAATGCGTGAAGCGTTGGAGGACGAGAAGAGCGCCATATTTGTCACGCCAGATGCAGGTTTGGCGCGGCGCGTCTCGGCGTTGCTCAAGCGTTGGAACATTGATGTCCCGCCATCGGCTGGTCAGCCGCTCGGCCGAACACCCGCGGGGAGCTTGATCGGGCTTTGCGCGGCTTGGGCTGTCGACCCGGGCGACCCCGTGCTGATCGCTGCTGTCTTACGCCACCCCTTCGTGACGCCGCTGGATGGCTTGTCCGTCTTGGAAAAACATTTTTTGCGCGGGCCTCGGCGATGGGAGGGCCTTGTCGGGCTCCATGAAAGTGTGATGACCCGGCATGAAATTGAGCCCTATCACAGCTTCGATAAGAGCGAGCAAGCTTTAGCTGCGAGTGTGGTAGAAAAATTGATCAAGTATTTTGACGACGCGAATGCAGACCTGTCAGAACTGAGCAGCGTCAACGGACAAGAAGCCGCTGAGCGTATCGCTGCGCTCGCGGGCGTGGTGTCAAACTCGCCGCTTCCTTGGGCTGGAGAGGATGGACGAGGGGCATCTAAACTGCTCGAATTTGTCGGAGAGCTATCGCAATGGCTCGGTGAGATGGCTCCTGCTTCATTGGCGGATCTGATGAATATGCAGAGCGCGCAGGTGACCGTCAGTGCAGGAATGGATGAGCACCCACTCTTGTCCATTCAGGGACCGCTCGAGGCGCGATTGTTGTCGGCCGATAGGATTATTTTGTCGGGCCTGAACGAGGATGTTTGGCCAAATAGAGCAGGGGCTGATGCGTTCTTACCGCGTCATTTCAGGGCAAAAATCGGGTTGAATGATCCCGAGGATCGCATGGGCTTGTCTGCACATGACTTTGCTCAACTTGCCTGCGCGCCAGAAGTGTGGGCGCTTTACTCTGCGCGCCGTGATGATGCGCCGTCAGTGGCGTCCCGTTGGATTTGGCGCCTGCAAACGTTGGTGCGTGGTGCGCTATCTGAGGAAGAAGCGGCGGATAGGCTGGGGCCAGACGGTGCCAGCCCACTGGTTTGGGCGCAAATCATTCAACGCCAAGGCATAGGCGCTTTGCCTGATGATTATTCTGCGGAACCTCGCCCCACAAAAGCCCCAGACGGTTGGCCAAACAGGCTGTCTGTAACGCGAGTGGATCGCTTGCAGAGGGATCCTTATTCTATGTGGGGAGAGAGCGTGTTGGGCTTATCGCCACTTGACCCAATGAATACGCCTCTCGGCCCGGCGCAGAGGGGGACTGCCATTCACAAAGCGCTTGAGGATTTAGAAAAGGATGGCAAGCCCAAAACCGTTGAGTACTTGCTGTCTTTGTTGGAATACGAACTGATGCGGGTGGGCGAGCGCCCAGCAGATATTGCGGCCAAACGCGCTGTGTGGCGGCGCACTTGTGAATGGTATATTCGCTGGCGACGTGATCGTGATTTGGGCGGTGGAAAACCAAAACTAGAGGTATCTGGCACGTTAGAGCGCGTCATAGCGGGTGAGACGTTCACTCTTTCGGCAAATGCTGACCGTGTGGAGCGAGACGCACTTGGCGCTATCACTATTGTTGACTTCAAGACAGGTAATCCGCCAACGGATGCGGCAATCGCAACTGGGCTGGAGCAGCAAATGCCTCTTCAGGCGCTCATTGCGCGCGAAGGAGGGTATGAGAATGTGAAGGCGGCGCAGGTCGCGGCGCTAGAATATGTAGCGTTTCGTGCGAAACCAGACTCAAGAGTGGTCGGTGAAGCTAAACGGTCTCCTCTGGGCACGCCCGATGAGATGGCGGATCAGGCGCTTGAGGGATTGTTCAAATTGATCGCTGCTTATCGTGAGCCGGGTGCTGTTTTTCTCTCCGCCCCCCGCGTGCAGTTTGTGAAATATGACAATGGCTTCAATCGTCTTGCGCGCCGGGATGAATGGGCAGGCGACACGAGTGATGGGGAGAATGGCGGTGACTGATATGCAGTTTACGGACATCCCGGACAATGCGCACGTCGATTTTCTTAAAGCGATTGGTGTTCAGGCCAAGGCTGCGTTGCCCGATACCTCGGCCGCGATATCCGCAAATGCGGGTAGCGGTAAAACGAAAGTATTGATCGACAGAGTGGCGCGGCTGTTGCTGCAACGTGAAGACGGAAGACCCGGTGCCGCGCCTGATAGTATTCTGTGCATCACCTACACTAAAGCGGCGGCAAGCGAGATGTTGTCCCGCTTGTTCAAAACGCTGGGCGCATGGTCTGTGATGGAAGACGCAGACTTGCGCAGCCGCTTAGCTGCCTTGGAGGGCCGACAGGAGGGGTCATATACCGATGATAATCTGCGTATCGCGCGGGCACTCTTCGCGCAGGCCCTAGAAACCCCGGGTGGTTTGAGGATTGAGACAATCCACGCGTTTTGCTCACGCGTGTTGCGACGGTTTCCGCTCGAAGCGGGTGTGCTACCCGGCTTTCGTGAGATTGAGGAAGATGAAGCCGATGCGTTGTGGAATGAGGCAGCCAATGATGCAATATTGAAAGCTGCTGAAGAGACACCGGAACTGTTAGATATTCTCGCAATAGAGGGTGGTCATGAAGGTGCGTTTGCCGGACTAAAAAAGTTGCGTTATGCGAGCGACCGTATTCTGGCTTTCGTTCAGTCGCACAATGATGATCTGGAGGAAATTGAGGCGGCCATTCGTTTTGCGCTCAACGCCCCGGACAGTTCACCAGAGGCATTGATAGCTGAAGCGATGGGAGAGGCCCTGCCACGCGCTGAGCTTGTCGCAGCGATCCAGATTATAGCAGCGAGTGATAAAGCGACTGACAAGCGTACATGTGAACGCGTTGTTTCAGCGCTTGAGGCGACCGACCCTGTTACAGCGTGGGAGCATTATCGCAGCGCATTCTTCACAGACAAAGGCCCGTATAAATCCTTGCTAACGAAAGCGATGCTTGGTGATCCGTCGGTCGCTACGTTGTTTGCGACGGGAGATGATCCCGGGCGTGAAGTATCACGCGTGCTGGCCTTGGATGAGGCTTTGTCTGTTGCGAAAACATATCAGCGCACGCGCGCATTGTTGCGTGTAGGGGTGCCTGCGTTGCGGGCATTTAAACGGGCGAAAGCAAGACGCGCTGCGCTCGATTTTGAAGACTTGATTGTGAGAACGCGTGACTTGCTAACTACGCCCGGAATGTCTGAATGGGTTTTGTATAAGTTAGATGGGGGGCTCAGCCATGTGCTGTTGGACGAGGCACAAGACACAAGCCCAATGCAGTGGGAGTTGATCAAGTCGCTTACGGAGGAGTTTCGCGCCGGTCAGGGGCGTGAGCGGGCGCAAGACCCGCGCACTTTGTTTATCGTTGGCGATGAGAAGCAATCTATTTATTCGTTCCAGGGAGCCGACCCAAGCTTAATGCGAATTAATGCGAACGAATTTGCTCAACAGGGTGAGTTGATCCAGGAAACCATGGGGATGTCATTCCGTTCGTCGCCTGAGGTTCTTAATTTTGTAGACGAGGTATGGAACGGATCACCCGATATTGATTTACCGGGGGCTGACGTTCCGCCGCATGTGGCGGATACCGTTGTGCACACGGCGCGCAGAGCAGGGCAGTCTGGCGCCGTTGAGTTGTGGCCGATTGAGGCAAAGAAGGAAGAAGACCCAACCGACGCCTGGGACAGACCTGTCAATGCGTTGCGCTATTCATCACCTAAGGCATTATTGGCCAAGAAAATTGCGCTTGAAGTCAAAGAAATGATCGCCCGAGGCGATAGCGTCTGGCGTGAGCAGGATGATCGGAGCTGGGCCCGAAGCCCGATGCGACCGGAGGATGTGCTCATACTTGTACGGTCCCGCACAGGTGGTTTCTTTGATGCAATGATAGGGGCACTAAAGGCGCAGAATGTTCCCGTAGCAGGAGCGGACCGCCTAACGCTGAACAAACATATCGGGGTGCAGGATTGCTTGAACCTCATGCGGTTCGTGCTGCTGCCTGACAGTGATCTTGTTCTGGCAGAGATTTTGCGCGGTCCGTTTTGTGGGTTGATTGATGATGATACGTATCTCTATCCGCTCGCCGCAGAGCGCGGGAGAGGCGTCTCGCTATGGCAGCGTGTTCAAGAGAGCGATATTTCGGATGTTAAACCAGTCGCCGCTTTTTTGAGCGAATTGCTGAATCACAGGCATCTGCCGGCTTATGAGTTTTTATCTCGCGTGTTGGATTGCCCTTGTGTTGCGGGGCGGACGGGGTGGACTGCTATCAATGAAAGGCTGGGGCATCCGGCGAAGGACCCGATAGAAGCATTGCTCGCTCGCGCGTTATCCCATGACGCTGATCGACCCGCCTCATTGCAGATGTTCGTCGCTGCGATGGATGTGGATGATGTCGCTATTAAGCGCGATCTTGCCGCCCCCGAGGGGGAAGTGCGGATAATGACTGTGCACGGCGCCAAGGGTTTGCAAGCGCCTGTCGTCATCTTGCCTGATACGACTGCGCCGCCTAAGGGCGCGAGTGATACATTATTCACCGTTGATGATGTGCCCGTGTGGACCCCGCGGAAGGCTGATGATGTGCCCCATACCGCCGCACTCAGAGATCTTAGCAATGGAAAAGCGGAGGAAGAGCATCGTCGTCTGCTCTATGTGGCGCTCACGCGCGCGCAGGATCGCTTGATCATTGCCGGCTCTTGGCATGGGCGTTCGGGGGTTGGCGGCCGATCATGGTATGAGCTTTGCCGTGATGCGATGGCGCGTTTGCACCCAGAGAGCTTTGAAGAGGACGATGATGATCCCAAAATCGTCGTTCATGGAACATTACCACCTGCGATGCCTAAGCCTCCCCAGATGGGCCATGATGAGGCGCAAATGCCTGATTGGGTCTCACGTCACCCATCTACGACACAGCAAGGGCAATATTTCGCCGCTCCGTCTCGAATGTTGGGGCACAACGCACCGATATTGGCACCATTCGGGCCACGGCGCGAAGAACGTCTCAAACGCGGTCGGTTGATCCACGCTCTGCTCGAATATTTACCCGAACTGCCTCAAACTGCACGAAAACGCGCAGGCGAAGATTGGCTTTTGCGGCAAGGAATTGAGGACGCTGCAGACCGTGAGGACATGCTAGGCGCAGCGATGCGCGTGCTTACAGCACCAGAGATCGCGCATGTATTCGGACCCGGCAGTCGGGCTGAGGCGGCCATCATCGGCCGGTCACCTCATTTGCCGTCATCAGCAATCGTCAATGGCCGAGTGGACCGGCTGAAGGTGACGGATGATCAGGTGCTGATCATTGATTTCAAATCCGATCAACCAGCTGCTGAGCACATTGACGATGTTGCAGACGCGTATATGGCGCAAATGGCTGCATATTGGGCTGTTTTGAGCGAGGCATGGCCGAATAAGGAGATAATTGCAGCATTATGCTGGACAGACAGCGCCAAGTTGATGGTATTGCCTCAAGATAAGTTGTTAGAGGTTCTAAACAGTGCCAAGAGTGGTGTTTGAATTTCGGATAGGCTCTCTATCTATCTAACAAGATTAACGCAGAACGCAGGAGCTAAACATGGCCGCGATTGATGTAACTGACGACAATTTTGACGAAATCATCGGAGCTTCCGATGTGCCCGTGCTTGTTGACTTCTGGGCTGACTGGTGCGGTCCATGTAAGCAAATGGCGCCACATTTAGAGGCTGTTTCTGAGGAACTTTCGGGCTCGGTAAAGGTTGCCAAGCTGAATGTTGGCGATCACCCGATGGTGCCGTCTAAATATGGCGTTCGCGGTATGCCGACTTTGATGGTTTTTAAGGATGGTAAGGTGGCTGGAACGCATTTAGGCGCCATGAATAAGCAAGCCATCCTCGATTTTGTGAAGCAAAATTCCTAGCAAGACTTGCACCTCTCCGGAACGTTTCCGAATTTAACCAACCATCTGCCGCAAATCCTAACGGGTTTGCGGCAGGTTTTTTGCAAGGCACACTCTCCAAATAATTGGTTACCTGCTAGGCTTGTAGGATGCGCACGTTGAAATCAAACAATGAGTTGAAAAGCGGCCTACAGGCATCGCGCGGTGTGTTTATGCATTTGGGCGCGTTCAGCTTTTTCTTGAATTTATTGGCTTTGACCGGCCCCTTGTACATGTTGCAGGTGTACGATCGGGTGCTGATGTCCCAGTCAATTCCAACGTTGGTTGCGCTGACGGGACTTGTTGTCATTCTCTATGCGACCCAGTTCGTGCTCGAATGGGTGCGATCAAACCTGTTTGACGCCGCTTCCAGCAGATTCGAAGAAGAGTTGGGTGATCGGGCCGTCGACGCGGCCATGCAGTCCAGTCTTCTGCACCCGGGTAAGGGGTCCGAGCGTCCTTTGAAGGACTTGCGAACCTTGCGTCGTTTCTTTGCTGGCCCCGCTATTAAACTCGTTTTCGATGCGCCATGGGCGCCGATTTTCCTTGGCGTTCTGTTCCTTTTGCATCCATATTTTGGCTTGTGGGCCGTGTTTGGTGCAGTGGTGCTCATCGTATTGGGTCTCGTGAACCAATCTGCTTCATCGCGATTGATGCAGGAAACGGAGCAAATGGAGCGCGTTTCAAATATGCGCGCCATCGAGGTTGTGCAAAATGCCGAAGTTATTGATGCGATGGGTATGCGCGAACCGCTTCGCAAGCGTTGGCGTGAAGCGTTTGACGGTTCAGACAATGCTTTGGCAGGGTCTGGGCGTATTTTGTCGGGTTTTACATCCGGTACAAAAGCGTTCCGAATGTTCTTGCAGTCCGCCATTCTTGGGCTTGGCGCGTATTTAGCGGTTCAGGGTGTCTCGACACCCGGCGCGATGATTGCGGCGTCTATCATTATGGGGCGAGCAATTGCGCCAATCGAGCAACTGGTTGGGCAATGGCGTTCGGTTGTGTCGGCTCGTGATGCGTGGAGTTCTTTGTTAGCCTTTTTGAAAGAGACCCCAGAGGGTTCAGAAGCGATGGACCTACCGCCGCTACGCGGTTTTGTCTCTTTGGAGAATGTCTATGCCGCTCCGCCAGGAATGCAAAAGGCAGTTCTCAAAAACATATCATTCAAATTAGAACCGGGCGATGTGCTTGGCATATTGGGGCCGAGTGCAGCGGGTAAATCGACGTTAGCGCGTGTTTTGACGGGGATATGGAAACCGGCGTCGGGTGACGTGCGGGTTGATGGGGCTGACATGGCGACCTTCCCGCGACACGCTTTAGGGCCACAAATCGGATATTTACCGCAGCAATCGGATTTATTGTCTGGGACAATCCGGGAAAATATCAGCCGGTTTGCGCCAAATGCTTCTCCGGAAGCGATTATCGAAGCCGCGAAAGCGGCAAACTGTCATGAATTGATTTTGCGTCAGTCAGACGGATATGACACCGAAATTGGACATGGAGGAGCGTTTTTGTCTGCGGGTCAAAGACAACGCGTGGGACTTGCGCGTGCGATCTATGGCAACCCGAACATAGTGATTTTGGACGAACCAAATTCAAATCTCGATGCGCCGGGTGATCAAGCGCTGCAGTTTGCGATTAAAGGTCTGAAAGAGCGCAATGCCACCACGCTAATTATTGCCCACCGCCCCAATGCGATTGCGCACTGCAATAAATTGCTCGTGCTGGATGAGGGAACCATCAAATTGTTTGGGCCTCGCGATGAAGTGCTTGAAAAAATTATGCCCGATTCTTCTAAAGTCAGACAAATCAGGTAGGGCGGCAAGCGATGGTAAATCTCAGTATATCAGCCCCTCCCAGCCGCAACTCACGCAAAGCCTTCCGGCGCAACCTAATCATCGGATGGTTTGCGATTATTTCTGTTTTTGGAGGCTTAGTCGCATGGTCGGTGTTCGCGCCATTTGAAGGCGCTGTGCTGACGCAGGGGCAAATTTCAGTCGAATCCAATCAGCAAGCGATTCAGCATCTTGAAGGGGGAATTGTCCGCGAAATCTTTGTGCGGGAAGCTGATTATGTAGAGCAGGGCCAGCAATTATTATCTTTGGACGCGACAACCACCGCCGCAGGTTTGCAAGCATTGGAAGCGCGATTGTTTGAATTGCTTGGGACAGAGGCGAGGCTGTTGGCAGAACGAGATAAATCAACTTCGCTTGTGTTGAGAGAGTCGTTTGCTGATCTTGCGGATAGCCCTGCTATGGGGGCGATTTTATCCGCCCAAAGGTCATTGCTGAGCGCGCGATCTGACTCCCGCCGAACGCAAACGCGTATTTTGCGTCAACGGGTAGAGCAACTTGAAACGCGGATCGATGGTATGACGCGTGAAATTTCTGAGAAAGATGCGCAGATACTTCTGTTAAGGGATGAAATTCAGAGATTTGAGCAATTGGTTGCGAAGGGTCTCGCGCCAGAAGTCCGCGTATTAGCGCTACGCCGAGAATTGTCGGAGATCGAGGGCATGCGTCAGTCGTTGCTGTCTGATATTTCTGCGACGCGCGTTCAAATTGGTGAAGCATTGACCGAAATATCCAAATTATCGCAGACTTTTCAAGAAGATGTGCTGACGCAGTTGCGCGATGTGCAAACCCAAATTGGGGAACTGACCGAGCAACGCACAGCAGCTGTAGACCGGCAAACCCGCCTTGATATTGTGGCACCGCGCTCTGGTTTGGTGATCGGCGTGCGGGCCCACACAATTGGTGGCATTGTGAACCCATCAGAGCCGATTATGTATATCGTACCTGAAGGTGATCCGTTGGTCGCGAAAGTTCGGGTGAACCCTGTTGATATTGATAAAATTTCTTCAGGGCAAAAAGCGGTTTTGCATTTTACAGCCTTCAATCAGGATGAAACGCCGAAAGTTGTGGGTCACGTGTCGAAGATTTCGGCGGATGCACTGGTTGATGAAGCGACAGGCCAATCCTTTTATGAGGTTATCGTTGATATTCCGTCTGATGCGTTGCCATCGGAGCAATTTACTCTTGTGCCAGGTATGCCGGTTGATGCTTCACTGCGCACGGAAAGCCGATCTGTGCTGTCCTATTTGGTTAAACCGCTAACTGATTCTATGACGAGAACCTTTAGAGAATAAGCGATTAGTTGCGCGGTCCTCTGAGGTCATAATACAGCGAAAATTCAATGGGCAATGCGCCGCGAATATATTGCTGGACGAATTGATTCTGGGTCGCGATTCGGGTGCGAGGCACATAAACGACATCGAATCTACGCAATGGAAGCCACTCCGCAAGAGTTGGATCTGCGACACCTGCTTTTAGATCTAGAATGATTGAGCGAACTTCACCGCCCGGAAGACGTCTGAGCACAACGACTTGGTCGGCTTTAGCGTCCTTCGTGAACCCGCCAGCCATGATTACCGCTTGGAGCGGATCAACCTGACCCGGCAAATCCATCATGCCTTGGGAGACAACTTCTCCGCCGACAAAAATCTTCTGAGAAGCAAATTCCACCGGGATTACGTCGAGGTCTGGATCGACCAGTTCATTGGATAAACCGAGACTAAGGGCGTCGGCTACTTCATCGGTTGTATGGGCTATCGCGACGACCGGCGCAGAGAGTGGCATTTGTATCGTGCCGTCGGGAGCAATTATCAATGTGCGCGATAGTTCTGGAGCGGAATGAACAACGACATCGAGTTTATCACCGGGGGCAAGTAAATAGGGTGCATCATACCCATCGGCGTGTTGCCAGCGTTCTGTTGGAAATTCCGCGGATGGTTTTTGCGGCGTCGCGCAAGAGGTGAGGGCGGCAATTGCCAATAGGGATACCGATAGGCGCATCATAGCAAAATCCAAGAGGTAGGTTGTAAACTGAGAAGCTTGAACTCCACACTTCTCGTTAATGCTTAAGGAATTATCAAGTGCCTGCAGTGATATGTATCACTAGATGATTCCAAATGGAGTGGCGCGATTTAATGCCCAGCTATGATTACAGAGTGAAAAATACCGACAGACGCACTATGGCGCCGGGTATTTTGGTGCGCCCAAAGCTCGGTGTAGGTGATCTGATCGTTCAGCTTTGGCGGGCGAAATGGATAATGCTGGCGGTGTTTTTGCCCATCATGTTCCTTGGCATCGCAGCAGCACTGTTTGCTCCAGAAAAATATGTCGCCCAATCCAGTCTGCACGTCGCATTGGGCGACGAGTATGTTTACCGTTCATCTGTCGGGGAATTGGGCGATGGAAGGGCTGCGGTTGCTCCTGATATTGAATCGATGACCCAATCAGAACTCGAATTGATTCGCAGCGCTGAAGTCGCTGGACGTGCGCTTGAGGCTTTTGATGTGAAAGTGCTGTTCCCGAGTATTAGTAAAGCTTGTACCTCCAAACGCGCTAAACTGGGTGGACAAACCAAAAAGCTAGAACAGTTGGAGTATGACTGCCAACAAACAGCCATTGATGCCGTTCAAAAAAGTTTCGCAGCTGGCGCCGCCCCAAAAACCCAGATTATTGGAACATCCTTTGAGCATAAGGATGCTCGACTCTCCGCAGACGTATTGAATGCAATTGTCGCCAGTTATCTTGAATATCGCGCAGAAGTGTTTGGGACAGGAAACTCGAGTGGGTTCGCAGCCCAAAGGGAGCAGTTTGAAGCGCAACTTCTTGAGACAGAGAATAATTTGCGAGCTTTTCTTGCTACCCATGACATTGGCGATTTTGTTGCAGAACGAGCAACAGCTGTAGAGTTGTACCAGTCCGCGAGTGGCGAATTGTTGGCAACGGAATCAAAATTGCGTCAAGTGGAGGGGCAGTTGAGGGTTTTCCGTGAGCAGATCGAAACCATCGAACCACAGCAAAACTTGTATGTTGAAGATTCCACACGTCAGACGTTGTTGGCCCTGCAGTTGGAGCGCGAAGAAAAACTCACGCGTTTTCGTGAAGGATCCCGCACTATTCAGGAATTGGATAAGAGAATTGATAAAACGCAATCCTATCTCGACTCCCAGGATGGCCCCGTTGGAACGGTTCGGCGTGGTCCGAATCCATTGTATCAGCAGATCGAATCTTCGCTGAAGAATTTGTCAGCAGAGGCAGCGGCGCTCAGAAGCCAACGTCAAGAATTGAAGCGCCAGATCGATGATTTTGAGTCTCGGCAACGACGCCTGATTAATCTTGAGCCGGAGTATATGGATTTGTTGAGGCGTCGCGAGTTGTTGGATCGCAATGTCCGTAGTTTTGCTGAGCGGGAGGTCGAATCTCGCGCCCACACAGAACTGGTTCAACAGAACGTCGACAACATTCGCGTGATTGAGCGGGCGACGGCACCTGTACAGGGTGACAGTCTGAAGCTGCCGATCCTCGCGCTCAGCTTCTTGCTGGCAGGGTTTACTGCCTTGGTTGCCGGATTAATTCGTACCTTCACCCGAAATGGTTTCTCAACTGCGCACAGTATTGAACGAACGCTCAATTTGCCGGTTTTGGCCAGTGTAAGAAAAACAAGCTAGTCGGAAAACAGAGATGATTTTTCGACAGTATCTTCAACCGAATTGGTTTTGAGTGACTCCATATGCATGATTTAAGATCCCAAATCGGAAATTTGTATCGCACTGCAGCTCGGCAAATGTCCCCAGATGGTTGTCGCTCGATAATGTTTGTATCTGCCCGTCGTGGTGAAGGTGCCAGCAGTATGGCGACCTCATTTGCATTATTGGCTGCGGCTCGCGCTGCGCGAACGGCGTGGTTGGTGGATTTGGATTTGCGCAACAATCCATTGTCTCAAGCGCTTGATGATGGTTTTGCAGACGACGTAGGCCCATTGGGGCGGGCCTATGATGGGTCTTTGAATGTAGATCCAATCTACTCAGTCACCCAAGACATTTCAGGGCGGGAAGCGGGCAACAAATTATTGGTTGCGCAGCAAGTGGAAGAAACCCGCTTGTTGGTTACACGGTTTCGGGACGACCTGTTGAGAGATGAACAGCAAGTGCGCATCATTTCTCAACCGACTTGGTGGAGCCGTCTTAAAGAAGCAACGGATTGGATCGTCGTAGATGCTCCAGCGTTCGAGACGTCAACTGCAGTTTTGACCGTCGCTAATCAGGTGGATGGGATCGTTCTGGTGGTGAACGCTGATTCGACGTCTGTGGAGGATGTAGCTGGTTTACGGTTAGAGTTGGAATCCTATGGGGGCAATGTGATTGGCGTCGCGATGAACCGCGTAGGAGCTGATGCTCGTTTGCTAGACAAAATTGGATTGTAGACGTTGGATCTGATCGGGCAGGACCAATGTTACACGTATCAGGAGAGTAAATGAGGCTCAGCGCTTCCACTTTGAATCCGGATACGGAAAACACCCCATCGATCTATAAGATCATAGCGGTCGCTGATCGCGTGTTTATTGTCTTTGGTGTCTTAATGTTACTCGGCGTTGTGCGGTTTGTCCTGGCTGGGAACGCGCCAGCCGAGAACCCGTTTAATCCCGGTGAAGGCAACCCGTTTGTTCGCGCGTCTTGGTATCCGCTTTATCTTATGATCATGGCAGCCATTTTGCTCCGCATTCAAGTTTTTCTGCGGTCGTTTTGGCGATTGCTTCCCGTATATTTGTTGGTGGCATTAAGCCTTGCGAGCATTGCCTGGTCCATCGCGCCAGATATTTCCTTGCGCCGTATTGTTGCGGTCGTGATGACGGTAGGATTCGGACTGTATTTGGGGTTACGTGGTGATTGGCGTGAAACTCTGAAATATATTGGAGTGGGGTGCGCAATTGCTGCGTTTGCCAACGTGGTTCTAGCGATTGGCTTGCCAAGCGTGGGGGTGGACACTGAGGTTCACGATGGTGCCTGGAAGGGACTAACAGTCGAGAAAAATGCACTGGGCGGTGATATGGCTCGAGCGGCATTGATCTTTATGGCGCTCGCTCACATTGACGTGAAACATCGAGTTGCTTGGTTGGGCGCGCTCTTATTATCTGTTCTGTGCGTTCTGGGGTCTACCTCAACTACTGCACTGCTTGGTATTATGATCCCAAGCCTGTTTTTCGCAGTGTATCTGGTGGGTACTAAGTCAGTATTCGCCTCTTTGAGCATGGTCTATGCGTCTATCGTCGGGGCAGGGGTTTTAGCCTGTGCGATCGTTTTCTTTCCTGAGTTTATCGCAGAGCTGCTGGGGAAGGATGTTACGCTCACAGGGCGAACAGACATATGGAGCTTGGTAGGTCAAAAAATTTCTGACCACCCACTTACCGGATATGGGCTGGGCGCGTTTTGGGTGAACCCATATGGTCCTTGTTACACAATCCTTTATGTGCTTGATTGGATTGTACCAAGCGCCCACAACTCGTGGCTGGAAATGGGATTGGATCTTGGCTTTCCCGGTATTTTTCTATTGTTGATTATCACCGGCATTGCATTGGTGCGAAGCATTTTCATGTTGTTTGCACGAGGTAATCCATGGCCATTATCAGCGCTCGGACAACTGATCTTGTTTTCCTTTTCTGAAAGCACGATCCTTTGGTCGCAGAACGTATTCTCCTGCTCAATGTTTATGTTCTTTGTCGTGATCGCATCCATGCCAGCTAAAGAGCGTTTGATGCACCAGGGGCCTCGCCGAATGCCGGGCTCAATCCGTGGTCGCTGGTTTGCCTGACTTTAACCTTTGAAGGCCGTAAAAACGATAAGTTTTCCACCAAATGACTTTCCCAAAACCGCGAGCTGTCCGGTCCAGATAGGTAGCGCGATTGTCCGATCGGATAGCCCAGTGGAAAGCGTAGATCATGAAATTGATGCTTGCTTTCACAGAGCCAATCACCATCCACAAAACTACGAGATCCCAGCGCGGACGAGCTCTCATTCGGGCTTCTGTTATGGGGCCTTGGCCGTAAGAAATCGCTCGCTTCAGCGTGTATTTCAGCGTGGCGCGATCTTCTGGGACATGTTCGAGAACCGGTGCATTAGCGCACCAACCGAACTTTCCACCTGATCGACGAACACGGCTGTAGAGGACGTCATCTTCGCCCCCAGTTTCGTTCATGGCGACATCGAATATCGGGCGCTCAGCGGGGACTAAATCCATATTCATCAACGAGTTTCCGCATCCGAAAGATTCGTTTGTATGGCCAGTCTGATGATCATACGTTCTGCTGAAGAAATCGATGAGGTATTTTTTGTGCTTGGTGACGTTATCAGGCAGTGCCGCATGCACAGGCCCGAATGTGATCGCTGCTGGAAAATCTTTTTGGGCCTGTAGAAGTGTACGCAACCATTCTCTTGGTGCGGACTGATCATCATCCAAAAATGCTATAAATTTAGACTCTGTTCCCTCGAGAGCGGTATTTCTCGCATTGGCCACTCCGGGTGATGGTTCGTGCACATATTTGAAATCAACTTGATTGGGAGCTTGGCGTTCCAATTTTTTGGCTAGAGCTTGAGCGCTAGCTAATGGGTCGTTGTCAACGATTAGCACACCATAGTGTTCGGTGAAATCTTGATCAAAAGCGCTCAGAACTGCACGCTCAAGCATATCCAGTCGCTGGAACGTCGGAATGACGATTGTTACAGGCGCTGACATGATTAGGCGCTCTCTATTTTTGAATAGGCTTCGCCCATTGTGAGAATATCGGCGTCGATTTCCTGCGCAGCATTGATTAGAGATTGTAACGTGGCTGGACTTGTTCCGAATGGTGAGTGTTCGTTACGGACATCATGAGTGAAAATGATTATCCACGATGGAGTATCAACGCTTGTTTTGATGGCGTGTAATGCGCGTTGAGCGTTAGCCGGATTATTGTCTAGCTCGTACGAACGCAATTGCATCAAGTCTGAACCTTGTTTGTTTTGGCCAGCGAGTACACCTCGAGCTGTTTGGAACCGATTTTTGAGCGCGACTTTAAGGCGCCTTTGAGTCTCACCGTAAGGGTAGGCGAATTGCGTTATTTCAGAAACGATGCCCAATTCTTTGAGCGCTGCGAGGTTGGTATCGATATCGTCTAAAGCTATGCTTGAGTCTGCTTGCGCGCAATCAAGATGTGAGTGCGTGTGTGCGCCAATTTCGTGGCCGCTTTTGTACAGCGATAAAAGATCTTCCTTCGTAAAAAGATCACCCATTATGTTGGTTTGGTCCATCATACTCGAACAGGCATAAAAAGTACCTTTTGCGCCGGCGTCTTCGAGGAGTTTTGCGCCATTCTCAGCGGCTGATCTTGGAAAATCGTCAAATGTAAACGTGACGATCGTCTTACTTGGCCCTTTGCGCATAGGTTGCGCGGTGCGCCATTGTGTAAGCCGCCGTTGCACCTTTCCCAGCAAAGAGACATCAGGCTGGTAAGTGGAAGAGGATGGATTGTTCATTTGGCGTCTATAAATTCGGAATAGGCGGATGCCCGATATACTTTGAGGGCGCTGGTGCGAAGGGATAGCGGAAAAAATGGTGTAGAAGCAACGAGTTTTCCGATTTTTCCCAGTAGCGGCACGCCCTTTAGGCGACGACTGGCACGAGTGAGCGGCATATGCGCTGTTTCCGCAGGATGTTTCTCAACCAGACGAGCGAAGTTCTGACCTGAATTTCCGAATTTCCTAATCAGGTCAGCATCGGCGTCCATACCTAAATGTGTCGCTGAATTCTCTATATGATGGATGGGAAAGAGCGCAGCGACCCTTAGGCCCCAATCGACATCTTCCCAGCCCCAACCGCTGAAACCTTCGTCGAAAGGAACAGATCGGAGAATGTCTCGATGGACGAGTATGTTTGATGTAAAAACATACCTGCCGGGTTCCATCGAGCGCGTTTTTGCGTCTAGACAATCGGACATCGCTGCTTGGGCGGCGTGTAGGCGGTGTCCCTTTCGAGGCGTGAGTTGTTTGAGTGAAAAGCCGCCAGCGATGAGCGCAGGTTCGCCTGCAGATTTGATGCTGTCGATATAATTGCTCAAGAAATTCGCAGCATCCGGGAGCATGTCAGCGTCAAGTAAGAGGATCCAGTCTGCTTCGGCCATTGCAACCAGTCGGTTTCTAGCATGGCTTCGCCCGAAGTTTTTATCTGCGCTAATGAACCTTGCGGGACCAGGATAAGCGAGAACGATCTCTTTGTGCTTGGCAATCAATGCGGCGTCACCGCATCCATCATCATAAAGTAATAAGGTGCAATGTTCGGTACCGCCCAACTTGGCGAGCGCCTCGATGAGTTGCGTCGCATCATCACGATAACTCGGGATACAAATCGAAAGCAGGGCCTTGCCGCCGACGCCGTTAGAGGTGACGGTTTCGCCATCATGCGTTCCAGAACGTTCAGAGCCGAGAATCTTGGGCAGGGTGGTCTCTTGAGGCGGAACAGGGTTCTCTTTCATTGATAGCCCCCTAGCGTTGGCGCGTCTTATCACCCAGCAAGCAGGGCGCCGTAATGATCATAATATACAAGTCGAACCAGAAAGACGAGCGGTTAACATATTCAAGATCAAACCGCACCCGCTCTCGCACATCTGCTTTGGTATGCAAAGGGCCGCGCGAACCATTGACTTGCGCCCAGCCCGTTAGGCCTGGTTTTACGCGGTGGCGGTGCGCGTAATCGCTGACAATACCATGCACCTCAGTGGATTCAGTGGTCATTCCTACTGCGTGTGGCCTTGGGCCAACCAGCGACATGTCGCCTATGAGTACGTTGAACAGCTGTGGAATTTCATCAAGTGATGTGCTGCGAATAAAGCGCCCAATGCGCGTGACACGAGGGTCATCCGCAGTCGTTTGGCTTTGCATTTTCTTTTCGGCTAATCGGTCAGTTTTCATCGACCGGAATTTCCACACGCGAATGATCTGATTGTTAAAGCCTTGTCGGCGCTGGCGGAACAAGATGGGTCCTGGGCTGTCGAGTTTAACAGCGATAGCGATCGCTAGCGCGAAAGGTGAGAAAAGCAGCAATAGAATGCTTGCAAAGACGATATCAGAGGTTCGCTTGATCAATTGCCGCCGGATATTGTCGGGCGCGCCGGAAACCACCGCGCCCGGCGCATGGGCCAAGCTGGCCAAGTTCTCAGTCTCAGGGTCAAAACCCTCTAGGTCGAGCAACAGAACAATTTGTTGTGGCAGGCCACGCATTCGATCGATCAGGTGCCGGGCGCGTTCTCGTGCGTCGGACGTTACCGTTATGACGATGCGGTCAATGTCGGGTAGCTGATGCCAACTGATCATATCGTCTATGCGACCAAGAACTGGTACACCTGAAATGTCACTCGGCGCGCGGGCAAGACGGTCATCGAAAATGCCCACAATATTCAATTCCTGAGACTGAACATTTCGCGCAATTAACTTCCGAGCATTTTCAGTGGCACCGACGATTATCACCGTTTCCGTTAGCCGCCCCGAACGCGAAAGAATGCGGTGGGCGATTGCCAAACTGGCATGTGAAATCAAGTGAACCAATAAGATGAGGGCCCAAACAGCACTATGGGAGAGGCCCATCCAGTGTCCAAAAATTATGCGTGTCACGAAGCTTGCAGCGATGAGGCCGAGCAAACTTCCCAGAGCAACGCGACTTAGGTGGAGCATAATTGGTTGGCGATAGGTCAGCGCGTAGCCATGGGTGGCAATTATTCCGATTATCGTACAAGTCGGGATGATGACGAGGGGCAGAAAATCCCCTACTGACATGCTGAGTACCGAGCTGCCCGAGAAGTGTAACAATACGCCTATTGCCAAGAATATGCCCACCATATCGGCGAGCTTTAGAAAATAGCCAAACAGGTACCAAGCATTTCGAGCGCGAAGGCGAGGGATACGCACCGAGAGTTCCTCACATGCGGCGGTATTCCCAGTTTCTGTATCTGGGGTGTTCTGTTGTGCGGACAGCAGAGAGGCGTCGTGTGTGATGTACATATGAGCGTTCGATTAGTCCCAAAAAACAATTGGCAGGGGTCAAAGCGCAACTGTGCCAGAACGAGGTCAAAATACGCTTGAAAGAATAGGTCAAATTTAACAGAATCGGCCAGGGTCACTTGTGTGAATATGCCCGGTTATGATTTTGCGCTTAAAGGGGCTTGCTTGACGGGCGGTGATTCACTAGACAAATCGTCTGCGCTGGAGAGGTGGCCGAGTG
>JBOEGK010000024.1:0-25097 GCA_050633385.1 Hyphomonas sp.
CCCCACCTCATCATTACCAATGATGCGCTCTACCACTGAGCTACCGCGGCGTTGCCGTGTGCGAAAGGCGGGCTTAGCTTAAGCGGCAAGGAATGAAAAGAGCGTTTACATAGGAAATGCACGCAAAATGGCAGACAAAACATCTACTGAGCAGCGCGAAGCGAGGCGGAAGGCCGCTTTGAGGGCGAATCTGAGGCGACGGAAAACGGCTGCGCGGTCTGCGAAGGTGCAAAATGATGCAGAAACGGGCGATTCTGGGCGCAAAAGTGAGAGCTGACACATTACAGCCCTTTCAATGCCGCGAAGCGCTGTATAAGTCGGTTCTATGGATAGATTAAGCATTCTCGGCGGCACCCCTCTGAATGGCCGCATTCCAGTTTCTGGCGCTAAGAATTCGGCGCTGAAACTGATGGTGGCTTGCCTGTTGACGGATAAGCCGATCACGCTGACCAATATGCCTAATTTGGCGGACACGCGATTTTTGAGCCAATTGCTCGAATCACTGGGTGTTGAAGTCTATTGGCCGAAAGGCGAGTCTGAGTGCCGTTTGAATGGCGCGGAGCTGAAAAGTACGATTGCGCCTTATGAGCAGGTGCGAAAAATGCGGGCGAGCTTCAACGTGCTGGGGCCGCTGATTGCGCGGTCTGGCCATGCAACCGTGTCATTGCCGGGTGGATGCGCGATTGGCGCACGGCCGGTTGATCTGCATTTGCAGGCGCTCGAGGCCATGGGCGCTGATTTGAAGGTTGAGCAGGGCTATGTGAAGGCAGCGGCTATTCACGGGCTGAAGGGCGCGCATATCAATTTCCCTTTCCCGAGCGTTGGGGCAACTGAGCATGCGATGCTGACGGCGACGCTGGCTCAGGGGCAGACCATTTTGGAAAATGCAGCGCGGGAGCCGGAGATTGAAGATCTGGCTGATTGTCTGAATGCGATGGGCGCGAGAATTAGCGGCGCTGGCACGGCCCGAGTACAGATTGAGGGCGTCGAGGCGTTGAATGGCGTGACGCATTCGGTGATGCCCGACCGGATCGAGGCGGGCACATATGCGATGGCCGCCGCCGCCGCAGGCGGTGATGTGACGCTGGAGGGCGCGCCGGTGAAGGCTTTGGGCGCGATGATACAGGCGATGCGCGAAGCTGGCATTACGGTCGAGCCGAACGAGGCGGATGCGACTTTGCGCGTTATGCGCAATGGGGCGACGTTGAAGTCTGTGTCGATCTCTACGCAGCCGCATCCCGGTTTTCCAACGGATTTACAGGCGCAGTTTATGGCGCTGATGAGCTTGGCGGACGGCACGAGCATTATTCGTGAGACGATTTTTGAAAACCGCTTCATGCATGCGCCAGAATTGTCGCGTCTCGGTGCCGATATTACCGTGCGCGGGCAAGAAGCCGTTGTGAAGGGCGTGTCCGCGCTGACGGCTGCCCCCGTGATGGCAACGGATTTGCGTGCGTCTGTTTCGCTTGTAATCGCTGCATTAGCGGCGGAAGGCGAAACCGAGGTCAGCCGGATCTATCATTTGGATCGCGGGTTTGAGCGCCTTGAAGAGAAATTGAATGCGTGCGGCGCCAAAATTCGGCGTTTGTCAGGTGAAGAAGAATAGAGAGCTGATTGGGGCGGGGCATGGATGAGCTAAAACCATTGCGGCTGTTGGCGCATAGCGCCGAAGACCTTGAAGTCATCTCTGCCTCTGTTCAGGATGCAGTGGTGAAGGCGGGTAATCTGTCATTCAATGCAAAGCGCCGACGGTTTTCTTTGGAGCTGAATCGGTTCCGGTGGGAAGATGGTGGCCGAAAGCGCAAGCATGGCGAACGCGTGCGTACTCTGTTGGCATTTGATGGCGTGCTGGGGGTGCGCACGCGCGCCATCACCAAGGTCGACCCTGAGCTTATTTTGTCGCTGTTACAGGTGACGTTTGCGCCCGCAGAAGAAGCGCCGGCAGGAACAGTGACCCTGTTATTTGCAGGCGACGGCGAATTGGTGCTGGATGTCGAGGTGCTGGACGTATCATTGCTGGATAGCGATTATGTTTGGCCCACTAAGAATTTGCCAAGTCATGAGAGACGCAAGCGATGACATTGGATACAACGCCAACCATTGAGGGTGCCGGAGCGCCGAGGACGTTATAATGGGCCGTTATTTCAAGCATACAGATGTTGACTTTGATCGACTGATCGCAGCGTTTCTCAAAGAGGAGCGTTCTGCCGAGGACGACGTTGCGGGTGTTGTGCGCAAGGTGATTGACGATGTGCGCGCGCGCGGCGGTGAGGCGGTTGCTGAATATACGACAAAGTTTGATTCATTGACGCTGAGCCCGGCGACGTTGCAGTCGGACAATGTGAATTTGCATTTGCTGGCGACCAAATGCCCACAGGATTTGCGGGACGCGATCGATTTCGCGCATGATCGGATTGCGCGCTATCATGAGGCGCAGCGGCCAAATGATCACAAGTTTGAAGATGAGGCCGGTGTCGAGCTAGGCTGGCGCTGGACGGCGCTGGAATCTGTTGGGGTCTATGTGCCCGGCGGGCGCGCGTCTTACCCGTCATCCGTTTTGATGAATGTGGTGCCGGCGAAGATTGCCGGCGTGGACCGTATCGTCATGGTGGCGCCTGCGCCGAACGGTGAGCTGTCACCGGCTGTGGCCTATGCGGCGGTAAAAGCTGGTGTTGAAGAGTATTATCCGATTGGCGGCGCGCAGGCCGTGGCGGCGTTGGCGTTTGGCGCGGGCCAGCTTGAGCCTGTGGATAAAATCGTTGGGCCGGGCAATGCCTATGTGGCCGAAGCCAAGCGACAAGTCTTCGGAACTGTGGGAATCGATACGATTGCCGGGCCATCGGAGATTTTGGTTATTGCTGATC
The DNA here is from genome assembly GCA_050633385.1 of Hyphomonas sp. Lineage (GTDB taxonomy): Bacteria > Pseudomonadota > Alphaproteobacteria > Caulobacterales > Hyphomonadaceae > Hyphomonas. The sequence goes on from JBOEGK010000024.1 coordinate 2,865, forward strand.
ATACGGCGAATCCTGAATGGGTAGCTGCAGATTTGCTCTCTCAGGCCGAGCATGATCCATCTAGCCAATCTATACTGATCACTGTGGATGAGGCTGTGGGTAAGGCTGTGGAAACAGCTGTGGAAAACCAGTTGAAAACTCTGGAGACTGGTGAGCGAGCGCGTGAGTCCTGGGAGCGTCATGGCGGGATCATTCAGGTGGACAATCTGAAGGTGGCAGCACAGCTTGCCAATAAGATCGCCCCCGAACACTTAGAGCTATCAATTGAAGAGCCGGGCGCTTTGTTGCCCGAGATTCGCCATGCGGGTGCAGTCTTTCTTGGGCATCATACGCCAGAGGCGCTGGGCGATTATGTCACTGGTTCAAACCATGTGTTGCCGACCAGCCGCGCGGCGCGATTCTCGTCTGGGCTGGGTTTGTATGACTTCTTGAAGCGTATGAGCATTCAACGTGTTGGCCCCGAAGGATTGGCGGCGCTGGCACCGGCGGCGATGCGTCTTGCTGAAGCCGAAGGATTGCCTGCGCATAGGCGATCTGTCTCTATACGATCTAATCGGGGAGAAGACGGATGAGCAGCGAGCGGCTAATTGCCGTAGAGATTGATGATGAAACGCTTGGCGCGTCTGGTCCCGATGCTGAGCATGAGCGTCGTGTGGCCATTTTTGATTTGATTGAGGAAAACACCTTTTGTTTGCCCGATCATAAACGTGGGCCGTATAAGCTGGCTTTGAGCCAACAAGAACGCCGGCTCGTTTTTGCGATTCAAGACGAAGCATCTGAAGATGTGCACACATTCATTCTATCACTCGGGCCCTTTCGCGGTGTGATCCGAGATTATTTCATGATTTGCGACAGTTATTATGATGCCATTCGCAATCAGACGCCGCATCAGATTGAGGCCATTGATATGGCGCGGCGCGCTGTTCACAATGAAGGCTCTGAGTTGTTGGCGGAGCGCCTTGAGGGGAAAGTAGATATAGACTTTCAAACCGCACGACGTTTGTTCACACTGATCTGTGCGCTGCATGCCGGACAGGCGCGGGCGGCAGGTTAAGAAATTTCCCAAAAAAATGCCCGGCCTTTTGCAAGAATCGGGCGAGCCTCTGGGAGGAGGAAAGAGTGTGCGCCGAACCTAAAAGTATGCGCGCAGTGAGAACCGGAATGAACGCGGATGGACCGGGTGGAAGTGAATATCTTCTACGGGTGACGCTTCGCCGGGTAGCTGGCTCTCATAATAGTAGGTGATGTCATTATCATCCGAATCGAGAAGGTTTAACGCATCGACGCCCACGCGGATGTTGCCGAAGCGTTTTTCAATGCCGAGGTTGACGATGCTGGTCGGCTCTGAGCGCACGCTATTGTCTTCGATAAGGGCTGCCTCGCCGAGATAACGCAGCCGCAGAGATGCCGTGAGGGCGTCAGGGCCAATCCATGTGGCGCCTAGACCGCCAGCGAACTCAACAGAGTTTGGTATGCGGTCTTGGTCAGATGGAGCATCATCGAAGCGGGCATGCGCCCACGCGGCTTGTCCATCGAATACCCAAGCGTCATTTGGTTGCCAAAAGCCCGATAATTCAACACCTTGCCGACGCGTCGCATCGGAGGGCTCTGAGGTGCCGGCATCACCGACAAAGATCAGTTCACTGTCTAGGTTGAGGGCAAAATAGGAGGCGGACAGGTTCAGCGTTTCATCCGGTTGGTAGCGGACGCCCACTTCACCACCTGTGGCCTTCACAAAGACATCAACCGGGGTGGCCGGTGTGAGTGTTGCAGGATCGAGCGTGATGACATCGCCGCGAACATCATTTGAGTGAAAGCCCTGGCCAAAGCCGAAATAACCTTCAAATGCGGGTGTGAATGCGTAGGCGGCGGAGAATTTCGGGCTGAGAGTAACGTCGCTTCCATCCCCAGAATTTTGCGGGATATTTGACGTAACGTCGAAGGAGAGCGCATCGGCGCGCAGCCCGACAGTTGTACGCAGTTTTTCGTTCCAGTGTAGGGTCGCGTCTGTCCATGCTTCGGCGGCATAGAGGGTGACGTCATCATCGCGGATGGTGCCGGTGACAGCGCGCTGTGTGGTGAGCTCTAGCGCAACACGATCAATAATGTCGGCTTGTAAGGAGCCGCCCGCCCGTATTGTCGTGGGTTTTCCGCCGAAAGACACTTCGCGTTTGATATCTCCGCGTACACCGTAATTTGTGCGGCGGTCGACCTGAATGAATTGATCGCCATTGGTTTGGTCGATGTTGAAGGTTGGGTTGCCGTAAAGGTCTAGCCCGTATTTTTGGGCGAAGGCCATGACTTTGGCGTTTTCCCATTCGAGACCTGCTGTGGCGATGAAGCGATTTGTTTCGCCGCCAAGAGTTGGGTCGAGTGATCCAAACCGGCTGATGAGGCCCAGATCGACAGCGCGCTGAGGGATCTGGTCTGTCGCGCTCCAGTCATTGGTATATCCAAGCAGAGAGAGGCGTAATGTTTTATCACCAAGGTCTTCAGAGTATTTGACGACGCCTTGGAATTTGTTGAGACCTTCGGGGACTTCGAATGGGCCGTCTCCGCCCTCATGATTGAAAGCGAGCAATAGGTCACCTTTTCCGACCTTCATGTCGCCAATCGCCAATAGACGATAATCCCCAGCGTCATCTATCGCGACTTCAGCGAAATTCTCTTCAACTGTGTCATATGTTTTGAGGTAGGCGGCACCCGCGGCAGAATAATCCCCATTTTGGGCGTAGTGAACGCCTTTTTGGAAGGAGACGGTTTCGACCAGTTCAGGGATGATGAAGTTGAGGTCGAGGTAGCCGCTCATATGGGCGTGGCTGCGCAAATTAAGCGGGACGCCATCAATGTAGCCCGCAAAGTCTGTCCCATGATCGAGGTTGAAACCGCGCATGTAATATTGATTGGCCTTGCCGCCGCCAGAGTGCTGGGTCGCAATCATGCCGGGGATAACCTCCACCAATTCACCGGGGCGCGCTAAGGGGCGCAGGGCGAAATCATCGTAACCCACGACCCCTTCGGAGGCAGATTGTGCTTCCCCGATTTGTTCGATCGCGCGGCCCCAGACATGAATGATATCCTGAACATACATGTCGTCGTTTGGCGTGACAGGTGCTTGTGTTGCTTCATCGGCGATGGCTTGCATTGCAGGCAACAGGCATGACGCCAAAAGGGCGAGTTTCAGTGATTTCATGTGAAGGCGTCTCCGGAATGTTTTTAGTTTTGTGTAGTTGACTATCATTATCTGCGCTGGGGTCAATGGAATTTGTGCAAATGATTTGCAGTTCGGAATGCGGCGCGTGTTGGGAGGGGGCGGAATCGCCCTGTGTTCGCGTCTCGCTGACAGGACGGGACTGGGCTGTGGAATAAATGTCAGATTGAGCGCAACAAAACTGTTGCGTGCTCTGAGGGCAACTCATCAATCTAGTCGTATGTAATGATTTATGTTTTATGGTTTTTAAGGGTGGGTCGAGCAAGATTGCGATTGATCTGCGGAAGAGGGCAGTTAAGCTAAACTTGCCGGAATCCCTTCAAAAGGTTATGGCCCAACCCAACATATGTTTTGGCGGCGCATTGGACCGTCTTTTATGGAGACTTCATGGCGAAGGAAGAACTGATCGAATTTGAAGGCACAGTCGCTGAACTGCTGCCGAATGCTACATTCCGCGTAAAGCTCGACAATGATCACGAGATCATTGCTCACACAGCGGGCAAAATGCGTAAGAACCGTATCCGGGTGCTGACTGGCGACCGCGTAATGGTGGAAATGACGCCATATGACCTGACTAAGGGTCGTATTACTTACCGTTTCAAATAGTTCGTCGTAGGGACAAGGCTGATGCCCCAATCGCCGGCTTTGCCCCTCGTCTTGGCTAGCGCCAGTCCGCGCCGCCAAGACTTGCTCGCCCAGATTGGCATTGTCCCGGCGAAAATTGCTCCCACTGACATTGATGAAACCCCGCTCAAGGGTGAGTTGCCGCGCGCGCTTGCCTTGCGTTTAGCTGGTGAAAAGGCAGCGGCCTCGAAGGAGGCTGGCTTTGTGCTAGCGGCTGATACGGTTGTGGGTGTGGGGCGGCGAATATTACCGAAAACCGAAGCTCGCGAAGAGGCGGAGATGTGTTTGCGCCTGATGTCTGGTCGCGCGCATCAGGTGATTACGGGTATTGCCGTGCGAAACCCTGAAGGGGGTATCCAAACCAAAGCTGTGATGACGCGCGTTCAGCTCAAGCGGCTGACCGAACGTGAAATCTCTGACTATCTGGACAGTGATGAGTGGCGAGGCAAGGCGGGCGGATATGGCATTCAGGGGCAGGCGGCAGCGTTTGTGGCGCACTTATCTGGTAGTTATAGCGGCGTTGTGGGCCTACCCATCTACGAAACCCGGGCGCTGTTGATCGGCATGGGTTGGAAATAGGCGCCGGATGGGATGGGCGGCCATGGTCGCGTGATGCGTCTAGCGATTATAGAAATCGAACTCAATGCGGTATCGTACGCGGCCCGCACCCATTGAGAGATCATAGTCTTCAAAACCATATGTGTAGTCGAACCGAACCGATTGTGACGGCAAACTGGCGCTATCGCGGCGACGAATCTCACGCCGGAACTCCATGATATTCACCGGGCCGCCATATAGATCTGCAAGCGTATCGACGTTACCAATGATGCGCATATTGCCGTTGCCGCGCTGGGCATTGGCGCCAAATTCCATGCCGTCATCTTCTCCGCGCGTTGTCATGCGATAGTCGAAATCAATCGTATCAAAGTAGGCAGATGAGTTGCCTGAACCTGCCTCACCTGTTGGGAAAACCTGAGCGGATAAATAAAAATCTGTGCGGCTGCTGAGGTAGAAGCTGCGCTGGGCTGTGCTGGCCACACCGACCAGATCGGTATTATCGTTCAACGAAAATGGATTGAGGCTGTCGCTGGCATCCAGGAAGCCTTCATTTGAGCCGCCTGTGGGTTCGAAGTCGATTGTGCCATCGCCATTTGTGTCGATGCCCAGACGCATACCTTCGTCTTGTAGAGGGACGGCAGTGAGGCCCTCTGTGCGCGTGCCCGTGATGACTGGGTTCACATCGCCATTGCCTTCAAACGGGTTTCCCGACCATGGGATCATACGCCCATTGGGAGGAACAGTGCCCCCGGTGGCGAAGATATAATTGTCGTAAACGTCGAATGAGAAGCCATCATGCACGACAACGCAGCCATAGACGCGGCAATAGTAATCAGAATCAAGCCATGAGGCCGCCGCTTGAGAGGCGGGCCAGAATGCAGCGGCGGCGAGCGCCAGTATGCGGGGCGCGTTAATCGGCAGGAGCGGCCTCGAGAACTGGTCGTTCATCGACCGCAGCTTCGCCAACGGCCTCTGGTGTCGTGTCTGCCGGAGCCTCTATGCCGGCCGCTGGCGCGGTTTCAGCCGCGTTTGGGGCAGGTTCTTCGGTCTTGATTTCGGTTTTAACCTGATAAGTCGGCAGCGTTTCCATCTCATTTTCCATTTGAGGCGCGAAGATATTGTCCAGATGAACGGACACGACGGCATCGTCTGGAAGCGGGGCTTCTAGTGGCAAACGGAAATCTCTAACGCCTTCATTGAGGACAACCAGATTGCCAACGGGAATGCTTTGCGTTTCACCGTCCGCGCTGTCTATTTGTACTGTGCCTTTTAGACGGGCGTGGGCGTTACCTGGGTTTATGATTTGCAGGTCGATGGAGGTTTCTCCAGTTTCTGTCACGGTCAAGCCGCTATCGATGATCTCAGGCTTAGAATTGGCCGCGCCAGCTGTGAGGTAGAAGAGGGATGCAATTTGGTATTTTTTCCAAACCCCAGATTGACCACCACGTTCCTCTGGCAGCACCGTTGATGCCAGAAGGGCAAAGCGAAAATCACCGGAGCGATTGAGGCGGGATGGCGTGGCCATATCGACGACAATTTGTTCAGATTCGCCGGGTTTGAGTGTCACAAAGGCCGGGCTGAACCGGACCCATTCGGCGGCGGAATCAGATGTTTCGCCCGGAGGTGTAAGTTCGATTTGACCGTCAGTGTCGAGGGTCCAGTCGGCAAGGCCGAGCGTCAGGGAAATCGTCTTCTCCTGATGGACATTTGCCAGTGTCACGACTTGGCGGCTGCGGTCGCCGGGTTCGACTTCCATTTCAACCGTGGTCGGCTGGAGGCCTATACCGAACGCAGCGGCGACAGGCGCTGCTATACCGGCAAATAATAGGGCGGACAGAGCGAGGCGGGCGCGGGAGGAAATAGCCATAAGACAGGAGCATCCTTTTGGTATGCAAGTGTGTTTTTCCCGGTTTTGGCAGAATAGAGTTACTGAGGGGTTTAAGCTGCTGTGATTTTACGTGGTTGCGTAAGCGTTCGAGCGGATATATTTGCGGAGAGATATGGTAAAAATCGTCCCCAAAAAGCTGCGCAAACCGCATATCGCTGCCGACCTTGCAACGCCTGAAGGCCGCGCGCGCGCGAACCGCGAAACGATGTGGGGCGACCATGGGTTTCTGCGTTTGCGGTTTAGCAATTTACACAAGATTTCCGACAAAATGTGGCGCGCCAATCAACCGAACCCGAAGCAGGTGGCTGAACACGCGAAACAGCGCGGTATTAAAACCATAATCAATCTGCGCGGTGTCAGCACGAAGGGCTATTATTTGCTGGAGAAAGAGGCCTGTGAGGCCGCCGGGATCACGCTGGTCGATTATCAAATGTTCTCCCGCGATACGCCGACGAAGGACGCCATTTTTGGCGCGCGCGATTTGTTCAATGAGATCGAATATCCGGCATTGATGCACTGTAAATCTGGCGCTGACCGGGCTGGAATCATGTCGGTTCTGTATATGTTGCTGCATGAGAACGTGCCGTTCGCTGAAGCGGTGGAGCAGCTGTCTTTCAAATATTTGCATGTAAAGCATGGCAAGACGGGTATGCTTGATTTCTTCTTCCAGACTTATGCCGACTATAATCACGGCAAGCCGGCAGAGGCGTGGAAGCCCTTTCTGGACTGGATTGAAGACGATTATGATCGACTTGAAGTGAAGGCCGCTTTTCTCAAAGATTTCGGAAAAGGCGTACAGGTCGATAAAATTTTGAAGCGCGAATAGGCTTTATGCCGAGCGACTTCCGTGCTTGGTTCGGCGCGAAACATTTATTGGAGAATCCGATCATGAGTTCATTGCGTCAGGCCGTTCTGGCCGTTCTGGCTGTTGGGGTATTAGGTGCCTGTAGTCAAACAAATGATCGAACCGCGTTGACGCAAACGTGTGTCGATCGAGGAGAAAGCCTTGAGGCATGTGCATGTATCACTGGGATCATGGAAGAAAAGCTAAGCCCGCATTTGTTTAAGCGCACTGTTCAGGTTGTGGCCCGTGAGAAGCGGGATATCCAAGAGTTCATAGAAAGCCTGTCAAATGAGGACCAAAGTGATTATGACGCGGTCTTGGACGACATGTTCAGTTGCAAACTGGCCCCACCCGTGGAGGAAACACCAAATAACTGATGCAAAACGGCATCATAAGAGATCAACATACATCGCTCCGCCGTCAGAATGAGGTGACGGAGCCGCCTTTTATAGGCTAAATTCAAAGGGTCATCAGAAGGGGTTTCCCATGAAGTTCTTCATCATCAATAGTTTTCGTATCATGGTGTACGTTGCGTACATTGCGATAATTCTCGCGGGCATCGCATTGGGCGTCTACCAAAAGGGTGCTTTTACAGGCGAATTGCTGGGCCTGACTGGCGGGCTCGCTCAAGTGGCTGATTTCGCTGTATTCAGCGTTGGCGGCTGGATTGCAGCCAGTCTGGTTTGCGGCCTGATCGTGACCATGATGGATATTCGCGACGATATTAACGACAGATTGCCGGATGCGCGCCGCGATATGTAGTTTGCGGAAACGCGAAAATTCGCACAGACTTAAAGCCGTCGGTTCTATTGCAGGATCGGCGGCTTTGCTTTGGGAGGGCAAATTATGGAAAATATAGAAATCGCTGCCGTATATGTCGGCGTGAATATACTGATTTTAACCTGGTTGGCGCTGCGCGTTGGCGGCGGTCGGATGAAGCACAAAGTAAATTTGGGCACCGATGGCAACGAAGATATGGAGTTGCGCGTGCGCGCCCATGGTAACGCAACTGAGTATGCTCCGGCATTTATGGTTGGCCTCGTCGTGGCAAGTTTTGTTGGGGTATCGGGGCTGGCGCTGCATATTCTGGGCGCAGGTTTTACGCTCGGGCGTTTGATGCATGCTTTCGGATTGCCGTCCGGTAACAGGTTTTTACGGGCTGGGGGCACACTTTTGACATGGGTGGGATCGCTCGCTGTGGCGGGCTTGGTCATCTTTCACGCCTTAGTCTAGCACTTCTGATATTGCGCCCGCGACCGGCACAGTCCATCTAACGGTTATGACTGATATGAAATTACAGCCGGAGGCTTTGCTGTCTGGCCTGATCGATAAATGCCTGAAAGCGGGCGCGGATGCCGTTGATGTTCGCGTTGGTACGTCTGAGGGCGTGAGCGTCGCCGTGCGTGACGGCAAACAGGAAAGTATAGAGCGTGAGGAGAGCGTTGGCGTCTCGTTACGGTGTTTCTATGGCCCCCGTCAGGCGCATGTGTCTGGCGCAGACCTGTCAGATGAGGCGCTGACGGCGCTGGCTGAGCGTTGTACGGCGATGGCGAAAGCTGTGCCGGAAGATAAGTATTGCGGCCTTGCGCCCGCCGCTGATCTGGCCACGGGTGATGTCGACATTGATCTGACGGGCGATGAGGAATTGTCTATTGAATTTCTGAAGGCGGAGGCCTTGGAAGCAGAAGAGGCCGCGCTGGCGATCGATGGCGTCAAGATGACGGGCGGGAGCGGCGCGGGCTGGCACAAGACGAGCCGCTGGGTGGCATCGTCTGAAGGCTTCTCCGCCTTTCGCACAGGTACGTCGAGCAGTGTCGGCTTGTCAGCTGTCGCTGAACGCGATGGCGCGATGGAGCGGGATTATGAGAGCCGTTCGTCGCGTTTGGTAATAGATCGGCCGAGCGCGGCTGAGATTGGCAGAATCGCCGGCGAGCGCACGGTTGCGCGGCTGGGGTCTCGTAAGGTCGAAACGCAAAAAGCCGCCGTCATCTATGATCGACGCGTCTCAGCCAGTTTGCTGGGGGCGTTTATCTCTGCGATTTCAGGCCCGTCTATCGCGCGCGGTGTGAGCTATCTGAAAGACAGAATGGGCGAGCAGGTATTCGCAAAGGGCGTTTACATTACCGACGATCCGTTCCGGCCTATGGGAATGGGTAGCCGCAACCATGATGGCGAAGGCCGCCCGGTGCAAAAGGCTGATCTTATCGAGGATGGGCGTTTGACGACCTGGTTGCTGAATGGACCATCAGCCAAGCAGTTGGGGCTGACCCCCAATGGCTTTGCGTCGATTGCGTTTGGCGATCCACCCGGCGTGACGACTTCCAATCTGACCTTGCGGGCGGGCGAGAAATCGCAGGCCGAGCTTATGCGTGATGTTGGTAAGGGCTTGTTGGTTACTGATATGTTTGGGCCGTCGATCAACCCGAATACGGGCGATTATTCGGTTGGCGTTGCCGGTTTCTGGTTTGAGGGCGGGGTGATCGTTCACCCTGTCTCTGAAGTTACGATAGCCGATGATTTGCCGAGCATGTTTGCGCGGCTGGTGCCTGCATCCGATCTGGAGTTGCGCGGAACGCGGGATGCGCCGAGCCTGTTGGTCGAGGATATGAGCCTTGCCGGAAGCTAACACGTCTCTGTCCGATGATATGGTTATCTTGCGCGGTTTGGCGCTTGAGGCAGGACGGTTAGCACTTTCATTCAAGACGGGCGGCCGATCCGCCTCCGCTTGGGAAAAAGATGGCGGCAGCCCCGTTACGGAAGCGGATATCGCCGTTAACAAGCTGTGCGCTGAACGGTTGGGGACGGCCCGGCCTGATTATGGCTGGCTGTCGGAGGAGACGCTGGATGACCCCGCGGCGCGCCAGAAGGACCGGTGCTGGGTGGTGGACCCGATTGATGGTACGCGCGCCTATATGCGCGATGATCCGAACTGGTGCATCGGTCTGGCGATTGTAGAAGCGGGTGAGGCGATAGCAGGGGTGTTGTATGCGCCTGAACTTGGCCAGCTATATGAGGCGCGGCGTGGTGGCGGCGCGTATCTTAATGGTGAGCGGTTGCAGGTGACTGAATGCCAAAGCGATGCAGGGTGTCGCCTGATCGCGTCTGAAGCGACGGCGAAAAGTCAGCAGGCACGTGAGCCGTGGCCCGGCCTAACCGTTTCGACGCCCAAACCAAATTCGACGCTTTTGCGGCTGGCCTTTGTGGCGTCAGGGGAATGGGATGCGGCGCTCGTTCTGGGGCAGAAATCTGATTGGGACCTTGCTGCAGGCACTGTGCTTGTTAACGAAGCCGGGGGGCGGGCGACAACGCATATTGGGGAGCCGTTAGTATTTAACCGCTATATTCCTGCACAAAGAAGCATAATCGCGGCTGGAAACGCGCTACATCCTTTGCTAGTGCGCCGGTCAGGTCATGTCAGTATATCAGATCCACAGGACTCCGTGGAAACGCAAGTCTAATTTACCCTTATGGAGCAGCCCAATGAGCGCCTCAGAAACAGCACCGAAACAACTCCTTCATCTCGTCTTTGGCGGGGAATTGAAAGACGTCAAAGAAGTCGAATTTGAAGATTTGACAAAGATCGATTTTGTCGGTGCATTTGCGTCGTATGCAGAGGCGTATGACGCATGGAAGAATGCGGCGCATCGCACTGTAGATAATGCAGAAATGCGCTATTTCATCCTGCATGCACACAAGATGCTGGACCCTGAAACCGGCGATCACCACCACGTCTAAACCATTGAGTAGCACCCCGAAAAAGCGGTCTCTGACCCGCCTGTTTAAAACGCATTTCTGGCCCCAGAAGGGTTGGTTCATTGCGGGGACGGGGTTTGCTTTGCTGACAGCGCTGGCAGGGGTTGGCTATATCGCTGTGCTCGATTTTGTGGGCGACGGGCTTCAGCGATTGTTCGAGAGTGAAGACGCGATAGACCCCGCTGCGATCTGGTTGGGGATTGGCGTTATCGTGGCGCTGACGGCGGCGCGGGCATTGTGCATGTACGCGATGACGATGTTCAACAATACTGGCGTTCAGCGCGGCCTCGTGACCATCCAGACGGTGCAGTATGATGCGTTGACCGATGGCGATTTTACGCGCGTGGCGGATGATAAATCCGGCCAGTTCGTGTCGCGTTTTATCAATGATGTCAACGCGATACGTGATGCGGCGTTGCGGTTTGCCAATAATTTCACCAAGAGTTTGGCCACTGTAATCGGCGTGTTGATCTGGCTGTTCTGGACCGATTGGCAACTGGCCCTGATTATCGTGGTCGTTTATCCGCTGGCGCTGGGGCCTGTGGTGGCAATAGGTAATGCAGTGCGCGCGCGATCTAAACGGGCGCAGAAGCAGATTGGCGAGGTTACGTCGTTGCTGTCTGAGGGCTTTCAATCGGCCCGCGCGATCAAGGCGTATGGGCTTGAGGATTACCAGAAAGAGCGGGCGAAGCAGGGCTTTGCTGAGCGGTCGCGTCTGTTCCTGAAAGTGTTGAGCCAGCGGGCGGGTGTGGATCCTGTTCTGGAGATTGTTGGCGGCTTTGCGCTGGCGGCTTTGCTGGGCTTTGTGGCGTGGCGAATCTCTAATGGTGCCAACACGTTGGGCGATTTGTTGGGGGTGATCGGTGCGGTTGCTGTGGCGGCGCCTGAGGTGCGGGCGCTGGGGTCTATCTCTGCGGTGGCGCAAGAGGGCGCGGCGGCGGCAGACCGGGCTTACGAGATCATTGATGCCCCAATGGATATTGCAGATGCAGAAGATGCGGAGGTGCTGACTGGCGCAAGCGGCGCGGTGGCGTTCAAAAACGTGCATTTTGCCTATCCAGACGGGACAAAGGCGCTAAATGGCGTGCAGTTTGATGCAAAACCGGGCGAAACAGTTGCAATTGTGGGCGCTTCTGGCGCGGGCAAGTCGACGATCTTCAATTTGCTGCTGAGGCTGTATGATCCGGTTTCGGGCGCGGTGGAGATTGACGGTCGGGATGTGAAATCTGTCACCGGTCAGTCCCTTCGCGCGGCGATGGGGCTGGTCTCTCAGGATACGTCATTGTTTGACGATACGGTCGGCGCCAATATCGCGCTGGGCCAGCTTGGCGCATCGCAAGAGGCGATCATCGCGGCGGCGAAAGCGGCCAATGCGCATGAGTTCATCGAAGGCTTACCCGGCGGGTATGACGCGCCAGCCGGAGAGATGGGGCGCAACCTGTCTGGTGGCCAGCGGCAACGTGTGGCTCTGGCGCGGGCGATCCTGCGCGGGGCACCTGTCTTGCTACTGGATGAAGCAACCTCGGCGCTCGACGCGGAAAGCGAAGCCAAGGTGCAGGCTGCGCTGGCCGAGTTCTCAGTCGGGCGCACCGTCCTGATCATCGCGCACCGCCTTTCCACCGTCCGCGCCGCCGACCGCATCATCGTGATGGAAGCCGGCCGCGTCGTAGAGCAAGGCACCCATGACGCCCTGATGGAGCAAAATGGTGCGTATGCGAACCTTGTAGCATTGCAGTTGAGTTAGGGGTGGTGTGACCTATCGCTCAACCGATCTCTAGCGCATCGGCTTCAAGATTCCCTGAGCAGCCGAAGCGACCATTGAAGCGAAAATGAATTCGATGTATTGGATTGTCTATGCCCACTTTGTTTTCCTACACTATTCCTATTGATGATGGCGCAGCACCGAACCCTTTTTATGGTTATTGCACCCTGGCAATCTGTAAACCGCGGATCCGTAGCAGCGCACAAGTGGGAGACTGGGTTGCTGGATTGGGCTCAACCAACGCACCGAGTGGAAATCTCGCTGGTCGTTTAGTATACGCTATGCGAGTAGAAGAAGTTCTAACACTGAAATCTTACGACGAAAAAGCGCGAGCTGGGAGCATACAACGTATTCCTGACGTTAAGAGTTCTTTTCTGCCTGATCGGCTGGGAGATTGCATTTATGATTTTTCGACTGGAGAGCCTAAACAAAGGCCAAGCGTTCACGGCCCCGGTAACCAGTCAACTGACGTTGCCGGCAGAAATGTTTTGATGTCTAGAGACTTTTACTATTTTGGCAAAAATGCTGTCGAACTACCTCAGAATTTGCATCCAATAATCCACCAGCAGCAAGGTCATCGTAGCCAATCAAACAATCAATTTGTTGAACGCTTTATCGATTGGATACGCGGAAGTGAGTTCGAAAGCGGACAGGTCTACGGTTGGCCGGATTTCACAGTTGATTGGAAAAGAGTTGGTGATTGCGGCGTATGTGAACCAAGGAAAATCGACGGTGAAAACGACGTTCCCTGCTAATTGTGTTGGCACCAAAATTCGTTTCGTCCGCTTTTGTGCCCTTGGCAGACATTGAAGCGCCCGCAGTCCCACTAACCCAACGGCCTCTCAGTTGGCATTTGCTCCGCGACGTGCCTTATGAACTTCGCTAGCTTCTCGGCGGTTTCGGCGCCTTGGACGGCTACGGAGCGGTTGGCGATGTAGGTGGGGACGCCGGATATGCCCATGTCGCGAAAGGCTTGGGCCTCGGCGCGGACGGTGTCGACATCTGCATCTGTGGCGAGGAGGTCTGTGACGATGGCGGGGTCGAGGTCTATCTGGCGGGCAATGTCTATCAGCACATCAGATTCGCCAATGTCTTTGCCGTCTCTGAAATAGGCGGTGAACAGAGCTTCTTTGGCAGCGGCCGCCTTGTCTTGCCCCTGCGCCCAGTGGACGAGGCGGTGAGCATTGAAGCTGTTTGGCCTGCGAGTAACGTTATCGAACCTGTACGGAATGTTTTCGGCCTCACCAAATTCGATCAGCGCATCGCGCATTGTGTTCGCACGATTTTTTCTGCTGTCATCGCCGCCGAATTTGGCGCGCATATACTCTTTATAATCATGCCCGCCGGAGGGGATGGTCGGGTCTAGCTCAAACGGGCGGAAGACGAGTTTTACCTCTTCCTCCGGCACAAGGGCGATGGCGCTCTCAATGCGTCGTTTACCCAGCCAACACCATGGACACACAAGGTCCGACACCATTTCGATCACAATGCTCATTCAGCCACGGTAATGGCAGATGGCGGGCTTCGCAAATGTTGACGGGGCGTAAGCGCTTGTAAAATCTTCACGTTTTCGGCATTGCCAATTGACCTGATCACGGTTCATCCTATTTGCGACAAGAGTGGGGGCCGTCTGGCCTCTCGAAACAATAGCATGACTGGACATGACAATGAGTGACCCGACCTATACGCCGCCGAAAGTTTGGACGTGGGACAAGGCAAGCGGAGGGCGGTTTGCGAATATCAATCGGCCGATTGCCGGGCCGACGCATGATAAGGAGCTGCCAATCGGCAAACACCCGATGCAGCTTTATTCACTCGGCACACCCAATGGTGTGAAGGTGACGGTGATGCTGGAAGAGCTGCTCGCGGCGGGCCATTCGGGCGCAGAATACGATGCGTGGCTGATCAATATTGGTGAGGGCGACCAGTTTGGTAGCGGGTTTGTCTCGGTCAATCCGAACTCGAAGATTCCCGCGCTAATGGACCATTCGACCAATCCGCCGACGCGGATTTTTGAGTCTGCGTCTATGCTGCACTATCTGGCCGAGAAGTTCGGGGCGTTTCTGCCGACCAGCGGGGCGGCACGGGCGGAGACGATGTCTTGGCTGATGTGGCAGATGGGCAGCGCGCCGTATCTGGGCGGCGGGTTCGGGCATTTTTATGCCTATGCGCCGGAGAAATATGAGTATCCGATCAATCGCTTTTCGATGGAGGTGAAGCGTCAGCTCGACGTGCTGGACCGTCAATTGGCGGAGAACGAGTTTATTGCCGGGGCTGAATACACGATTGCTGATATGGCGATTTGGCCGTGGTATGGCGCGTTGGTGAAAGGCTTGGTGTATGATGCGGCTGAGTTTTTATCGGTGCACGAATACGAGAATGTGATCCGGTGGGCAGATCAGCTGGCCGCACGACCCGCTGTGAAGCGTGGCCGGATGGTGAATCGCACCTTTGGTGAACCGGCAACGCAGCTGCGTGAACGCCATGATGCCAGCGATTTTGATACTAAAACGCAGGATAAGCTGGAGGGTTAACCAAGCCCCCCAGAGGATTGCAAGACGCCCCCTTGGTTTTGGGGGCGTTTTGCGGCGCTGCACCGGAGTATTGACGCAGTGCACAAAAACGTGCATTGGGCGCAGCATGTCTGTGCGTCTTTGATGGCGTGCATGGCGAAGATCGCGTGAAGCGGCTCTGTCTAAGTTGAGCCGACGCCTTCCCCTTCGGACATATCAGATAAATTTTTGCGCCCCATTTCACGCGGGTCGTTGTTGACCGCGCGCTGCTGGCCCTGTTTGGCCAGCGGAATGATTCTACGCGCAATTTGAAAGATAAATATGACTGACTTTTCGACCTTTAATCTGGCGGATCCCGTCGCACGCGCGATTGCGGAAGCTGGCTATACCAAGGCCACTGATATTCAGACCCAAGCCATTCCGCTGATTATGCAGGGTAAAGACCTGCTGGGCATTGCGCAGACGGGGACCGGCAAAACACTGGCGTTTTCAGCGCCGGTGCTGGACCAGTTGTGCCGTATTCAAGGCCCTGCGCCGAGCAAGGGTTGCCGTGTTTTGGTGCTGGCGCCGACACGGGAACTGGCGGCGCAAATCGCTGATAGTTTCAAAACCTATGCCCAGTTTATGGGGCTTCGCATTGTGACGACATTTGGCGGGGTGAAGATCAATCCGCAGAAACGTCAATTGGAACGCGGCGCGCATATTCTGGTGTCGACACCGGGACGGCTGGAGGATTTGATCCAGCAAGGGGCACTTAGTCTTGGTAAGGTGGAGCATCTGATTTTGGACGAAGCTGACCAGATGTTGGATCTTGGCTTTATCCATGCGCTACGCCGTATTGTGCAGATGGTGCCAAAGAAGCGCCAGACGCTATTCTTTTCTGCGACGATGCCGAAATCAATTGCTGAGCTGGCGTCTAGTTTCTTGACTGATCCTGAGACTGTGACGATTGCGCCGCAATCGACAACGGCAGAGCGGATCAATCAATCCTGCTATTTCGTGAAGACACCAGACAAGCCAGATTTGTTGATTCAGATTTTGCGTAAGCCGGAGCTGAAATCTGCTATCATCTTCACACGAACAAAGCATGGCGCTGATAAATTGGTGCGCCTGTTAGGTAAGGCTGAGATTGATGCGGTGGCCATTCATGGCAACAAGTCACAATCTCAACGCCAACGCGCACTTGCTGCTTTTAAAGAGGGCAAGGTGTGGGTGATGATTGCGACTGATATTGCCGCGCGCGGGATTGATATTGATGCCGTGACACATGTGATCAATTACGAGCTGCCCAATGTGGCCGAGCAATATGTCCACCGAATTGGACGCACAGGTCGCGCTGGCGCTGAGGGCACAGCGATTGCGCTGGTTGCGGGCGACGAGAAAAGCTATTTGCGTGACATTGAGAAGATCGTCCGCCAGAAGATTGAACGCATACCAATGCCTGAAGGGTTCGAGACGGATAATTCTGATTTGCCCCCACCCAAACAAGGTGGTGGACGCGGACGAGGCGGCGGAGGCGGTGGTGGCCGTGGACGAGGTGGAAAGCCTGGCGGCGGTCGTGGCAAGCCCGGTGGAGGCGGCGGTGGTCGCCCGGGCGGTAAGCGGTCTGAAGGTCGCGGCGGTTCTGGGGGCGAACGCAAAGGTGGCGGCGGACAGCGCGGCGGCCAAGGTGGTGGTCAAGGCGGCGGTGGTCGTGGCCGGGGCGGCGGTGGTGGAGGCCGACGCGGAAAACCAGCGAACGCATAAATAAAATCGCCCGCCACTGTGATAGATGGCGGGCGATCTTGTTCTCGGAGTGTGCTTAGTCCGCTTCGAGCAGCTTAGACTTGAACAAGAGGCCGGCTGCGGCGGCGCCGATGAAGGGCGCAATGATGAAGAGCCAAAGCTGGCTGAGTGACGAACCGCCCACGAAAAGTGCCGGGCCAATACTGCGCGCCGGATTGACCGAGACGCCAGTGATCTGGATGCCGACAATATGGATAAGTGCGAGCGTGAGACCGATGGCGAGACCAGCCATGGCAGCGGGCGCTTTGTCTTGCGTGGCACCAAGAATGACGACGAGGAAGAGGAAGGTGGCGACGATCTCGAATATGAAGGCAGAGGCCAGCGTATATTCACCGAGATACCCGTCGCCCCAGCCATTTGCGCCGAGGCCGTTGGCGGCAAGTGTATAGCCGTCTTTGCCCGATGCGATGAGGTAGAGCACCGCCGCACCCGCGATGGCACCGGCAACTTGCGCGACCCAGTATTTGATCATGTCACCCGCTTCCATTCGACCCGCGATGAACGCGCCGAGCGAGACAGCTGGGTTTACGTGGCAGCCAGAGATAGGGCCGATGCCATAGGCCATGGCGACGATGGCAAGGCCGAAGGCGAGCGCGACGCCGAGCTGACCAACAGGCATGAGGCCTTCAATGCCGGGACCAGCTAAAACGGCGGCCCCACACCCCATGAGAACGAGCGTGAATGTGCCGATGAATTCGGCGAATAGTTTTTTCATTTGAGAATCCTCCCAGTTCAGCAAAATGCTGGCTGCGAGTGTGCCGACTGGTGCCCTCAACGCAAGGTATTTTACCAGCGGATTTTTAGGAGCCTTGCGGCGTAGCCTAGTCTGTCTAGGCGGGTGTCGCTACGGGTTCGGGGCGGCTGGTGGCGAGTTTGAGCACGCGGGCATATCCGGTGCGCACTTCCATATTTTTCACCAAATCTTTGTTCTTCAACGCTTTGTGCGCCGCCGGAAGGCGGTAGCAGGGCAGGTGCATGAACATGTGATGTTCGCAATGATAATTGACCCAATAGGGCGCAATCAGCAGGGCTTCGAGTGGATTGACCAGCGTGGTGCGGGCGTGGCGCATAGGGTCTTCATTAACGGGAACCACAGCATGTTCTGCGATATTACGCAGGCGCGTGACCAGCATCATCCAAGTGGCCATCGGAATAAGCCACAGCACGAAATAGGCCCACCAGTGGCCGAGCAGTAAGAGCACGGCAAAGATCACCGCATTGGTGATGAGCATGGGAATGACGGCTTCGCGGGCTGATTGTGAGCGGTTCGCTGTGCCTTTACCGGGTTTGATGCCGATACCTAATGCGTTGCTGAACTGGTTGAAGCGCTGCTTGTAAAAGGTTTGTCCGGTTAGATCGCGGATGATTTTTCGCCGCAAGGAAGACTTGGTGATGGGAAAGGGTTTCGAGAGGATCAGATCTGGGTCTTCAGGCTGCTGGACATATTTGTGATGGGTCAGGTGGTAGGTGCGATAATCTTTGATGTGGCCGCCCATGGGGGCGCCAGCGAACCAGTGCCCGATAAAGTCATTTACTTTGTTGTTTGAGTGCAGCGCGCCATGTGCACCGTCATGCATGAGGATGGTGAGGCCGAGTTGACGCGCGCCAACAATCATAATCGCGACGGGAATGAGCCAGAGTTGCCAGATGGCAAGGGCCATCGCCGCGCCGATCACGACCCAAGCATGGAGAATGAGCAAGGGGCCCATCCAATCGTTGCGCGCGGAGATACGTTCCCACTCGGGACGGGAAAACAAATCTAAGGGGCGAACGCGATGTGCTGCAGACATGAGGTAAATTATCGCGGAATTTTGGATTTGTCACTCAGCTGGGGAGGTTTCCGCCGCGTCGCCTTTCGTCTCTTCGGGCTTAGGTGGAGACTTTCCTAGCGCTCGGGCGACATCGCTGGCGAACCAAGTTTCGCTTTGATCGGGCACTGGTTCGCGCTTGAGTTCCAAGCCAAAGGGCAGCGAGACGGATTCTGGAGGGCCATCGGGAACGATTTCATGGTCCGCGAATAGTGAGCGTTCTTCTGGCTCAGGCCAGACAGCGGTAAGCAAGAAGCCAGCGCCAATCAGCGCGCCAGCCCAGACGTTGGATTTGAAAACGCTCAACGCCGCATCCTTGCTGGTTTTCAGCCGCACAACCTGCCAGACACCATGCGCCAGAAAGGCAAGGGCGGTGACCGCGCCGACGCGTCCAGAACCATTGGTTGCGGCTGCTAAGGCCACCAAAGCAGCGGCCGCCATGTAAAAACAGAAACTAATCAGAACGGTGCGTTTGCCGAATAAGCGAGCCGTCGAGCGAACGCCGATGAGCGCATCGTCTTCGCGGTCTTGCAGGGCGTAGATTGTGTCATACGAAATCGTCCACAGGCACAGGCCAGCATAGAGGATGATGACGGGGAAGCTGACAATACCGCTGGTCGCAGCGCCGACGAGGACGCCCCAATTGAATGTGAGCCCCAACCATGCCTGTGGCCACCATGTGATGCGTTTCATAAACGGGTAGGCCGCAACAAGCGGCAGCGATAGGAGCGCCACGATTTTGGCGTCGCCCGGCAGACATAGCCAGACGCCAAACCCAACAGCAATCTGCGCCACCATGAAAGCATAAGCCGCTTTCAGACTGATCTGTCCTGAGGGGATGGGGCGGGCGGCGGTGCGTTCTACCTGCGCGTCGATGTCTTTGTCAGTGATGTCATTCCAAGTGCAGCCCGCGCCGCGCATGGCGACAGACCCGATGAAGAACAGTGTGACCCAAGCTAAATCTGCGAGATATAGACCTGTATTGAGGCGGTTGAAGATCAGCCCGATAAAGCAGGGCAGAAAGAGCAGCCAGATACCGACCGGACGATCCCAGCGCGCGAGCATCGCGTAAGAACGCAGACCCACGGGCAGTGCGTTCAGCCAACCGGGAAGGGCGCTGTCTGCTGGAACCACCACTGTTTCAGGTGTTGAGGGGGCGGAATTCTCACTCATTATCGGGCGTTATAACCCGAAAACCTTTAGGTAACAGTAGCGTAGAGTGAAGGAATTCGCCCTATTCGGTCATTTCGAACGGGAATCGCTCGGTATCGACGCTTTTTTGCATGGCTGGCGCATAGCGTGCACCGGACACGGCCTCGGGCGTGAATGTCTCATTCAGCCGGGCCAAAATGTAGGGCTCCAGCACGATTTCGGCAGCGTGAAAATTGTCTTTCAGGTGCTGAAGGTTGGTTGTGCCGGGAATGGGCAGCATGTCGTCACCCTGCGCCATCGTCCACGCAATGGCCAATTGAGCGATTGTGCAATTGAGGTCCGCTGCGATCTCTCGCGCTGTTTCGAGCAAAGCGAGGTTGGCGCTGTAGTTTGGCTCGACATATCGAGGGAAATAGCTGCGCATGTCGCGTTTGTGATATGAGTCTGGCGTGGGGGGGGAGTTGGCAAGCAAGCCGCGCCCGACGGGGGAGAATGGCACGAATGCCGTGCCGAGTTCGCGGCAAGCTTCAATGACGGCGATCTCAGGATTGCGGGTGATGAGGGAATATTCTGACTGCATCGCGGCAATGGGGTGGACAGCTGCCGCGCGGCGCAACAGACCCGCGCCCATCTCTGAGAGGCCGATCATGCGAATTTTACCCGCCGCGACGAGATCGGCCATCGCGCCGATGCTGTCTTCGATGGGCACGTTTGGGTCGGGCCTGTGCATATAGTACAGGTCAATTACGTCCATGCCGAGACGTTTCAGGCTGGCATCACAGGCGGCGGTGATCGTCTCTGGCCGACCATCAATATAGCGTTTTTCACCTTCAAACATCAGCACGCATTTGCTGGCGAGCAGGAAAGTGTGTCGTTTCTCAGCAAGAGCTTTGCCGATGATGCGTTCATTGTTGCCGAACCCGTAGAGCGTCGCGGTGTCGAGAAAATTGTAACCCAAATCAATGGCCTCATGCAGCAAGTGTATTGCGTCTGCTTCGTCGAGCGGAGGACCATAGCCATGGCTAAAATTCATGCAGCCTAAGCCAACGGGATAGACAAGATCCTGACCGAGTTTTCTGGGTGTTACGCTCATCGGGCACTCCTGACACACGAATTGATTCGTCTATGAGGCTAACCGGAAGGTTGGAGGCCGTGCAAGCGCGCGATCGCACAGATTGCACAGCTTCGTTTATTTGCTTGATGGTTAGAACAGGCATGCCCAGCCTGCCCATGTCTTGATCACGTTTCCGACGTGGCGGAGGCTTAACTTAGCGCCGTATTCGTCTATAGACGCTGACATGCGTCACGAACCTCGCCTCTATATTGAACAGGATCTGCTGGTTGGCCAATCTGTGCCACTCGATGAGGGATCTGCAAATTATCTATTGCGTGTGATGCGTCTTGGCGCAGGTGATACGGTTCGGGTTTTCAACGGACAGCATGGCGAGTGGAGAGCTGAACTGACCGAAGTGACTGGAAAGCGCGGTCAACTCTTGCCGTTGGAGCAGATACGCGAGCAAGCCACCCATGCGGGCCCGGATCTGACATTGTTGTTTGCGCCGGTGAAGAAGGCTGAAACGGCGCTGATTGTTGAGAAAGCAACAGAGCTGGGCGTTCGGAACATTCGCCCGGTTACAACCGAGTTCACCCAGACGCGTTCAATTCGTCTTGATCGTTTGGAAAAGACGATTGTTGAAGCGAGTGAACAGACGGAGAGATTGGACTTGCCTGTCCTTTCAGAACTGGTGAGTCTGGACGCGGCGCTGATTGGTTTGGGCGATGGTGTTGAGGTGATTTTTTGTGATGAAGCCGGGACAGACGATAAGGCGCCATGGGGCGGAGGCGTGGGCCGCGCTAAGCCTATGCTGAACGTGCTTGAGGCATTGCGCGGAAAGCCAGTTGCCGTGCTGATCGGGCCTGAAGGGGGATTTAGCCCGGCAGAGCGCGATGTGTTGCGCGGCCGTGCAGGGACGCACCCTGTTAGTTTAGGACCACGCATTCTGCGCGCAGAAACTGCTGCGATCAGCGCGCTGAGCCTTTGGCAGGCGGTTTGTGGAGACTGGGGTTAGGGCCATCCACTGGTTATAAGCGAGATGGAATTTGGACTTTTGAGGCCCGTTATCCTTGGCGGATCATAGAAACAACCCTATGTGCGATGAACCGAAAAGTTCTGGGAAGCTGAGCCATGACGACCCCTACCACAGATATTGACGAAACCTCGCCGCGCATTGCGTCGAAGGATGAACTGGTCGCGCATCTGGCCGCCGGGTCAAAACCGAAGGCGGATTGGCGCATTGGGACAGAGCACGAAAAGTTTGGCTTTCTGAAAGAGGGC
>JBOEGK010000025.1:0-2529 GCA_050633385.1 Hyphomonas sp.
TCGAAGTCGAAGCCCCAGCAACGGCCAAAAAGAAGAAATAAACGCTCCCAAGAGCCCAAACCAAAGCCCGGCCGCCCCCACGCGCCGGGCTTTTTTGTTTGAGTCAATTCGGACTAACACCGGCCATCAATTTATCGTCTCAGCGGCTTGTAGTTTGGTTAACAAAGTGTAAACATTCCACCATAGAGAGATATGGTGGGAGAAAGTCGGTGACCGCGAAAGAGAAACCAGCCCCAAAAATAAAATGGCTAAGCGGAACATTCGCCTGCCTCTCCATTTCATTTGCTTGTGCCGGGTTTCTCTGTTGGTCATTTTTTCGCCCTGACGAATTACATCCAGTAACGCAAATCCAATCAGAACAATCAATATTTCTGCTCAGTGGGGCTTGGATCGCCCTAATTGGCGCGCAACTATTTCGACTTGTAGGCGTTTGGCATCCTCTCGCTATCGCCTTCAAGCGACGAGGTAACTCCTACAACCCCAACAAATCCAAAGATCGAGCGGCCTTAAACAGCGGCTTCAAGGAGCATTTCGTTTATCTGATTTTCTCACTTTGCAGTTTGTCAGCAATAGGTTTTTTGTCCGCAACAAACGTAGCACCTTTCAACGCTATTAAGATCACACAAAGCGCGGACGCGATTCAATCGCTCCATATGGCGCTTTTTGTTTGTGCCTGTCTTTCAAGCTTCCTTCCGCTGCTTGCTGGATTTGTCCTTCATGCACGTGCTGAAGCGAAAACCGGTTCTGGTCGAGTTTTGCACGATGACGTAATCTCGAGAGGCTCTGTCATTGTCACAGGCGTTTTAGCAACGGCTCTCGTGACGCTCGCTATTTTCGCCGGCGCGGGAAAATTCAATGTCGGTGATAATTTTGGCATTTACGTCACACTCGTTGTGATGCTTATTTTCCTTTCTTTTGTCGCGACACCGCATGTTCTTAGATACTTTAATGATCGTGACTCACAACCACTCTCACAATCGGTCAATGCTGGTGGCATTGCTGCGATATACCCAGAACGTTGGGCCAGCTATTTAGATTCTGTTCTCGTCAGATTTGTTGCTCCGCTGTCAGGCGCTACTCAAAAAGGCATTGCCGTTCCTCACCTTCTGGTCGTCCTCTTGATCTTACCGTTAAGCGCTCTTGGATTTGTATTGGCCAGCCCTTTTGGATTGCTACCAATTGCCTTTGCAATGTTGCTCGTCCTCGCGCTAGGCCGTCGTTGGGCTTGGGTCGAGGCAGACCGGGAGACCGCATCACGCGTGCAATCAACATCCGTAGGCGGAATTCGTGTCGGATTTGACAATGATCTAAAAGACGAAGCCCTACTTGGTTACGCGTCTTTATTCATCCTCGTTCCCCTCGCCCTTTATCAAATTGACGGGCTAATCGCGACACAAGAAATTGGTGCGCGGAGTTATGAAGCCTGGCTTCGTTTTTTTGGTGCCGAACTCGCGAAAGCCGTTCCGTTCGTTGACTGGTGGGAAATCTACCAAGTGCCCGTTGGCGTCCCCGAAGAATTTACCAAAGACCAATCAGCTATCCTGAAACATCTCACGTTTGCGGCGCGCGCAATGGTCGATCTGGTTATCATGGCGGCACTTTTACAAGCCATCGGTATTTGGCAGCGCACTCGGATGCAGAAGGCACTTTACAATGAGGGGCACGTAAATGCCTTCGACCCCTTCACTGAGGAAGATTTCTTCGAGCGCGGCATGAAAGCCGGAACTTCCGCGAACCAATACGTTCCCAAACGTAAATTTATCAATACCGTCAAAGACCACATGAAAAAGCGAGAGGATTTGGGCCTTCTCCGATCGCCATACAGTGCACGACGTTTGGGCGAACTCATCCAATCAGAAAACCCAGAGGTGCGAGCAGGCGCGGAATGGATGATTAGTGAATTCGGTGTTCTCGCAGGAACGCCTCAAGAGAAATTGCGTCAACTGGCGCAGCAATGGGGAGGGCTTCAATTGCCGAAGCTTGCGGCGCAGCGGACCGATGAAAGTCGCGAAGCTATTCGTGTCGAAAAGCTTCGCTTCGAACAACTTCTCCTCGATATTAGACAAGAATTGAAAGACCAAGGCGCATACTTCAAAAAAGCCGATGCTGGCCTATTGCTGGGACTTTTGGAAGAAGTTCAAGCAAGCCCGGAATTCAGTTATGCTCGTATTCTTGCGCTAGAATTGCTTGCGACGAGCAATCGCAGCCAGTTTAGCTTAGCCGCGTTTACAGCTCACTTATTCACTTCAAAAACAGCCGAGAAGGCTCCCGAAGAAGCCGCATGGTGGGCAAAACTGCTACAACGAAAGTTCCACCGCATCCCAAGTGTTTACATCAAAGACTTCGATCTTCGAAAATATGTTTACGAAGCAATTGAAACCTATGCTGAAAACTTGGAGTGTGACGACCCTCGACTCGCAGAAGTTCTTCGTCTTCTATCATGGATGAAAACAGCGGATTCGCGTCGAGAGTGCAGAGATTTGGCTGCCGAAATAGCCACAAGATTGAGCAATCGCTGCTAAGCCCCAC
>JBOEGK010000026.1:0-26241 GCA_050633385.1 Hyphomonas sp.
GCTTCCGCTGAAGAGGCGTTCGCAAAACGTCAGGACGATATGGCCAAACTACAAGCCAAGCTGGACGAAGCCAAAGCCAAGCACCGTGCCCTGATGATGCGCAGTGAAGCCGCCGAGCAACGCATCCGCATGCGCAGTCAGGTTTATGATGGCCGCGTCGATGATGCTCTTGCCCGCTACAACACGATCGAACGCAAAGTCGACGAGATGGAAGCCTATGCTGACCAGATCAAAGGCCGCGCGCCCAGCCTTGAGGCCGAATTTGCCGCGCTGGAACGTGATGAAAGTGTCGAGCAGGAACTGGCCGCTCTAAAAGCCAAGCGCGCACCTAAAAAACCTAAGAAGACGGAGAGCTAATCAATGTTATTCTCCCTGACTTGTCTGGCTGTTTTCATGGCCGTCATCTGCGCCCCCGGCCTGATTGCTCAGGCCCGATCCGAACGAAACGCTAATTCTGAAAGCGAAGCACACTGATGGAAGATATTCTCATCCCACTGGTCGCAATTCTTTCGATCTTCGTTTTCCTGCCCGGCATGGTGTTTCACTACATCACGCTGTGGCGGAAACAGAAAACCATGCTGCCCGACGATGAGCGCATGATGGAAGACCTATGGCGTTCCGCCAAAACAATGGAACGCCGCATCATAACCCTGGAGGCCTTGCTAGAGGCGCATGAAGACGAAGCGCCCGCGCGCCCACCGCGCAGCACACGCCCCTCATTCGACGATTAGGACAACACACATGACCCACGACCCTCGCCCTCCGCATCAGCAACCCTCATACCTGCAAGACCGGATGCACACATCACCCAACCCGAAACGTTTCTACCGTTCACGTACAGACTCGGTTTGGGCTGGTGTATGCGGCGGCATCGCAGAACGTTTCGGCTGGTCATCCACCCTGCTGCGCGTTCTTGTCGTCCTCAGCACACTCATGTTCATGGGGCCACTCGCTCTGATTGTGTATCTTGCAATCTGGTTGATCACCCCGCGCGCGCCCCTGCATATGGTGACAATCTCCGCTGAGGAAGACGCGTTCTGGCGCGGTGTATCAGATCGCCCCCGCGCCACTTTCGGCCAGTTGAAATACACATTCATGGATCTCGATGAGCGTTTGAAAAACATCGAACGCAGCGTGACCTCTGAAGACTGGCGTCTACGCAAACAGTTCCGCGATCTCGAAAACGGTCATTAACGCCACTCACTCTAACCCAGTAAGATAAGAAGGACTCGTCCCATGCCTAGAAGGTTTAAAACCCGGCGCAATTGGACACAGAGCGATCTCATACTTGGCGCCATCGCCATTTTGCTCCTCACCACCATCGCAATTGTCGCCAATTATACAGGCGGCGTTGCCATCGAACTCGGCGGGCTGGAAATGTCACTAAGCGCCAAAACGGATGGCAATATCCAACTCGTATTCGCGCAGGCTATTTAGCCCCCGCGTTTAAGTCGCCGCAGGATCAAGCGCATGGGGCTTACCGCCTCAAGCGCCGCCTGCGGAGCGGGGGCCGGATGTCCCAGAATCTGCGCCGAAATTATCTGCGCCGCCCACGGCGAATACGTAAATCCACGCGCACCCATTCCGGCAGACAGATAAACACCATCCAGAAGCGGCGCATCCGCGTTCACCCGTCGCCCTGTCCGCAGACCCTCAAAAACCTCCACCGTCGCCTCTTTGTCAGGCACCGCACCTATCAATGGCAACCGGTCAGACGTCGTCGCCCTAATCCCAGCCCGTGACCCAATTTCAGCCCCGCCGATCTGCCCCATCCAATAGGGCGACAAGATTTCAAGATTCCGCAAATTCTCTTCCCGCGCCGTGTCGCTTGTGACCGGCTCAGCCGACACCTCAACGCCCTCAAATGTTGCGCCCCAGAGACGCATATCACCGAACGCCAAAGCATAGCTCCCGCTCGCCACGGCACTTGCCGGTGCATCAACCTGCCCGTCGACAAAATCCACCTGCCCCTGCTTGGCAATCAGGCCCAGCCAAGGCAACGCGGCCTGCGCGCCAATCCCCGTTGCTACCACCACAGCGTCATACTCATCTCGCAGCGCCAACACATTATCAACCTTCGCACCAAGCTGCACGTCCAGCCCCGCCAGCAGATCAGGCACCAACTCTGCCGGGCGCAGCATCATCGCGCGCTTATGCAATAGGCCACCACCACGCAGCGCCTCTATCTCCTCCAAAGGAAGTGGCGGATCGGCCAGCAATTTCTCGGCTCGACTTTTCGCTGTGTCATCCTGCGCCGGTTGCAAAACCTCTGTCCACGTCACGCCAGGCCGTCCATCATATAATGCACGCGCCGATAAATATGCGTCGATCAACAACCGCGCCTGCACCGTGTCGCCCACATCAAGGCGTGGCATCAGGAGCGCGAGCGGATTACCGCTGGCCTTTATCGCAGGGCTCTCTGCTGCCTCCAGAACGGTAACCTCAACCCCCTGCTCGGCCAGGCATCGCGCAACGCTCGCCCCGGCAATACCAGCGCCAACAACGACGACACGCCGCACCGACTTCAAGCCTGATCTGATCCCATGCTGATCAAAAAATTCCGGGCGCCCGACCCCATTGTATCGCGCCTCCAATCGCTGACGCTTGCGCCCGTGTCCCGGCACACGCTCAACGTCAAAACCAGCAGCGCTCAATCCGCGCCTTATAGCGCCCGCGACAGTGAATGTACCCAGCCGTGTCCCCACTCGACTGCGCGCCGCCACCTCCGGGTAAATCCACTCGCCCCACATGTCTTCATTCTTCGCCGGACTAAACCCATCCAGGAACCACGCATCGGCAGTAAAAACAGCCTGCGGCAACATCTCGGTGATATCGCCTAAATGCAGGGTAAGCGTCACGCCCTCTTCTGGCCAGTTTATTTGACGTACCCCGCGCACCGGTCCTGGCCACGCCGCTAGCAATTTCGCCGACAGCTCAGATAATTCAGGCCATGCCGCCAAGGCCCGTCTCGCCGACTCTGCATCCAGCGGAAAGCCTTCAAATGACACAAAGTGCAGCTGTGCCGCCTCACTCGGCCGCGCCTCACGCCACAGCTTCCACAACGCCAGAAAATTCAGCCCCGTACCAAAACCGGTCTCGGCAACGGTGAAACGCCCAGCCTCCCGCCATGCACCCGGCAAACCGCACGCCCCGATGAACACAGCGCGCGCCTCCGCCAACCCGTCAGCCACAGAAAAATACACATCATCATGCGCGTCAGCGACAGGCGTTCCATCGTCGCGCCACGTCAATTGAGGAGGGGTTAGCAAGCGGCTCATCCCTGTCGCCTACGCCAAGTTTACCGGCTTGAACAGATGTGAAGGCTTGCCTCGCCCCCCGCCCCCGCGCCATATACCCCCGATAGGAGACTTCATGACCGACACCCCCGCCGTCACCCATAATCCGGAACGCCAGCGCTATTCCCTGATGATTGACGGAGTAGAAGCTTACCTCACCTATAAACGGCCCAAAGACGGCCACGTAAAAATCACCCACACCATCGTTCCGAAAGCGATTGGCGGGCGCGGCCTCGGCAAACACCTTGTGGCACGCATCATGGCCGACATCATCGCCGCCGACGAAACGGTCTCCTCCTCCTGCTGGTACGCCACCGCAAAAATCGATGACAATCCAGACTGGGCGGCCCGCCTGAAATGACACAGCCTTTCTGGAAGACCACCCCGCTCGACAAGATGGATCGCGACCAGTGGGAAAGCCTCTGCGACGGGTGTGGTAAATGTTGCCTGCTCAAACTGGAAGACGAAGACACAGGCGACATCGCCTACACCCGCATCCATTGCAAATTGCTGGATGCAGGCACCTGCCAATGCTCTGACTATGCCAATCGCAAGGCCATCGTAGAAGACTGTGTAAAACTCACCCCTGCGGGTCTGGAAGAAATCAATTGGATGCCGCAAAGTTGCGCCTACCGCCTGATCCGCGATGGCAAAGACCTGCCCGACTGGCATCACCTCGTCTGCGGAGACCGCGAGCGCATCCACACCGAAGGCCACTCCATCAAGGGCCGTACCGTATCTGAAGACACCGTGTTCGACGAAGACCAGATCGACTGGATCATCGACTGGGAAGGCAACCCGCCCTGAGGGGTGAAACCTCGCCTTAAGGTTCGCCACCTAAACTCGGCCTATGAACATTCTCGCCGATTTCATCACCCATATGCGCGACGAGCGCCGCATGGCCGATAAAACGGTTGAGGCCTATTCAACAGATTTGCGGACGTTTCTAGCCTTCTTAGACCAGCATGAAGGCGGCGAGGTCACGCTCAAAATGCTGGGCCGGATCAAGGCGCGAGACATTCGCGCCCATATTGCACAGCGTCGCCGCGATGGCCTGTCTGATGCCTCCATCGCTCGCCTGCTCTCCTCCATTAAAGCGCTCTATCGCTGGCTTGGCCGTTCGCACGGGGTCGAGAATGCCGAGATCGCCTACCTTCAAGGCCCACGCCGATCCGCTCGCCTGCCCCGGCCAGTCTCAGTCGAGGCGGCAAAAGACATGATCTTCGAGGCAGAGACAGACCCAGATGCAGAGCCATGGGTCAACGCCCGAGATGCTGCCGTGCTCAGCCTGCTATATGGCGCGGGGCTTCGCATTTCCGAAGCCTTGTCGCTCACCGGCAAGGAGTTGCCCGCACCTGATCGCCTACGGATTAAAGGCAAGGGCGGCAAAGTCCGTCTTATCCCACTAATCCCAGCGGTGCGCGACGCGATGGATGCCTACGGAAAAATCTGCCCCTACGCGCTCAAAAAAGACGAACCGATGTTTCGCGGCGTAAAGGGCGGCCCGCTAAACCCACGCATCACGCAGGGCCTCGTGCAAAAACTGCGCGGCGTGCTCGGCCTGCCTGACACCGCCACACCTCACGCTTTGCGCCACGCTTTTGCGACACATCTGCTCGCGGGCGGGGCTGATCTTCGCGCCATCCAAACCCTGCTGGGGCACGCCTCCCTATCAACCACACAAGTCTATACCGGCGTCGATGCCAGCCGCCTGCGCGAAACTCACAAAGCCGCCCATCCGCGCGCTTAGTTTAAGACTACGGTGCCAGATGCGCCGTCAATGCATCGGCAAGCAATCGCCCTGCTGGGGTCAGCATCAATCGTTCCGCATCGCGCACCATCCAGCCCTCATCGCAGAAGGCCTGAATCTTATCATCATCAATCGTCCGACCACTTACGGCCTCAACACGCGCCCGTGAAATCCCCTGCTCAGAGCGCAATCCCATCGCCAGCAATTCTTTCGCAATATCCACTGGGTATAGCGGCGCGCCCTTCTCCCATCCTGCGCCCAGCGCCTGAATGTTCGCCTGATAAGCCGGTGGACGTTTGTGCGCCTCTGTCGCATAGCGTTTACCGTCAACCGTCAGCCGCCCATGCGCACCCGGCCCTACACCAATCCAGTCACCGCCACGCCAGTAAATCAAATTGTGTCGCGATTGGTATTCAGGCGCCCGGGCATGATTTGACACTTCGTAAGCAGGCAATCCCGCCGCTAACGTAATCTCCTGCGTCAGCTCATAAAGATCCGCCTGCCCATCATCATCCATCGGCGCAAATTCACCCCGCTCGACTGCTTTGCCAAACACTGTGCGCTGCTCAATCGTCAGTTCATACAATGACAAATGCGGTGCCCCCAGACCAACAGCTGCCGTCAATTCCTCAGCCCACGCAGCCTTTGTTTGCCCCGGTATCGCATAGATCAAATCAATACTCGTATTGGGGAACACCCGCAGTGCCTTAGCAACCGCC
Organism: Hyphomonas sp.; assembly: GCA_050633385.1. GTDB lineage: Bacteria > Pseudomonadota > Alphaproteobacteria > Caulobacterales > Hyphomonadaceae > Hyphomonas. The sequence continues at coordinate 5,766 of JBOEGK010000026.1, forward strand.
TCCTGCGCCTGAATGGCCGTGTGGTCACGTCCCAAAAATTTCAATACGTCATCGCGCATCGATTGCAGCCCGATCGACAACCGGTTCACCCCTGCCGCCGCAAACGCGGGCAAGTCCATTCGCAATACATCGTTCGGGTTTGCTTCCAGCGTCACTTCCGCGCCGGGCTTCAGGCCAAAGGCTTGTTGCGCACCATCCAACATGCTGGCCACTTGCTCAGGTCGCATAAGAGATGGCGTCCCTCCTCCAAAATACACCGTATCAAGATGCCCATGTTTCGGAAGCCGCGGCACATGCAGAGATATATCTTTTACAATCGCAGCCGCGAGCGCATCATCCGCGCCTCGGTCTTTGGCCGCATACACATTAAAATCGCAGTATGGACAAATGCGCGAACAATAAGGCCAATGCACATAGAGGCCAAACCCATAAGCTGGGCCAAAGGGGCTCATCGTCTGGGCACTCATGACAGCAACGAGGCTTTCAACAATTTCACCGCCGCCGCCCGATGGCTCATGCCATGCTTGCGCGCCGGGTCCATCTCACCAAATGTGATGTGCTCGCCGTCCGCCACAAAGATCGGATCATAGCCAAACCCCTGATCGCCGCGCGCTGGCCACACAATTTGACCATGCACCTCACCCTCATACACTTCAGCGTGCCCATCTGGCCAAACCACCGCCAAAGCGCACACAAATTTGGCGCTGCGGTCGGTCGCGCCTATCTCGTCCAGTTCGCGATTCACCTTTTCCATCGCCACCATAAAGTCGCGTGGCTCCCCCGCCCAGCGGGCCGAATAAATCCCCGGCGCGCCACCCAATGCCGTCACCGATAGGCCGCTATCATCAGACAAAGCCGGTGATCCGGTCGCTTCGGCCGCCGCGCGCGCCTTCAAAATCGCGTTACCTGCAAAGCTATCTTCAGTTTCTTCGGGTTCAGGTAAATCCAGCTCAATCGCCGACACCACCTCGAAACCCAAAGGCTCGAACAGGTCTTTCAGCTCTGAAACCTTGCCGCGATTATGCGTTGCGACCACTAAACGCCCGGGTGATAATTTCCGTGAGCCATCTGTCGTTGTCATTATAGGTATGGCTCCAAACTTGCTTTCAGATAAAAACCATATATCGTTTAACGGTAATTTGATACGGTTTTGTAATAAACTACCATCGCATACCCTAGCCATCCTCTTTGGTGAAGTGAGACATGACCCAGCAGGCCCACAACTCAATGGCCGTCATCATGACGGTTCTCGTGACCATCGTAATGTGGATGACAGCCATCATTGGCATCCTCTTTCTCATTGCGGCCGGTATGGGCCTCGTCTCGCTTGGCTCTGAAACCCCAATAGAACTGGGCGGAATCACTGTCGGCGACCAGCCTGTTGGCGCGCCTCAACTGATCGCGGGCATTCTGGGGGCGATCGTCATTATCCCGGGTATTTTGTTCGTCTGCTACCAATTGCGTAAAATTCTAGCCACACTCGCCAGTGGTGATCCTTTTGTGCCTGAAAATGCCTCCCGACTGTCACGAATCGCTGTGGCAATTGCCTTGATTCAGCTACTTCGCATTGCCATCTCCGTCGGGATGGGACTGACAGTCAAAGGAACACACATCGTGTTTTCACTCGATATCGTTGCTTGGGCCTCAGTGGCTGCCCTGTTTATCCTGTCGCAAGTCTTCCGCGAAGGCACACGCCTGCGCGACGAAGAAAAGATGACTATTTAGGAGCGACCTGACCCATGTCTATTCGCGTCACCCTCGATCGCGTCCTTCTGGATCGCCGCATGTCCCTGACAGAATTGTCAGAGCGCGTCGGCGTGACACTCGCCAATTTGTCCATTCTCAAAACGGGCAAAGCCAAAGCGATACGATTCTCCACCCTTGAAGCCCTCTGCCGCGAGTTGGATTGCCAGCCCGGCGACCTGCTCGTGTTCGAAGAACAAGGCGAGGCCGGGGCTGGCTCCAATAAGGTAGCGGCTGAATAAGCCCCTACTCGGCGTCGAGGGCATTCCAAATGGCTTGCTCTTCTGCAAAATAGTTCGGATCAACCTTCGACACGTCATCAAACCGCATCGCTGTCGGACGGGTCGCTGACACACGCGGCCAATAGGGCAGACCCCGCGCATTTGGGTTGCCGTGGCGTGCGAATGAAATCCACGCTTCACTCACCTGATCGGCCACGCCTTGCGCTTTTGCTGGATCTCCGACCATTGAGGCCGACACGTCCAGATTATCGAACGCGAACGGAATTTCCACAGCATGTGGCGCGCCCAGAACGCCGCCAAACACCGGTGTTTCCCAATCGAACTGATACAACCACACAGGCGCGCCACCCTGCGCCGCCTTCACTTTGGCCTGTGTCACCGCATTGGCGCTATAGCGTGCATCACTGGCCACAGCGATCATCAGTTCCACGGGTGTCTTCTCTGGATACTGCGCACGATATCCCTCAACCAGTGCCGGAATATCCACATCGCCGCTCACAAACGCCTTCAGGCGCGGGGCCACCTCGTCATAGTCCATGGTGAACACGCTTCTGTCCGGCGCGATCCACAAGGACAACTCGTCCTTGTTACTGCCGATCAGCATAGGCACATTGCGCGCAGAGGCCGCCGCTTCGCCATCAAACGGATGAGACGTGAACGACCGCCCGTCAAGCACCGGCCCCCACGAAATGCTGCCTGTCATGTTCAGGCCGATTTGCTTCACAGCGTCGACAATCTCCTCAACCGACAGCGCTTCCAAAGCGGCTACATCGTCTCCCTCAATGCCCAGCAGCGCCATAATCTCGCGCGTGTCTTCGGTCGCCTCTTCCGGTGTGCGGATTTTCAGATGTGATCCACTTTGCACAATTGCGCGGTCGATCAATCCTTCTGCCGATGGCATCGCCAACAGCGTAGACACTTTGCGCCCTCCGCCGGATTCGCCAAAGATCGTCACATTGTTCGGGTTGCCGCCAAATTCGGCGATATTGTCACGCACCCATTCCAGCGCCAGCACCATATCCATATTGCCAAGATTGCCGCTGTCGGCATATGCCTCCCCGCCAATATCAGCGAGGTAGAGATAGCCGAGCATATTCAGGCGGTGATTGATGGTCACGACCACCACATCGCCCCGCTGGGCCAGCGCGGTGCCATTATAAGCATTGCTGGACCCGTTGCCGGACTGGAACCCGCCGCCATGCAGCCACACCATCACAGGGCGCTGACGATCATCAAGACCTGGTGTCCAGACGTTCAGCCCCAGCATATTTTCGCTCTGCGCCGGTGCCGGATCGGGGGCCCATGAGGCAAACATCGCGCTGCTCATCTCTACTGCCGGTGTGGAATCTGGAAAGGCCGTAGCCTCTAGCGCTTCCCCCCATGGCGCAGGCGGGCAAGCCGGTTTGAACCGTTCGCCCGCCGTATCACCGCCATAAGGAATGCCCAGAAACACAGAGATGCCGTCATCCACTGCGCCGCGCACATCGCCATATTGCGTGCTCGCCAACGGACGTTCTTTTTCCATCTCCGCTGTCGCAACTGGCGCAACCAGCAATGTGACACTGCACATTAACGGCGCAAGAACGCGCGCTCTAAATTGAGTAAACCTCATAACCATCTCCTCCAGTGGGCCGCTCCGTCAGCAGCTCTATTCTGAAGGGCACAGTGCATCGACTAGTTAACTATCGTCAACTCAACGCGGCGCAGTAAATTCCAACGCGTGAGAGCGATTTAACCGATTGCGGCGCGCTGGGCTTCAAACAGCTCGTTACAGCCCATCTCCGCAAGGCGCAGCATTTCATCCAGCTCCTTACGCGTCAGCGGGCGTTCTTCGCCGGTGCCCTGCACTTCGATAAATCCGCCATCAGAGCTCATCACGACATTCATGTCCGCCTCGCCCCGGCTATCCTCAGGATAGTCCACATCCAGCACAGGATGATCCTGATACACGCCGACAGAGATCGCAGCCGCTTGCTTCAAGATCGGATCAGCAGAGATCACGCCCTCGGCGCGCAAATATTTGCATGCCATTGCCAGCGCCACAAACCCGCCCGTGATTGACGCCGTACGCGTGCCGCCATCAGCCTGCAACACATCACAGTCAATCGTAATCTGGTTTTCGCCCAGCGCTTTCATGTCCACAACAGACCGAAGCGACCGGCCGATCAGGCGTTGTATTTCCTGTGTCCGGCCAGATTGTTTGCCCGCATTCGCCTCGCGGCGGTTGCGTGAATGTGTGGCGCGCGGCAGCATGCCATACTCACCCGTGACCCAGCCCTGCCCGCGCCCTTTCATCCAGCCGGGAACACTCTTCTCCCAGCTGGCGGTGCACAGCACATGCGTATTGCCAAATTTGGCAAGGCACGACCCTTCAGCATAGCGCGTCACATTGGTTTCAAGGCTAATGTCGCGTAGCTGGTCAAATTTGCGTCCGGAAGGGCGTAGCAGGCTGGTCATAAATAGATTCCTCAATAACAGGTCTGCCTGTTTGCGGGTTTTCCCCACAGTGTCCAGTGCTAGCCGTGAAAGAATACATACACGCCATAAATTCGCAGAACTGCACGACCATGCCTATTGAACAGACGCGCTTGCACATTTAATCAATGAGCATGGCAGAAATCCCCAACATTCAATCCCTGATGCAAAGGCTGGATCAACGCTCCAGAGATATTTTCAAGGAGATCGTCGAAACCTATCTCAACACAGGCGAGTCTGTTGGGTCACGCACGCTGTCAAAAGGAGGGATCCACCTCTCCCCGGCCTCCATCCGCAACGTTATGGCAGACCTGTCGCAACTGGGCCTGCTTGAATCTTCTCATAGCTCCGCAGGCCGCGCGCCAACCCATCTCGGCTTGCGCCTGTTCGTTGATGGCTTCCTTGAGATCGGTGAACCTTCAAAAGAAGACAAATCTGCCATTGAGGGCCGCCTAAAGGCCGCCGGCCAAAACCTCGAAAATGTGCTCGGTGAAGCGTCCGATATCATGTCTGGCCTGACCGGGGGCGCGGGCCTTGTCGCCAGTCCGACGCGCGACGTGCCCACCCGCCATGTGGAGTTTGTCCCCCTTGGCAGCGGCGAAGCGCTTTGCGTTCTGGTCACAGAGGATGGTGATGTTGAAAACCGCTTAATGCGTGTGCCTGCTGGTCTACCAGCAACCACTTTGATCGAAGCGGGCAATTATCTTTCCACTCGCATGAAAGGCCGCACACTGGCCGAAGCAGGCACAGACATTCGCGCCGAGTTACGCACCCAACAAAGCCAACTGGATTCTGCGGCGACCGCCTTGGTCGAGGCTGGCCTTGCCCAATGGAGCGGTGAGACACCGGGGCGCGGGCGTTCGCTCATTGTGCGCGGCCAAGCCAATTTACTCGAAGACAATAAAGCAGCCGATGACCTAGACCGTGTGCGCCAACTGTTTACAGAGATCGAGCGTCAGCAAAGCTTACTAGATGTCTTGGACACGACACGAGAAGCCGAAGGGGTGCGCCTCTTTATCGGTTCCGAAAACCAGCTTTTTCCGTTATCGGGTTCAAGTGTGATTGTTGCCCCCTATATGGGAGACGCAAGACAGGTTATAGGCGCGCTCGGCGTGATTGGCCCGACACGGTTAGACTATGCCCGTGTCATTCCAATGGTGGATTATACCGCGCGTGTCGTAGGACAAATTCTAACGGCCCGCCGTGTGAAGGATGGAAATGAATGAGTGACGAAATGAACAATGGCGAAGCTGGTGACGACAACACAGCAAACGTCGCGCCAGAACAGGTTTTAGACGACGCGACCTCGCCAGACGCAGAAATTGCGCCTGAAGCGGAGCTCGACCCGGTCGCCAAACTGGAAGCTGAGAATGCCGAACTGCGCGACCAATTGCTGCGCACAATGGCTGATATGGAAAACACGCGTAAACGCGCGCAGCGCCAGATCTCTGAAGCCAGCATCTATGCCATCGAAAAATTTGCTGGCGACCTGCTCAGCGTGTCAGACAATCTCGGCCGCGCGCTGGAATCGCTGTCTGAAGAGGATAAGGCAAGCCTGTCTGAAGGCGGAAAAGGGTTGTTCAGCGGCATTGAGATGACGCAAAAAGATCTTCACACCGCGCTTGCCCGCCATGGTGTAACCGCCATTGCGGCAGAGCCGGGCGATGTCTTCGACCCCAATCTGCATCAGGCTGTCGCCAACATTCCAAGCGAACATGCAAATGGCGCAATCGCTTCGTGTTTTCAGCCGGGTTGGAAAATCGGTGAACGCACCTTGCGCGCGGCCATGGTTGCCGTCAGCGCAGGTTAACCCACTCTTCTACAGTCAGTCCGTCAGCCCATTCTACCGCTGGCGGACTGAATAGCTCAAAAATCGCGAGGGTGAACACACCGCGCCAAAACAGCCAGAACATAGGCGTTTTAACGTCGGCCAGAAGCATTTGTCGCTTATCGCCGTACATCTTTGCCTTCCCTGTGTCTCGCCGCAAATTCCATGGCGTCAGACGAGAAAATTCATTTATCTGCAGCTTGTCCCTGCAATCCGAATTCAACTGACAGGTTTTGTCTTAATTGATGTTGAAAACACCCCCTCTTTTGTGCAAGAGGGAGATTGCAAAAAATGCCAGCAAACAACGACCGGTCATAAGGAATTATCAAGTCACACGCTTTGCGCGCCGCCATCTGAACATCGAGCGAAGACGCCGCAAAAGCCCACATCCCATCACCAAAAGTTATGTAGAGAAAAAAAGATACAGGTTTGCAGACAATCCCCTCTTGAGACCGAGCGATAGGTCACCATATCAAGAGCCGAAGCGGCGATCGGGATGAAACCCCGCTAATCGCCACCTCATTTGAACCTTTGGAAGAGCCACTGGCTGTCCGGGGCTGCTGAGCAGACCGTACCTGAATAAATAAAGCCCGTGGCGGCTTAAGAGAGAGAGTAAAAAGATGAGCAAAATTATTGGTATCGACCTTGGTACAACAAATAGCTGCGTCGCCGTCATGGAAGGCGGACAGGCGAAAGTTATCGAAAACGCCGAAGGCCAGCGCACAACCCCCTCCGTCGTCGCGTTTACAGAAGGTGGCGAACGCCTGATCGGTATGCCGGCCCGCCGTCAGGGCGTCACAAACCCAGACTTCACCTTCTATGCGATCAAGCGCCTGATCGGCCGCCTGTTCGATGACCCAACCGCACAAAAAGACAAAGAAATGTCTCCCTTTGAAATCGTCAAAGGCAAAGGCGGCAGCGCATGGGTCAAAGGCCGCGACAAAGAATACTCACCCGAAGAAATCTCGGCCCTCATCCTCACAAAGATGAAAGAGACCGCCGAAGACTATCTCGGCAGCGAAGTCACACAGGCGGTGATCACGGTTCCAGCCTACTTTAACGACAGCCAACGTCAGGCCACTAAAGACGCCGGCAAGATTGCTGGCCTCGAAGTCCTGCGCATCATCAACGAGCCAACGGCTGCGGCGCTGGCTTACGGTCTCGACAAGGGCGAAGAGTCCAAGACAATCGCAGTCTATGATCTTGGCGGCGGTACGTTCGATGTCTCCTTGCTGGAAATCGGCGATGGCGTCTTCGAAGTGCTCTCCACCAATGGCGACACTTTCCTCGGCGGTGAAGACTTTGATCTGCGCATCGTGGATTACCTCGCTGACGAGTTCAAAAAAGAACAAAGCATCGACCTGAAAGCTGACAAGCTCGCCCTGCAGCGCCTCAAAGAGGAAGCTGAGAAAGCCAAGAAAGAGCTGTCATCGGCCACAACATATGAAGTCAATCTTCCCTTCATTACAGCGGATGCAAGCGGGCCGAAGCACCTGAACATCAAGCTCACACGGGCTAAATTCGAAAGCCTTGTCGCTGACCTTGTAAAGCGCACGATTGATCCGTGTAAGCAGGCGCTCAAAGATGCTGGCAAATCTGCCTCACAAATCGACGAAGTCGTGCTGGTTGGCGGTATGACGCGTATGCCTGCGGTTCAGGAAGCGGTGAAGAAATTCTTTGGCCGTGACCCGCACAAAGGCGTAAACCCTGACGAAGTGGTTGCCATCGGTGCGGCTATTCAGGGCGGCGTACTTCAGGGCGACGTTAAAGACGTTGTTCTGCTCGACGTAACGCCCCTGTCACTCGGCATCGAAACCCAGGGCGGCGTGTTCACGCGTCTTATCGACCGCAACACGACAATCCCGACCAAGAAGTCACAAGTCTTCTCAACAGCAGACGACAACCAGCCTGCGGTGACGATCAAAGTCGCACAGGGTGAGCGAGAAATGGCCGCCGACAACAAAGAGCTCGGCCAGTTCAACCTCGAGGGCATCCCTCCTGCACCGCGCGGCATGCCGCAAATCGAAGTGACTTTCGACATCGACGCCAATGGCATCGTGTCCGTGTCTGCGAAAGACAAAGGCACCGGCAAAGAGCAGCAAATCACCATTCAGGCTGATGGCGGCCTGTCAGAAGACGACATCAAGAACATGATGGCCGACGCTGAAGCCAATGCCGACGCGGATAAAGAGCGCCGCGAGCTGATCGAAGCCAAAAACAACGCCGAATCCCTCATCCACCAGACTGAAAAGCAAGTGGAAGAGCATGGCGAAAAAGTTGGCGACGATGTCAAAGAAGAAATCAAAGTGGCCTGCGAAGATCTCAAAGCCGCCGCAGAAGGCGACAATGCTGCTGAGATCGGCACCAAGCATCAGGCGCTCATGGCTGCGGCGATGAAACTGGGCGAGGCGATCTACGCCAATCAGGAAGAAACCGAAGCCTATGCAGACGCGGCGGCTGATGCGGCTGCCTCTGAAAGTGACGATGTTGTCGATGCAGACTTTGAAGAAGTCGACGGCAAGTCTAGCTAACATTCACGCGTTTCCTCCCAACGCAAAAAGCCCCGCTGGAGCATCTCCGGCGGGGCTTTTCAATTCTTAAACTGTGGTGGCTGCGTTGTTAGATCGTCACGACAACCTTGCCCTTGGCCTTCCGGTCCAGCAACACTTGGATCGCCTTGCCCGCATCAGCCAGCGGGAACGTGTCAGAGACATGCGGCTTCACTTTGCCGGCCTTATACATCGCAAACAACTCGTCCACATTCTCCTTGTGGCCCGCCGGATCACGCGCCACTGACGCGCCCCAGAACACGCCGCGAATGTCGCAAGACTTCAACAAGGTCAAATTCAATGGAATGGCCGGAATACCCGCCGGGAAGCCGATCACAAGGAAGCGCCCTTCCCAGTTCATCGCCCGCAGGGATGGTTCAGCATAATTGCCGCCTACAGCATCATAGATGATATCCACGCCGCCACCTGAAATCTCTTTGATGTCGTTAGACAGTTGCTTTTGCTGAGCGCGATCAAGATCTCCAGTCGGATAGATCAGACCCAGATCAGCACCTTTAGAGAGGCAGAAGTCCACCTTCTCTTGTGTCGAACAGGCCGCAATCACTTCAAGGCCCATCGCTTTACCAAGCTCAACAGCCGCGATGCCCACACCGCCAGCGGCGCCAAGCACGAACAGCTTCTCGCCCTTTTTCGGGTCCGCACGGTTCTTCAGCGCATAATAGGATGTGCCATATGTCAGAACAAACGCAGACGCTTCCTCAAACGGCATCTCGTCAGGGATCGGGATTACGCCATGTGCCTGCGCAAGCACAAACTCAGCCATACCGCCGCTACCGCACGACGCCAGCACACGATCACCCGGCTTCACATGGGTCACACCCTCACCGACTTCAGCCACAAAACCGGCCACTTCGCCACCCGGCGCAAACGGACGCGGAGGTTTGAACTGATACCGGTCAACAATCATCAGACTGTCAGGGAAGTTCACGCCACAGGCTTTCACTTCCACCAAGACAGTGCCCGGCCCCACTTCAGGCTTATCCAACTCGCCCAAAACGAGTGTTTCAGGTCCACCGACCTCTTTCGAAAGCATGGCTTTCATAATGTCTCTCCTCCAGAGTCTTGTCGTTCGTGCCGTGACAGGGTAGCGATGTGGCGCGCGAACAGGCCAGCCACCATACCCAGCTTTTGAATTCAGGCCCGACTTTTCGCGCGTCAGTCACCGCAAGGCAAGCCTTCGCGTAAGGAAAAGGGGCGAATAGCCCCACAAGTATCAGAGCAGGACGTGTTCGAAATGCAGATCGCCTTCTGGGCCGCAACAATCCTACTAGCGTTTGCGATCCTCCTCGCCATACAAATGCGCATGATTACCAGCATGGCGCTGAAACGCGCCGCCGCCGCGCATCTGAACGAACCGGCAGACAGCCAGACGGCCTATGCCGCCGTTCTCGAAGCGGCTGCCGGAGGGCGCGAGTCCGCTGGCGCGGCCTATCTGCTTGACAATCAGGCTGGCGCGATTGGCCATTTACGTTTGGCCCGGAAATCCGTGGCCTATCTCCTCCCCGCCCTTCTCGCCGTTTTGATCGCGGGCAAGTTCATCCTAGAGGTATTTTAGACATGAGAGGTTATTTCGCGATTGGATCAGAGGGCATTTCAAAACCCATGAATCTCGGCGCGCTGATGCGCACGGCCAATGCCTTCGGCGCCAGCTTTGTGTTTTCAATCAATGCCGAACATCGCCTGCGCGAAGCCTATCGCTCCGACACCTCCAAAACAGCCAACGCGCTGCCCTATTATTCTTGGGAAGGCATCGACGATATGGAGCTTCCCAGAGGTTGCCAGATTGTCGGCATCGAACTCACCGATGATGCTGTCATGCTGCCCACCTTCCGCCACCCCCCGCAAGCGGCCTACGTCCTCGGGCCAGAGAAGGGCAACCTCTCCGACGACATGCTCGCCCGCTGCGCCCATGTTGTGAAGATCCCGACCAAATTCTGCATCAATGTCAGCCTCGCTGGCGCGATGGTGATGTATGACCGCCACCTTTCAATGGGGGGCTATGCGCCTCGCCCGATAATGCCCGGTGGCGCACCTGGAGATGGCAAAAACGCCCGCAATCGCGGTTAGACTGCTCGAAACTGCCTCAAAGCGCCCGAAACTGCACGTGACTGCCCGAAACCGCACGCTATGGCCCAAACCCCCTAAAGGTGCAGGGATTAATCTTTAAAGGTGCAACGATCAATCTTTGCCTTCGCCACACTTTGGCTATACTGGCTAGGTAACACACTTGAGAATTAAGGGGATCGCTATGAAACTATTCGCAAACACCGCTCGCACACTCGCTTGTATCGGATTAGTGGCGACCTTGAGTGCCCCCACTGCGCTCGCCCAGCCAGAAGCCATCGGCAAGTATAAGAACTGGGTAGTCTTCGTTGACGATAGTAGTGGAGAAAAACTCTGCTATGCCGCTACAGAAGCCAAGGATAAGGCCCCCGTTGCTGCAGAACACGGCGACGTATGGTTCTACGTTACCAACTGGAAAAGCGGCCGCGCGCGCAATCAGCCCAGCCTGAAAGTCGGTTACGAATTGCGTTCAGATCGCGCCCCCCGCGCCTCAATCGGTCGATCTGGTTGGTCTATGTTCAGCGCCAAAAATGAGGCCTTCGCTGAAGACTCTGACGATGCTGCAATGGTGCGTGCCCTGCGCGCAGGCAGCGAATTGCGCGTAACGGCTGTATCGGCCCGCAACACCAATGTCAGCTACCATTTCTCCCTCTCTGGCTCCTCAGCAGCCATCAAGAAGGCGGCGGCCCTCTGCCGCTAGTCCAACCGCAGCACAAACCGCGTTAGTCTTCGTGAATTTCCAACAGGCCCTGCCCGTGCTATAGGCGCGCCAATGAAAACGTCACTTGATCTCACGCGCCAGCCTGCTCCAGCAACGGGCGAAAAAAAATCCCTCGCCGGATTAAGCCTCCCTGCCCTGCGGGCGGAGATGGACGCCCTTGGCATAGATTCCAAAAAAGCCCGCATGCGCGCCAAACAGCTGCGCCGCTGGATGCATTTTTTCGGCACGCAAGACTTCGAGGCGATGACTGATGTCGGCAAGGATATGCGCGCCAAACTGGCTGATCTCTACACATTGGAGCGCCCCGAGCGCACTAATCACCAGATTTCGACGGACGGCACGCAAAAATGGCTCACAAAATTCGGCCCGAATATCGAAGGCGAAAGCGTCTACATTCCCGATGTCGGCAAATCGGGAGCGCTGTGCGTCTCCTCACAGGTCGGCTGCACGCTTAACTGTACCTTCTGTCACACGGGCACCCAAAAACTTGTGCGTAATCTCACCGCTCAGGAAATCGTCGCCCAGATCCTGATTGCACGCGACCAACTCAATGAGTGGCCGTCAGATAAAGACGATCGCCTGCTCACAAACATCGTCTTCATGGGCATGGGCGAGCCGCTCTATAATCTCGACAATGTTGTCGAGGCCATCGACACGATTACCGACGGCGACGGCATCGCGCTGGGCCGACGCCGCATTACGGTTTCCACGGCCGGTGTTGCCCCGAAAATTCCCGAACTCGGCGAACGCACCGGCGCCATGCTGGCCATCTCCCTGCACGCCACCCATGACGACCTGCGCAATGAGATTGTCCCGATAAATAAAAAATACGACCTCCAAACCCTGTTCGAGGCCATACGCGCCTATCCAGACCTTGGAAATTCCCGCCGTGTCACATTTGAATATGTCATGCTGAAAGGCGTGAATGACTCGATTGCCGAAGCACGAGACCTCATCCGTTTGCTACGCGGCGTGCCTGCAAAGATCAATCTCATCCCGTTCAACCCGTGGCCGGGAACGCAATATGAGTGTTCTGACTGGGGCACGATCGAAGCCTTCGCAGACGTAATCAATCGCGCAGGATACGCCAGCCCAATACGCACCCCACGTGGCCGAGATATTTTTGCCGCATGCGGACAATTGCGCTCCGAAAGCGTAAAAAAATCCGCTGCTGAACGCCGCCGCGAAGCGCAAGAAATCGCTGAATAGTTACTCAGATTATAACTTAATAAAACGCGGTTTCGTTTAAATCACTTTCCTCAAAATTCTCATCAGCCCTTAATACTCATCAGGCATATTGGAGTTGTTCGAGAGAGCAAATGAAAGAGCCGTGAGCGATGAGTGATGTGGGAATAGATGCCAAAAATGGCACGGGGTTTGGTCGTACAAGAACATTTGGCGCAGCGCCATGGATTGCGACAGTGTTCTTGTCGGCTGGACTTGTTTTTTTAGTTCAACCAATGTTCGCCAAGATGGCAACGCCCCTGTTGGGTGGGGCGCCAGCCGTCTGGAACGTAGCTTTGGTTTGCTTCCAAGCAGCTCTTTTGGCGGGATATGCCTATGCGCATGGGTTAGCGCGCATATCTTCAGTCAGAACGCAGGTCGCCATTCACGGCGTCCTGCTGGCAGCTGCAGCCTTTGCACTGCCAATGACAATATCCACACTATTTGGCACGCCCGACCCGGCGCATCCAATCCTATGGCTGGCAGGCACCTTCCTTGTGTCGATCGCCCCGCCCTTTGCTATTATCTCGGCCACAGCGCCGCTGATTCAAAGCTGGTACGCAAAGTCAGGTCGTCCCGATGCGGATGACCCTTATCACCTCTACGCAGCCTCCAATGCAGGCTCATTGATAGGCCTGTCCGCCTATCCGCTATTGCTAGAACCGTTTACTGCCGTCAGCCAACAATCCCTATTTTGGTCGTTAGGCTATGGCGCGCTGGCTTTGTTGATTTTGGGATGCGGCCTCCTTGCAATGCGCGCCAGTACATTGAATGCCACAGGCATCACGGTAACACATGCTCCTGCAATGCCGTCCATGGGAGAGCGCAGCGCCATATGGCGTGAGCGTTGCACATGGCTGCTACTAAGCGCCGTTCCGTCCGGCCTCTTATTGGGTGCAACAACACACATCTCTACAGATGTCGCCTCTGCCCCCTTCCTGTGGGCGCCGCCACTTATGGCTTACATCGCGACCTTCATCATCGTTTTTTCCAAAAAGCCAATCATCCCGAATAAGGTCGCGGCGAAATACCTGCCACACCTGATCGCTATCGCCGTCGCGCTACTTGCTCTAGGCGGCATGCTGGAAGCACCGCTCGCCCTAAGCCTGGCCACGCATATTGGTGTCTTATTCCTTACGGCGCTTGTCTTACATGGCGCACTCGCCAATTTGCGCCCTTCCGCCGAACGCCTCACAGAATTCTATCTGATCATGTCCGCGGGTGGTGTGATTGGTGCCGGTGCAATCGCGCTCATCGCCCCTGTTGTCTTCAATGGCATCTGGGAATATCCGCTTATGCTGCTAGGGGCCTTGCTGCTTCGCCCGATGCCGGAGACTCTGAAAGAGAGCTACACAAATAATCGCACCCTTATCGGCTTGATCGGCGTCTGCCTGATCGTGTTCGCTTTGCTTGGCCTGTCAGGCGTTGATATTGGCCCGCGCTATGCGTCCATCTGCGTGCTGATTGCCGTGTCCGCTGCGATCCTGCGCACAGACAGTCGCCTCGTTCCAGTTATTGCGCTCGCTACTGCGCTGGTTATTGGTACCGCCATGAATCCGATGCAGAGCACGACAAGCGAACGCGGCTTCTTTGGTGTCGTTCGCACAGTGAACTGGGAAGAACAATCACTCAGAACCATGGTTCATGGCACGACCATTCACGGAGCTCAGCGCACAGATGAAGCTGGCGCGCCAACGCCGCTAACATACTACCATAGAGACGCTCCCATTGGCCAAGTCTTCTCCGCGCTCGGCAACAAGCCGGGAACAGTCGGCGTGGTTGGTCTCGGCCTCGGGTCTGTTGCTTGCTATATCGGCCCGAATACGAAGGTTATCTATTACGAGATTGATCCGATCGTCGCTCGAATCGCTAGAGATGCAACTCGATTTAACTTCTTGTCAGAGTGCACACCAGATGCACCAATTGTATTGGGCGATGCGCGCCTTACGCTCGAAGAGGCGGCCCCCGCCAGCTTCGACTTGCTCTTGCTAGATGCCTTCTCATCAGATGCCATCCCGGCACACCTGATAACTCGGGAGGCAATGACACTCTATCTCTCTCGCCTGACTGACGACGGCATCTTGTTGGTCCATATTTCCAACCGTCATCTCGAACTCGCACCAACATTAGCCCGCATCGGAGCCTCGGAAGGTGCAGTGATGCGAATCCAAAAATTCCGCCAAGAACAATTGGATATATATCATTCAGCATCACCGTCTGATGTCGTCATGATCGCAAAATCAGAGGAAGCGCTTGCGGAGTTCAATACGGATGCGCGCTGGCAGCCTTTAGAAAGCGATGGGAAACGCCCTTGGACTGATGACTACTCCAACATTATTGGCGCCATGCTGGATAATCACGATAAATCGCGAAACTGATCTAGTTTAACCGCCTCTGCCGAGCTAGGATTGCAGGCATGATCCGAACCATTTTCGCGCCTCTAGCCTGCACCCTTTTACTTAGTGTGACTGCCTGCAAAGAAAGCCCGTGCCGGGCCGTAAGCTTTGAAGAGAATGCGTTGACCGTCTGTTCGTTCGCTGCGCAAGACGACGAGCTGAGCTTTCATCGTCTCGATCCAGACGGAACGCCTTTCGGGCAATTCGAGAATCTCGCCAGTCACCTTGAAGACAATGGCCGCGACATGATCTTTGCGATGAATGGCGGCATGTATCACGATGATCGCAGCCCGGTTGGTCTTTATGTTGAACAGGGCGAGCGCACCGGCCCACTCGTCGTGCGCGCAAGCGCCGGCAATTTCGGCATGCTGCCCAATGGCCTATTTTGGATCGACGAAGACGGCATCGGTGTCACAGAAACGCTCGCCTATATCGAACAGTTTGAAGACACCCTACCCACCTACGCAACGCAGTCGGGTCCAATGCTGGTTATCGACGGCGAGTTGCACCCTGACTTTAATGCAGACGGCCCCAGCAAAAAACGCCGCAATGGCGTAGGCGTCAGCGCAGATGGGCAAGAGGTTCACTTCGTTATCAGTGACGCGCCAATCAACTTCCATCAGTTCGCCAGCTTTTTTAAGGACGAACTAGGTACGCCAAACGCGCTCTTCTTAGACGGCACGGTCTCCAAACTCTACGCCCCAAGCATCGGGCGCAATGAGAAAGGTTTCGACATGGGCCCCATCATTGCTGTCTCCGTTCCACAGAACAGAAAATAGCACCGGCTACCCTCTTCCCGATTTTTGGCCAATGCCGTATCTAACCTGTTCATCTAATACGGAGCGCCCGATGACGACCCCTGCCCTCAGCCTCTATGGCCTTAAAAACTGCGACACCTGCCGCAAGGCAATCTCAGCACTTGAAGACGCAGGCTACGGTGTCACCTTCATCGACATTCGCACCGAGGCAGACCTACCCCGCCTCGTCCCAGTCTGGCTTGAGGCACTGGGTCCCACAGCATTGGTCAACAAACGCTCCACAACATGGCGCGGATTGTCACCCGAAGAACAATCCGCAGCGCAGGGTGATGGCGCGTCAGATGCGTTGATCGCGAACCCAACATTGATCAAACGCCCCATTATCGAATCGGGCACGCTGCATACTGTGGGATGGACGTCAAAGACCATTGCTGCTTATCCACAAATATAGCTTCGCGGAACAATTCAAAAATTTTATACAATAATTATGTAGCTATGCGAACATTTCACGAAAATGACACGTAAACTTACGACACCGATGGTACATTCCCGGAACACAATACAGAAACTTAACGCGCATGACCCTTGAAGAGTACAATGATTTCTGCAGCCAGCTTCCGCACACAACCCATGTCGTTCAATGGGGCGGATCGCATGTCTGGAAAGTGGGCGGAAAATTATTCGTCGTCGGCAGCGTACAAGATGACAACAGCGTGCACTGTTCTTTTAAAGTCACGGATATGAGTTTTGATATCCTCAAAGACCAACCCGGCTGTCGGGGCGCGCCCTATCTCGCGTCTCGCGGCATGAAATGGATACAACGCACATCAGCAGAGACACTCTCTACTGCAGAGTTAAAGTCATATCTGGAAATGTCTCACCAGCTCGTTGCCGCAGGTTTGACCAAGAAACGCCAGCGCGAGCTCGGCTTCCTCTAAACCGCCGCTCTATTCGCCGAACGCATAGTCAAACCGATCAATGTCATCTGCATAGAGATTGGAAACAATCTCTCGCGTCTGATCTGTGTATATCGCTGTATAGGGTGCACGTTCCACTTTTCGTTCGTGCGGTATCTGCGTCCCGTTTGGTCCGCCAAAGCGTTTTGATAAATCAGCAAACGCCTCGTCCAACCGCTCAAACCGATAGATACGGTCAAAGTCTCGAAGGTGTTCAGTGTGTTTAAACCAGAATGACTGCGGCCAAAAGAACCGCTCTGCCTTCACTTTAGCCCGAAATAGGGGCTGTCTCAGCTTGCGAGTAAACTGATCAAAATCCATGTCACCAATATTCTCGTCGGCCCATTTTTGCTGCATCGGCCACACAGTGCCCGATTTAAGAAAATGAAAGGATGAGGCAAACCTATCCCACGGGTTCCGGACAAAGGTAAAAAGAAACGCCTCCTCAAACAATTCAGGGTCTTGTTGATAATAACTCAATGCCGGAGCATGTGTATCGCTCACATCCTGCATACCGATAAAGCGGCGAATACTCGTTCCGGCCGTTTTCGGAATATGCACAAAAATGGCTTTTTGCTTGGCATTCCAATCATTCACGAAATTCTGCGATTCCGCATTCTTTCGCCACCACCAATAATGATAATGCTCCAGCATTCCCATCATATACAGTGGCGTCTTTGGTATCGGCATTCACATCCCCATGGCGGGTCACTATGCCCACAAGCCCGGCAATTTATCGAGTTAATCGCAATAAAGACAGTCCACTATCCGCGCGAGCGCAAGGGACAATCAAAAAAGTTAAACCAAGAACCCGCACAAATAGGGTAAGCCCCGCGCGTGGTTTAACGGGTGCGCCTTGGATTTGTGTACAGGTTGCGCTCCTGAGTATCCAGCTGGCGAACGGACCGGCCACGCAACATCTGCTCGACCTCGCGGTGAACATGACGCTGCGTTTGTCCGTTAAATCGCAACATCGCACAGAAAAGTTGCAGCACCGCTTCCAGCTTCGCATAGGACTGTTTCGGGTCCAATTTTACGATCCACGAACCACCCAGATTGATAACCTTATGGTTCAGCGATCCCACCTTGCGTCCGCGATCATCATACAGCGTATAGTCACGACCTACCGCGATCACATTGCGACGCAACCGGTAGAAACGCGGCCCATCATTTGTCTCAATGAAAAACGAGAATTTTTCAGGCAGTAGCGGCCATTTGTTGGCTGAGCGTTCCAATTGCACCAATTGATCGTGACGCGCCAGATTCAGCGAAAATGCCGTCACCGGCACACGGCGCGACGCAATGGAGAGCTGCAGCGAGCGCCCCATCATCATGTCCAGCGTTCCGCGCCAACCCATATTCTCATTGAACAGTTTGATCACGAGGCGACGTTTCATCCCCTCTCCGCTCTTCCATAATTCCTTGCGATACGCGATCAGGCCCGTACGCTCAGAGCCGTATTTCACCTGCCCGATAATATCCATATCTTTGGTGAACTGATCAGATGCGGCCTCATGCTGGGTACGCTTCATGATGCCAATTTCAGTCAAATTCATGCCCGTCGCCCACAAGTCCACCTTGAAGCGTTTCGGTTCTGCTTTGCTCTTGGCAATGTCTGGCGACCCCAGCGCGGCGGTAAAGCTCATATCACGTCTCTCACATGGTTAGAGAGACCTTCGCAGAAGAGGGCTGACAGAGAGTTAACGCGCGCGGCTTTGCTGTTAACTCTAACATTGCGGCCCCTCCACCGGCGCAGTAAGCTGGCGATATGGATAAAGATCTGCTCGTAATCCTCAAACCAGATTTCACCGATCCGGCCTATCCGGGGCAACGGTTTTACTGTTGGCATTGCGCTTTGATCGAAGGCGTTCTCGCGTCATGCCCAGAACTGTCACAGGCAATCGACGTTGAGCGCATTGCTTGGCCACGACCCAGACAGCGATTGGTCGATTTGATCGGAGACAACAATCAGTCCGCGCCGGTCCTTATTCTCGCCGAGAATACACAAGGCACAGAAAAACACTTCATCACCGATGTGCATGAAATCCTACGCGTACTGTCAGAACGACACCAAACATTGAAGCCACACCCGTAACACACCGATACGCCATCCCAGTTTTTAGGAGTCCCCCATGCTAAAACTCACCGCTCTACTCGCCGCTGTCAGCGTCACCGCCTTCGCCGCGCAGGCCGGCACGATCGTCACCTATAATGTCGAGGGCGACGCCTATGAAGGCTATATGGCCGAACCGACCCGCGAGTCCAAAGGGCTTGTCATCCTCATCCATGACTGGGATGGCCTAGACGGATATGAGAAGACCCGCGCCGAAATGCTCGCTGATGAAGGCTATCACGCCTTCGCCGTCGACCTCTACGGCAAAGACAATCGCCCTGACACGACCGAGGGCAAAAAGGCGATGGTCGGCAAACTCTACTCAAATCGCGAAATGATGCGCACACGTATCCTCGGCAGCCTCAAACAGGCCCGCAAGATGAGCGAGCAAACAGACGCCATTGTCATGGGCTATTGCTTCGGCGGCGGCGCAACGCTCGACCTTGCTCGCTCAGGCGATGCAGAAGATGTTGTAGGGTATTCCACCTTCCACGGCAGCCTCGATACGCCCGAAGGTCAATCCTATGAGGGCGTGACAACCCCTATCCAGATTCTCCATGGCGGCGCCGATACCGGCATCCCAAACAGCCTCGCCGCTACGCTAGCTGACGAACTGGAAGCCTCTGGCACTCCCTACCAGCTCGAAATCTATTCCGGCGCACCCCACGCATGGACAGTGTTCGGATCATCACGCTATCGCCCCGAGGCCGACGCACAAAGCTGGGATGCCTTTCTCACTTTCACCTCAGACGTATTGTCAGACTAGCCGGCCCAGCCCCTTCCCCCGCCATGCGGAACCTATCAATTTGAAGACAGTATGATGAAAAAGATCGGACTCATTGGCGGGGTCAGCCCCGAAGCAACCAAAATCTATTATGACCTGCTCAACCAACATGCGCGCGAGCGCGAGGGCGGGCAACATTCTGCACGCGTGCTATTTTCTATGCTCGATTACGGCATCATGATCGCCCACTATCATGATGAAAACTGGCCAGCCTTCATCGAAGAAGTCGTCACCGCCGCCAGAGAACTCAAATCCGCTGGCGCACAGGCGATTGCCATAACATCAGGCACAACCCATGTGGCCGCCGAGGCGGTCGCGCGCGAAACAGGCCTGCCCCTCATCCACATGCTCGATAGCCTCACTCACGCCATGAACGCCAAAGCCAGCACCCGCCCCCTATTGCTCGGCACGCCATGGGTGATGAGTGGAGACTATTTCGCGCCCGACCTCGCCAAAAGATACCAAGGCACACCCATCACCCCTCTGCGCACTGATCGCGACACAGTAGGTCGCATCATTTTTGATGAGCTGGTCAACGGCACCGTCACAGAGGCCTCACGCGAAGAGATGATCGATCTGGTTAGGCGCTATACGGAACAAGG
>JBOEGK010000027.1:0-82702 GCA_050633385.1 Hyphomonas sp.
AGGATTGGCGCGCCGTTTTGGCCGGCCTGCCACGGCGTGTTTGAAAAGCGATCCTCACCTGATTTGGCAAATAGGTTTGAGACAGGCTGTTGACCGATCTGCAATACGTTGACGGCGAAGTGGCTGACCTGTTGCATGACTTTCAAACTGTTCGATGTTTTGGCGATGCAGACCAGCAATAAGGGCGGATCAAGCGAGACGGAGGTGAACGAGTTCGCTGTGAGGCCGACCGGGTTGCCGTCTGCATCCATCGCCGTGACGACTGTGACCCCAGTGGCGAAACAGCCGAGCGCATCGCGCAATGTGCGTGGATCTGAGCCTGACCGATAATCTGGTAAGAACCGTGGGACGCGCCGCTCAAGGAAACCGAGCAAAGTGGCATTGAGTGTGTCCAGCCGATCAGAGTCGCTTCCCGCCTCCTCCGGCTCAATTTTTTGGACTTCAGCATTCTTGAACGCGCCTGTTGGCGCAAATTCGTTTTCCTGCTCGTTGCCGTGCTTTGATTTCACAATGAGCACGGGCAGCTGAATTTCATCGGCGGCGGCCAACGTCAAATGTGCGGCGCGACCAGAATGCGGGGCGGCGTCCACACGCGGATCTATAGCGCCCTGTATCGCCCCCTTCTCGGAGCCGGAAACCTCCTCAACAATGACGAGACCAGAGGCCAAATGCGCCCCGCCCTCCGTCAACGCAACAGCACAGATCAACCCGCCAAGGGTTTCCGCCACGATGACCGGGCGCACCGCCATTTGCGACAGCACGCATTTTATATCTTCAACATAGGAGGCAAAATCATATCGACCATCCTCGGCCCAGTCGCTGGCCCCATGGCCGCGCAAATCTAAATTTACGACCCGTCGCCCCGCCTGCACAAGCGCATCAGCGACACCGGCCCAAGACTGGCACGTTTTGCCATCCGTATGCACAAGCAGCACGGCCGGATCATCCAGTGATCCGCTGACCTCCGCCCGAAGAATAACTCCGGCAAAACCCTTAAATTCCTGAATTGCCACTCAGGCATCCCCCTTAGAATCGCACACAAAAAAACACCATCGCATCCTTACGAACGCAATGGTGTGGAGAATACGATAAAATCGCAAGTAAATGAAAAAGCCTGTCGGGAAGGCTGCAGGCTTTTTCAATTTAGGGTAGGTTAGAACCTCGCTTTCACACCGATCTCAAATGTACGCTTAAGCGGGTTTGAGATGCGTGGGTCATAACCAAACTCGGTGTAAACAAACGGCGGATCTTCATCCAAGAGATTGTTAATTGTTCCGCTGAACACAAAGTTTTCATTGAAGTCGAAAACGTAAGTTGCATCAAAGAACAATGAACTATCAACTTTGCCATAATTGAATGAGTCGAACGGCAATGCTGTTCCAGCTTGGAAACCACCCGGCGTGATCGGGCCATCGTCGAAACGAGCGTCATCCAAACCAGATGTATAACGCGCTGTGAGGCGTGCATTGTGACGATCGCGATTATAATTCACGAACGCATTTGTACGCCATTCTGGAGAGGCAAAGCCAACCGATGAGAAGTTCACGCCGCCCAGGAAATCCTGTGCGGGAGCAACTTCAACACCGTCAAGTAATGTTGCGCTTCCTTTCAGCTCCGTCACTCGCGTGGCTGTCAGCCCAAACGTCATATCTGCGTTTTGAATTGGCAGATTGTAGATCACGCTTAGATCGAAGCCTTTCGTCGTCCGGTCTGAACCATTCCCAAGATCAGTCCGAACGCTCACAAGGTCAGAGCTGCTTGTGGCTCCGGCTTGGCACGTCCCGTTATTGTTGGTCGTGGCGCTTACATTCAAGCTGATACGATCTGCAAACGGACTTGTGCAATCCATAGTGCCGCCCGGGCCGGTAAAGACCGCCGTCGCGATCTGGCTGTGTGTTGCCAATTCGCCGATCTCGCCTTCGAGTTCGATATCGAAATAGTCTATCATGATACGCATGTCATGATTTTCCGCAAACCCACGGCTCTGCCAAATGAGGCCGAGGTTCATGGATGTTGCTTCTTCAGGCTCGACATCATCGCGTGTAAGTGTTGTGCCACCGAGCCAGTCACCACCAGCGACGCTATAAGAGCGCACAACCGTGGCGAGATTGCCCGGGGTCAATGCGAGAGGTGGCGCCGCAAAGTTTGTGCCGTAAGAGCCGCGCACGGAGAGCGGACCAAACACGTCCCACTTACCAGACACTTTGTAGACCGTGGCATCCAGACCGCCAGAGAACTCCTCACGACGCACTGCCGCTTGGACATTCAAAGTATCTGCGAACGGAAGATTTGTCTCCGCAAAGTATGAGAAGCTCTGTTGATCCGCCTGATCAGGATAATTTGGCCCACGGAAGGCAAATGGCCCCTGCCCAAACTCACCCGGACAATCACTCGTACCCGGGTAAGGGCATAGCGTTGCGCCGTTTGAGAAATTGCTAGGAATGACCTGACGCGTTTCGAGCTGACGCCCTTGCGCACCAAGCGCCCAACCAATCTCGCCACCCGGAAGCTCAATTCCCGTCATACCACTAAAGACCGCATCATAGGTGAGGCTTTGATTGAGTGTTTCACTGATAAGCGGGTCGAACAACCAGTTCACCAATGCAGCAGAGTTTTCAGTACCCGGAATATAGTTTGGATTGCTCAACCCAAGCTCAGGATTCCCCGCATAGGAAGACGAGAACGGGTTGAAATATTCACAACCATTCACCCCTTCCCGACCCGGCGCCTGAATACCTGAAGTCGCTGGATCTTGATCAGCTGCGTAACAGTTAGGACCACCAAAACCGTTGAGCGCGTCTTGTAGACGGAACCCCAGATAGTCTGGATCACTATAGTATGTGTTGGATGAATTATAGGTGACGGCAAAATCATAGCCGACATCTTTCAGTGGGCCAAACAGATCACCCAATGTGCCGTCCACACCACCAGAAACACGCCAGACCTGGTTGTCGAGCGACGAATAGTCTGAAGTGCCGTTCCCACGACCTTGCGCCAGATTACCCTGGTGCGCAAACGGGCGGAAGATCACGAAGCTATACCCAGTAGTCGGACGACCAAACATGTCGGAAAATCCGTCAGCCCCTGAGCGCTGAACAAATTCATCGACATAAGGATTGCTGAGCGGGACAACGTATTGGAACGTGGCGCCTGTAGATGGGTCCGGACCACGCAAAGCCGGCAATGAAGGCGACTTAAACTGGGTCGGAGCCTTTACCTGACCGTACGCAGCATCGATATGGAAATTCATATTGTCGTTTACGCGACCCGATGCCTGAGCATAGGCGCGAAAGATGTCTTGATCCTCTACCAGATTATAGAATGGCGCATACCCATAGGAACACGCGGTGCCAGTGAAGACCCCGCCCTGAGTTTCACAACTATCTTGCGTAAAATCTGGATAAATACCGGGCACAAAAATGCCGGGTGCCGGAGACTGCAATGCGAAACTACTTGCGTCACTGAGATCTCTGATCGCAGCATAACGCGACAGGTTTGTAAGCGTGGACCAAGGCAGCGGGTTCTGAGCGTACGGCAGGCTAGAGAAGTCGCGCTCTTCAGTTTCTAGCTGAGACCGATGCTCCCACTCAGCAGCGACGACAAAATTCACGTCCCCTTCGCCAAAGCCAGCCATGATACCAAGATCATAGTCACCATCTGAGCCATCAATGGCCGTATAATTTGCTCGCGCCTCAACACCTGTGAAATCTGTTCGCGTCACGAAGTTCACGACGCCACCAACAGCATCCGCGCCGTAGATAACCGCAGCGCCATCTTTAAGCACTTCAGTACGCGCAATGGCGATGCCCGGGATGTTGGAAAGGTTTTCACTCATCCGGCGGCCATTCAGCAATGTCAGCGTTTTATCAGCGCCGAGACTGCGAAGGTTGAAGTTTGGAGAGCCGATCAAGTTACCACCGGCGAAATAGTTTGATTCACCATTCGTGGGACCAGATAGCGTCAGATCCTTTGCAAATTTCAGTGCTGAGGGTGATCCCTCTAGTTCGAGGTCTTGAGCCGTGTAAACCTCTACAGGCAAACCTGCATCTTCCGGGGTGCCACGAATGGCGGACCCAATAATGACAACTGTATCTTGTCTGGCTTCATTTTCATCAATTGCAGCTTCCGCAGATTCAGCATCTACGATGCGCTCTGGCTCGGCTTCTTGCGCTACGCTGGTCATCCCATAGGCGATGGCCAACAGCGAGGCCGCTGTTAGTTTATACCTCATAATATCCTCCCAAATATGCTGCAGAATCTTCTGTCAGCCGCCTGAGACTTAAACCGTCCACATAGATTGTAAACCTCTATTTAGTGCGATTGTTAATCTCATTCTTTATATAAACCCGAGTAGAAGGTGACTCCACACGCGCCCCGCAATTGAAAAAAATTCACTTAATGCGCTGTTTTATATACATTTTCAATATAGAAAGCGGAGAAGATCGTGCGTAAAAGATCGAAGGGTGTCATTTTTTTGCTTTTATATTGGATTGATTGTTAAGGCGAAAAAGCGAAAATTGACCTTTGAGGTTAAAACCGTCACCCACGCGTCGCACACCCAACCGACCACTAAAAACACTCGGCAGAAACTGGAAACGAGCTGCCAAGCAGAATCGGGCACCGAAAAACTCGGAGAGCTGGACGCACACAACGCCCGCACACTTTTAAGACCGAGCACCCGGGCAATGAGCTCAACTCACATGAGGCCGACTCAGTTCGTCCACGCCTGCGACCGCTAATTGACCACTCGAAACGACGAAACTCCACCAAAGGCCTATAGAATCGGGGACATTAGCCCTTTAATGGGTGAATTACCTTGCTAGTTTTACGTTGCTAAAATACTACATCGACAAAAGAGCCAGTTTCCGGCTCGCACTCAGCTTTCGCGGCCCGGAACTCACATAACTTCTACTACTAATGTGCCGGGACAATTATGAGCTTGTATACTGATTACCTAGACGAGATTGAAACACGCGCAGCACAAGGCTTGCAGCCCAAGCCGATCGAAGACGCTGCCCTCGTAGACGAACTGATTGCTCAGATCATCGATGAGGGTAACGCGCATCGTGACGCGTCACTAAATTTCTTTATTTACAACACGCTACCGGGCACGACGAGCGCTGCAAACTCCAAAGCTCAATTTCTGAAGAAAATCATTCTGGGCGAACAAAACGTCAAAGAGATTTCCTCAGATTTTGCATACGAACTCCTTTCACACATGAAGGGCGGACCATCTGTCGAAGTGCTTTTGGACCTTGCGCTTGGAAACGATGCGGCGATCGCCTCGAAAGCGGCCGAAGTTCTGAAAACGCAAGTCTTTCTATATGAAGCCGATTCTGATCGTCTGGCTGCCGCCCACAAGGCTGGCAATAAATTGGCGACAGACATTCTGGAAAGTTATGTAAACGCAGAATTCTTCACCAAGCTGCCAGACATTGAGGAAGAGATCGACGTTGTCACCTTCGTCGTCGCGATTGGTGATGTTTCCACAGATCTACTGTCTCCCGGTAAAGACGCGCACTCTCGCTCTGACCGCGAGTTGCACGGCAAATGCCTGTTTGAGCACGACCAAGATAAGCAAAATCAGCTTCGCGCCCTACAGGCCCAGCACCCTGACAAACGCATTATGCTGGTGGCGGAAAAAGGCACGATGGGCGTTGGCTCATCTCGTATGTCAGGCGTCAACAATGTGGCGCTTTGGACTGGCGTCAAAGCGAGCCCGTACGTTCCGTTTATCAACATCGCTCCGATTGTCGGCGGCACGAACGGCATTTCGCCTATCTTCCTGACCACTGTTGGCGTAACCGGCGGTATCGGTATCGACTTCCAGAACTGGGAGAAAAAGATCGGCCCTGACGGCGAACCAGTTGTCGATGAAGATGGCGATATCGTACTGGAACAGAAATACTCAATCGACACTGGCACGGTCCTCAAAATTAATACGAAGACCAAAAAGCTGTATGACGCGTCAGGCAGCAAAGAACTCAAAGACATTTCGAAGGCGCTCACGCCTCAAAAAATCGAGTTCATCAAAGCTGGCGGCTCTTACGCGGTTGTCTTTGGTAAGAAGCTTCAGAACGTCGCCGCAGGCATACTTGATGTTGAGGTTCCATCTGTTTACGCAGCCGCAAAGGAAATTACGCACGAAGGTCAAGGCCTCACAGCGGTTGAGAAAATCTTCAACCAAAACGCTGTCGGCGTAACCCCGGGCAAAACACTCTACGCAGGTTCAGACGTGCGGGTGAAGGTCAATATTGTTGGATCGCAAGACACAACTGGCCTGATGACCTCTCAAGAACTGGAAATGATGGCTGCTACTGTCATTTCGCCAACCGTTGATGGCGCCTATCAGTCAGGCTGTCACACAGCCTCTGTCTGGGACACCAAGGCCCAACGGAACACACCAAAGCTGATGGCCTTCATGAACAAGTTCGGCTTGATTACCGGGCGCGACCCGAAGGGTGTGTATCACCCGATGACCGATGTGATTCACAAAGTCCTCAATGACCTGACCGTTGACGATAATGACGTGATCATTGGGGGTGACTCGCACACTCGGATGTCTAAGGGCGTCGCTTTTGGCGCAGACTCAGGCACCGTGGCTCTGGCTTTGGCGACGGGCGAAGCGACAATGCCAATCCCGCAATCGGTGAAAGTGACCTTCAAGGGCAGCCTCAACGACCATATGGACTTCCGCGATGTGGTGCACGCCACACAGGCCCAGATGCTCGACGCGTTTGACGGCGACAATGTCTTCCAAGGCAACATCATCGAAGTGCACATTGGGACGCTACTCGCTGACCAAGCCTTCACCTTCACCGACTGGACAGCTGAGATGAAGGCTAAGGCCTCAATCTGCATCTCTGAATCCGACACGTTGATTGAGTCCCTTGAGATTGCCAAAGGTCGCATTCAGATCATGATCGACAAAGGCATGGACAATGAAAAAGGCGTCCTGAAAGGCCTCGTCGATAAGGCCGATCAGCGCATCGCCGATATCAAGTCTGGTAAGAAGCCTCCTTTGCAGCCCGACCCGGACGCGAAATATCTCGCCGAGTTTGTGGTCGACCTCGACAAAATCAATGAGCCGATGATCGCTGATCCGGACGTAAACAATGACGACGTGTCAAAGCGTTATACGCACGACACAATCCGCCCGATTTCCTACTATAAAGGCACGAAGAAAGTGGATCTTGGCTTTGTCGGCTCCTGCATGATCCACAAGGGCGATATGCAGATCATCGCGCAGATGCTGAGAAACATCGAGAAGCAGAACGGCTCTGTCGACTTCAAGGCGCCACTCGTCGTGGCCCCGCCAACCTACAACATCGTTGAGGAACTCAAGGCGGAAGGCGATTGGGATATCCTTCAGAAGTATTCTGGTTTCGTCTTCAATGATGACAATCCGAAAACCGAAGCGCGTACCAAGTATGAGAACATTATGTATCTGGAACGTCCGGGCTGTAACCTCTGCATGGGTAATCAGGAAAAAGCGGAAAAAGGTGACACTGTGATGGCCACCTCAACCCGTCTGTTCCAAGGCCGCGTCGTAGGCGATACAGATGAAAAAGCTGGTGAATCCCTTCTGGCGTCTACTCCAGTAGTGGTTCTCTCTTCTCTGCTGGGTCGCACCCCGACAATTGAGGAATATCTCGCCGCAGTGGACGGGATCACCCTCACCGACTTCGAGCCAGCACCGCTCTAGCCATTCAGGAATCACCGATTCCTATGCTAACAACGCCCCGCGCCAATTCTTTCGACATCACTGTCTGAGAGTGGAGCGGGGCAAATTTTTTGAGGGAAACAGCGGCTGAAAGCCTCGATCATCCCCCAAAAAAACGCTCTGGGCGCAAATACTATGAAGATCATATTTGACAGCGCTTCAGGATTGGTGTTTACCCCGCATTCAGGCGCGATCCGGACGACGGTTTCGCGCACATTTTATTTTGAATTCACGCCGGAAGGATGAGACCCATGTTCGCGGTCATCAAAACAGGCGGCAAACAGTATAAAGTTGCCGAAGGCGACTCTATCGCCGTTGAAAAACTAGATGCCGAAGCCGGCAAGACTGTCACATTTGATGACGTTCTTATGCTGGGCGAAGGCGGATCTGTAACAGTTGGCGCGCCGCTTGTGGCTGGCGCTAGCGTATCAGCTGAAATTGAAGAGCAGACACGCGGACCTAAAATTCTTATCCGTAAGAAACGTCAGCGTCAGACTTACCGCCGCACGATTGGTCACCGTCAGGATCTGACTGTTGTGAAAATCACTGGCATCAGCGCTGATGGCAAAAAGCCAGCCAAGAAAGCTGCAGCTAAAAAAGCTGAGCCGAAAGCTGAAGCGCCTGCTGCACCTGCTGCTGAAAAGCCAGAAGTCGACGCACGCGGTCGTATCGCAAACTTCGACGGCAAAGCTGACGATCTGAAGAAAATCTCAGGTGTTGGCCCCGTGCTGGAGAAAAAACTGAACGAAGCAGGCATTTACTTCTTCTCACAGATTGCTGCACTCACAGCGCCGCAAATCGAAGAACTCGAAGAAGAAATGAGCTTCCCGGGTCGTATCGAACGCGACGATTGGGTCAAGCAAGCTGCTGAATTCGCCAAAGACGCATAAGCGCGCTAGTATAGCTCGCAAGAGAGATAAAGGAGCAAATTATGGCTCATAAAAAATCAGGTGGTTCGTCCCGTAACGGCCGCGATTCAAACCCTAAATATCTTGGCGTCAAAAAGTATGGCGGCGAGCACGTTATTCCTGGCAACATTATCGTTCGCCAGCGTGGCACGAAGAAATACCCTGGCCGCGGCGTCGGCATGGGTCGTGACCACACATTGTTTGCGCTGACTGAAGGCCGCGTCGAGTACGCGACAAAGGCCAAAGGCCGCCTATACGTCAACGTCGTCCCAATGGCGGACGCCGCAGAATAAGCGACTTTCTCATAGGTCGCGGGAACGTGACCGAGATCGCTTAAAACGATCATTCCGAGGGGAGGCAGGTCACTGCGTCCCCTTTTTTCATGCCCTCCCCCCGACACACCCATGTGGCACAAGCGTAGGAGGCGACAATGGCACTTATATCGACACTGAATACCGACAGACTGGTCCTGCAGCGCGTCGCGCCGGAGCATGCAGAGGCTGTGGCGGAGAATATTTGTGACCCGCGCATCTACCGGAATGTATCGCGTATCCCCTCCGGTCAGACGCTTGCACAGACCCATGACTGGATCAATTCTCAGGCCAATGGTGCAGTCGCTGATACAGATCATACCTTTGCGATCATGAGCGACAACCACCTGACAGGAATGGTTGGCGCGCATCGACAGCACACATGGGAGCCGTTCGAGATCGGTTACTGGCTGTCGCCGGCAAGCTGGAACCAAGGCTTTGCCACTGAAGCGGGCGATGAGGTCATAAAATGGCTCGAATCACGCGGGCAGTTTGGTGCAGTTTCGGGCTATTTTGAGGATAATCCGGCATCCGGCCGGGTACTTTCCAAGCTCGACTTTATGAAAGCAGGCCGAGATGTGCAGTTTTGCCTCGGTCGAGGCGAGTTCGTCGCGCACTTGCACATGGCGCGTATCAGCGAAACCGCGTAAGAGGCACAGCATGAAGTTTCTAGATCAAGCAAAAGTCTTCATTGCCTCTGGCGGTGGCGGCGCGGGGTGTACCTCGTTTCGGCGTGAAAAATACGTCGAGTATGGCGGCCCCGATGGCGGCGATGGCGGTCGTGGTGGCGATGTATGGGCAGAAGCGGTCCCTGCCCTCAACACATTGATCGATTATCGCTACCAGCAACATTACAAGGCCAAACGCGGCGGCCATGGCATGGGCAAGCAACGCACCGGCGCGGGCGGGGATGACATCACCTTAAAACTGCCAGTCGGGACGCAAATCTTCGAGGAAGATCAGGAAACGCTGATCGCCGACCTGACCGAAGAAGGCCAGCGGGTGCGCCTTGCTGTTGGCGGCAATGGCGGCTGGGGCAATATCCGATTCAAATCTTCGACCAATCAAGCACCGCGACGGTCGAACCCCGGCGAACCACCAGAAGAACGCTGGATTTGGTTGCGCCTGAAGCTAATTGCAGATGCGGGCCTGATCGGCCTGCCCAATGCAGGCAAGTCGACCTTCTTGAGCACAGTTTCAGCCGCGACCCCAAAAATAGCCGACTACCCGTTTACGACCCTTCACCCCAAACTTGGCGTTGTCGATTTAGGGCCCGCAACGCGGTTTGTCCTCGCGGATATACCCGGCCTGATCGAAGGGGCGGCAGATGGCGCAGGCTTGGGCCATCGCTTTTTAGGACATGTTGAACGCTGCAAAGTGCTGCTTCATCTAATTGATTGTACGCAAGACGATATCGCTGGCGCTTACACGACCATTCGTAACGAACTGATCGCGTATGACTCAACATTGTCTGACCGACCAGAAATCGTCGCGCTCAACAAGATTGATGCGCTCAACGAGGAATTGGTCGAGGAGCAATTGGCAAAACTTAAAACCGTTTGCCGGACCCCACCATTGCTGATCTCTGGCGCCGCGGGGACTGGCGTAAGGGATGCCCTGTTTGAGATTGTCAAACATCTGGATATTCAAGCCGAGCAAGAAGCCGAAGAAGATGAATTAGACGAGGACGGATCATGGTCACCGCTCTAAGCGTTCTAAATAATGCGCAGCGCATCGTCGTTAAGACGGGCTCCTCACTCATCGCGGATTTAGAGGGCGCACGACAAGGTTGGCTGGAATCGCTCGCCGAGGATCTCGTCGTTTACAGAAAACGCGGATTGGATGTTATCCTTGTGACATCGGGTGCCGTGGCACTTGGGCGGGCAGATATCAACCCGGCTTCACCCATCCGTATTGAACAGAAACAGGCCGCCGCGGCAGTTGGACAACCGCGCCTCATGCACGCGCTGGCAAAGGCCTTTGCCCCGCACGGGGTGACCCTTGGCCAAGCCCTTCTCACGCTTGACGACACCGAAGACCGCCGCCGGTGGCTAAACGCGCGCGCGACGATGGACACATTGCTGGAAGCGGGCATCCTTCCCATTATCAATGAGAATGATACACTCGCCACAGATGAAATCCGTTATGGCGACAATGACCGCCTCGCCGCGCGGGTCGCTCAAATGACGAGTGCTGACGCGCTGATCTTGTTGTCAGACGTTGATGGCTTATACACAGCCGACCCCCGGAATAATCCGAATGCAGAGCATATTCCACATTTAGATAATTTGTCACCCGAACATGAAGCGATGGCGAGCGGCGCGAATGCCGACGCTGGCGTAGGATCAGGCGGAATGGTGACAAAACTGGCTGCCGCGCGCATTGCCCACACAGCCGGCTGTTCCACGATCATCACAATTGGTGACCGCGAGCATCCCTTACTTGCCTTGGAGCAAGGTGGCCGAGCGACTGTTTTGTCGGCCCACACCACACCCAGAAAAGCACGCGAATCCTGGTTGCATGGACACTTGAAACCCGAAGGCTCGGTGCACATTGATGCTGGCGCCGCCAAAGCCCTTACCGGCGGAGCGAGCTTATTACCTGTTGGTGTTTTGTCGGTGAACGGCATGTTCAAACGTGGCGCAGCTGTGGCCATTCACGGCCCAGACGACGCGATAATCGCTCACGGCATAACGGCGTACAACTCAGAAGACATCGCTCGCGTTGTCGGCTTAAAAAGTGAAGATGTTGAAGACGTTCTCGGATATCGTGGACGCCCCGCAATTATCCATCGCGATGATATGATTAAAGTTTAAAAAAATACCGTTCCTGACGTGCCGACCAGTCTAAATTGATCGGGTCGACACATCCTACCCTTGGAGACAAAAATGATCGACCCAGTCGGCGACCTTCTCAATTTGCTAGATATTGAGCGCCTTGATGATGCATTGTTTAGAGGTGAAAGTCCTGATGAACGCGCCAGTCAGCGCGTATTCGGCGGGCAAGTTATTGCCCAAGCCCTCGTCGCTGCCTATCGGACCGTACCCACCGACCGCCCGTGTCATTCGCTTCATGCCTATTTCATCCGCCCGGGTGATCCAAAAGTGCCGATTATCTATCAGGTAGACAAAGCACGAGACGGCGGAAGCTTCACGACCCGTCGCGTCGTTGCGATTCAGCATGGCAAGCAAATCTTTAACCTCGCCGCAAGCTTCCAAGTGGTGGAAGAAGGTTGGGAGCACCAGCATGATATGCTCGAGGTGCAGGGACCAGAGACTCTTTCAGACCGCTCTGAGCAATTCAAAAGACTCGCAGCCGCCGCGCCTGAACATATGCGCGAAGATATCCTGCGCCCGAGAGCCATCGAAATTCGTGAAATTGAGCCATATGATGTGGTCGATCCAAAACCGACGAGCGACCGCAACTCCGCCTGGTTCAAGATTGCCCGTGAAATTGGAAACGATCCGGCACTGCACCACTGCATGCTGGCATATGCGAGTGATATGATGCTTTTAGGCTCAGCCAGCCGTCCACATGGATTAAGCTGGATCAGCCCCAACTTAATGGTCGCCAGCCTTGATCATGCAATGTGGTTTCACGGCCCGCTCAAATTCGACGAGTGGCACCTCTATTCTATGGATAGCCCACGCGCTGGAAGGGCGCGTGGTTTTAACCGTGGATCGATTTACGATCAGTCTGGTCGCCTCGTTGCAAGCGTTGCGCAGGAAGGATTGATGCGTCCGGTGACGCCAAAAGAGAAAAAATAGGCTATCCGCGTCACTTTGGCTGCACAAACTCCAATTAAGGGCTTGCGCTGATTGCTGCGCTCATTATTACGGGAGTCCGGAGCGTAGCGCAGCCTGGTAGCGCATCTGGTTTGGGACCAGAGGGTCGGAGGTTCGAATCCTCTCGCTCCGACCAAATATTCTGAAGAGCGAGGCCAGCGATGCAAGCGCGGATCTACAAACCTTCAAAAAGCGCGATGACCTCAGGACGCGGCAAAACCAAAGCCTGGATTCTTGAGTTCGTCAAAGCGGGTGCAAAACGATCCACCGACCCGTTAATGGGCTGGACAAGTATCGACGACACGTCTGGGCAAGTTCGCATGTCTTTTGACACACAAGAGCAAGCGGTTGCGTATGCACAGCGCGAAGGCATTGATTTTGTTGTTTCCTCATCCAGAGAACGCAAACGCCTGGTTAAAAGTTACAGCGAGAACTTTGCGTCTGATCGCAAGCAGCCTTGGACACATTAGGGTCAAAACCTATGCGGTCCCGTAGCTCAACTGGATAGAGCACCTCACTTCTAATGAGGATGTTGGGGGTTCAAGTCCTCCCGGGATCGCCACTTTTTAAGTTTGCAACACAAGCCAGACCAACAAACTATACATGCCGGCTACGGCGCCGATACGCTCTGCGGCGGTGAGAATGTAAGGCTTCAGGTCTGACCATGATTGCTCACGCGCAACACTTGCGACCGCTTCGGCGATCTCTTCATGCATGCGGCTGCTATCGCGCCCTGCCAGCCAGATAATGAACCGATTGCTTTGCGACTGTGGTAAGGCGTTGGCCTCAACCAGTACTTGCTCAAAAACATGCGCCGAAATCACCTCACCGATGGCTCGACGCGGTTGCCAGCCATGGCGGCGTAATTCCTGTATGACCATATGCGCGGTCGGCCATGACACAAAAATATCGCGTATCATGAATGAAGCCAACGCTACGGAAACGAAAATGGTCAGCCCTTTCCCGTCTATCGCGCCGCCCCACCACAAAGCCCAAATGATCGAAATGATTGCCGCCTTGACCGCAACGGCTTGAGCGAACGAGATGAAGCTACGCTGCACGAAGACATCGGCTTGGTCCCGAATGCGACGCCGCGCATCGGCCGTAGCGCTCTCAATCGCTGTGTTCTTACGCTCATCCACCTGATTTGAGAGGTATTTTCTCCCATAGGACAAGCCCGCTGTTAGCGCGGAAATGAGGAGAATTGCACTTCGCATATTACATTTAATGTAGGTGTGCGCTTGGGAATGTCGAGCGGTCGCCTGCGCTAAATCGCTGCAAATACGACGATTTTGCAATCAAAGCGATAAAACGAGTCACCTTGCACCACCTTTAGTTCACATATTCGTGATTTGCGGCGAATCTCCGATTGATGGGAGAAATTAGTTACCAGCCGTTAATAGATGGGCGGCTAAATGGAGGGACTAAACAATATATCTGATGCATCGGCTCCTAGGATGGGAAACGATCGAGATGATCAGGGTGTAACGCCCAAGGCATGAATTTGCCTCCGTCAGCCAATCTGACTGAACTCTCGTCGGCAGTGCATTGCGTGAAAACTACAAAAACTTTGGTGCTCCCTTTCGGGACGGCCGCAACCTTACTCGACTGTGATCGATTGAGACCCTGTGCGCCTTGCGAAAATTGGAGTTGGCATAACGACTAAGTTAGGTAGCGGCAGATGACAGAACCCACCACACCAACCGTTGTTGAGTTCGATTTCGTTGAAGAGCTTGAACGACTGTTACCCGAGATGCGCGCATTTGCCAGAAGCCTTGCTCGTGATGCTGAGCTGGCAGATGATCTTGTCCAAGACACCTATTTGAAAGCATGGGCGGCGATGGAAAGTTTCCGCCCGGGTGCTGCGATGCGCCCATGGCTTTTCCAAATTCTACGAAACCAGTTTCTGCAACACACCCGCCGCGCGTGGCGCTCAACTGAATTAGAACCAGAACAGGCAGAACGCTGCTTGATATCTGCAGAATGTTTAGAATCGAAATCTGATTTCAGAATTCTACAAGCAATCTTAGAGACCCTCCCTCCCCAGCAGCGCGATGCCCTAATTCTAGTCGCCGCTGCTGGGTTCACCTATCAAGAAGCCGGAGAAATTTGCGGCTGCTCCGACGGAACCGTGAAAAGCCGTGTCAGCCGTGCACGCGAGACCACAATCCACTCAATGGCACAAGCAGATAGCGGACACACTCAACGCGTTCCACCAAACGGGCCACGCGTTGCGCAGGAAGCCTATGGCCTCGACAACATGCTCGCGCGCATTGACGAACTCAGATTGGCGACCCCCAACAAAGCCGCCTAACCGTATAAAAGCTCCATCTGCAAAGACGGCCCATGACCCGCCTACCGGGGAGTGGGTCGTTTTCACGTTTCGCCCTGTAGCCAAAAAACTCCTGAGAAAAACTGCCTCCCCCTCACCCAAGGAAATGTTTGCCCTGTCGCCAAGCCGCCGATAGTTTAGCGAGATGATCAACGGACCCACTTCGCATAGCTTTATCTCTCAACGACTTCGACTTCATTATGTTGATTGGGGCAATCATGAAGCCCCTCCGCTTATCCTTTTACATGGCGGGCGCGATCACTGCCGAAGCTGGGATTGGATTGCTGACGAACTGAGGCATGATTGGCATGTCATTGCCCCAGACCTGCGCGGCCACGGCGACAGCGCGTGGTCTGAGGACGGCGAATATACCCTCAAGGCGTGCGTGTATGACCTTGCTCAACTCATCCACCAGATTGATCTAAACCCGATCACGCTTGTCGCACACTCCTATGGTGGAGCGATTGCGATGCGATATGCAGGCCTTTATCCTGAGAATGTCGAAAAGCTCGTCACAATAGAAGGCTTAGGCCCCTCACCCAAGATGCTGGAGGAGCGCAACGCGGTTCCGTTTGATGAGCGGATGCGCGAGTGGATTGACAAAAAGCGTGCCGCTTCCAGCCGGACACCCCGCCGCTATGCGTCTCTCGATGAAGCCTATGCCCGCATGAAAGCGGAAAATAGCTATTTGACCGATGACCAAGCGCGCCATCTGACGATTCATGGAATTAGCCAAAACGAGGATGGCACCTATTCCTGGAAGTTTGACAATTATTTCCGCATTCCAGCACCATACGATATGACGCCGGAACAGCTTCATTACTTATGGGCGCGTATAACATGCCCAACCTTGCTGTTGTATGGTGAAAAGAGTTGGGCATCGAACCCAGCCGAAGACGGCCGCATAAAGCATTTTCAGAATGCAGACGTCATCGAATATGAGAATGCCGGACACTGGCTTCACCATGACCAGTTTGATCGCTTTATGACTGACCTGACGGCCTTTCTGAAAAACTAGCTCAGGGCAGCGGGCGATCTTCGTCAACCAAGATGCGATGCGCCGCGCCATCAGGATCGTCATACTGACCCGTGCGAACCGACCACATGAAGGCGACCAGACCCAAAGCCCCCATAAACAGAGCGACTGGGATGAGATAGACGATGATCTGCATATCAGAACTCCTTGTTGTTCGCACCAATGCGTAACGCATTTAGAGTGACGATCAAAGAAGAAGCTGACATTGCAATCGCCGCAATCAATGGCGTAACATGCCCTGTAACCGCGATAGGCACCGCAATCATATTGTACGCTGCGGCCAGTCCGAAATTTTGCAGCATGGCTCTCTTGGCGCGTTTCGAAACGCGCAGAATTCCATCGATCGCACTGAGTGACCCTGAATAGACGGCATCGCTCGCAGATTGGCTAATATCAAGCGCCCCGCCCGGAGCCAATGCTGCATGCGCGAGCGCCAAAGCGCCAGCATCATTGAGGCCATCCCCCACCATCAAGACCTTGTGACCTTGCGCTTTCAAAATGTCGAGGCGCTTTGCTTTATCGACCGGACTGGCCTGCGCCGACCATTGCTCAATCCCTAAACGCTCTGCCATCTCGGCTACAGCAGCCGGGCGATCACCTGACAAAATCTCGACCCCGAGACCGGCCTCTTTAAGCATCTCGATTCCCTTGCGGGCACCCTCACGTGCTTGATCTTCAAACGCAAACTGGACGGGCACGGAAGACCCATACTTGAACCACAAGCTAGGGCCTGAAACCTCATCGACATTTTTTAGACCGATCCACTCAGCCGAGCCCAAACGACATGCGACCCCGTCGATCTCTGCCTCAAGACCCTGCCCAATTTCTTCAGAGACCTGACTTGCGATTGGACCGGCACCCACTTCATCGACGATGGCGCGTGACAATGGATGGCGACTGGCCCGTGCCAATTGAGCGGCCTGACGCAACACAATTGGCGCGTACTCTCCCTTCAAACGAGGCGTGCCCAATGTGAGTGTGCCTGTCTTATCAAAGACTACATAGTCGACATCTGCGAGACGCTCCAA
This sequence comes from Hyphomonas sp., assembly GCA_050633385.1. Classification (GTDB taxonomy): domain Bacteria; phylum Pseudomonadota; class Alphaproteobacteria; order Caulobacterales; family Hyphomonadaceae; genus Hyphomonas. The sequence continues at coordinate 17,124 of JBOEGK010000027.1, forward strand.
TGCGTCGCCAGATTTGAGAAAAACATCATTCTTAAACAATCGACCAGACGCAACCACTTGCACCACCGGCGCCGCAAGCGCCAACGCACAAGGGCAGGTAATGATTAGCGTTGCCACGGCAACAAGTATCGCCTCACGAACACTCGCCCCGAGAAGCAACCACCCCAAGAAGGCGCAGGCCGCAACTGTGTGGACGAACGGCACATAGAGGGACACGGCCTTGTCAGCGATACGTCGATAATGAGACCGCTTCTGCTCACCAAGCTCGACCATATCGGAGATGTCAGACAGCAAGCTTTCTTGGGTCGGAGCAATTGCATGGCCAATGAGGGATTGGCTCAAATTGACTGTACCGGCATAAAGCGTCATCCCGATGGAAACGTCTCGCGGGAGGCTCTCCCCTGTGACGAGGCTTTCATCAACATTGCTGTGACCGTCAATTATTCTCATGTCCACGACGGCGCGTTCACCCGGTGCAAGGAGCAACCTGTCGCCGGTGGACACTTCATCTGACCGCACGACGTGGGAGGCCCCGCTATCGTCTAACCTGTGAACCGTTTTGTTCTGCATCGCGGCCAAATCATGCGCGGCGGCATAGGCCCGGCGGCGCAATCGTGCATCAAGGAACCGCCCGATCAGCAGGAAGAACAACAGCATGACGCACGCATCAAAATAAGCATGCTCCCCGCCAGTGATGGTTTCATACACGCTGACACAGAATGCGAGTGTGACGGCCAAACTGATCGGCACATCCATATTCACATTGCGATGTTTGAGCGCTTGAAACGCTGATTTGAAGAAGGGGCGCCCCGCGAAGGCAATGGCAGGAAATGCGATAACGCCCGACAGCGCATGAAGCGTGCGGCGGGTCGTCTCGCCCATCTCATTATGCCCTGCCCAGACGGAAACTGACAGCAACATAATGTTTGCCGCCGCAAAGCCAGCCACGCCCATCGCGATGAGCAAGCCCCGCTCTTCTTTCTGTTTTTCTACCTCTGCGCCGGACGCGCTGAAAGCGCTTACGCCATATCCCAAATTTGCGACGGTTTGCGCAACTTCATCTGCCTCAAGATCTCCTGTCCACGCGACTTCGAGCCGGCCATTGGATAGGTTGAGGCGCGCGCTTTGAACGCCGGGAAGCTTAGTCGTCGCCGTTTCAATCTTTGACAGGCACCCGCCGCATTTAGCGCCTGTTACATTCAAGCTGAGCTTGTGGGTGCCAGACACTGTACGCACGAACGCGCTGTAATTGGTCGTGGGGTCGGATTTACTCACTGGCGCAAGACCAGACGGGCACCCCTCCGCAGCGGTCAAGGCTGATGAGTGAGCAAGCGCGGTCATTGCAAGATGAGCGTACGGGTCGCTTCGAAGACGACGCCCTCTTCTCCCTCATGGTGAGCGGATACGTCGACGCCCCAGAGGCCCTGCCCCAATCCGGGGATCGGCGCGGCGTAAGTTTCGTTGCCAAGGGCGCTGAACTGAAGGATCATATCATTTTTGGTGGTGGATTGCCGATGGATTGTGCCGGACAAATTCAAACCCGAAACGGGCACATTAGCGTCATCCGAAATTGCGACGATCAACATACCATCTTCTACGCCGATCGCGGCGGTCCAACCCAGCGCCTCCTGCGCAGCGCGAGCGTTGAGCGTGTCGTTATAGTTCAAGCCTTGCAGGTATGACTTCTCGACATCTTCCCCCGGGAAGCTGGTGAGCGCCTGATAAAGAAATACTCCGTTTACGGCGAACATTATGCCGAAAAACCCCAGCATCCACATTAAGACATGCCACCCTTTTAATTCCCGAGAGCGCTGCGGAATCACGAAATCAGTCATTGGCTTTCTCCTTGGGAGTTTTAAAGGCCACTTTGTTGACCATCACTTCACCGGTTTCAATATCCGTCACGGTGAAGATGGCCTGTTGGTTTCTGTCTTTATTCGGGCTTGTCAGCAAAATTCGGTAACGATCAACGCCATAAGCGGCAACTGGGACGATCACTGCGCCGGAGTTTTCTTCGTCCAGACCGATGACCTTCATCGAGGCGTTGTCCAACCCGGAAAGCTCGACACGCATTTCCCGTGGCTCACTCATCTTGTTGACAAGTTTGAGCGTGTAACCATTGCGCGTGTCACCATTCGATAGCGCCACAAAGGGTGGCGAGCGATCTTTCAGCACATTGAGTTCAAACGTCGCTTTCGTTGCGAGACCGAACAACATCAAAGACCCGATCATCGCGATCAACGTACCATAAAGCACGGTGCGCATCCGCACGATCTTGAATTTCGGGGCAACCTTCCCGTCCGCGCGAGCGAGCACGGCGGTATCTGTGTCATAAGCGATCAGACCGGTCGGCCTATCGATCTTACGCATCATCTGGTCGCACGCATCGATGCAGAGCGCACAGTGAATACACTCAAGTTGCGCACCATCTCGAATATCAATGCCTACCGGACAGACCTGAACGCACTGATTGCAATCGATACACTCGCCGCGATCATCCCAGCTTTCAGATTTGCGCTTAGGGCCTCTAGGCTCGCCTCTGTCATAGCGATAGGTCACGTTCAGCGCGTGCTCATCGGTCAATGCACCCTGAATGCGAGGCCATGGACACATATAGGTGCAAACCTGTTCGCGCATCGTGCCAGCCAGAAAGTAAGTCGTCATGGTCAGCATACCTGCGAACCAATAGGCCGACAGCGGCGCTTCACCCGTAAACCAGCCTTTCGCCACGGTTGGCGCATCATGCCAGTAAAGAACGAACACCCCGCCCGTCCAGAACGCAATGATGAGCCAAACGGTATGCTTTGCGAGTTTCCGCCACAGCTTATTGAAGCTGAGCGGCGCCTTATCTAACCGCATCCGCGCCGCGCGGTCACCTTCAAACGCCCGTTCCACCCATATATAGAGATCGGTCCATACAGTCTGTGGACACGCATAACCGCACCACACGCGGCCTAGAACAGATGTTACGAGAAACAGCCCTAGAGAGGCCAAAATCATCAAGCCCGCGAGATAATAGGCTTCTTGAGGCCAAATCTCGATCCAGAAGAAATAGAACTTCTCACTTTCAAAATCGGCCAGCACGGCCTGATTTGCGATACCCTCGCCGCGATCCCAACGCAGCCAGGGCAACACATAGTAAACAGCAAGCGCGACGATCATCACGACCCATTTGACCATGCGGAATTTTCCGTGGGCCAATTTGGGGTAAATTTGCTTTCGCTTGGAATACAAATCCTGATGAGTTGGCGGCGGCACACTGCCACCGCCACCACCTTTAGAATGCGTTAGATCAAGCGTAACCTTAGGCATGATGCACCTATTCGTCGGCCCCTAATGTGTGGACGTATACTGCTAGCGCCTTGATAGACGCGTCATCCAAACGTGTGTCCCAAGCGGGCATATGCGCATTTCTCGCATTGTAAATTGAACCATATACATCACGAGGCGTACCCCCGAACAACCATTCTTGATCGGTCAAATCAGGCGCGCCCATCTCCCGCTTGCCCTCACCGCGATCACCGTGGCACATCGCACATTGAGTTTGGAACAATGGAGCAGCCCGGGCCGCAGCCTCTGCATTTGCTTCACGCCCGGATAGGCTCAACACGAACTGAGTTAGATCCTCAATATCGCTGACCGCAAGCAGGCCATCACGCCCAAAACTTGGCATCATGGACATACGCGTTTGCTCATCAGACATCTGGCGGATGCCGTGGCGGATAGTTTGTTCAATCCCATCGACGCTACCGTCCCACAGCCAGACATCGTCTGCCAATGCCGGGTAACCTTTCGCACCACGTCCACCTGCTCCGTGACAGGTTGCGCAATTGTCGCCAAATAAGCTCTCGCCCATCTCAAGTGCAAACTGCTGGAGACCACGATCTGTTTCAATCGTATCAAGAGAGATACCGATCAAACGCGCAGCATCTTCAGCGCGCTCCACCTTCATCTCTGCAACGGCGGCATCAACGCTGACCCTGTCAGATTGACCCAAAATGCCGACCGTGTTGGTTTTGTCACCCATGCCGGGCAATGCCGGAATAGCCGGATACAACACCATGTAAACAAGCGCCCAGGCAATTGAGATATACCAAATGATGAGCCACCAACGCGGCAACGGATTGTTGAGCTCTTTAATACCGTCCCAACTATGCCCCGTGGTTTCTACACCTGTGTGGTCATCAATGTCTTTTTCCTCACTCTTCATCACACAGATCTCCTTCAGTGAGCGGTTGACGCGCAGCAGCGTCGAACATGTCTTTATTGGCAGGCCACAGCGCATAAATGAGAGCGGCTGCGAACATCAACACGAAGTAAATAAGCCCTCCAGTCTGGGCGAATTTTGACAGAAGTTCATACATATCAAATCCTCCTTTCTAGCGGCGATTACTGAGGCTGGACGCTTCATAGGTCGAGAAATCCACCAGCGTTCCAGTCATCATCAAATAAGCAACGATGGCATCCATCTCGGTCAGTTGCGATGGATCTCCGTCAAAGTCTCTGATCTCGATTGTGCCGTCTCGGCCTGAAAGAGCGGAATAGGATGCCACCAAATCGTCTTGCACGTCATAATCATACATTGGATCGGCTTGTGCCTTCATGTGGTCTGATGCGGCCGCGATCATTTCATCCGTGTAAGGCACCCCAACCAGACGCTCCACTTTCAAACGATCAGAGATGTCGTCAAATTTTAGCTTTTTATCCGCCAAAAAGGCGTAAGGCGGCATGATTGATTCCGGCACCAAAGCGCGCGGGTCTTTCAAGTGATCCACCTGCCATTCAGCAGAGTATTTGCCGCCAACACGCGCAAGGTCTGGCCCGGTACGCTTGGAACCCCATTGGAACGGGTGATCATACATGCTCTCAGCCGCCAATGAGTAGTGGCCGTATCGCTCCACCTCATCACGCAAAGGACGCACCATTTGGCTGTGACAAACATAGCAGCCTTCGCGGATGTAAATGTCTCGCCCTGCGAGCTCCAACGGTGTGTAGGGGCGCATGCCGTCCACCTTCTCAATCGTATTGTCGAGGTAAGCCAGCGGCGCCATCTGAATAATGCCACCAATTGAGACCACAACAAGAATGCCGACAGTCAGCAATATGGAGTGACGCTCAAATAGTCCGTGTTTATCAAGGATACCCATTGTGAAATCCTCCTATTCTGCTGGCTGTAGCGCTTGAGCACCACCGGCCTGATCTTGAATGTCTTCACTTGTCTTGGCCTCGCCATGCCCCATCACTGTACGGATGAGGTTGACGCACATGATGACGGCACCAGAGAAGTAAAGCAGGCCACCAAGCGCACGGATCATGTAGCTGATGTGCTTGGCTTCAACGGTCTCGACGAAGCTATACTCAAGGAAACCATAGTCATTGTAAGCACGCCACATCAGACCCTCGGTGATCCCCGCGAACCACATAGAGATCATGTAGAAAAGGATGCCGATCGTGGAGACCCAGAAGTGCCATTCCACGAGTGACCGCGAATACAGTGCTGGCTTTTTCCACAACCACGGAACCAGACAATAGAGCGCGCCGAACGAGATGTATCCCACCCACCCCAAGGCACCGGAGTGAACGTGGCCAATGCCCCATTCGGTATAGTGTGACAGCGCGTTGACTGCGCGGACAGACATGAGCGGCCCTTCAAAGGTCGACATACCGTAGAATGCCAAGCTGACAATCATCATACGAACGACTGGATCAGTGCGCAGTTTGTCCCAAGCACCAGACAAGGTCATCACGCCATTGATCATACCGCCCCAACTTGGCATCCACAGCATGATAGAAAACGTCATGCCGAGAGTTTGCGCCCATTGCGGCAATGCCGTGTAGTGAAGATGGTGCGGACCCGCCCAGATATAGATGAAGATAAGCGACCAAAAGTGCACGATCGACAACCGATAAGAAAACACCGGACGGTTCACGCGCTTCGGAATGAAGTAGTACATAATCGCCAAGAAGCCCGTCGTGAGGAAGAAGCCCACGGCGTTATGGCCATACCACCATTGCGTCATCGCATCCTGCACCCCAGAGAACACTTGCACGGATTTAGAGCCCGTCAAGCTCACCGGAATGGAGAGATTATTGACGATGTGAAGCATCGCGATTGTGACGATGAACGAAAGATAGAACCAGTTGGCCACGTAAATATGTGGCTCTTTGCGCTTCCACAACGTTCCCAAGAACACGAGTAGATAGGCGACCCATACAATTGTTAGCCACAGATCGACATACCATTCTGGCTCAGCGTATTCTTTGGACTGAGTAACGCCCATGAGATAGCCTGTTGCCGCCAGAACGATAAATATCTGATAGCCCCAGAAAACAAACCATGGCCACATACCCCCTGCGAGACGCGTCCGGCATGTGCGTTGAACGACGTAGAAACTGGTTGCAAGCAGCACGTTACCACCGAATGCGAAGATCACAGCCGACGTATGCAAAGGCCGTAGACGTCCGAAGTTCGACCACCCCCATTCAGGGAAGTAGAATATATTTGGGAAGGTCAGCTGTAGCGCGATAATCACCCCGACCAGCAGCCCCGCGATACCCCAGAACATGGAAGCGAAGACGCCCCATTTCACGATGCCATCTTCATAAACCCCTTCATCAAAGGCCGGGCCACCCGCAAGGTTGCCGACCCAGAAGCCGATGCCCGTAATAAAAGCACCCGCGAGAAGAATGAATATCCACGCATGCGCGCCCATCATGGGGTCTGCTGCGTTCGCGGCGATCATCAATGCGAAAAAGAGAAATACGGCCAACAGGCCGCTAACAGTAAATATACTTGCACGCCCAGATTGGGGTCGGGTGAGGAGTTCGGTCATTGTCGTCAGACCCTTCGAGTTGACCCCAATCGATTCGCGATCAGGGCATTTTTCAGCCTGTCGCCTAACTACCGGGAGCCCCCCTCGGCCTGAATAAGGGGATTTACCTATGTGCGCGCCGGACGCAGCAGGTCTAAAAGCAAGACATCATCGAACACCCCAGAAGGCTAAAGAGACGAGGACTGAATTATGAGCAAACGCGCACCCCTATTGATCGGCATGGCCCTCCTCATGGCTGGCCTCGCCCGCATGTATGTTGAGGCACAGGCAACGGGCACGCTCATCATCCCCGGATGCTTGGGGTCTGACCTTGCCGTGCATTTGGATGTTCCGATCTGGAACCGTCTGCACTGCTGGGGCTGCTATGCCAGCGCTGCCGGGGCCAGCCTGATTGCGTTCAGCGGATTTCAGAAAGTGCGCAAAACAACGCCTCAGCAATCGGGCCTATGATAAAGGTTTGACTTCGAATATTCTGCGGTCATGACATCCGACACCCCCACCCCACCAGAGTTGAGAGACATGCTACTCGGCCAAGAGGAAGCCTCGCTCAAAACCCTGCTGCAAAGCATCCTTGCCTCTGTCCCGGACGCCATGATCGTGATCAACGAACGCGGCAATATCGTCGCGTTCAGCGCGGCGGCAGAACGCCTGTTCGGTTACACCGCTGAGCAGATGCAGGGGCAAAACATCAAAGTTTTGATGAGCGGCGACGACCACAGCTATCACGATAATTACATCAATAACTATTTGCGCACCGGCAAACGACAGATCATCGGTATTGGCCGTGTCGTGGAGGCAAGACTTGCGGATGGGACAACCATTCCCGTTGAGTTGAAAATTGGCGACGCAAATTATGGTGAGCATCATTTGTTCACCGGATACATTCGAGACCTGTCGGAACAACAAGCCTCCGAACACCGCATGAATGAATTGCAAATCGAACTGACGAACTTTTCACGACTGAGCGCAGTTGGCACCATGGCTTCGGCAATGGCACATGAATTAAACCAACCCCTCACAGCGGTTGCGAACTATTTAGAAGCCGCACGAGATTTACTCGATTCGCCTGACCCTGAGACCATAGCGATGGTTCAGGAGGCGCTCACCGCCGCGTCGACACAATCCATCCGAGCCGGGCAAATAATCAGACGTTTGAGAGACTATGTTTCGCGAGGGGAAATTGATGCAAGACCGGTCGATTTACGGCCCGTCGTCACTGAGGCAATCGCTTTGTCAAAGGTGGGTATCGAAGGGCAACAGCTCGCGCCCGTCATCGACAAAATAGACGATGACCTTCCGCTTGTTTTAGCTGATCGACTGCAAATACGGCAAGTCATTGTTAATTTAGTAAAAAATGCAGTCGAGGCGCTCGCTAACACACCCGATCCTCTCGTCACGGTCACAGTGGCATCTGTAGATGACGGACATGTTGAAATTGCAGTTAAAGATAATGGCCCGGGTTTTGACCTCCCCAAAGGGCACGAACCGTTTGATGCGTTCTATAGCTCAAAACCCAACGGCATGGGCCTTGGCCTCTCCATATGCCAAACGATCATCGATGCACATAACGGCGAGATCATCGCAGAATCCGCTCCCGGCGAGGGTGCCACCTTCCGGTTTCGACTAAAACGAGATATAGATTAACTCCATCATGACAGACAAAAAATTTATTCATCTAGTCGACGATGACGAAGCCATCAGACATTCCGCGAGCTTCATGCTTCGTCATGCCGGGTATACCGTAAAAACTTATGCTGACGGGGTCGTCTTTCTTGAGGAGATAACACCGCAGAGCGAAGGCTGTATATTGCTAGATGTACGTATGCCGGTGATCGATGGCTTGGCTGTGCAAAAGGCGCTGATCGAACGCGGTATCAATTTACCCATCATTATTTTGACTGGACATGGCGATGTGAGTGTCGCCGTGGAAGCCATGAAGCAAGGCGCGATTGATTTCATCGAAAAGCCTTACGAGAAGGCTGTACTGGTCGGAGCGATAGATAGCGCGTACGCACATATTGAAGACCAGTCTTCTCAGATCGCCCGGCAAAGTGATGCCCGCGCTAAAATCACCACGCTGACCCCTCGTGAAAAAGAAGTGCTGGAACGCCTGGTTGACGGGCTGACAAATAAAGGCATAGCGGCTGATCTGAACATCTCCTCGCGCACCGTAGAAATTCACCGGGCGCATTTGATGGAAAAACTCGACGCGGAAAGCCTCTCAAGCGCCCTGAAAACAGCATTCACTGCCGGCTTGGGATTTGGCAGCGAATAGGGATTACTACTTACAGACTTGTTTCCGAACGGGCTTTAGCGTGTCTTGGGGCATGGTGCTCCACGGAAAGAATAAAAGCCCATGTCAGATCAAAAAACGCCCCTCCAATCAGGACGTATAGTCCTTGTGGAGGATGATGAAGATGTGCGCCGCTCCCTTACCCTTCTCCTTCGGGCGCATGGCTTCTCAGTAGACGTTTATCAGTCTGGCATGGAACTTTTCTCAAACCGCACGCTACCCGAACCTGATTGTTATCTCATCGACTATAAGCTTCCCAAAATGGATGGCATCGCATTGCTCCAGAAGCTTAAGACTCGCGGTATAAACATACCGTCCCTGCTGATTACCGGGTATTTCTCCAACACACTTCAAACACGTGCTGAGGATGCTGGCTTTCATGGGATCATTGAAAAACCACCCACATCTTCGGATATCCTGTCTAAAATTTCCGACATTCTCGAAGCAGCGTAATGCTTTAAATTGCATTCGGTAATGCCGCCCCGATTTTGCGCCCCGAAAAAATAATAAAACGCTGCACACTCTTTTGCCGCGCGCGCGTAATCGTAAACGAACTGTGAACGTTTCTCGTGCAATTGATCAGATCGTGCGCGCCCGTGTGCGCCCAATGTTTCTGTTCAAGAGGTGTTCAATATATGACCAGTCAATCTCGCTCATCTGCTCCGCTATCCATAGCCCGTATTATTGCCGGCGAATTGGGTGTGAATGAACGCCAAGTGGCGGTGACGATTGAAATGATCGAAGAGGGTGCGACAGTCCCCTTCATCGCGCGATACCGCAAAGAACGCACAGGCGGGCTGGATGATTCCCAACTGCGCACATTGGCTGAGCGCCTGAATTATTTGACCGAACTGTCAAAGCGACGCGACACTATTTTGAAATCAATTGAAGACCAAAACAAGCTAACCGATCATTTGCGCCGTGATATTATGGCCGCGATGACCAAGGTTGAGTTGGAAGATCTTTACACCCCCTATAAGCAAAAGCGCCGGACCAAAGCCACGATTGCCAAAGAAGCTGGCCTGGAACCCCTCGCCGACCGCCTGCTTAAAGATCCCACGCTGTCACCCATAGCGGAAGCGAAAGCTTACGTCTCATCAAAGAAAGGTGTCGCAGATAAAGAAAGCGCCTTGGAGGGCGCACGCAACATTGTCGTTGAGCGGATGGCAGAAACACCCAAGCTCGTTGGCAAAATTCGGGAAACTGTATGGAAGCAAGGCAAGCTCGGTTCAGCCATGGTCAAAGGCAAAGAAGCCGAAGGTGCCAAGTTCTCTGACTATTTCGATTTTGACGAACCCATCAATGAAATGCCATCCCACCGCGCGCTTGCACTGTTGAGGGGACAAAAGGAAGGTGTGCTGAAGATCGGGCTGGATGTACCCCATGATAAATCAAGAGAGCACCCAGCCGTCAGCGAAATCAGGTCAGAATTCGGCATTGCAAAGCGCGGTCGCGCCGGAGACGACTGGCTCGTCGACACAGCCGAAGCAGCATGGAAATCTAAAATCGCGCCCTCTAGTTCTCGCGATCTAATCTCCCGCTTGAAAGAGGCGGCAGATAGTGAAGCCATCAAAATTTTCTCGCGCAACATGCATGACTTATTGCTCGCCGCGCCGGCGGGGCCGAAAGTCGTCATGGGCATTGATCCAGGCATTCGCACCGGCTGTAAAATTGCTGTTGTCGACGCAACAGGCAAGCTGCTGGATACGGCCACGATCTATCCGCATGAGCCGCGCAATGACCGGACAGGCGCGATGACGACAATTGCCAAACTGTGCCGCGATCACAAGGTTGAGTTGGTCAGCGTGGGCAATGGCACAGCGGGGCGTGAAACCGACAAACTTGTTGCAGACCTCTGCGCAAAGTTACCGCAACTAAACATTACACGCATTATGGTTTCTGAAGCGGGCGCGTCGGTTTACTCGGCCTCTGAACTGGCCTCGAAAGAATTTCCTGATCTGGATGTCAGCATTCGCGGGGCGGTTTCCATTGCCCGTCGCTTACAAGATCCGTTGGCGGAATTGGTAAAAATTGACCCAAAAGCTATTGGCGTTGGTCAGTATCAGCATGATGTAGACCAAGGGGCGCTTTCACGGTCACTCGATGGTGTGGTTGAGGATTGCGTGAATGCGGTTGGGGTCGATGTGAACACAGCATCAGCATCACTTCTGTCTCGCGTTTCTGGCCTGAACGCAACAATCGCGGAAAATATCGTCGCATATCGTGACGCAAACGGCCCATTTAAAACGCGCGCAGCGCTCAAGAAAGTTCCGCGTTTTGGCCCGAAAGCCTACGAATTGTCTGCTGGTTTCCTACGCATCATGAATGGCAAAAATCCGCTGGACGCCTCAGCCGTCCACCCCGAAGCCTACTCTGTCGTGGAGAAGATCTCCAAAGCCACAGGACGCAAAATTGACCTCATCATCGGTGACAAAGCGTTCCTATCCAAGCTTAAGCCAGAAACCTTCGCAACTGACGCATTTGGCGTGCCCACTGTGACTGACATCCTGTCAGAACTTGAGAAACCGGGCCGTGATCCGCGTCCTGAGTTTAAGACAGCAACGTTCAAGGATGGTGTTGAAAAAGTCTCAGACCTCAAGCCCGGCATGCGCCTTGAAGGTGTCATCACAAACATAACGGCCTTTGGTGCATTTGTTGATATTGGCGTCCATCAGGATGGATTGGTGCATATCTCTGAAATGTCAGATACATTCGTCAAAGATCCGCACACGATCGTGAAAACCGGACAAGTTGTTTCAGTTCTCGTGAAAGAAGTTGACGAGCAACGCAAACGCATCGGCCTGAGCATGAAAACCGGAAGCGCCAAGCAACAATCGCCGCGCCCTGTCCCGTCCACAAAAAAAGCACCGCCTGAAAAGGCCAGCAGCCCCTTCGATGTTCTAGCAAGTTTACGCTAAATTCGTCTCTGTCACGCCGGTCGGTTCTGAAACTGATCGGCGTTTCATTTTTCTTGCGATTCCGGCAGCGAAAAATTATCCGTATGCTTACCTGAGGCGCCGCGGTAAGGCGCGAGGATTTTATCTAAATCAGCTACATAATCACCAGTCACCTCTATCGGCCCTGCCAGACTGACAGTCTTGGCCTTATAGTCCATCACAGCCATCACCAAAGGCACGCCAGCCGAGCGCGCGATCTGATAGTAACCTGTCTTCCAATTTGAATTTAATTGACGCGTCGCCTCTGGCGCGACAGCGAGGTACAAACTATTCGCCTTAGAAAAGGCAGCGGTCATCTGCTCCACAACATTGGTTGATTTAGACCGTTCAATAGGCACACAGCCAGATCGCTTCACCAACCAACCTAACGGCCCTGTGGTGAGAGATTTTTTTCCCATATAACTGAGCTTCACACGATACCAGCCCGCCACAGCCAACATGTTTACGCCATCCCAATTAGACGTATGGGGTGCCGCTAGGATCACCGCTTTGGAAACATCAGGCCACTCACTTGGCACACTCCACCCGGTGAGCCGTAAATACAGACCGCTGAGCACATGGATAATTTCTGATCCGACACCACGATACGGCATCGGCTTTGCGAAACGCCGAGCGTTCTCGGTTGAGGGTGTTGGGTGATTAGACACACGAACAGAAATCATGGTTTGCCCGCGCTTGACCAGCACTTAAAGCAATACGCGCCATTTAAAAGCAGTCTGGGCGCCGTCAGTGTGTTATTTACGCGAACACACTCCCCGCACCATATGAATCCATTGGCAACGTAAAATGATTGAACCAGACCATAAGCCCCTTCCAACACAAAAGGATCGCTTCAGCCTTAAGGGCCGCATCGCAAGCTTCGGTTATGCCTTTTCGGGTCTCGCCCAGGTGATGAAAACTGAACACAATGCGTGGATACATTTATGTGCCGCAATTCTCGTGGTGACGGCGGGCGCGATGCTGAAAATATCCACCGATGACTGGACATGGATCATCATCGCAATTGGCTGGGTGTGGACGGCTGAGCTATTTAATACGGCTCTTGAAAGATTGTGCGATGCCGTCTCACCGGACTTTAATCCCTTAATCGGCGCAGCAAAAGATATCGCGGCGGCTGGCGTGCTTGTGACAGCTTTTGGCGCAGCAATTATCGGTGTATTGCGCCTCGGCCCCCATTTTATCGCGCTTATCTCACCTTAGACGATCATTCGGCGGGCGTTATTTGTAGCGTCATTTGATAGAATTTCCTTTCGTGATGAATAGCGCTGCACCGCCATACAAATTTTGGTATGAGTGATTCAGTCAGTAACGATTGAATTTTTGAGGACGATCATGATTAGACATCTTATTCTCAGTGTTAGCGCCGCCACATTAGTAATGGCGTGCTCCAACTCCACAGAACCTACGGAGCCTGATACACACGTAGAATCAGACGCTCACGCCAGTGAAAGCCATGAAGAGCACGCGGCGCATTCTGATGATATGGCGAGCGCAGATCTATGTCTTGATGCCGGCCCACAAACACCGCGCGATATTTCAAAAACTGGCGGGCTCAACACGGTCAGCTTCCCCGTGGCACCGCCAGCGGCTGAAATGAATTTGTGCAATATCCACACCCACACGAACGCGGAACACAAAGGCCCCGGTTTCTCTGTGTTCGTCGACGATACCGACCATGGCGGCTATGCCTGCAATGATGGATCATCGCTCTCTGAGGCTGAACTCACAGCCGCGCCCGGTGCCTTTGGGGGCGTGAAACCCGGCGATACGATTGAGGTTCACTGGGTCCACACAAGCTGTCAGGCGGAACCCGGTGAAGGTCTTGGCGCTTGTGTACCAGAAACCTGCACAGACCCAGTACTTCGCGTCGAAGCACAAGCCTTCTTGATTGTGAACGATTCAGACGCGCTCGACTTCATGGAGTTTGCGACAACTGTTGAAAATGAATCAGGTGGTTACAACGCCAATGCCTTGCCAGAGGGCACTGGAACACCTGTTCAATTCCTCGGCTCAACAACCGGACCGAGCTACACGCAAGCCACTTGCTCACCGGCGCAAGTTACTTGGAATGTCCGCCCACAATGCGCCAAGCTGGACATCAACTCCCTGCACGCATGGGCTGAGTCAGGAAACGCGTTTAATGAGGTCAAATCTCATGGCGTCAGACAATTGGTAACAGCACCGGAACTGCTGTCACCAATCGAATAGAGCGCATTAAATTCACGCAGCGGGGTGTAATTGACGCATTCCGCTGCGTTTTAAGGCCACTTCTGGCCGCTAGGCCCTAAAATACATTGCGCTAAACCCCCGCCAACGTATATTTCAGCCCATCAAATGAACTCAATCGGTAAGGAACCTGCGATGCTGGTAAAAATGTTTAAAAAATTAGACGAACGTGGCTTGATCAAGCACGCTTCGGCGCACTGTGACATCCCTTGCGGGATATACGATACGGGCCCTGCTCTGATCGCCGCCGTCTCTGTGGTTCGCCTGATGGACATCCTCAGCGAAGCCAAAAGCGAAAATGACGTGGCACTGGCCAATGTGCGCACGCGCGCTGTCCTGACCAAAGAAGTTGAAGCTGAAAAGGTAAAGCACGAGATCCGCATCATCTGGGGCGACTATTTCAAGCCACCGCTGATCGAAAAGCACCCAGAAGTGCACACGCTGGTGCACTCAATCATGATGAAGGCGAGTGCATGTAAGCAAGACCTGCATCGTGAAGATGGCCTTGCTTTGGTCGAGCTGGTCAACCAATTCGCAGAAATTTTCTGGGAAACAAAAGGCGTCGCAACATATCGCGCTGTTTGCCCATACGCACCTAAGCTTGAAGTTGTGTATCCAAAACTCGACGCTTAATGCTCGGATTTCGTCTTATCCGCGTTCGCGGGAACAGTATGGAACCTGGACTTCCCGATGGAAGTTTTGCTTTGTTTCGTCCCGTTTTCGTACCGCGCGTGGGTAAGACAGTCTTGGTGGAGCACGATGCGTTTGGTTTGATCATCAAACGCATCGTCGCGACATCCAAAGATGCTTTTACCATTGCCGGGACTGACCCGCGCTCCACCAGTAGCGAAAAACTAGGCCCCATCACTAAACGACAAATAAAAGGTGCATTGCTGTTGCACTTTGCTGGCTAAGCTGTCGCCAAGCCTGCCCCTCCGCCCCCTCAAAACTTTTGATGTGGACGTATCGAGCGATACGCGTCAACCAATCAAGCGGATCCCCGAAGTGTGGGGCACAGTGTTGAATTATACTAATATGAAAGCTTCTGCTAAACATTGCCTCGGTTAACTTGGCAGGTGTTTCAAATGACAAGCTTCGATTTTTCATTGGGTGAGACCGTGGACATGATCCGCGAGACATGCGCCCGCTTTGCAAAAGACAGACTGGTCCCAATCTCAGCTGAGCTGGACAGCACGGATGAAGCACCGCGCTGGATCTGGCGGGAAATGGGCGAACTTGGTTTGCACGGAATAACTGTCGAAGAAGAAGACGGTGGCTTGGGCCTTGGATACCTGCACCATGTCATCGCGATGGAGGAAATCTCTCGCGCCTCAGCGTCTATCGGCCTGTCATATGGCGCGCATTCAAATCTCTGCGTCAATCAAATCCGCCGGTGGGGCAGCGCCGACCAGAAAACCCGATACCTGCCAAAACTTATCACTGGAGAGCATGTGGGCGCGCTCGCTATGTCTGAAGTTGGCGCTGGCTCTGACGTTATGAGCATGAGCCTCAAAGCCGAGAAAACTGATGGCGGATACCTGCTCAATGGCGCGAAGTTTTGGATCACAAACGGCCCCATTGCCGACACGCTTGTCATCTATGCGAAAACATCGCCAGAGGGTGGCTCAAACAGCCTCACAACCTTCCTTGTCGAGAAGGATTTTAAAGGCTTCTCTGTCGCGCGAAAGCTGGACAAGATGGGCATGCGCGGTTCCTACACGGGTGAACTGGTCTTTCAGGATTGCTTCGTGCCAGATGAGAATGTGATGGGCGGACCGGGCAAAGGCGCGGCCATATTGATGAGCGGACTGGATTATGAACGCACTGTCCTTTCGGGTGGCCCTATCGGCATCATGCAAGCCTGTATTGACACGGTTCTACCCTACGCCAGAGAGCGTAAACAGTTCGGCGAACCGATTGGCAATTTCCAACTCATTCAAGCCAAACTCGCTGATATGTATGTCGCGCTTAACTCCTCACGTGCTTATGTCTATGCGGTGGCCAACGCCTGTGATGCAGGACGCACAACACGATTTGATGCTGCCGGTGCGATCCTGATGTCGAGTGAGAATGCTGTTAAAACAGCTCTTGAGGCGATCCAAACATTGGGGGGTGCGGGCTATACAAAAGAGTGGCCCGTCGAGCGTTACCTCAGAGATGCGAAGCTCTACGATATAGGCGCAGGAACGAACGAAATACGCCGTTATCTCATCGGACGGGAGCTGATGAAAGGATGAGCGCGCCAATTTTAAACAGCACAGTGTCATCGATTGAGCCGAGCTTTGTAGCGAACTCGCAGCATAATTTGGCGTTGGTCGAGGCCCTTACCGCGGACATTCAGCGCGCCTCTCTGGGCGGAAACGCGCGCTCTCGTGAGAGGCATGTTTCCCGTGGCAAACTCCTGCCGCGTGATCGCGTGCGCCAATTGCTTGATATAGGGTCACCATTTCTGGAGCTATCTCAACTTGCGGCCAATGGAATGTATAACGGCGACATTCCCGCCGCCGGCCTCATCACTGGTATCGGGCGCGTATCAGGACGCCAAGTCATGATCGTCGCAAATGATGCCACCGTTAAGGGCGGCACATACTATCCTATCACGGTCAAAAAGCACCTGCGTGCCCAAGAAATTGCGCTCGAAAACCACCTACCTTGCATCTATTTGGTCGATTCCGGTGGGGCCAATCTGCCCCATCAGGATGAAGTCTTCCCAGATCGTGATCACTTCGGACGGATATTTTACAATCAAGCCAACCTGTCCGCACAAGGCATACCACAAATTGCCTGCGTCATGGGCAGCTGCACAGCAGGCGGCGCCTATGTGCCTGCCATGTCTGATGAAACGATCATTGTTCGCGAACAGGGGACCATCTTCCTCGCTGGTCCGCCTCTCGTAAAAGCGGCAACCGGCGAAGTGATTACTGCGGAAGAGCTAGGTGGCGGTGACACCCATAGCCGCAAGTCTGGCGTAACGGACCATCTGGCGGAAAATGATCAACACGCACTGACCATTGTAAGAGATATTGTCTCAACCCTACCGCCTGAACGGACGCCAACTTTAAACCTGCAACCTGTCGCTGACCCGCTATATCCGGCAAAAGACATATATGGCATCGTCCCGCCTGACCTTCGCACACCTTTCGATGTGAAAGAAATCATCGCGCGTCTTGTTGACGGCTCACAATTTCATGAATTTAAGTCCCTATACGGCCAAACACTGGTTTGCGGATTTGCTCATATCTGGGGCATGCCCGTCGCGATTCTCGCTAACAATGGTGTGCTTTATTCCGAGAGCGCACAAAAAGGCGCGCACTTCATCGAACTCGCTTGCCAACGGAAAATTCCGTTACTGTTCTTGCAGAATGTTTCTGGCTTTATGGTCGGCGGCAAGTATGAGGCGGAGGGCATTGCCAAGCATGGGGCAAAGCTCGTCACGGCCGTCGCGACGGCGCAAGTGCCTAAAATAACCGTCCTTATCGGGGGCAGCTTCGGCGCAGGCAATTACGGCATGTGCGGGCGCGCCTATCAACCCCGCTTCCTCTTCACATGGCCAAACAGCCGGATTTCGGTCATGGGCGGCGAGCAGGCCGCAAGTGTCTTAGCAACCGTTCATCGAGACGCTGACAAATGGACCCCAGAAGAGACAGAGGCTTTCAAAAACCCGATACGCGAAAAATACGAGCATGAAGGACACCCGAATTACGCAACCGCACGCCTGTGGGATGACGGCATCATTGACCCGGCTCAAACACGGGACATCCTCGGCCTTGCTTTTGCCGCCACACTCAATGCTCCCATTCCCGACCGCGCGCAGTTCGGCGTCTTTAGGATGTAGCCCAGATGATTAAATCACTCCTCATTGCCAACCGTGGTGAAATCGCTTGCCGCATTATCCGCACCGCGAACAAACTCGGTATTCGCACAATCGCGGTCTTCTCGGACGCTGATGACAATGCACTCCATACGCGTCTGGCTGATGAAGCCGTGCACATTGGGCCGTCTCCCGCAGCCGACAGCTACCTTATGGGAGACAAACTCATCAAAGCGGCCAAGCAGGTAGGCGCCGACGCAATCCATCCCGGTTATGGCTTCCTGTCAGAGAACGCTGATTTTGCTGAGGCCGTCATCAAAGCGGGGCTTATCTGGGTAGGACCACACCCCGACAGCATTCGTGCAATGGGCCTGAAAGACGCGGCCAAGAAACGAATGGACGAGGCAGGTGTGCCAACGACCCCCGGTTATCTTGGTGAAGACCAATCCCCAAACACGCTAGCAAGCGAAGCGGAAAAAATTGGCTACCCCATCCTCATAAAAGCCGTCGCGGGCGGTGGGGGCAAAGGCATGCGTAAAGTTGAAGCCGCTGACGAATTCCAAGGCGCGCTCGTATCCTGCAAACGCGAAGCGAAAGCGTCTTTTGGCGACGACCGTGTTCTCCTTGAAAAATGGATCGCGAATCCCCGGCATATCGAAGTTCAAATCTTTGGTGACAGCCATGGCAACATCATTCACCTGTTTGAACGCGATTGCACGCTTCAACGTCGTCACCAGAAAGTAATTGAAGAAGCCCCTGCCCCCGGCATGAACGAACAGACTCGAAACGCGGTGTGCGCGGCTGCGGTCAAAGCGGCAAAAGCGGTCGACTATGTCGGCGCAGGAACTGTAGAATTCATCGCCGACGGCTCTAAAGGTCTTGATGCAGATAAAATTTGGTTCATGGAAATGAACACACGCCTGCAGGTCGAACACCCCGTCACAGAGATGATCACGGGCCAAGACCTTGTAGAATGGCAATTAAGGATTGCGTCTGGCGACCCCTTACCCAAAGCACAGCACGAACTCTTCATCAATGGTTGGGCAATGGAAGCTCGCCTCTATGCCGAGAACACCGCGACGGGATTTCTGCCCTCTACTGGCCGACTGGATATTCTCAATCTGCCGGACGACTGTGCACGCATAGAAACAGGCGTCACAACCCATGATACTGTCTCCGCGTTTTACGACCCCATGATAGCAAAGCTTGTCACCCACGGCTCAACCCGCGAGGACGCCAGACGTAAACTGGCCAAAACATGTAACGCTGTCGCCACGTGGCCAGTACACAATAATGCGGGTTTCCTATCGCGCCTTCTCACCCATGAAGCGTTCGCTAAATTCGATGTCACAACGAGTTTCATAGATGACCATAAAGAGGCGCTGACACTACCGCAGCCTCCGTCCTCATCGGCGCTGTCTTTAGCGGCCAATTTTTTGCGAGAACAAACGGCCCATCAAATGCCTGGGCCATGGGCTAGCCTATCTGGGTTTCGGAACGGTGCATCCGCTGATCGTGAGGCCCGCCTGCTCGTTGATGGCAGTGTCATCGAAACGCAGTTGATCGATCAACAGCCCACCTCGGATGCACACATTTTTACTGATAAAACGGTGGCCATCCTCGTCGAGCGCGGCACACCCTATCGGGTATCCACAGCCCGCCACGATGCTTCTGGACCGTCAGGCCCGGCAAACGGCGTTATCACCGCCCCGATGCCCGGACGGATCGTGGCGGTAGACATTGCCAATGGCGATGACGTGAAAGAAGGTCAAACACTTATTAAGTTGGAGGCCATGAAAATGGAACATGCACTGATCGCTCCATTTGAGGGAACAGTCAGCGATTTGGGCGTAAACGAAGGTGACCAAGTTCCAGAAGGCCACACACTCATGATTATCTCCAGCGATAATGAAAAATAGCCCAAAATTTGCGATGCGGCATCAAGAACAAATGCCAGAACGATCCCCGCATATCTAGCAAATCACTTACCTTTCATCGCCCCCATGCCCCCCGTTCCGCATCCGAGTTTTCGATGTATCCCGCAATCAAACCTAGCCTGACACGACAAGCGATTGATTTCTTGAGAGGAAGTTTGAAGAAATGGCGCGAGTGACGCGCCACATTCCATATTATTTATCCCATACTTTCAATCACTTACGTGATTCAAAATCGATTCTTGGTCCTCAGTACGGTCTGATTTTGGTCCACATTTTTGTGGACCGCTTGAGTTCGACGCTGGTTCAGCGCGTCGAACTCACGCTTAGCATATTTTGCCTGACCTGGGAATCTTCGGATCAGCATCAAGGAAGCACAATGCAATCTTCATCGTTTCCGATCGTGCTTGCGAATTTCAACAGATGCAATGGAGCGCCAGCGCAACCCCTAGTGGCGCAAATCAATTTTATATGCGAACTATATTTTTCTAATGAAAAATGTTCCGGTTGTTGGAGGACCGCACAGAATGACGATAAAAATTCTGGGCCCTCAGGGCACTGCTGAACAAGCAAACGCAATAAAACTAGAAGAGCAACTCTACACTAGTGCTCCTGAGTTAAACCACCCATCAGTTCAGTTAGCGATAGTTCCGCAAGTCTTTACCAAAGACAGAGAGATTGATTGCGTCCTTATTTTTGAAGATTTACGCTCATCGGATGATATGTGGCGTACTTCCCAAGGATATCCAGTTAGATCTTTTGTAGCTTGTGTCGAGGTAAAGAACCATTCGACAGATGCGGTTCGACTAAACGGCACCCACATGGAAGTTCGCACGGGTAGCTCCTGGTTAAACGCCACCGTTCAAGCAGATGCTCAAGTTTGGGCACTTAAGAACTTTCAGGAAACCCCGTATTTTGGCAAATTACGACGTAACAAGACATTTGTGCAATCAGTGATATGGCTGCGCCGCGTTGCGCCAGATTCATTAGGGGGAGCACAGCGGATTGGTCGCTCTAGCATCCTGTACGAAGACTTGAGCTGGCAACAGCTTATAGACGGTTTCGAGATCAACTCCTATCAAAACAAGATCCAAACTTTGGCACCCAAGGACAATGATACAAAGCAACACAGCTATGATAGTTTGGTCAGAGCATTAACCCACATAGTCGAACCAACGCGACTGGACTTGAAACGCGTCAACGAACTGACGAAGAAAAAATTTGACGCTGAGAAAACGAATTACGTCAGAGCGCTAGGCAACGAACTTCTTGTGTTTCAGGGACGCGCCGGAACGGGCAAAACGTTCGCTTTGATCCAGATGGCAATCTATCTGGCCCGACGGGGAAAAAGCACGCGGATAGTTACTTACAATCACGGCCTTATCTCAGATATGTCTCGAGCAATGAGAATTATTCGCGATAGAAATAATGACATCGCTCCGGTTCCGAAGATCGATACGCGTTGGATGCTGATGAAACAGTTGTTTGAGCTAAAATTTGGTGCAGACGCAGTGAAATGTGCAAGAGAACTCTACGACCTAGAAAACCGCGAAGCGCTATTCCTTCGCGCTCTGCGTACCCCTCAGGCCTTTCTCCTAGAAAAGATACCGTGTTGCACACTCAATGCATCAGGAAAACACTGCCATTGTGGGCCCACGCCGCACCAGACGTGGGCAGACGTTTGCCTTTATAAAAACGAGATCCTTCCACCGTATGATTTCCTACTGGTGGATGAGGGGCAAGATTGGACGACCGAGCATCGTGACCTAATGTTCGAAGTCTTTGGTTCAAATCGAGTAATTGTCGCGGATGGCGTGGACCAATTCGTAGATAAAAACAGGTGCGATTGGAAAACAAATGTGAGCACTAAAGATCGAAGCATTGTTACACTAAAGACGTCACAACGCACAAAGGCCGCAACGTGCGACACCATCGCTGACATTGCTCGGGCGCTGAACGTACCCGATTGGGATGTGGTGCCCGACAAATCCGTAACTGGCGGTAGGGTTACAGTTCTTGTCGAAGCCAAACCACAACGGGCGCTAGAGCAGGCTATGGATATTCTTGCCACTGACCTTTCTGAACAACCTACTTTACGTCCTGTAGATACTTTAATTTGCCTCCCACAACCGGCAGCCACTCCCAAATACAATTTTTACAACCTGTTCGAAGTGGTTCAAGAACAGAATCGAGCAGACTATTGGCGCGGATACGACGGCGAAACTAGACAAAAGCGTGAGTATCCTGATCGACAATCACAACTACGCGCCGTCCTTTATCAGAGTTGCCGAGGTATGGAGGGTTGGACAACTCTGTGCATGGGATTAGACGCTTTCTATGACCACATGATTGCTAATCCAGATATCGATATCAACCAACTGCGCGCTCAGCTAGAAGCCGATCAGGGATTCCTCTTTGATGAATCCAAGTTTGGCGACCATGTGGCGGAAGCACGACGAGCCTACGCCGTTAATTGGCTTATGATCGCTATCACAAGGAGCATGGATCACTTGGTGATACATCTTTCTGATGAGAACAGCGCTCTAGGCCAAGTCTTACAAAGCATTGATCGCGATAAAATCAATTGGCGACGATCCCCGCGATAGTCTAAAAAATGTGACGTCTGATCTGCTAGGCCTATCGGCTTAGTTCTTGAATTTACGTTCCACCTGCTCATTGAAATATTCTAGTCTACGCTGCCCCAGTGCATGTGCAATATCTCTCTCGCCCTCCGGAATGGGTTCCGTCCGCGCGAGCCAATAATACACGAAATGCGACAGTGTCGCATAAGTGTAGGCTAGGTCCTTCTCCATATCCGCCTGATGCTGATCGAAGGCGTCCATGCGGACAAGCAATCGCTCCTCTAGCACAGTACGCGCTTCAGGCTCGAACCATGCTCTGAGTGCGTCTTCAACAATCGCCGTCTTTGTAACCCTTGGCCTATCCGCGGCTTCGCAAAGTTGCGCATAGAGCTTCGTTGAAATCCTGATATTGATTCGCGGCTTTCCCATCCGATCAAAACCCCGGAAGGACGTCAGGATCGCTACGATCTGCCGCTACGGCGCGTCGTATGGTTTCCAGGGTTTGATCGCCGTCGGGATCAATCTCATCATCGCGATCGGGATCGGAAATCTGATCAGGTGCGCATCTCTCGCGCGTATCATCACTCGTATGCTCAGGTTCTCGCGTCCGTTTCAGCGACACACTACCCGGTTGCCCACTATCTTTGTTGGCCTTCGGCTCCTGGAACGGCGGGGCCGCAACAATGGATGTCCATTCCGCGTCACAAGCGGCGTCGTCCCATTCGACGGGCGCTGGCGACAAGACGCGCTGTGTAAAATTCCGGTCCTTGAAATATCGCAGCTTCTGCGCGTGCACGGGCGGCGCGCCAGACACCATGACGATTTCATCACTCGATGAGAGTTGCATGACCTCGCCTGGCGTTATCAGAGCACGCTGCGTTTCCTGACGCGAGACCATCATGTGAGACAGCCAGGGCGCAAGCCGGTGGCCCGTATAATTCTTCTGGGAGCGAAGCTCCGTTGTTGTTCCGAGCGCATCAGACACGCGCTTGGCGGTGCGCTCATCATTGGTCGCAAAGGCAATGCGCACATGACAATTGTCGAGGATCGAGTTGTTCGGCCCGTCGGCTTTTTCGATCTGGTTCAGGGACTGGGCGATCAGATAGGCGCGGATGCCATAGCCTGCCATGAAGGCAAGTGCACTTTCAAAGAAGTCCAGCCGCCCCAGCGCTGGAAACTCGTCCAGCATGAAGAGCAGTTTCCGACGGATCTTTTCGGGCAAGTCTTCCGTCAATCTGCGTCCGATCTGATTGAGGACCAGCCGGATCAAAGGTTTCGTTCGCGACAGATCTGACGGTGGCACCACCAGATAGAGCGATAGCGGGCTCTCCCCTTCTACCAGGTCCTCGATGCGCCAGTCAGATTGGCTTGTGACTTCTGCGATCACCGGATCACGATACAGTGACAGAAAACTCATGGCCGTGGAAAGCACGCCCGAGCGCTCATTCTCCGACTTGTTCAGAAGTTCGCGCGCGGCCTGCGCCACGATCGGATGAACACCTCTCTCGCCAAGATGCGGTGTTGTCATCATGGTGCGTAGCGTCACCGCAAAGGAACGTTTCGGATCGGACAGAAACCGTACGCAGCCGCTGAGCGTCTTGTCTGCTTCAGCATAAAGCACGTGCAGGATGACACCGACCAGCAAAGCATGTCCGGTCTTCTCCCAGTGGTTCCGGCGCTCGAGCGAGCCTTCCGGATCAACCAGAATGTCGGCAATGTTCTGAACATCGCGCACCTCATGCTCGCCGCGGCGCACGGCCATAAGCGGATTATATTTCGGCGAACGCCTGTCCGTCGGATCAAAGCGTACACAACGAGAGAATTTCGAGCGCCAGCCTGATGTGAGCTCCCAGTTCTCGCCCTTGATGTCGTGGATGACGGCGCTGCCCGTCCAGGAGAGCAGCGTCGGGACAACAAGCCCCACGCCCTTGCCTGAACGCGTCGGTGCAAACGCCATCACATGTTCAGGACCGTCATGACGCAGATAGCGCTTTTGCCAACGCCCCAGGAATACACCCTTGTCCGCAAACAATCCGGCACGTTTCAAGTCAGGTGCGCTGGCCCATCGCGCTGATCCATAAGTGGTAACATGGCGCTCGTGGCGACTACGCAGGACCGAACCGATGATCGCGGCCACCAGCCCGAGCGCTGAACCGGAAACCGCGATCAACCCCCCACGTGCAAACACCTCAGGCGCATAGGCTTCGTATGCGTACCACCACTGAAAAAGCCGCCAGGGTTTATAGACAGGTGTCTCGCCTGCCATGAACCAGGGCGCGCCAAGCGCTGCCTGATGGCCAAGCGCTTCAGCGGTTATTTGCGTGGCAAGCCAGACCGCTCCGATGATCAGCGCGAACACCACCATGATCTGGCCAATGAGTATCTTTGTGCCTGTCATGAACGATCCTTTCAGGCGTCAGCGTGAAGTGCGAAATAGGAGAACTCGAATTTCGTGATATGGAAAGTTGGAAAGGCTGCAAATCTGCGCATCATTGTGCAATAAAAGAAAATGCAAACGATCTTCGAAAGTACGTCATGAACGATAAAGAGAAACGAACCTGGATATTTGTATCCCATGCCAGCCCGGATCTCGAGACCGTCCGCGAAGTTAGAAACTACCTCGAACAGAAACAGGCGTCGCCGCTCCTTTTCCATTTACTCGCCTTGAAACACGAAGAAGAATTCTGGCCAGTGATCGAACGCGAAATAATGGAGCGCGATTTTTTTCTACTTTGCGAAAGTGCTGCTGCAGATGAGTCCGACTGGGTAAAACGGGAACGCGACGCCGTTGAACGCGCAGCGAAGCTCCGTCCCAAACGGATCGGTTCGATACGTGTCGACGGGAACGGGCTCGATCTGACACAACTTGACCGGTTCATTGGCACGATGCGGATATTTCCGAGTTATGCCAACTCCGACAGCGAACAAGTTGTTCCGTTTCTCGACGCACTCGGGTCGAGAGGCTTTGAAGTCTTCGATTTCAGGAAAGACCTTCGTATCGGCGACCCGTGGGCTCAACAGTTCGACAGCGCACTGTCAGAAGCTGCCGCATATGGCTTTGTCCTGTTCTTTCTTTCGCGCAACTCAATTCGAAGCGAATGGATCCGGCGCGAAGCAGAACAGGCGATAAGCCTTAACGCGCGCCTCGTTCCGGTTCTACTTGACCGGTTGCCCGATCCCTCTTCCATTCCAGCCAGTCTTTCGGCCTATCAGTATTTCGATGCATCGACCGAGCCCCTGACTGCACCACAGAGTCTCGCAGACTTTCTTCACACGCAAGCTATCTAATCCTACTCATCAACGCGACAGCCCGCGGGAACGCCCCATATGCAGGCTCCACCCAATACCTGATGCGGTGCGTCTGATCGTCAACTCCCGCCCCACTTGCCGCCCCAAACTACTCCGCCACGGCACCAGCGCAAATTCCTTCGCGTTACCAATGATCGCCATACGCCCTGCTGCGAGGTCGACATGACCTTCGAGCTTTCCCTCAAACCGATCGCCTTTCGCGAGCTGGACAGGGGTTCGGCCTGAGGCGGTTGCAATGGCGCCCTGTTCGCGCTGCAGTTCCAGAGCGCGCAGCTTGCTTCTCTGCTCTTCCATGAGTTCTGAATGGCCCGCCCCCAGATAACCTTGGTCACGGAGCCAGTTCTGACGACGTACTTTCAAGTCCTTCAAGGCTTGCTGCTGCGCTGCTGCACCCTCTGACAGGTCGTCGATCCAGGTTGCGCCAAGACGATTGATCTGAGCCTCCGGTGAAAGCCAGGACAGGACGCTCATTCTGACGCCGCCGGATCGCCTTACCTCATACGCTGATGCACGCTCCAGAAAATCTTCACCAATGCGCCATTCTTCGGTCGCAAGGCGTTCCCCAATCCCTGCCCGACGCAAGGCTTCGAGTCGCCGCTTCAAAGTGAGATGATAGGTCGGTTTTGATCCCGGATCATGACGCGCATGCAGGGCCTCCGACCAGATGCCCTGCCACCTCGGCGATGGCCTTGTCCGAGGCGCGTGCCATGGCCCGTGCGTGGGAGAGCTCCACCACTGCCCCTTGCGGCGGGCGGGCGTGAACATCGACCGCTGCAGAGGGCACATGCCAGATGCCGCCCTCAAAATCTTCAATAAGCAGATAGCGCATATCGCGAAGTTCATCCTCCGGGCCATAAGCCTTCACGATCCCACGAATGGGAGCGGCGTCTTTTGCGCGGTCCTGAACAAATCGAATGTCGGGCTCACGCTCCCTGAATTCAGCCGCAAGTGTGCGGATGATATCACCGCGCCGCCCCCGGCGTTTCAGCTGCTCTTGCCAGCCCTGTTTCAAATGCCAGGAGAGCGCGCCGTCCCGTTCAGCCAGGCCAAGGGTTTCGAGGTGCCTGATGCGCGCAAGGCGCAAGGACCGGTCAAACCGCTCTTTGCTCGAGCTCGCATAGCCTGGACTGAATGCGCCGTTCTCCACTCGCGTTTCGATTTCATGATCAAGCCCTGTCCAGCGGTCCTGATCTACCTGTTTCTGGCGCGCACCCGTAATCTCCAGCGTTCGCCTGGGTCCGAGCCTTTGCGTGGCAAGTTCTTCAGCAGCTTCTCGGAGGCCCTTTGTCAGATAGTCGCGCGCGATGACGACATCCTTCATCCGGGCATCGCGGCCCCGCACAACAATATGGGTATGCGGATGGCCGGTATTGTGATGATCAACGGCAACCCAATCGAGCCGCCGCCCGACATCGCGTTCCATTTTGTCCATAAGCTCGCGAGTTGCCTGTTTAAGGTCGCCCATCCGTACGCCATCTTCCGGCGAGACGATGATGCGAAACTGGTGGCGGTCATGCTCGCTGCGCTCCAGAAATTCGCGGGGACTGATCCCCTCCTGATCGCGGTCATAAAGCACGCCGCCGTCTCCCTCGCGATCGACACCGTCGCGCTGCAGATAGCTGACATGGGCGCGAAAGAGTCCGGGACCTGCGCCGCGCGCTCTTGCGATATGCACTTTGACAATGACGCGGCGCATTTGCTGGCGGGACAAATGCCTGTAGCGAGAACCGCCCGTTCGGGCCGCACCGCCCGTGCCATAACGCGCACCTGTAAATCGAGATTTCCGAGCGGCTTTAGAAAGCTTCGCGCCTGTCTTGTTCAACTGGCGTGATAGACGCTTGCCTGCAGGCGCGCCGTGATCCCGGATACGCCCGAGCCGCGGTGTGAAGGGCTTCTCCTCGCTCATCTCTTGCTGCCCAATCCGTGCACCACGGAATATTCCGTAATTTCAACGCGTTTCCAGAAACGCATGCACCACAATGCTGTGCAAAGGGCGCCAAAAAACAGATGTGCAGACAAGGGGTTAGGCGCCATATGGTGCCATAGCTTCAATCTTGCCCTACCGGGTTCGCTTTTCCTGTCCTTGCCTGTGCTTGTATCGCTTTGCATACGCTTGCTGCCTGTCAGTCCCCAGACGTCGTAAGAGGGATGGCAGTGCCATCCAGGTCTGTCTGCTCTATAGGGCCGAAATACCGGCCATCGAGGGACGCCGGATGCGGTGTGAGCAGGAAAATTTCATCATTCTTGAGCACGCTGCACCCCTCCCAGACCGGCAGCATTCGGCCCGATGAATCGATCGCTTTTGCAGTTGCAACAGGCTGATTATTGATCCGAATCTCGTTGCCCGTTCGGCAAATTTCATCGCCTGGCATGCCTGCAATCTGCTTCAATAAGGGCCAGTCTTTTCCGACATATCCGCGTGTTTCTGCCCATTCGGCAACAGCGCTCTGGCTTGAGACGACGACCCATCCGCCATGAGTGAAGGGATCGTCGTCCAGCCAGTAAAGCCCTGTCGGCGTACTTGCTGTCCGGTTCCAGATCAGGCGATCAAGGGGATCGAACACCCAGCCGAAAGCCACCAGGGAAAGACCCGAAAGTGTAAGCCAAAAACTTGGCTGCTTCATTTGGGATCACGTAGCCGTTCGGAGGTCGAGGCATAGGCATTCCGCTCTGACCAGCGAATGAGATCGGGCTTGGGATAGAATACGCGCGCGCCATGTTTGCGATAGATAGGGCCGCGTCCTTCACACCGATAATGATCAAGGGTGGAGCGTTTGAGGCGCAGAAACTCTGCAGCTTCCACAACGCTGAGAAGCTCTGGCCAATTGTCTCCCTGCGAATTTTTCTTGCGGTTTCTTGTCATTGTACAGTTTTCCTTTCTCCTGTTTGTTCTGGGAAAGGATTGGCCAGACGTGTGCGTATTTGCAGGGTTAAAATGCGCAAGATGCATTTTCTCCCCCGTCCCAAAACATAATAACCGCCCCGGAGCCCAGCTCCGGAGCGATGAATTGGCGTTAGACCTGAGTCCTAATCCCGCGGGTTCCACAGGATGACGTGGCGACCTGACTTGCCTTTGACAGGCGCAAGATTTGCGTAGATTTTGCGCGATCCGATCTGCGGGTCTGCGAGCGTGATCGAGACATATTCGCGTCCCGATGCCTTGGCCTTTCTGAGCCATCCTCCGCCGATTTCGGTAGAGGTCTCTCCGGCGAAAATGCGATAGTCTGGTTGTTCCTCAACCGCTTTCTCTACATTCTTCTCGATGCGGATCGCGGCCGAGAGGTTCATCATTGCAAGTGTTCCTTCAAAGCCTGATTTGGTTTCCGTGACATATCCGAGTGTATTGGCCATGGTGTAATTCCTTTCGTTTCCATGTGTCGTAGGAGACCCCTTGTCCCCGTCGACGCCGGACCGATAGGACGGCGCAGGACGGACCTGAACCGGTACGGGCGCAACGCCAGTGTAGCACCGGATCGAGGAAGAATTTTGACCCGCGAGGAGCCGCAAAGCGGCGGGGAAAATTCTTCCTCGATCCGGTTTCAAGGGACGGCCCGCGTCGTCCAGGTCACACGGCAAGAGACGGGAACAAGGGGTCAACAGCACATCTGCCAGAAACGAAATGGTTGCATCTGGACAAGGTTTTGGAAGACGAGGCGAACCCATAGACAGGCCATTTTTGCGATCTTTCACATATGAACCTGTGCCAGATTCAGCATCTATCGATGCACACAAAAGCGCCCGGCGTTTCTCACCGGACGACTTCGTTATCCGCATGACGGGGCGACGAGACGTCGGGCGGCGTCTGGCTGATCGGGACCTTTAACTTAAGTGGCAATTCTCTCTTCGATGTCTTCGAAAAGGCCGACGCCTTCGCATGAAAAATTAGAACAGCACTCTGTAAACCTCATGTCAGCAGCTCCAGAAAATGTGAACTTCATCAAAGCCAGTCTGGAATACCATGATCTCGCCATTGAGCGCCATGTCGCGCGCAAGTGCTTCCCAGTCAATATAATAGCGTAGCGACTCCGGTATCTGCGTTCCAGTCTCCTCGTGGAGTTGCTCGGCAAAGTCCGCCGCGCTGCGATATTCACCCGCATATTCGTCAAAGGCGGCGCGGACCTGCTCCAGTTCCTCACCGAATTCGCGGTAGAGCTTCGCTCCAAGCTCGCCGTGTTCCTCGATAAAGCCTGCAAGCTCGCATACAGTCTCGAATGAGGCATATTCTGACAGGATCGCACCTTCGAAACCTTCATAGTCATGGATCGCCCATTCCTCGGCATCCGGTTCGGGCGAAGCGGCCAGCATGGTCCGCACCTGGTCCATAATTTCGTCAGGGGTGGTCGCCTCAATCCAGCATCCGTGCAGGAAGCCATTGTTATAAGCTGCAAAACAGGCCACATAGATGCGGGGTCTACCGGGCTGCGCTGATGCATGCGTCACCTCAGGCGCGTTGGTTGCGAGTTGGTCAGTCATATAAGTCTCCTTCCCCGCCCGTTTTCTTTTCCCGACAGTCGGGTGGGCGGCGAGAAGGTGCATGGGCCAGAGCGCTGAAGGGCGGCGCGCAAGGGGAAGCTGTAGGTATGACACCTAAAGACGATCAGAAATCACAAAGTCCCGCCCCCTTGCGCGGCGACCGCGCTCTGGCAGACGCACCGCCCGCCCACCCGACTGACAGGATTACTGACTGCCTGAGAGCACGAATCAGGTTTTCGAAAACTGGTCTGACAGAAACGTGTTCAGCTGATCCGGCGACAGCGATGACAGACTGATCACTTCATTGCGTGCTGTGACAGCTTTGAGAGCGCGGCGCGTCCGGGTTTCCAGGGCAGATCCCTTCAGCTTTCCTGACGCATCAAGCCAGGCTTCTCCTATGGCGAGGCAGAGGCTCGCATCCCTCAGAACCGATGTCCGTTCGCAAATAGCGACCATGGCGTCTTCGGTCAGCGCCGACACGAGCGACCACCTGTTTTCGTGACCTTCGCCGCGATCAAATACGCAACATCTGTCCCAGAGCCTGCGGAACATGTTCCGATTTCCGCCCAGAAGTCTCTTCCTGTCAGGGTTCGGAAACCTCCAGACGGTGATGTCCGGCGCGAGCTTCAGCGTAAACCAGACCCAAGCATCATCCTGCAATCCTTCCGACGGAGTAATAACCTGCTTCAGGTTTTCACCCAGATACTGAACGAGCAGATTATCCAGTCGCCCTCGCGAAGACACGTCTCCCTTTCCCGGGAACCCGCAATCTCTGGCAATACCTTCCACACCTTCTCTTAGGCTGCGCAATTCACCAACCGAAAATCTCGGGCCTGCTGAATCTTCGAACCAGACACCGTCAGTAGCAAGATCGGCAAGTCTGACTTCAACATCAGCAGGGTTCGAAATCTGCGATAGGCGGGTAGCGATCTGGCGAGCCTGAATCGACCTGAGCCTGGGCAATGCTCTTGTCATAGTGCGGCCCATCCCTGGATCATCATACGCATCTCCTGCGGCCCTCGCGCATGAATCTCTTTAAGCTGGCGGGCGTCCGATGCTCCGAAAATTTCACCGGCCCAGTGAGCCGCCACACCCCGGACGGAATAAGGGTCATCAGTCTCCATTGACGTGTCATCCAGAATGATCCGTTCCAGAATCGTATAAATGACATCACTTGCGACCAGCGACATCAGAACAGGGTCTTCTTCGGCAAATCGGTCAGCAAAGTCTTTTCTGTCGGTGTTCAGATAAACAAGGACCGCCGCGAAGAAATCATCATCGAGATCACCATAGTGCTCGACCCGCCAGCAGGCACGAAGTGCATCACCATTCGGAAAGTTTTCGCGAAACGAAACTGACTGAACGGGAAACAACTGCGAGACGGAAAGGTTGATGGTAAAATCATCCGACCATAACCGGCTGCCTGTTTCCGAAGGCGCAAGCGGGGACACAATGCTACCCGGCGCGCCCAGAACCAGTTCGAGCGACAGATTTATCCGTTCCTGAACGTTGCCACCCGACAACTCGAAATCGACCGGAAACGATCCGTTCGCATCAGCGCTGAGCGTCCTTTTCCAGACAGTTTGC
Organism: Hyphomonas sp.; assembly: GCA_050633385.1. Classification (GTDB taxonomy): domain Bacteria; phylum Pseudomonadota; class Alphaproteobacteria; order Caulobacterales; family Hyphomonadaceae; genus Hyphomonas. The sequence continues at coordinate 49,129 of JBOEGK010000027.1, forward strand.
CTTTGCCGCCCAGCGCGCCCGCCTCCCGTGGACACAAAGGCAGAAAGGATCAGTTCGGCATCATCCGATAGCTGGCAGCTGCGCAGAATATCTGCGCAAATGAGCGACACGTTGCTGGACACAGTCAGACGGGAGGTATGAGACACGCCGGAAATTCTGCCGGGATCGGTTACCGGATCGGCGCCATTGTGAGACACCAGCCAGGCTGAGCGAGATACAAGTTCTGAAGCGTGAACCGTCAGAAAGGGAAACTGAATGCTCATGATGCCCCCGGGATAACATCCAGTACGATCGCCACCGGCTCCGGCAAAGCGACCTGGACACGGTATGTGCCTGGCCATCTGATTTTAACTCTGGCCTGTTTACTGACCCGTTTGCCGTCTTCTCCTGTCCATGACCGTATGACAGGTCTCTGGCCACCTGGAGTGAGGTGGCCCTCGTCGGAGCGATCCGGCTTTCCCTCTCTCACAATTCTGGGCTCCGCGCGCAGAACGATCGGATAGACGCCATCGCTGTCATCGAGGGTCAGTGTAAACTCCGCCAGAACTTCTCCGGGTTTACTGCTTTCCTGAAGCCCTACAGGCGCGGCCTCGAACCACGCCTTCTGCTTGCGTGGTGCCGCCCTGAGCGTACCGCTACGTTTTCGTCCCCCTGGCTTGTTACTCTCAGGCGAAGCTGGAAGCAGCTCGGCAATCCTGCGAGCGGCACTTTCGAAGCGATCATCAGGCGACGTACCCGGACGCACAGATATCCGCGCCCACTCGTTTCCCGCCTCCTTCACCGCATCAATCGCATGGGCTACAATACGTTTGGCTCGCGAAGCCTTTGGAAGCGCATCGGGTATCCAGTCATCATGTGCAGGCGGTTCGCTCGAAACAAAGGCAGCCTCCACTTCCGGGTCGTTGCTCGACACAAATACTCCAGCGCTGTCAATGCCTTTCGTCGCTCCTTTCGGGAAGGTATAATACCTCACCACAAGTTCGACCGGGCGCATGACTGCGATGTGGGCAAGCTGATCCGGCACGAGAGACCCCTGACGCCTTAGCAGCGGACTGCGTTGTTCTGACAACAGTCTCGACGCCTTGATCGAACCGATTTCGGTCCGGTCACGGGTTCGCGTATGCACGGGCGCACCATCACCGGCTCGAACGGCGGCAAGAGCGTCCGCAAATACATTCATCGGTGGGCAATGGAGAGGGTCCGGAATTTCAACAGGACGCCCTTCAATTTCGCAAAAGAATGCGATTTGCGGGCTTCCGGAGGCGTCAACCATCATTTTCGGCCAGAAATTCCAGAGCAGAATTTCACGAATGAGAGCACCGGCCAGTTCGGCATCTTCATCGGCCTCTCCAGGAATAACCGGATCGATGATCAGGATGCTTGTTCCCGTCTGTCCGTCTTTGCGTTCTGCAAATCCCATCACTTGCGAGAATTCTCGAGCGTCCTCGCCAGTCAGAGGTTCAATCACGCCCTCATCCATCACACCCCACCAGTGTCTTCCGGTATATCGGCCCAGAAGCTCTCCGTCGGGAACCGAATAGGAATTACCTATATGGCACCCCATGACGCGGCGCACCGGCGCGTCAGCTTCTGTTGTCAGCGTATCGACAAATATCGTACTGCAACGACTTGCATGATAGAAAGAAGATTTCCCGTATCCATAGGTTCCTCCGCCCTGGTCCTTGTCTCGCGGCGCGCCGATGTCGCGCATGAAATCAACAAAATCACTTTTTTCGCCTTTGGCTCGTGGCCGGTCGGATCTTGTCGAGCCTGCGAGCCCGTCAGTGCCAAAGTCCGCTATTTCGAGAACCCTGATTCCCTTTGCCGAGAGAATATCTCCGAACATTTCATAGCTGGCTGCGCTTTGAGCTGGCGGGAGGCTGTCTTTCAAGAGTTTGCGGAACTGTGCACCATGTTCTCCGGAGACTGTCCGCAGCCGGAGCTGCACAGTGATTGAGGTTCGACCATCAGATTTTGCATCCCAGCAGTTCTGAACGGCTTCGCGAACAAGTGTCTCGAACCGGTTGTTACGAGGAGTACCCAGAAGTTTCGAGGCACCGTTGCCGGAAAATGCTCCACTGGGAGGAAACGGCTCGGAAAACAGTTCCAGCTTCATACGCCTGCCCTGCCCAACTTCTCGAGAAGCTCCACTTCCTCGCCCTGTTCCAGAGCAAACCGGGACGCGGATCGAAGATCAAGCTGGTAACTCACCTTTCCAATGCCCTGTCTGAGCTCTCCTTCGGACAACAGGTCTGGCCCCAGTCTGGGAAAGTCATCTTCAACTCTGAAGAACCGCCTCGATACAAAGGCAAAAGCGCGTTCGTCCCATTTGTCGGCATCCTCGTCATAGTAATCCAGCATCTTCAATCGTTCATCCAGAAGTGATTGGTCTGCGCAGCGTTCGCGCATATGAGCGATCTGCCGGGATATTCTCAGGCCCTGTCCACCAACTTCCTCAAATCTGAGGAAGAGCAGATGGAGCGCTCTGTCCTTTGACGGAGACAGCTGCTCCAGCGATGATATCGTGATGATATCCGATCCGCTGGACAAGGTCGTTTTCACCTCTGCTGAAACACCGGACGCTGAAAAGTCATGCCGGTTTCCTGTTGGTCCGAGCCAGTTTCTTACTGCTTCGCTGTTGTACTCGAGCAACCACTTCAGCACTTCCAGTTCTCCAAGCAGACCCGTAATTTTCTCAAGCGAAATTTCCCGCGAACGCGCGACAGCGAACAAACTGCGATACTCCCGAAACGTGCCTTCAACCGCCCTTGCGCCCGCCTCGCCTTTTTCGATCTTCCGGCAGATTTCTTCACAGAAATCTGAAAATATCGGCTCGAGATAACGCTCTCTGCAGACAATGTCGATGAAGCGACACTGTGCTCCTCCGATATGAAGCGTGCTGAGCGCAACAGTCAGCAAGGTACCCTCTTCGACTGAAATCTGCCTGGTGCGCATGTCTACTGGCACCAGGAAACGTGCATGACCTTCGAATGACAGAGCAATTCGTAACCGGCCTTGCGCGGTTCCAGCACCGACAGGCTCGGACGGAAGCCCGTCTATGTGTTCAGGCCCACTTCGATCATGCTCCCGCAAAACTCCCCAGTAGATAACAGTCATCTGTCTGCCGTTTCTTCCTCGCGCGCTCCGGCCGTTTCCTCCTCGAACTCCTCGTCCACATCAAGGTCCGCTTCAGGCTCAATCAGTCTTGCAACCAGATATCCGGTTGGCTCATCCCGATAAGGGAACAGGATCCCGATGCCCAGCACATCCGAAACGGCTCCTAGCACCTCTCTTTTTTTCCGATTTTGCGGCGAAGATTCCGGATCTATGGGATAAAGCAGCAGGAGGGGACGTTCCTCTCCGATAGTCTCAATCTGGTGTTCTCGGCGCCTGGCTTTGATATCGTCCCATTTTCCAATGGAGGAATCTCGGATATCCCTGCAATCTGTCCAGAGATCGGCGGCCGACATCAGCGCTTTGATATCAGCCGGGCTGATGTTACCGGCAAGACGGGACCGACGATGAGTCATTACGGTTCCTGCTCGCCCCAGCTGCGGTGTTGTGTTCGTAGAAGTCCGGGACGGTTCGACAATCGCAACATTCCAGGTGTGCAGCTTCGGCCTGTTTCTATCATCGGTATCTGCCGTTCGGATGTAACCGAGTATGTCTTCGTTTTTCATGGATTCCTGGTCAGGATGAATCTGATACATGCCGTCTGATAGAAATTGTTCGATCACCGCAAACGGCACATCACGCAGAACACGATCATCAGGCACAGTATCGAGACCAATTGCTTCAAGAGACTCTGCTATCAGCTGCTCACCGGCTTTCCAGTTCTGTCTGAGCCATGCTTCATCTCCCGGCAAATAGAACCGAGTCTGAACATGTTTACTGGCAAAGCTGACTCGGTGGTCAACAGCTTTGCGAAGCTTGTTGGCCGAAGTTGCTTTCATACCCGGGATCATTCGAATGCGAACGGCAAGATCGGCTGGAGTCAGATTGCTGACAATCGCACTGTGAACGTCATGACGAATCTCGGCTTCAATCGTTGCAAGCGCATGGAAGGACGCTTCAAGCTCCGCCGTCATCCAGATCCTTGGCAGGTCTTCGAAGCCAGGTCGGTACCCGAACCATCTTCCCATCTGCAACAGGCTATCGAACTGCTTCGAGGGTCTCGTGAAATAGCTGACGGTCAACCCTTCAATTGTAAGCCCTCGCGCCAGAACGGAGCCACCCACCACGATATAGGTTCGGGCGTCATCGCCGTCATAGTCGAGGCGTTCCTCACTATCCATGTTTTCAACCGCAAGCTCGATATTGCTGGCGACTGCGTGCAGATGTGGTTTCAACTCGTCGAACACGAGAGCAGGATTATTGAAATCGGCAGCAGACACTTTGCCACTTTCATTCGCCCAGATCTGATCGAGTTGCCTGAGATAGTCTCGATTGCCTTCTCTGAGTTTCAAACGAACCGGTTCCAGCCAGTCGGTCTCGATGGCATTTCGAATTATTCGGTGAGACGCGGTGTAGAGGGTCGAGTGCACCAGCATGGAAGCATGCTTATCTGACTGCCCGCGAGCCCGCCGGGCTGCGAGCGCAAGAAGATAATAGTTCAGCGCTTCATGTAGAGATTCAGGCAACACTGCCTCGAACGTCTCCTTATCCTCACGTTTCGGTCTCAATGCGGGTGTTTCATCATCCGGAATTATCCGGATCATGTCATAGCCATCCGCGTCGGGAGACTCGTCATCGGCATCGAGCTGATCACGGCCGAACAGTTTTTCAGGTCCGAAGTAATCGTCTGATGTTTCCAGGGGAAAGACAAAATCTCGCGGATAAAGGTCTTCTGTCGAGGCCGGTTGAACCTCTGGATCTATTAGAACATTTGCAAATGGCGTCGCTGTATATCCGACATACGCACATTTGGGTAGCTGAGCGATGATTTCCCGTATAAGTCGATTGATAGCGGTGGTGTCATATTCACTATTGGCAGCGTTTACACTCGCCTGATCGCACTCGTCATCAATAATCAGAACCGGAAGTCTCTCCTTGTTTATCTGACTTGTGTTGCGAAAATGGGTCAGAAGCAATTTCAGAGGGCTCACATTTTTTTTGACGACTGCAATCTGAACCGGAGCTAGATGTTGAAACCTTTCCTCCGCAAGTCCTTTGAAATCGATATCGGGCTGATCGGCTGGGCAGCTCTTTGTATGACTGTACCACAGTCCCTCTTCTGTTCCGTGCAGAAGGTCTTTTTCAATCCGCGACTGCGTCTGGCGGCGCAAGGCTCTGGTCAATCCGGCCAACACAATAATCAGCTTGTACCCGGCATCAGCAGCCTTTGAAATAACGGCCATCATGTTGGCTGTTTTTCCAGACTGTACGTGACCAAGAACGAGGCCACAACCTGTTAAATCTGCAGTTATGGGACATGGAAGCCGGGACACGATCGAGGTTGAATCCCGATCTATGCTTTCTAGCGCACCTGCCCAGCCAGACCGCGATTCAAGCTGCTCTCTGTAATGCCACCACCGCGGACTTATCTGCTTGTCACCCGGCGCAATGTACCATTGAGTAAAATTGTCCCGCCGAACAACGGCATGGTGTTTAACATACTCCAGTCGGGCAGCACTTTCTGCACGGAGTTGTTCAACTGCTGCGGCGATTGTTCCTTGAATAGAATTTACGTTGTCACTGCTGCCAATTCCAGCACCAACAAGCTTCTGTACTATTTCATTCTCAGCAGCTCTGGCGGCAACTTCAAGACTAACGCCACCTTTGCGCATTCGCCCCTGAATATCGCTGAGAAAGCTATCAATATTTTCCATAAGCACCCCACCTCAGATTGAATTCTGAGCCGAGTCGCGGAGCAGGTCCACATGTACATACTGAAAATTTGCAGCCGCAGATACACAAAAACCAAACATTGGCCTCAAGGGCCCACATGATCGCAAGGCCCCGATGTTTCAATAATCAGCTCGCAAGTTTTGGTACTACTTGCGCGGGATACTTTTGGTCGATTTGTAAAAACGCCCTGTGCAAAGCCTCACCTATCTGCATTGCCAGAAATGGCGGCACCGCATTGCCGACCTGAACATATTGCTGCGTGCGGTTGCCCAGGAAGAGATAATTGTCCGGGAAGGTTTGCAGTCGTGCGGCTTCTCTAACGGTGAGACTTCTGCACTGCAAAGGGTCAGGATGAATGAAATAGTGACCATCCTTGGAAATATGACTTGTCACCGTTGTGGACGGCCTGCCGGCGATCTGTACGCGGAACCTATCTGCGAACTTGCCTGATTTCCAGTTCGCATGGGCAGGTGCTAGCGCTTTCGGAAAATCCCTTGCTTTGGGTGACGTCCCGTGAACCCCCGCGTAGGCACTGGCAAAGAAATATCGGCCAAGATCATCTGCCATATGACCACGGGTTTGATGATTGGCTATATTTTCGAGACGCGGATCTGTGATCCAGTCGCGAAGACTGGCCGGTGCCGCATTCCCCATTTTCGATCGCGGCATGCCGGTGCGTTTCAGAGCCCGTTTTCGAGCGCTGTGTTCTTTCAGAAATTGCTCGCACGCTGTTCTGAGCGCTTTATCTCCTGCACCTATCGCCATAACGACTTTCCTGATCTGAGCAGTCACTTCTGCCGACCAGATATCGGCGCTGTCTTCTCTTCGGCTAAGCCCGCTTCGAAGCGGTGACAGCGAAGACAAAACGCTGGAAGCCGGGACCGCAGCACGCTTTTCCATGCTCAGAAGGTCTGCCAGACTAACACGTTTACAGAGATCGGCTCTGACACCGACTATAATCAGTCGGTGTCGCGCCTGTGGCACGCCATGCTTTTCTGAACGAATGACAAAGTCCGAGAGGTCAGGAGTATCCAGTAATTTTCTATCCTGTTTTCCGAGAGGAAAAAGTCTGTACCCACCATATGACTTACCCGTTGTCTGCAGGTCCGCCAGAATACGGTTTCCGATCAGACTTCCATTCACCGTCGACGACAAAAGCCCTTTGACATTCTCCATCACGAAAGCTGCGGGCGCCAGATGTTTGAGGATGCTGATATATTCCTCATAGAGGAAATGTCGCTTGTCGTTCTCCGGAACATAATCTTTCTGACCGCGGTTTCGGGCGCGTCCGACGAGTGAATAGGCCTGACAGGGCGGTCCCCCGATAACAATCGTTCGCCGCCCATCAAGACCGTCCAGCCGGGCTTCCAGGATCTCCCGCGCTTCCGACGTTCCAAGCTCGAGATTGAGCGCTTCATGCTCTGCCGCCGCCCATTCGTCCGGATATCGTTCGGCCAGATCGCCAATCTCCAGCTTTCCCTTGAAAACGTCGTAATATTCGTCGGGAAATGTATCCCCGAACTGACGCAGAAACGACCGAAGTCTCAGAGTTCTGTGCGCCGACACTTCTTTTTCCACAGAAAATTCAACGTGAAAGGGCGAGTGACCAGAGTCATCACGATACCCGGAGAATCCTTCTGCCAGGCCGCCCGGACCGGCAAACAGATCGACAATACCGTACCGCTCCATGAATCACTCCCCTGACAGTCACTGTGGACTCTACCCTGTTTCAGAAGATGTTCCAGGGCTAAAGAGACAAAATGACTGATATCGTTTCACCTGAAAAACGCTCGCGCATGATGAGCGGGATTCGAGGCAAAAATACAAAGCCAGAACTGATACTCAGAAAGATTCTGTTTAGAAACGGCTTCAGATACCGGCTGCACCGGAAGGATCTGCCCGGAAAACCGGATATCGTGCTCGCAAAATGGAACGCCGCAATCTTCGTGCATGGATGTTTCTGGCATCGTCATTCCGGCTGCAGGCTGACCACGACGCCAGCGACGCGACCAGAATTCTGGAAACAGAAATTCGAAGCCAATGTCGATCGTGATAAAAGAAACAAGGCACAGCTTCTGGCAGCAGGCTGGCGCGTCGCCATTGTGTGGGAATGCGGCATGCGCAAAGATCCGGAACTGATCGCTGCGAGACTTTCAGACTGGCTTATGACGAACCATGAACGGTCAGCCGAATTCACGACGTCCTGATCATAAATACCCGTGACCCCTCTGGCGAAGCCTGGAGGAAGCACGGTGTGCGCGACCAGCCGGCAAGGCCCAGCATCAGAACCTCAAACCGAACCACCGGATCCTCATTGCGCCTTGCCGGGCCGGTCGGCGCAAGACGACTCCCGCGGCTCCGGGCCCATGCGCCGGGCGAAGGTCGGCGATGGATCCGGACCGCCGTGAGACCTGAACCACGTTCCATCCAGCCGGGCGAACAGCCCTGCGCCGTCAGCACGGGTGGGTCGCAAAAAATGTCAGGCTTATTGCAGCCAGGTCAGACCCTGCGCATTCGGCAGGCGACTGGCTCAGTCACGACCCCGGCTGAACGGGGGGATAGGCCTCTGACTTCGCCTTCAACCATTCCTCAATCTCCGCCGCAGTGGCCTCGCCGCCTTCAAAGCTCCGCACTTCCGAAAGTTCCCCGATCGCCTGCGGAACAGTCCGCCAGAGATCAGGATCGGCATGGTCGTCGTGAAGTCTGCCCGCAATGGCCTCAGCCATTCGCGTTCGGTCTGCTTCACTGAGCACCTCAGGCGCAGACGCATAGACAATGCGCTGGGCCAGTTGCTGCAATCTTTCGTCTTCAAAGGACCGGATCAAGGCAGCTTTGCCGGGCCAGTCAGAACGATGAAAGTCTTCCATGCGCGCAGAATCTTCCCGAGACGGAAATCCTTCGAATATCTGCTGCTCGAGATGCTCTGCTTTTGGCCATGGTTCCCCGAGCGCTTCGGAGTTCTGGAGAAGCTTCGCGCACGCTACTTCATTTGATGTCAGAAACTCACTCTGAGAAAATATGTCAGCTTCGGGAATGTAACCCATACTGCGCGCTGCGGTCTGATCCAGGACGATGGGCGCCTTGTTGAGCGCTATGTCTCTGAGCGGCTTTGGCGATGCGGTGAGCCGTTTCGCAAGCGCCTCGTCATCCAGAATGAATATCTCGTTCCAGTTTGCATCAAGGCGAAGACAGCTCGCGGCGCCTGCTAAGGCGCCCTGCTGATCCACGCGCTGACCCCACCAGACGCTGGGTCCGGAGATGAAATATTCAACAAACAGGAATGGCTCACCGGGTAGGAGCCTTGAGGCCATGTCGGATTTCCGGGCGGAGGCCACATTGGATGTCCATAGTTCGGAACATTTCTCGGCCAGGATACGTGCGATGAAAATCGTGGCTTCGACATCGGCCAGAGCATCATGGGCGTTTTCATGGGCGAATCCATTGAGCGGCGCAAGCTTATCAAGTTTGAAGCCGGTGCGCCCTCTCGGCGTTATCGGATAATTGAAAGCACCTTCGTAAAGATGTGACGCGGCTTGTACGAGCGGAAGAATGTCCCTGCGCGCATTGCCGTTCGTGACGGTAAGATAAGGCGGATGAAGGGCTTGCCAGAAAGCGCGCTGCAGGAGCGGTTCATCAAACCGCATGGAATTATAGCCTGCATAGATGGCCGGTCCCCAGTTTTCGAGCTTTTTGCGTATGGCCGACATCATGTCGTAGAAACTCGGAAGGCCCGGATCATCCAGCCGGTCGGGAGTCACGCCGGTGACCTTCAGGGCCATGGGCGCTGGAATGATCCAGGGTAGACACCGGCACCGGATCTCGAAGCGGTCGACTTCTTCCAGCTGATCATTGGTCAGAATGGCTGCAAATTGCAGTACCTGATCAAACACCGTGTTGGTGCCGCTTGTCTCGGTGTCGTAGAATACAAACAGGCGCCTGTCCCTCCGGATATCGAACACACCATCCTAGCGTGATTCAGTTTCTGACGCTGTTATATCAGAGATCCGGAATGCATTGCCAGTCAGACGGATGCCTCCGTCGGGTCACTCAGGCGACTTCAGAATCAGGCCCGGACCTCGCGCCGAGAAGCTCGACGAGATAACCCCCATCGCGAAGACCTTCTGCCTTGCGGATGACATAGCGCAGCTGGCTCCTGAGCGCGCTGCTATCGTCACCCCAGTCTGCGGCAACAGCCTCTTCACCATAGATGAGCGCAGCGATTTCACGCTGTTTCATGCCAAGGCCCTGACAATCGAGCACGATCAGACCATTTCGAAGAATGTAGCTTGTCTTGGTCCATCGCGCATCATCGACGTCAGGCTTGCTGTGAGCGAGATTTGCCAGCGCTTTCTGCGCCATCAGCTTTTTCTCGATTGCTGCCATGTCCGAGATCTGAAGCTTCATTCGCACGGGCTCGATACTGAGCAAGGACATGCCCGTACACCGGATCTGAATGACGCAGTCTGTTCCGCGTGCGAGCAAATATTCTCGCGCCGAGAGATCGGTGACATGGGTGAGTGTGCAATTGCCGTTGACGCGTTGCCAGATATCGCAGGTCTGGTCGGGTTTTCTTGGCGTGCAGTTGACTTCCACCTGGCCCGGAAAGACGTAATGGCTCCAGACTGCGTCTGCCTCCAGTCCGCATTTTTCAGGATCCGGCATGAAGACCAGCCCCCAGCGTTCTGCGAGCGATTGTGAGACGCGTGGCCTCAATATGCGCACCGATGGAAACCGCGGAACGGTTCGCTCTGACACATTGTCCTCTGCGATGAGTGCTGCGTCCCTGCGAAAGTCGGCATTTCGCCTCAGATATTCCCAGGCCCATCTATCCGGCGATAATGCGGACAGGTAATCATAGTGTCCCAGCCTTCCGTCTGAGCGCAATGTAAACGTCTTCATCTGCCACCTCCCTTGTAACGGGACGCAGCAACACGTGTACCATTTTTAATTGCACTATAACAATTTAATCGAGATTTCCGGCGTATGATTTCAACTTCGTATAGCAGGTCAGGTCGCGTGATTCAGCATCCCACCTTTACGAATGAACACACACAAAAGCTCCGGGACTGCTGCAGACAAAGCAGATGATAGCGAATTGCAGAGCGTTGCCGGGCGCCTCATGCAGTTGCATTCATTGGCCGGATTTCAAACTCCTCGTGAAGCGCGTCTCCCGGCAGGATGGACCCATTCTTCACGGAGCCATCAGACCTCATGTCCACACCATCGCACCATCCGGAGACACATATACGTCGGTCTGCCATGCTGCGCACCGCCTTCTGCCCGGTGGTGCGCGGCGCGCTGGAAGCGCCTGACACAATCGAGATCATGGCCAATCCGGACGGCTCGATCTGGATCGAAAAAGCTGTCACCGGCCTGACTGTTTCCGAACATAGGCTCGCACCATCCGACCGCGAGCGCGTCATCCGCCTTGTAGCTTCCGGCGTTAATGCGCCTGTTGACCGCAATTCCCCCATCGTCTCTGCTGAGCTTCCCGGCAGCGGCGAGCGGTTCGAAGGGCTGCTTCCGCCTGTGTCGACGGCGCCCTGTTTTTCGATCCGTAAACCCGCCAGAACACCATTCGAGCTTGGCGACTATGTCGATCAGGGTGCGATCGCACCGGCGCTTGCCGAAGTGCTGAAAGACGCGATCAGAACCCGTTCCAACATCCTGATTGCGGGCGGGACTTCATCCGGCAAGACGACATTCACCAATGCGCTGCTCGCAGAGCCGGGCCTCCATGACGAGCGCATTGTCATCCTCGAAGACACGCGCGAGCTTGACTGCGCCGCGCCCAACAAGGTCGAGCTCCGAACCCATCGCGGCAGTACAAGCTTGCAGGACCTTGTCCGCTCCACATTACGTCTAAGACCTGACCGGATCATTGTCGGTGAAGTCAGAGGCCCCGAAGCGCTGGATCTCCTCAAAGCCTGGAACACCGGCCATCCCGGCGGCATCACGACATTGCACGCAAATTCCGCCTACGGCGCGCTGACACGGCTTGAACAACTGACACTGGAGGCCACGCCGCGCGCGCCGTTCGATCTGATCGCCGAGGCCATTGATGTGGTCGTGTTCATGAGCCGCGCAGGCGGCCAGCGCCGTGTCGAAGAAGCCCTCAGCGTCACCGGTTTCAATGGCGAGGGCTATGACACCGCCCCGCTTGTTTCTCACTGCCTTTCACTCGTCAAAGAAGGAACCTCTTCATGATTGTCTATAATCAACTTCGCGCCGCGAACCGGACCGTTCAAGTCGCGGCTGCGATCGGTATCGGACTATTCCTCGCAGGCCCTGCCCATGCGGCTGGATCCGGCATGCCCTGGGAAGGCCCGCTCGATCAGATCCTGCAATCGATCGAAGGCCCGGTTGCCCGGATTGTCGCTGTGATCATCATTACGCTGACCGGCCTTGCGCTCGCCTTTGGCGAGACCTCCGGCGGCATGCGCAAGCTGATCCAGATCGTGTTCGGCCTGTCGATTGCCTTTGCGGCCACGAGTTTCTTCCTGACTTTCTTCTCATTCGGCGGCGGTGCGCTGATCTGATGGCTGAAGGTTATGACATCCCCCTGCACCGCTCCCTGACAGCGCCTATCCTGATGGCGGGCGCGCCCAGAAATGCGGCCATCCTGATCGGTACGCTTGCGGCCGTGGTCGGTCTGGGATTGCAGCTCTGGATCCCGGGACTGCTCCTCTGGGCGCTTGGTCATTCAGGAGCCGTGCTAATGGCGCGGTCCGATCCGGATTTCATGGCAGTGGCCTCACGCTCCACAAGACACAAGGCGTATCTGTCATGCTGAATTTGAAAGAATATGCCGATACGCCAACGCTTCTGGCAGATTACCTTCCCTGGGCCTGCCTTGTCGCGCCGGGCGTTGTTCTCAACAAGGATGGCAGCTTCCAGACAGTGTTCAGATATCGCGGCCCTGATCTTGAAAGTTCGACCGATGAAGAGCTGGTTTCGGTCATGGCGCGCGTCAACAATGTCTTGCGCCGGTTCGGTTCCGGCTGGGCTTTGTTCTTCGAAGCGCGCCGCTTTGAAGAACATGACTATCCGGAGGGTGAATTCCCCGATGCCCTTTCATGGCTGATTGATCAGGAGCGCGCGCTCAGGGTGGAGGAATCCGGCGCCCGTTTCGAGAGCGCCTATTATCTGACGCTTCTCTGGTTGCCGCCGGCTGATGCCACGGGTCATGCCGAGAAAGCCCTGATCCAGCGCGCAGACACAGACGAAGCCCTGACCTGGCGCCACCGGCTCAAGACGTTCGAGCAGCATGCCGCGCGCGTTTTCGATCTCCTGTCGACCTGTCTCGCCGAAATTACCAAACTCGATAATGACGAGACACTGACCTATCTCCATTCGACGGTTTCAACGAAGCGCCATCCCGTCGTCACGCCGGAGCTTCCGGTCTTTCTCGATGCTGTGCTGGCCGACGAGCCTTTCTCGGGCGGGCTCGAACCCATGCTTGGCGAGGCACATCTCCGGACGCTGACCATTCCGGGCTTTCCGGCATCGACCCTGCCCGGCATTCTGGACGAGCTGAACCGGCAAGGCTTTGCCTATCGCTGGGCAACGCGGTTCATCGCCATGGACAAGGCGGATGCTGAAAAAGTCCTGTCAAAGAAACGCCGTCACTGGTTTGCCAAACGCAAATCGATTGGCGCGGTGCTGCGCGAAACCATGTTCAATGAACAGGCGCCGCTCGTGGACAATGATGCTGATAACAAGGCGGCTGATGCCGACGCCGCGCTGCAGGAACTTGGCTCTGATCTTGTCTCCTATGGCTATGTCACAACAACCATCACCCTGACCCACCAAGACCGGCGCACGGCCCAAGACCAGGTCCGGATGGCCGAACGCATCATCAATGGCCGCGGCTTCACAGCGATCAAAGAAACGCTCAATGCTGTCGATGCCTGGCTTGGATCCCTGCCCGGTCATCCCTATGCCAATGTCCGCCAGCCTATCCTGCACACGCTGAACCTTGCCCATATGGTACCACTGTCGGCGGTCTGGGCGGGTGAGGAGACAAACCGCCACCTGCAAGGCCCGGCGCTTATTCAAGCGCAAACCGATGGCACCACGCCGTTCCGGCTGAATCTGCATATCGGCGATGTCGGTCACACGCTCGTCGTCGGACCAACGGGTGCAGGTAAGTCCGTCCTCCTGTCGCTGCTCGCCTTGCAGTGGAAGCGCTATGAAGGCGCGCAAGTCTTTATCTTCGACAAAGGCCGCTCCGCGCGCGCCGCAACACTGTGCATGGGCGGCGCGCATATCGATCTTGGCGGTGCACACGCCCCAAGCCTACAGCCACTCAAGGACATAGACACCGACACCGGCGCAAGCTTCGCCGCAGACTGGCTGGCAAGCCTCTGCACCCATGAAGGCGTCTCCCTGACGCCTGACCTCAAAGCCAGGCTCTGGGACGCGGTCCAGTCGCTGGCCTCCGCACCGGAAGCCGAACGAACGCTCACGGGTCTCTCTCTCATGCTGCAGGACGAGACGCTCAAAGCCGCGTTACATCCCTATACGCTGGAAGGCCCGCATGGACGCCTGCTCGATGCCGATCATGAGAGCCTCCAGCTTTCGGGCACGGTCTGTTTCGAGATGGAAGAGCTGATGCAGACACAAGGCGCTGCGCTTCCCGTCCTCACCTATCTCTTCCACCGGCTGGAAGCACGGTTTGATGGGCGCCCGACGCTCCTCATTCTGGATGAAGCCTGGCTGTTCCTGGATGATCCGGTTTTTGCCGCCCGTATCCGCGAATGGCTTAAAACCCTGCGCAAGAAGAATGTTTCCGTCGTGTTCGCGACGCAAAGCCTTGCCGATATCGCCAACAGCTCCATTGCGCCTGCCCTCATCGAATCCTGCCCGACACGGATCTTCCTGCCCAATGAACGCGCACAGGAACCGCAATCCAAGGAGACCTATCAAAGGTTTGGGCTTAACACCCGGCAGATCGAGCTCATCTCAAGCGCCACACCCAAGCGGGACTATTATTACCAGTCACCCCTTGGCGCGCGTGTGTTCGATCTCGGGCTTGGCCCGATTGCGCTCGCGGTCTGCGGCGCGTCAACACCTGACGATCAGGGCCTGCTCGACCGGGTGTGGGCCGAGACCGAGGGTGATGATTTTGCGGCCTGCTGGCTGATCGAAAAAGGCCTGCCCTGGGCCGCCGAACTGCTCTCCCGCTGGCCGGACCAATCACCCAAACCAGACGCTCCCACACCCGCCGCCCACGTCCTCGCCGCCGAATAGGATCCCCAATGATCAACCGCCCCCTCCTTGCTGCCATGCTCTGCCTCTTCACCCTGACAGCGCCGCCGGCCTCGGCCCAGTTGTTCGGGGGCGGCATTGTCTATGACCCGGCCAATCATACCCAGAACATCCTGACCGCGGTGCGATCGCTGCAGCAGATCAACCAGCAGATCCGGCAACTCGCCCACGAGATCGAAATGTTGGAAAATATGGCGCGCGATCTCGAAACATTGCCTGACAGTATCGCAGATGACATCTTACGCCGGATGCGCCGGATCGAGGATCTGATGCGCGAGGCCGACGGGATCGGCTATGGCGTTGAAGAGATCGAACGCGGCTATGAAGAGATCTATCCTGAAGACTATGGTGAAACACCGCCCGGGCATGACGTCCTGGTCGAAGAGGCCCGCACCCGCTGGAAACAGTCCCGCACCGCCTATCGTGACAGCCTGCTGGTAACAGCTGAAGTCGTCTCGTCAGCCCGGGCAGACAGTGACAGTCTCGACCGGCTCATCAGCCATAGCCAGTCCTCGGTCGGTAATCTTCAGGTCCTGCAGGCCGGTAACCAGATCGAAGCGCTGCAGACAGAGCAGCTGATGCAGATGGAAGCCATGATGGCGTCCCATTACCGCGCCGAAGCGCTGGAACGGGCCCGCCAGCTTGCCGAAGCAGAGCGCGGGCGCGCGCGGACAGAGGCCTTTCTCGGAGCCAGCCGTTAATGGATGTGATCGACACCTTCCTGGCGACCTTCATCGCCTATATCGATAGCGGGTTCGGCTTGCTGGCAGGTGATGTCGCCTATCTGACCAGCACGCTGATCGCGATCGATATCACGCTGGCAGGCCTGTTCTGGGCGCTGGGACAGAACACGGATGTCATCGCAGGTTTCATAAAAAAGATTCTCTATGTCGGCTTCTTTGCGTTCGTGATCGGTAATTTCGCGCTGCTCGCAGATATTGTGTTTGAAAGCTTTGCGCGGCTTGGCGTGACAGCGGGCGGCAGCGAGATCACGGCAGATGATCTGCTGCGTCCGGGCTTTATTGCAAGTGTGGGTTTTGAAGCGGCAAATCCCCTGCTGATCCAGATCAGCGAGCTGCTCGGACCTGTCGCTTTCTTCCATAATTTTGTTCTGATCGCGGTGATGTTCATTTCCTGGGCGGTGATTATGGTCGCCTTCTTCGTGCTGGCTGTACAGCTCTTCATCACCATTCTGGAATTCAAGCTGACCACGCTCGCCGGATTCGTGCTGGTGCCCTTCGCGCTCTGGAACATGACGAGTTTTCTTGCCGAGCGCGTGCTGGGCAATGTCATCACCTCGGGCGTCAAGCTGATGGTGCTAGCGGTCATTATCGGCATCGGCTCGACGCTGTTTTCATCGGTGACAGATGCGTTCCGCACCGGCACGGATGTTACACTTGTCCAGGTCATGGGTACGGTGCTGGCGGCGATTGTCTTTTTGTGGATGGGCATCTTTGCGCCCGGCATAGCGAGCGGGCTCATTACCGGTGCCCCCCAGCTCGGCGCGGGCTCTGCCGCAGGCGCTGCGGCCGGTGTCGCCGCCGGCACATATATGGCGGGAGCTGCAAGCCGCGCGGCGATTGGCGCGGCAACAGGCGGCGCCTCAAGTGCCATCAAAGCCGGCGCAAGTCTGGCTGGCGGCGCGCGCACCTCCTACACGCTTGGATCTGTTGCCTCCGGCGCCAGCGGTGTGGGCGCAGTTGCGGCCGGTGTGGCGGGTGTGGCCCGTGCGGGCGGCGACGCGATCCGCCGGACGGCCAGTCGTCCCGCACATTCGATCCGCGAGGCCTATACGCGTGGCAGCCAGGGCGCCTGGCGCGCCACGGGCGGCGCTGGCGAAACTGCCACTGCCCATCCCTCACCCTCCGCCTCCAAACCCGGCTGGGCGCGGCGTATGCAGGCGCGCCAGAGCGCGGCCCATGCCGGACAAGTGGCCACGCATAGTTTGCGCGATGGCGATCGAGGATCCCCCGGCGCCGCGCCCCGACTTCATGACAAGGACGAGTAGATGTTCAAACGAGCTTCAAATTCCTATGGCGCCAGTCCGTTCCCGGAAACGCCTTATCAGAAAGCCGGACAGGTCTGGGACGAGCGGATCGGCTCGGCCCGTGTTCAGGCAAAGAATTGGCGCCTGATGGCACTTGGCTGTCTCGCACTTTGTTTTGCGACCTCCGGCGCGCTTGTTTGGCGCAGCCTGCAATCGACTGTGACGCCCTATATTATCGAGGTCGACCAGACCGGCGCTGCACGTGCGATCGGTCCCGCCACGGAGCATTACAGCCCCACCGACGCACAGATCGCGCATCACCTGGCAGGCTTTATCGAACATGTCCGCGGGCTTTCTGTCGATCCCGTTGTTGTCCGCGAGAACTGGCTGCGCGCATATGACTTTGTGACGGCGCAAGCCGCCACGACGCTCAGCGAGTATGCCTCGGCCAATGATCCTTTTGCCGATGTCGGCCGAAAGTCCCGCACGGTGGATGTCGTCAGCGTGGTACGGGTGTCGGATGACAGTTTCCAGGCCCGCTGGATCGAAAAGACCTATGAGACCGGCGCGCTCGTCAAAGCCGAGCGCTTTACCGGCAGCTTCACCCTCATCACCCAGCCGCCGAAAGATGCCGAAACGCTCCGCGCCAATCCGCTCGGCCTTTATGTCCACGCCCTGAACTGGGGCCAGGACCTTGTCACAGGAGACTAAGCCCATGACGAAATCACTCCTCGCCCTTTCATCGCTTGCGCTGGTCACAGCCTGCGCCACAACAGAGCTGGAGTCCTTCGACGAGAGCGCCTTTATCGCGGCCACCCCTGTCGAAGAGACAGTCGCCTATCCCGTTGAAATTGTTGAAACCGCCGTGCCGCTTCCCTTGCCCGGCCAGATGATGCCGATCACCGATCGCAGCGCCCCTAAGAAGACCATCTCCCCGAGCGAAACGATTGCGAAAGGCCGCACCGGCGCGCTGATCGAGCCTTCGGTCGATGGCTATCTGAATGCAATCCAGGTCTATCCCTATACAGAGGGCGCGCTCTACCGGCTCTATGCGAGCCCGGGACAGGTCAGCGATATCGCGCTTCAGGCCGGTGAAGAACTTGTCTCTGTGTCTGCGGGCGACACGGTCCGCTGGGTTGTGGGCGATACACGTTCAGGCTCTGGGCCCACATCCCGCGCGCATATCCTTGTGAAACCTGTCAGCAGCGATATCCGCACAAATCTGATGATCGCCACCGACCGGCGGACCTATCATCTCGAACTTGAAAGCGTGGAGAGCGGCTATATGGCGGCCCTCTCCTGGCGGTATCCGGCAGACGAGCTGGCAGGGCTGACGGCTCGCAACACAAAGGCCATCGCAAAGGAGGCGGGCGCCATTGCGCGCGGCCTGACACTGGAGGGCCTGAACTTCGACTACCAGATCTCCGGCGACACGCCCGACTGGACACCGGTCCGCGTATTCGATGATGGCCGTCAAGTGTTCATCCAGATGCCGGAAGATATTGCGACGACTGATATGCCGCCGCTCTTTGTGCTTGGGAGTGAAGGCGAGGCCGAACTCGTCAACTATCGTGTGCGCGGTCACTATTATGTCGTCGACCAATTGTTCCGCGCAGCCGAACTCAGACTCGGCACGGACAGGCAGACCGTGGTGCGGATATCCCGCGCCAAACGCCGCTCCACGCTGGCTGCACTGTTCGGAGGCTGAGCCGATGTCAGAGCCTCTTCATTTCAACGAGCATGCCGAACGGCTGAAGATCCGCTCCAGACCGAAGCCCGTCACGCGTATCAATCGCAAGCTCCTGATCATTGGCGCAGGGATCGGCGTGCTCGGCCTGTTCGCGGCCCTGAGCGTTGCGCTCAAGCCCCCGGTGGCCACCCAGACCGCGCCACGCCCCGAACTTTACAACACGACCAACACCCGCATGCCGGACGGCCTGTCAGCGCTGCCAACAAGCTATAGCGATGTCAGACCGGACACACAGCCGGTCCCGAGACTTGGCCCGCCTTTGTCAGGTGATCTTGGCGCGACCATGCTGCGCTCCGAACGCGAGCTCGGCATAGAGCCCGAATATGCCAACCGGTTCGAAGACGATTTCCGCCCGAACCCGACAGATGAAGCCGAACGCGCCCACCGCCTGCGGCAGGCCAAGCTTGAGGAGGACGCCGCCCGCGCGCCGGTCTTCTTCCAACTCCAATCTAAAACCGGCAATCAGACAGCCAATCTGGCCTCCCAATATCCCGATCCAGCACTTGATCTGCATTCAGAGCTTCTGGCCCTCACAACGCTTCCACACAGTGCGCCATCTGCATTCACACAAACAGCCGACACCAACCTGCAGTCCCGCAAACTCGCTTTTGCCACTGAAGGCACACCAAGCGATATCTACAATCCGCACAGTCTAGAGGATCCGGCCTCGCCCTATCAGGTCATGGCAGGCACGCTGATCCCGGCAAGTCTTGTCACAGGCATCAACAGCGACTTACCCGGCACCATCATCGCTCAGGTCACCCAGCCGGTCTATGACACCAATACCGGGCAATACCTTCTGATCCCGCAGGGTTCCCGCCTGATCGGGCGCTACCAGTCCGAAGTATCGTTCGGACAGGACCGCGCGCTAGTGACATGTGACCGGATCATCTTTCCGGACGGGTCCTCGCTGGTCATCTCGGCTCCGGGCGGTGACGCGCAAGGCTATGCCGGTCTTTCTGACAGGACCGATCATCACTGGGACCGCGTATTCGCGGCGGCAGGACTGGCGACGCTTCTAGGTGTTGGCGCCGAGCTTGGAAACTCTGACAGCGATATCGAGCGCGCCATCCGCCGCGGCACAGGTGACACAATCAACCAGGCAGGCCAGCGCGCTGTCGAGCGTAATCTTGGAATCCAGCCGACGATCAAGGTGCGCCCGGGCTGGCCGGTCCGCGTCATTGTTACCCGTGACCTTATCCTTAAACCCCATGCACAGGGAGACCGCCCATGACCCTCCGCCTCAACCGCTTGCCGGATCGCACACCGGTGCGCCTGAGCCTGTCTGTCGATCCAGGCCTCGCACAGGCACTTACTGACTATGCGCAAATCTATCAACAGACCTATGGCCAGAAAGAAAAGCCCGAAGCGCTGATCCCGGCCATGCTGGAAAATTTTCTGGCCTCGGATGCCGGATTCAAACGGGCGCGCAAAGCGCTCACCCCCACTGCCAGCAAAGGAGACTAGACCCATGGCACAAATCGGCACCTTCACCGCAAAGGATGGCAGCTATACCGGCACCATCCGCACCATGACCATCAATGTCAAAGCGCAGCTTGTCCCCAACAAGGACAAAGCAAGCGACGGCGCCCCCGATTTCCGGCTCTATGCCGGCGGCGCAGAGCTCGGCGCAGCCTGGCGACAGGAAAGCAAGGATGGCGAAACACCCTATCTTGCCATCAAACTGGATGATCCAAGCTTCGCAAGCCCGATGCGTGCCGCTTTCTTCGAGAACACTGAAGACGACACCGGCGTCATGGTCTGGAACAGATCAAAGGCGAACTAAAATCAGAGGCAGCAATCCGATGACCCTTACACTCAGGCAACTTGAAGAAGGCCGCCGGATCGCTGCCCTTGTTGTACGCCATTGCGGCGACAAATACTTTCCGCTGTTTGACCGTTTTGACCGTGAAATTCGGAAACGTCGCACCGGCACGGAAAGGATAGACAGAGTCCTCTCCGAACACACCAGCGTTTCATCTCTCACAGACGCGACCAGCAATAAAATCGGGACGCGTTATCCCTGAATCAACGAGCTCAGCACCTAATCGGGACACTGGCCACCCAAACGCGCGGCTGCAAAAGACCGGCAACACAGGTGCCAACATCCCGCAATGATCCCCTCGTATAATTACTGCGAAGTAAAGCGATGCTTCATCCCGATTTATCTGGCTTAAAAAACCTCCTCCTATAGTCACATTCACCGTTGACGCGACCCGAGCTGGCGCGTATTTCAGCCGCTTCCTACCCCGTGCCCAGATGGCGGAATTGGTAGACGCGCTACGTTCAGGTCGTAGTGTCCTTACGGACGTGGAGGTTCGAGTCCTCTTCTGGGCACCAGTAACTTGTTTTCATTATATTTTTTGAAAATATTCGTGGTATTTTTTACCTCCGCTTCCGTGCGCCCGCTAAGCTGGTTTTCCTTTCCGGTTTTCAGAAAGCGAGGATCCTATGAAGCTCACCAACTCCGTAATCATTGCATTGGCGCCCAAAGCCAAATCCTACAAATGTACCGACGGGCGAGGCCTTTATCTTTTCATCACGCCGGCAGGCGGAAAATACTGGCGCCTGAACTACCGGTTCGGAGGAAAGCAGAAAACCCTGTCCCTGGGCGCATGGCCCAATGTGACGCTGGAGTCGGCGCGCGCGAAATGCCAGGCGGCAAAACAGCTTCTCAAAGACGGCACGGATCCTGGCCCCGAACGTAAAAAACTGCGCGGTCGCCCGTCAGGTGTGGTCCCGGGAACATTCAATGCGCTCGCCGACGAGTTCCTGCAAAAGCGTCGCCTCGAAGGCCTTGCCGAGGTGACACTCGACAAGAAAAGCTGGTTGCTCGATATGGCGAAGGAAGATCTGGGCGTTATGGCGATGAATGACATTCGCCCCGCGGATGTGCTAGCCGTCCTGAAACGCGTCGAAGCGCGCGGCACATTTGAAACCGCCAAACGCCTGCGCTTCACGATTGGTGAAGTGTTCCGCTTTGCTGTTGCAACGCTCCGTGCCGAGAGTGATCCGACACCTGTACTGCGCGGCGCGCTCATTTCCCCCAAAGTCCGGCATATGCCTGCCATCACTGACGAGCATGAATTCGGCCGCGTGATAAGGTCGGTGTGGAACTATGAGGGCCGTGGCAACACAAAATACGCGCTGAAGCTCCTGATCCTCCTCTTTCCGCGTCCGGGCGAGCTTCGCAAGGCCAGATGGAAAGAAATCGGTTTCAACAAGGCTGTCTGGACCCTTCCGCCCGAGCGTATGAAAATGCGACGGGAACACAAAAAGCCCCTGCCCCGTATTGCCTTGCACCTGTTACTGGATTTGCGCGGCGCGGCATCGCCGGATGATTTCGTGTTTCCCGCAACCACACGTCCGGACAGGCCGATGAGCGAGAACACGATGAACTCTGCCCTGCAGCGCCTCGGCATTTCAAACGAAGACATGACCCCGCATGGTTTCCGCGCCAGCGCATCGACACTCCTCAATGAAAGCGGCCTGTTCAATCCCGACGCCATCGAAGCGGAACTCGCTCATGCCGATACAAGACCGGTACGCGCAATCTACAACCGCGCCCGCTACTGGCAGGAACGCACCGAAATGATGGAATGGTGGGCCCGCTTCGTGCTCTCCAGCACCAATCAGAGAGGCTACAACAGCGAATACTGATCCAGTCCAGACAATCAGCTGGAATGCTAGACGCAGCAAAAAGCGACGAACAATTTGCGACGGCTAAATCCCCAAAGCGGACATTAGAACGTTACAGCCAAAGCAAACTTTGCGTGATGCGCGTTCCGCTATTTCCTAAGAGCGGACATAACGATGCCGATGATTTGGCTAAACGTACTGAAGCAAAGGGATTATCGATAATGCCCCGAGGTATTCAGTATCCGACAACACGCTCACCACGAAGTTTACCATCTGATTTGGCGGACCTCGAAACCTCAATTGAGAGACGTAATGGACCGTACTCATCCTCTATCTGCGCCCTGGCGACATTACTGAGGAAAACCCCCTGTCCCTCGCCAAACAGTTCCGCTTCATAGGTGGTTGGTGTGTTCGTGCCAAAAACCCATGGAACCGTTTCGCAGACTGGATTCCCCTGGTCATCAAATAGCTTCAAAGGATTATGACTTTCTCTATGCCACCCCATCCGATGCGCAACATAGGGGCAAATCGTGAGCGCATCATCTTCAAGGTCACCAAACATGTTACTTGGAATGCGGCAGAGGAGTTGGCTGTCCTCTTGTTTGTAAAGTGGTTGTAAGTCGTCGACGGCAGCTACCCTATTCAGTTTTTCAAGCCCACCGGACACATCGAGGGGCATAGGTAAAACGACGCGCGCGCACTTAAGTTCGTCCCTCCATACATTCACTTTGAAAGGTGCTTGTTCTGCGATGATGAAACGATCATTCAATAGAGGAATGAATGCCGACTGATCTGCATCTTCAATCCAACGATCGTTGTTTGACCCTCCAGTCTGACGGTGGGGTGCATTGGGGAACATTATCCATTTCGGCATGGCGGTCGGGTTGAATCGAAATGACGAAAGCGCCGGCCCTCCTATTTCATCCCAGATGTATCTGAATATTCTAGGGTCGATAGCTTCCGCGTCTGCAAGCTCCTGAATTACTCTCCCCATATTACGACAAGCTGATTGCGACAAAGGTCGTCGATACGAGTATTTGAGATCCAAACGTCTCTGCTTCCGTTCGATTGCTTGCTCCACCTCGGGACCAAATGCTTCGCGACCCCCTTCTTGTCGCATCAAGTCAGCGCATCTGCGTCGGAGTTGTGAAAGGGTGACATCACTGTGATCCGCTGTGATATTAAATACAAATTTCATCATAGAGGTCCACGTCCACGGATCATCTGACCACATGGGGCGACTTCCCATTCCCAATCCAGGGGGCGGCGCGAATTCTTCCGCTTGTCTCGTCTCGGGAGTGACTATCTGATAGAACGCGGGCAAGTCTTTGGTCTGGTCTATAGGCTGTTCACCGAATTGCCTCAAAGATCGTTGAGCGAGATTTCTAACGACGAAATCATCATTGCGTTCGAGTGAACGAGCCTCCTCAATAAGCTGGGTCTTAAACGGCGATGAGTCTTTTAGATTGAAGCAAATTGCTGCCGCTTCCCTATCTCCGTTGGGAAGACTTCTTAAGAATTTGAAGAATTTAGGGAGCACATAATGACCGAGCGCATGCTCTCCAATTTCCTTCGCAGCGTTTCTTGCGCGATTGCCAAGCTCGGGAACTGAAAAACTAAACGCGAGCGCCAAAACGTATGCCAACAAATCTGCGGATGTTTTGACTTCGGGGTCGGCTTCGACCGGACAAGCCAACCTAAACTCGCGATACTGTTTGATATGGTCTTCTAACTCGGCCCAGATTTCTGCCGACCGCTTTTCAACGCTGATGCTCTCAAGGACGTCGTCCAAATTTAGGAACAAATTATTTCCGCTAGTCTGTCCGGCTGAAAGCTCTTTCACAAGTACGTTGAAACCAACGTCTCTCCCTTTGTCTCCATCTAGCTCAACCCGTCTTTGTTGTAATTCGAGTTTCTGCCCACCCAGGAACCGTGACCAATGACCGGTATATGCCGCTTCTTCTGCTTTCTCGAAGAAAACACGGGCACGATCTTCGATTCCTAGCTCGGACATGCGTCGAGAACATGCGATCATCACGCGTGCCTCGCGCTCTAAATGTGGTCGGGCTGATAAGAGCGCGTCTATTTCACTTAGCGCTGACTTTGGAATAAGACGAACGGCCGCTGTGGCATAGGAATAGTTGACCCCATTCCCGTAATCGTCTGTTCCATCGCCAGCATCGATTAGCTCCGAGATCGTGGCGGCGTCGATGTCTAGCGAAACTCCACCATCGTCTTGTCGCTCTCTATCGCCATGCATTGCGACAGTAAGGGTTCTCGAAATGGATCGGGCTGTATCAATTACATCTTTCAGAACTGACTCAGTTGAGGGAACCCGTCCAATAATTGCTTCGTACAAACCCTCACGTTGAGAGGGCGGGCAGTATCGTTCAGCTGAATAAATCAGACCCTCAGCTAACTCATTTACTTTAGAGTTTTGCGCGTGGTGCAAAGCCGCGACTGCCGAATCCCAACTCGCGGCACCCAAAAACGGCACCACAACGTGGTTGAAGCAGATAAGCACTAATGGTGCCATCGCCGGATCGGTTTCCACGATTGAGGCCAACGTTGCGTCTGAGAGGCGATTCCATGTCGTTAGGTTACTATCTAACAAACGTGCAATAACACCAGCCGCCGAACTCGGCGCGGCTCCTGCGCCTTTGATCAAATCACCGACCACTCTAATCGCGGTTTCCGATCCTTCGGTTTCATCCATTCCAAGCAGAAATTGGCAAAACGACAGACTTGCTTTGCCTGCAAGCTCGGGATTTTCCTTACATACTTGTCGATAAGCCCAAATCCAGAATTCGTATTGCGGTTCCTTCTTGGCCCGTAACCAATACCCGAATGTCTCGGTGTGAAGATCATCGAGACATGAATACGCCTCGTCTAGGCAATTCACTTCCCGATAGGCTTTCGCAACCTCAATAATTGACTCCACCGCTTCCTGCGGAGTGTGTTCAGAGCCAGGGATGGTTCTCGCGCACTGAATTCGTTCTTTTGCCGCATTCAAGTCTGCGTTGATCGCGAATGCCGATTTCGCAAAGTTCAATCGGAATGACAACGAACTGGCCAGATTGCTAGCCGGATCTGCTAGCTCTGAATCAACAAATGCGAACACTGCTTCTTGATCTTCCGGGGATAGGAAACTGGCGATCCGGACAATAGGAAAGGGCAGCCAGGATAGCGCTCCGTAGAATTTGTGAGATTGAAAATCGCCAGGTACCGGTCTAGCTCGCGAGAAAAACTTCAGAAGCTTGAATAGGTGCTGCGTGATGGCTTGACCGGTATTGGTTTCGACCTCGTGACGTAAACTTGCGAGCTCTAGAATGTGCCTCTGAGTATGATCTACCAACTCACTTTTTTCCGTGGATTGATCCGGCACTACCTCCTTAACTGGGAGACCTAATTTCAACGCCAACAGCATGGTTTCGTAGATCGAACGACAAGTGCCTTGAAGAGCATTTCGTTCGTACGACATTCTGTCTTCGCCCAAATGTGGAACTAGTAGTGTTTCGGTGAGCGAACGGGCTATGGCTTTTTGGCCGTTTTGCTCCGCTTTAATCGCAAGAGCGCGGCGCCATGAGGAATGGAGTGCGTTCAACGCAGAAGACTTGCTGGCTTCCTCCAATTTCGCCAACATACCATCTTGGTCATCGCTCGGCCAAGCCAGGGTTGCTTCGATGTTTAGTCTGGCCTTCGCATTTTTCGTTAGCGCGAGATCCTGACAAAGCTGGCGGATATCCGTCGACGGATTATCCAGTACAACACCAAGAGCGAGTTCATATCTCAACCAACTCCTATTATCGTCTTCGTTCTGCTCTTCCAATGGAGAGGACTGAAGTGGCATCGTGCTAATAATTTGAGCGACTTCTTCTACTGATCGAAATCTGTGTGCACGCCTCGCCCAAGCTGCCGCAGTCTTTTTTTCGAATGCACGATCGAAACCATCGCCCGAGAAAATCGCTTCAAGCGGCTCATTGGCCTCAAAAATTTGACGCGCAAGTTCGACCTGGCCATCTTCGTACAACTCATCGACCAGCGTGAGCCAACCATCGGCGAATGCTTCCCCTTCAAGGGCGTGCTTTATCGCGAGTTCAGCGTCCCCCAAGTCGAGGAACAATTCGACAAAATCGATATTATCAACCGCCTCAAGCCTATAGTTGATTTCTTTGGATATCAGAAGCTTGTTCAATAGCGTTACACGAGACCTTCCACTCAGAGTAGCGCCATATGTAAGTCGAAGATCATTGAACACTTCGCTCGGCGGACGAAACGCCTTGAGCATCTCACGAAAGTAGGTTGGGGTTCCTATCCTCAGAACAGCTTCATCATCATTCGCGCGCGCTCGATATCGGAGCTCAAGCCAATATTGTGGGTCTGAATCGTCAGCGTTTTGAGATATCTCCGCTAACCTGGAATGAAAGCGTTTCTCCTTTTCATCTGAAGGTTTTCCAAACTTTATCGAAGTTTGGTTGGCGATGGATAGTCGAAAGCTATTGTGAAAGATCGATAACCGACTGTCTTTGCGGCATTGCAATAGAAACCCGGCCTTAAGTAAAAGCTCTTCCACTGCCGCATCTGATGTCACCGCTGCGAGTTGTTCGGGTGAAATACTCCCCTCAGCGCGCGCCAACACACCCAATGCGTCTTTCGTGTCATCTGCCGTTTTGATCGCATTCCAAACGCGCTCGTAGATTTCTTCGGCACTTCTTCCGATCCCATTTTCGAGTGACAGAATTCGGGAGCGCTCCTCATCAGTGACCGCCGCCACCAATGCATTCACAAGGTATGTGACAGTAAGTGGGTGCCCACTGCTAGCCTTGTAAAGTTCAGTTAGATTGACACTGTCTTGAACACCAGCCACTGCTGCGAGCGCGTAGATCGATGCCCGAGACAGTGGTTGTACTTCTACAGTTCGATTTGGCCGGGCACACTGTTGGGCGATGGTTGGATGTAGGTCGTTGAGATCTAGTCTTTGAGTGCCCAAAACCACAACCACGCCTTCCGGAATTGCTGAGGCCGCTGGCAGCTCGCGCAAAAAACTCGCGATCGGATTCTCTTCTCGTTCTACATGGTCCAACCCGTCAATTATGAGGACCGTCTTTCGACCCGTTTCAGTGTAACGTTTGGTCGCTTCTTCAAGTTGACGCGACAACGTCTCCCTAAGACTGGTTAGGCTATCGTTATAGAAACGAGACGCCTTGAGACCGTGAGACCGCAATGCAGCGATTGTGTCATTTAAAAATTCAGTGGCTTCAGCACGCCCAAGACCATGCCGTTGATCCGGATGAAAGGCTAAGTATCTCGTGATTGAATAAGCATCCGTGGAATACAAACTACGTTGTAATAGTGTGGATTTGCCCGTCCCCGGCGGTCCAACCAACGCGATATATCCTTGCGTGGTTGAAGATAATGAGGCGGCCAACTCTGTAAGCGTATCACTATTCTCCTGGAAATTATCAGGAACAGGAAACTCATGAATGTGACGTTGGCTCGGACGCTGTGTCCAACCGAGTTTATCCATCAATTCACAGGCGGTCCAACGACGCTTGTTATCTGCGTTCGCGATCAATATCGGGATAAGATTGCGCAGCTCTTCGATGCGCTTTCCGTCTTCGGACTGAAAGTTCTCAATCCTATCTTTCAGTAGCCCAGTTAAATCTTCGAGAGTGAGAGATTGAAGCAAGTTGGGAAACTGAGTTTCTTCAAGTTGAGTATTCGTTCGAAAACGCTCTAAGGCTTCGCTCCAAACAGATTTTTCAATTTCTTTTTCTGAGATATTTGAGCTCGATACAAACCTAGCGAAAGCAGCGGAATGGCGCGCCCCTAAAGCGCCTTTATTCCCTAGATCAATATCCTGTTTGTTGAACAAACCGGCAAACACATATGTCGCGGTAATGTCTTTGTTGGGATAAGCGTCACGCAGATTTCTCCATGAATCTGCGATTTCTTTTGCGCTCGCGCTTTCGACAAGAGCAGAATTCAAACGAACATACTGAGCGTTCGTCGATGATTTTATTTGGGCAGATTCAACCTTTCCATCAATCTCTAATAGGTGGTCATCAAAGATTCCCGCCGATGGGTCAGCGAAGACAACAGCTTCTAAACCTCCGCTTTGAAGTCCTCGATAGATTCTTACAGCAGAATATTCGTACTGCTTTAGGTAGCCAGAGATTGCGGAGATTTCACCGGATGCGGGAGGCTTGCTGCGATTCGTCATATCAAAATTCTAGCACGTAACATGAACATCTGTACTGGTTTTACAACTCGCCCTTACTTGACCCAAGGACGGTCTATTGCCCGGTGTCAGCTTATTCGAATTTTCTCAGTGCGGGGCCAACTTCACTCGACTCTACAGATTTCTAATGTCCGGTTTTGCGCCATTGCAGTCACTCAGCCAGATTGGCGGCTGGTGAATCCCTTTGCATCTGAGAAGTCTCTCCCAAACGGGGCATAAAATCCCAACCAACTGAGAAAATCCCGACGACTCTGAGACTCACCTTTCCCCTCTCGACAAATCCGAGGGAACTTTGCGATCTGATAATGTGTGTTATGAGAAATCACGGGTTTAATCTCGTAAACTTTTTGGGATACAGAGTGGTGGTAAACCAATCGACAGAAGCGCGCTAGGCGGATCCGGCAATTGGTCGCCCCCCCTCTTCCACACCACACAGACTCCAAATTTGTAGATTCTCGTATATTTGTTTCAAATCATATATCTGTGCGTAGTGGAGAAAATTAACGTCCCGATGGCACTACGTCTTAACCGATAATTGGCTCAGCCAGGCGTTTAGCCGCTAAGACGACATCCTCTATTTGATCCAGACTATCACGTGGCTCTTCTTCATCGAGGTGCACATTCCCAGACGCGAACCAAAATGCGATTTGCCATGCTGTAAATTCATCGCCAAGTTCGGTCAGGATTTTCTCGATCACTGGACGCGGTTTTCCATCGATGAATTGAAATGCAGGATACAGATCAATCCCGCCTTTGCGCACGGCGAAAACTTTCCCTTCCCGCTTCCAGCGAGACACTGGCTCACTTTTGTTGTGTTGTTTAAGGCCCGACTGATCCCCTGCACTGCCCCCAGCAAAGTGGTCCAGAGTTTGAGTTAGTTCCGGCTTCAGATATGGAGCTGAACTATGGGCAAGAAAGCCAAGCCAGAAGAGATCATCGCGAAGCTGCGCGAAGTGGAGGTCCGCCTTGCGCGGGGCGAG
Source organism: Hyphomonas sp. (assembly GCA_050633385.1). Lineage (GTDB taxonomy): Bacteria > Pseudomonadota > Alphaproteobacteria > Caulobacterales > Hyphomonadaceae > Hyphomonas. The sequence continues at coordinate 78,843 of JBOEGK010000027.1, forward strand.
ACGACGGGACAGGCCGTGCGTGCGATTGGTGTGACGGAGCAGACTTACTATCGCTGGCGCAAAGAGTATGGCGGTCTGCAGGTCGGCCAGGCCAAGCGCATGAAAGAGATCGAGAAGGAGAATATCCGGCTACGCCGCGCTGTCTCTGATCTAACTCTGGACAACCAGATCCTTCAAGAAGTCGTGCGGGGAAAGTTCTAAGCCCTTCACGCAAACGAATTGCAGTCGATCATGTGGTAGAGGAGCTGGGCGTTTCAGAACGCCGGGCTTGCCGCGTGATCGGCCAGCATCGCTCAACTCAGCGCAAGCCGAAGGTGCTTTGTGAAGATGAAGATTACCTGACGGCAGCGATCATCCACCTGGCGGAACGGTTCGGTCGATATGGCTATCGCCGTATCACGGCCTTGCTGAGGCGAGATGGCTGGTATGTGAATGAGAAGCGGGTCTACCGCATCTGGCGACGTGAAGGGCTCAAAGTCCCGATGAAACAACCGAAACGCAGCCGTCTATGGCTGAATGACGGTTCGTGTGTACGACTGAGGCCTGCCCATAAAGGCCATGTCTGGTCGTATGACTTCGTTCAGGATCGTACGCATGACGGCAAAGTCTTCCGCATGTTGTGCGTGATCGATGAGTATACGCGCGAGTGTCTCGCCATCCGTGTCGAGCGAAAGCTCAACTCTCGTGATGTCCTGGACGTATGGGGCGAACTGTTCGTCAGACATGGTGCACCAGAGCACATACGGTCAGACAATGGCCCGGAGTTTATCGCCATCGCGCTGAGGGAATGGCTCGGCAACATCGGCGTGAAGACACTTTACATCACACCGGCAAGCCCATGGGAAAATGGTTACTGCGAAAGCTTCAACTCCAAGCTCAGAGATGAGCTGCTCGCCCGTGAAATCTTCTACGACCTGCGCGAGGCCAAGGTTCTGATCGAAGGCTGGCGACTGCATTACAACACGGCCCGACCCCACTCCTCTCTGAGCTATCGACCGCCCGCGCCAGAAACCATCTTGCCCGCGGCGTTCATACCGCCCTACTATGTGGAGGTAGCGGCATGAACGCCGCTACGATGCAACCGCCGGTCTAACAAAACCGATGGACCACCTCAGTGGGGCAGAGCACCATTCAAAATGGCCACCTACTTTCCACGCTAGGAGTAAACTGTGTCAAACTTTTTAGACGGATTTTGGGGCGCTATACTAACGCATATTGGGGAAACTGTTGCGGCGCTTGTAGCTGCTATCGCCACTATTGGTTGGGCCTTGATGAAATCCGCGCGTCGGGAATTTTTTGCTACACAAAAAGCAAAGAAAATTGGAAGAGAACAAAATTCCGACTTAAGCAACGATACTTTTTGTATCCTCGTGGCTGAGTTCGAAGCTGATACCGATAACTTGCTGCGAGACGTGATCTTGGCTGAACTGCAGGTCACACTACGCGATCAATTAGGCACTGATGTCCAAGTAAAAGTCGCCCAAGTTGGGTCTAGATTGAAATGGATACGCGGAGAAAAAAGCCAACGAAGAGCTCGAAAATCTTTGGCACGCGGTCATGAACTACTGTCTCTTGCTCGAGCCGATGTCATTATTTTTGGACGAGCCACCTCAGCCGGTGCAGGCTTTGCGGCATTTTTAATGAGACCTGAATTATCTAAACCAGAGAAGAACGAGATTCAGTTTATAGATTGGTCTAATTCAGATAGACGAGATCAAGCCGCGCATTGGATCGTGGCTATTCTATCCGACTTAATCACTCACATCGTTTCAGCTAACTCTACTCCCGTAAGCGACATGAGTTTGAGACAGGTCGCGGCCTATTCCAATCGGTTATACATGGTAGTGAGTTCTTCGAATGAATGGACCTGGTTTGGTCAAGATAAAGTCAAGTCACTTATAGGTCGATCTATTGAGTTGTTGGCGGAACAAGCAGAAAGGACGCTCTCGCGCGATTTGTTTCGTCGTTTATCCAAACTCTCTGAAGAAGCTAAAAACATAGCTGGACTGACAGATGAAGAACGTTTCACCTTGGAATGTTATAGAGTTCAAGCGCGATTGGGACTATTTTTTACCGATACGGATAACTCTGAGAAGCATCGACAGGAACGCCATGCTTTAGGGAGTAAATTAGTCGAAATGGCTTCGGAACTTCCCAGAGCAGAGAGCATGGAGGAGGCCCTATATTGGCAGTGTAAGGCAAAGCCCGGCCTCAGAACCTATGAACAAATGCTAGAAGTGCTCTCAAGGTCTGTTGCACGAGAAAACTATCAACTAGCGGCGTTATCTCTGGCGGAGGCGTCCGCAGCGCTGTTGTCACTAAGGAACAACTTGACGGAATTTGATCCCAATCGGGTTGAGTTGATGGAACGTTTTGTATCTGGTGGTTCAGCGGAACAGTGGATGCGCGATGGCGAGATTGATCTAAACGCTACTCTTGAGGATCCAGCTATGAAAGCGATCTTAAATTTGTCGCTGATAGATTCAGAGGATCGCACGGAGCAATTGAAATATGAATACGAGCGCTGCTTATCGGATGTAAAAGCAAGACTTGAAGACTTACTACCGCATCTCAGCAATCGAGGAGAAATATTGCTTATACAATTACGTGGTTTTCAAATCGAATCCGTGCTCAACTCACATGACAGTAGTAAGCTAACTATGTTCAAGGAGGCCTTACAAGCTATCGATAACGGGCTGGAAGATTATCCGGCGCTCACTATTGACGTGATGGTGACATTGGCATTCGCAACGGAAGGCTATCATGAATTAGATGTCGCTCGCGCATATCTAATCGAACTGTTAGAAAGTATTAAAAAATTTGAAAAAATGGGAGTGGAATTATCGACTATATTGCGGTCGCAAGTGGTCTACCTAGCTGCATCACTAGAGAACTACATGGCCGATAACTCAAAAATCAATCGTGAAAAAAGCGTGAGATACCAGCGCGCGATTGGTGGTTATGAGCATTACAAAGAGCTTTCGTCTGAAATCCCTCATGACGTGCATTTCGCGTTCGGCAGAATCAATCTGAAAATAAGCGAATGCCTCTTGCGGGTGAGTCAATATTCTGAAATGCCGGAGCGGAAACAGAAGGTTGAAGCCGCTTGGGAAATTATCAGCGCAGTTATGGAAGAGCACCATTTTGGACTGAACGGTGACGCTGTAAATGTTCAGCAGGTTGCTAAAAATATTAATTTGAAGGAACGCATGGAAACGATCATGTTGTGCGTTATCCAGTTCGCTTTCGCGATCAAAACGATGCGAAGCATCGAATACTCAGAGGTTTTCGATAATGATAAATTGGCTGATAGATGGTTTCAGCAATTTCAACAAATGTCGGAAATATCTTTGCAGTTGGCGCGTGGAATGAAACATCAAAAAGCTCTCACCGTGATTGACGATGCACTTCGAGATGCAAATAAAAAACCTGCTGCGCCTGAAGGGATACTACTTTGATGAAGATGTCCTTTCCCCTTTAAGCTAAGCCTAATTGATTACAGTATTTTAGATGGTTCTGGAGGGGAATTGGAAACCACGAAAGTGTTATTCAGCCGAATATGTTCTGCGGCTGTTACGGGAGATAGAGTTGTCTCTTGCGGTTGGACTGGATATTGCGCCGGGTGCTGAGATGGTACACCTCACTCCATCAAGCCCATTCAGCCGTCAATATCTGGGGTTCAGGCAATACAATCACGCCCGGCCCTATCAGGCGCTCGTTATGCGCCTCCCCTTCCCGAAGCCTTAATAGACCAACCGCCAACAAGTGGCCCATATCAAGGGGACTGGGCGCCAAATACTCAACTAGTCTCTTTGACGTTGAGGCCAACATACTTTGGTGGTCTGCCACCCGCAAAGTGG
>JBOEGK010000028.1:0-62209 GCA_050633385.1 Hyphomonas sp.
CCACTCTGGAGCGCCTATCTACAAGACGGCTTTAGCAGCTTCAGTATTTTGCAGAAAATAGGCGCAGGCCAGCAGGGCGTTGACCAACATCTGATGGATGAAGTAAACCGCCACATACGCCATCCCTAGTTGATCGGAGCATTTTATGGCGCGTTACCTCATCTGCAGCCTGTGCCTATGTTTTAGCACCCTTTTACCTGCATGCGGAGACGATACCCGCTCTCCCACACTTGAACGCGCCAAGGACCCCGCCGTGATACTCAATGTTGACGCCGCCTTCGGCCCCAAAGACCAGAGCAGTAAATTCGCCTCTCTCTATACTGATAAAGCCGTCAACGCTCTACTAGAAGCGGCCCAAGCGGGCGACCTTGATGCGATGCAAATGGCCATCAATAACGGCGCAGACATCAATTCACCCGCGCCAGATACGGATGCCAACCCGCTCATGCTGTACCTCGCTTATGTCCGCCCTGTGCGGGTCGATGTTGTGGAGAAATTCTTGCAGCTTGGGGCCGATCCCGCGCGCCCAGCCGCCAATGGCGCGACCACTTTGGATGCACTGGCAAAAGCCGATGATCCCCAAATCGTCCCGCTCTTCCTCGCAGCGGGGGTTTCCCCAGACTCTCAGCTCACTGCCGGCGGCCGCACATGGCTAACGACCACAATCACAAATAAAAATAACGTACAACTTGCCCAACTTTTAGAGGCAGGCGCTAACCCAAATCTGGCCTCCACTGCGACCGGCCTGCACCCGTTCCATCAGGCTGTGATGGGCACGAATTGGGAGGCCGCCGCTCTGCTGCTTGATCATGGCGCAGATCCAAGACGCGGAGACCCAGAGCTCAAACAAACCCTTTGGGCGATTGAAAAAGACCTGCCAAATTTCGTTGACGACAAAAAAACGCAAACGGCTATTAAACACGTTCGGCAATGGATAGACTCACAGCCAACAGACTGACAGGGTTAGGACTAACCCTAACAACATCACAGGACCGCGCGCAGTGCCAGCCTCCACCCAGCCCACACTACTTGCCCAGCCCGATTGGATAAGTGCAGGCCGAACGCTCGCCTCAGGAATTCGCGCCCAAAAATCAGATGCAGATCGCCTCGACCTATTGTTGGAAGTCTGCGACCAGTTGGGAGACACACTCTACCCCGCCTTCATAAAACTCCTTACGGCCGTCGGGCGCTTTGGCAGCGATGACGTTTGCACTGATCTCTCCTCCACGCTTGGCTTAGCGCTTGAGCGCTCGCGCCTTCCATCTGGACGCCTCGGCGCATGGGGCCTCAATCGCAGCGCTGGTCGAAAGTTTGGTCCCGTCGAATATCTATGCGCTAGCCAAATGAACGCTGGCACAGGCCCGGAATTCTCCGCTGACGATTTCTGCGCCGCGATCGTCGATCTGACCAAACTTCTATCTAGCGACCCAAAAACCTTTTCGCTCTATATCGAAAAACTTCATCAAGACGCCCAATCACCTATTGAAGGCAGTTTTTCCCGCTCGGCGCGCCTGCTAATAAACGAGCTAGCCGGCTTCTGGCAGCGTGGTCTAGCAGACGAATTGCTAGATCAATCGCTCCGGGATTCGCTCAATCGCATGAGTGGCACTTAGTCAGTATTGCCGCGCTCATCCAATCCGGAAATGCGGGGCGAGCAACTCACCTCGCCAACGGGAAACTTCTTCTTCAACCGCTCTCTCAGTTCATGGAGAGATGACTGCAAGCGCCCAGCAAGATGCGCATCGGCAAGGAGATGAACATTAATCCGCCCCAGTGAATCTAAATGAAGCTGAACCCCCGCAACATTCTCACCGCCTCCCCCTTTCACCACAAAGAAAGCTCGAGTATTTGATCTAGTACTTTCTAGCCATGTCTCTATTTGATCCGCTAACTCGGCGAGAAGGTGATGAGGCTGCACAGAGGCAGAGCCTAGCGCTCCTCCACTCGCGCTTATCCTAGATGCGCTCTCAACACCTACCGACAATTCGAAGACATTATCCGTAACCTGCACATCGGTGTGTTGCGCGAGACCAAAGTCACCAGTTTCATTGGCCTCCAGCGCCGGTCCACTCGTTTTCAAAGCATCCGCGCTTTGCTCAAGCACTCCCTCCACAACAGAACTGTAGCGAGCACCATCTAACGTATTGGAAGCGACACTATCAGCTCGAAGAGCCCCGACCTCGCCCATTCGCACGGCTCCATCCGGAACGCCGGATCGACCACCCTCTCGCACCTTCGCAAGCACTTTCCCGAACACATCCGTCGGATGTCCTGCACCGCGAGTGCTACGCCCCTGAAGCGCAGTCAATTTCGTCGGCAAAAGGAGGAGGTCTAACACTCTCATCCTCCCCGCCCCGTCGCATATTTGAAGCTTGAAACATCCTCACTTGCCCGTGCCTCGGTCAACGAAATCTTCGCGCGAAGCTTGCGAGCAACGCCATCTTTCGCGAGCCCCTCCTTCTCCTCCGCCAACATTAACGCCCGCATAGCATCGCCAAGCAATTGCTCAGCAGTTGAGTGTTCAGATTTTGCAACATCCACCCAGTCTTGCGCCTGACTGTGCCGCTGACGCAAATATGACCGTCGAACACGGATTAAGCGTTCTTTCTTCAACACCAGTAGCTGTTCCGTCGCCGCGACCCAGGACTCCAATTCCGCAATTTCATCGCGCGTCGAGCTCAATACCTGGGTCGCCTCATCAAGCATGGCTTGCGCACTTTTCAGTTTTTCACGAGCAAGCTCAACAGCCTGCTCAGCGCGGGAAACTCGAGACTGCGCAACTGCATGGAACTTCTGAAGATCACTCAATGAGGAGGGTAAATTCATCTACACAAATCTCCCAACTGGTCCTGAGATAGCGCAAAACTTGATACCTCATCCACCCGTTGACGGAAAATTTCAGCGAGATGAGCTGCTTTCTCGAGGGCGAGATCGACCTCGTCCTGCCCGCCTTTATACTCACCCATTTTGATGAGAAAATCCATTTCCTCAGCTTTAGCCATCCAATTGCGCGCCCTAACTGCAGCCTCCTGATGAGGTTCCGAAGTAATGCGAGAAAACAACCGACTAACACTCTTAAGGGGGTCTATCGCAGGAAACTGTCCCCGCTCTGCCAGCGCGCGGCGCATGACGATGTGCCCATCCAGAATGGAGCGCACTTCCTCAGCAATAGGGTCCTCTTCCGTCTCGTCCTCCACCAACACTGTGTAAAACGCTGTAATCGACCCATTCTCATTTTGCCCCGCACGCTCCAACAAGCGAGGCAATTCAGCGAACACCATACTCGGGAATCCCCGCCGTGTGGGCGCTTCGCCACTCGCCAGACCTATTTCGCGCAAGGCACGGGCAAAGCGCGTTACACTATCAAGCAACAACATCACGCGCAGCCCTTGATCGCGGAAATATTCAGCAACTGTCGTTGCACAATGAGCTGCCCGCGCGCGCTCCATCGCTGGCTGGTCAGACGTTGCGACAACAATAACAGATTTACGCAACCCCTCCTCACCCAGATTATCTTGAATCATTTCTTGGACTTCCCGGCCTCGTTCACCGATAAGTCCGATTACGATTACATCAGCATCACTATTGCGGGCGAGCATCCCCAGAAGCGTCGATTTCCCAACGCCAGCAGAAGCAAAAATGCCCATCCGCTGCCCCTCTCCCGTCGTCAACAAACTATCTATGATGCGAACACCCGTCGAAATTGGACGATCGATAATTTTCCGCTGCATGGGATTTGGGGGCGCACAATATAGCGGTCGATGAGTAAGGCCGCCTTGTATGGGGCCCTTACCATCGATCGGCCGCCCCTCAGCATTCAGCACCCGACCAACCATATCCTGCGAGCAAGGAATATCCGACACCTCGCCTGCCACATGCACCTCTGCGCCAATAGACAAGCCAAAGACAGGATCAAGCGGGCCGAGAATAGCGTCTTTTCCATCCACCCCTAAAACCTCGGCGCGAATGACTTTATCAGAAACAGGATCTTTTAGATGACAGACCTGCCCAATACGAACACTCAACCCTGTTGCTCGGATCACTGTTCCAGTCGCCGCTGAAATGCGACCGGTGCGCGCAACACCCTCAGAGGCACGAATTTTACGAATAAGCGCGTCAGACACATCGCCTGTCTGGTTTTCGCTGTCAGGAACCATCTGGCGTCCCCTCCAGCAGTAGAGTCTCGAAATTGGTCAACTGGATATCCCAAGTGCCATCAATTTCCCCAAACGCAGTGCTAATTTTTATCTCAGCACCTGACAGCTGCGCATCGCCCATCACATGAAAAGCACCAGAATGCTCCGCCAGGCTCGCCGTAACTTGCGCGACATGCTCAGGAGCGACCCGCACTTCCGCCTCGCCTTCGCCCTCAATTTGTGAAGCGATCTGCAGCGTCAACTCACGTACTTTCTCGCTGTCAGCAAGTCCTTCGCCAAGTCTGCGTAGAACTTCAAACGCCATTTTTATGGCATCCTTGTCCCTATTCTCCGTATAGGCATGGTGTTGCTTGGTTAGTTTCAATTGCTGCGCCTGCAGTTCAGCCCGCGCTTCAGCGCGGCCGGCGCTCAGCCCATCCGCATATCCTTGTGCCCTGGCCGCATCCACTGCCTGCGCAGCACTCTCCTCAGATCCGCGCAGCACGTCTGCAGCCTTTTCAAGGTAGTGCAGCTCTTGCTTTCGAACAACCGCACTGTCTGAAAACACAGCATGATCGGATGACAAATCAATTCGCCAATAACTCACGCGCGTTTCTCCATTGCCTCAATCGCCCAAGAGCACCATTCACTCGCAGCGTCGCGCGAAAGAGATATGATCGCTTGCGGTTGGCCCAACACATCGGTCAGCAAGCCAGCCCCAGTCCAAAGCTGCCCGAGTGCGGCGCCACCAATTTCATCCAAAGTATTTTCGGTAAGCGACGCTGGAGGCTCTATCTCATGTCGAAACGCACTCGCCCGCAAATCATTGAGAGCACGCACGCCAATCCAACGGGCAACATCCCGAAGCTTTGCGCCATCCACCATGCTCGAAATGTGACTGGCACACGCCGCCGATCCGGTCAGGCGAGCCAGTTGTCTCAACGTCTCAGCTGGGAATAATTGCCACGCTTCAATTTGCAGTGCATCGCTCAAATCTGCGGGGTAAGTTTGATGCGCCGTGCCCGCAAAACGCAACCGAGCACCAAGTCGTCTTGCTCGCAATGCGCCTCCGCCTGCGGGAACCGCCAATGGCGCAACGGGAAAATGCTTCGACAACAATTGCCTTTGCAACAAGATTTGTCCCCTCATCTCAAACCTACTCCTGCAAGGCCTGTGCTTTGGGCTGCTCCAACTGTTTTTGCCCCACTGACTGATTGCGCCGCCGTGCTGCAAAAACCTGCCACCCAGCATAGCCTGCGCCCCCCGCCAGCAGAGCCAATGCCCCCAAAACAAGAGTGAAGGACGCTTTGTTGGGTGTCCCTGCCGAAATTCCAGCTGCAGACGGTTGGGATTCAATTCGAGACCGAGGGAAGAATTCAATAGAAATCTTCTCACGGGTCATGCTCTCGATTGAATTCGCAATTAGCGGCTTAAGCCCTTCTCTGAGGGATGAAATATCATGGTCTTCATAATGGTGAACCACGACAGAAACAGAGGACGGCTCTGGATCTTTATAAAACTCATCATTAGTCGGAATGTTGATCAACACATCAGCGGCGACCACACCCTCAATCGCCTCAAGCGTTTTCTCAATCTCTTCCTGCTTACCCGCCACATAGCGTTTTTGTTGCACGAACGCTTGCGGGATAAGACCGGGTTTCTCAAAAACTTTATCGACGGTTTGATAACGACGACGAGGTAAACCAGCCCGCGTAAGCGTGTCATAGGCATGCACAAAGCTATTATCCGGGATCGAGACAACATAGTTCTCGCGTCCCTTCTTCTTCCTGGCATCAATGCCATCAGACCGGAGCACCGACACCATCTCATTGGCCTGATGTTCAGAAAGGTCTGAATAAAATTCAGTTTGATTGCAGGCCACCAAAAACGCGGCGGCCAACAATACAATTAGGGTTTTGGGTGAGAATGCAGTATTGCTCATTTTCTCTCCAATATGCCTTATCCCTGCTGCCGGAATAGCTGCTGCAATCCGTCCGCAGTTCGATTGGCGACATTTGCGGTTAACTGACTATTGAACAAAAACTCGTGCGCACGCACCGTAAGCATAATCATCTCTCCCGGGGTCATTTCTGATCCAGAATTCGATGCCGCTTCGGCGACTTCAGAGAGATCACGGCCCTTTGCGTCCAGTTGAGTAATCGTTTCCATGACAGCATCTACAGCCGGTTGGATCGCATCCGTTGCAACCTCACCGGCTTTGCGCATGCGATCGAGCGAGCTCTGAAAGAAGGCGAGATCGATCTGCTCCGGCTCAGCCTTAAGCTGGACCGTTCGAACTGCCTCCGCAGGAGGAACCGCAACGCCTGGAACTGATTCAGGTAACATTGATCAATCCGCCAGACTTACTGCTTGCGCGCCATAGTCTCTAGTGCAGAGCCTACGGAATTCGTCGATGTCGAAGAAGAATTCGACAAGAATTGCATACGCATTGACTCAGCCGTGAGTGCGATCAAATCGGATGGGTTTTCACTCCCACTTGGCAACGCGTCAGACATATCAGCAATCTTCTGCGCCTGTTGATCCAGTGCGCTGCCCCATGCTTCGGCTAAGGCACGGTACCAAGAGCTATCTGCATCGTCAGATCGCACCGTATTTGCCTGCGTACCTGTCGCCAGTTGCGTCAAGTTTTGCACTAATTTCGGTTCCATACTTACTTTCCTTCTTCAGTGGTGATGCTGTGACGAACGTTGAGAGGTTCCCCTTTTCGTTCCAGCTTGATTACGTCGGCCTCAAAGCCGACGATGACGAAACCAGATGGCAATATCGCCCCCTGATAATAGATTTTGTTAGATGCGAGTTTTATGTGGCCCGTGCCGTTGGCCCCGACATGCACCGTCGTCACGCGATCATCGGACTCGGGGCTATATCCCCAAAGCCAATAATTTTCGTCCGCCTCCGGTACAATTTTCACATACTCAGAATAACCCGGCAGTTCAGACTTCAGCACATCACGCAAATGGTCGGCCTGATGGCTCGTAATTGCACCACGCACCTGAAATCTCATGCCCTCAAGCGCTTCGGCCTGTACGCTCAACCCATCTTGCCCGGCAAGCGTTTCGATGCGATCTCTAATTTGGCCAGAAGACTCCAAACTCACCTTGGCATCAATACCCGCAGCATACAGCGCCTGAACCGCCTCAGAAACCTCACTGTCAGACTGCACAAAACCGCCAACGATTAGATCTCCAGCCGCCTGCTCCTCAACACTTAAGCCTTCCACCGGCACACCAACGAGCACTGAGCGCACTCGCTCAAACGATGACACATCTGGCTCGGCCGCGTCAGATCGATTGTTCGTGCCCAAGCCAATCACCAATAGAGCAAGACTTGCCGCCACAACTCCACCGCCGCCCATAAGCAGGCGTCGCCTCTTGTCTGGTGACGCCTCGGTTTCAACGCCACGCGCAACAGGAACAGCCTTTGAAAGCGGGTGACCCGGCCGCAAATCTTCCGCAATGGGCTCTAAGCAGCGCGCCCATTCTGACGCCCCGACATGCCCAAAGGCAATTGCCGTTTCCCCGACAAAAATTGGCGTATAGACCGGGATGCAGACTTGTTCTGGCGCAGACACAACTCGCCCCAATATGCGCGCAGAACCAGACAACACATCCACCCGAGCTGAGTGACCCTTCCGGCAAAACCTCAACCGGGTCGACTTCCACTCAGCCCCCTGCATCACCATGTCGTTTCGCAGCATACGACCAATGTCGATGACTTCCCCATCGGGCGCAGACAGGCTCGCCCCCTCTTGTGCGCCCGCAACGATTCGAAGCTCCACTTGCGTCTCAAGAGTTTTTTCGACTTGGGGCGTCATTCAGATTACTCCTTCTCGCTGCTTACAAATGAAGTCAAACGGCCGGCTGGATTGCCATTTTCATCAACAAACACGCGCGTCACTTTCCGAAGCGGCTTGGGCGTTTCCACCTGAGACGGCGGCACATAGTTCAATATCTCAGCGACATTATTCACCTTGACCAAATGTCCATTATCAACACGCTCGATCAACTTGCCGTCAGCGTCCTCATAGTCTAGACCCGGCAAAAAAATCACCCGCTCTTCAGTGAACGGCAAAGTTTCGGTGAGCGGAGTGTAAGTTGATGCCCCATCGAATTGAGGCTGCAACAAAATCGGATGAGTGTCGGCGACCTCATCAAGGTCAACAAAGCGCGGTGTAATCAAGAAAACTTTCTGCACTTCCCCCTGCTGACGGAATGTAGACCTGAACGCCCGACCAACCACAGGCACATCGCCCAGCAACGGCACCTTGTCTGTTACTTCGCCCTCACTTTGAGAGATAAATCCCGTCATCACGACGGTCTGACCAGGACGCACTTTGGGATGATTTGACATCGTCGCTGTACGTTTAATCGGGATACCCGTGCCACTCGCGACAAGGCTACCGATTTCGATGTCAACGAGCGCTTGAATGATCCGCTCCCCACCAACAGACTGAACCGTTGGCGTAATGTAAATTTTCGTGCCCGCCTCGATACGCTCAGTATCTGCAACGCGCTCTCCAATAAGCGGCACAACAAACTCTTCAGTGTCAGTAAACACGCTGGTCTCATTGTCTTGCGCCAGCAATTCAGTTCGATTGACAATATTGACAATGCCCTTGCTCTCAAGCGCGGTGATACGGGCAGCAATAAAGTCATCATCGCCAATCCGGAAGTTCACAGCGCCGCCTCGCTGGCTCGGCGTAATCAGTTGACCGGGCCGCAATGATAGATCACTCGCCGTTCCGCTACCAAACAGGATGCTGTTTTCACCCAGCAAGTCAGACACACGGAAGTTCACGCCAATCTCGCGCGCCTTATCAACATTGATATCGATTGACTGAACATCAATCTGAATTTGTTGCCGCTCAACATCTAACAGACGAATAAGTTCCTCATACTCATCCAGACGATCAGCCCGATCTCTTACGATCACAGCATTTTGTGACGGGGAGGCCACGATGCTCGCCGCCTTTAACTCCTCTTCGCCATAAAACTCACTCACAAGCTCCTGCAACAGGCTCGCCACACCGCGCACATCCCGATTACCATATGCTGATCCGACAGTACGATCCTCAGCTTGCGCATGGACGAGATGGAAAACCCGCCAGCTAATTTCACCCTCTGGCGATTTTTTGGTTTTCCCCTTTCCCTTAGCGGCAGATCTCAGCCGCGGGGTGCTTTCGATCAGCGCCTCAACGTCGCTGATAAACCGAGGCACGCCGCGCACAGTGATTTGATTTCCCGGGCCGACTTTGATGCCGTTATTCTTGTCGATAAGCCCCAAAGCGTCAGCTTGCGCGTGCACCTTATTCGCGCGCGACTTATCCATCGCCTTGCGCATATTACGAATATCATCCCCGGTATAGATGAACGTGGTTAGCCCATCATCATAGGCAATCAGTCCTGCACTATCGAGAATTTGGGTCAGAACCGATTGAGCCGGCCCGTCAAACGTTCCGTTGGTCTCCACCGACTGGACATTCGGCGCAATTTGAACCGACGCCCCAACCATTTCAAAGACCCCCTCTAGCAATTCGCGAATGTCCTGATTGGGAGCAGGATAATGAATCACCTCTTGCCCCAGATCGGGTTCCTTGGCGTTTGCCTGCCCAGACAGTACGGCACACGCCGCCGCAATAGCCCCATATCTGATCGTTCTGATCACTCTACTCTTCAACACGAGTTTCCCCTTCTTCCGGCCCATCCAATTGCCCATCTTGAGCTGCCCCTTGCAGCGATATTTGTTCAACGATTTCGGGTGCAATCTCCCGCGCGAGCTCATTCGCAGATAACACATGCAGATCGGGACATTCCGTCACCAGTAAGTCGCGCATCGGTCGACGTATCTCGGGAGGCACGATCAAAACACTGACTTTATTGTGCCGCATAGACACAGATACCGCGGCTGTAATTTTCTGAAACACTGCAGGATCAACGGGCATGTTGCCAGCGTCCCCGCCGGCCTGAGCCAAACTGCGCAACCGCTCCTGCAGAGCCATATCAAGAACCAGCGCCCGCAGCTTCCCATCTGGCGCGAGCTTATAACAAATCTGCCGACGCATTATCGTACGCACCCGCTCGATAACTGCGGGCAACTCGCGTTCATGCTGCGCGGCGGCAACGATTGCCTCCAATGCGAGGCGCACATTCGCGATAGAGACCTGCTCACTCACCAAACGCTGCAAAATCTCGGAAATATTCCCAATCGAAAGGGCCCGCAGCGACTCCTTCACCAAGTCCGGATACGTCTCACCCGCACGATTGATCAGGTCACTCGTCTCTTGAATACCAATAAACTCATCAGCACGCCGTAGAATAGCAGATGTGAGTTCGGAGCGAAGCGCTGACGCTGGCTCCTCCACGCCGAGCAAGCGGCCGGTGGCTAGCGGCATGCCAAATGCCGAAAAGCTCCACCCTTCGCGAGTCTCATCGATTACAATTGCGCTGCGCGGCAATGGCAAACCCAACTGCCCACGTATATCTGCCAAGGCCTGTTCTAGGACCTCTCCCAGCCCAGCCAGATCAATTTGCTCAGGCACCTCTGCACCAGCGATCAAGATAAGAGGTGCGTCTGCATCCATAAGTTCTGGCGCAGGAAGCTTCAGAGGCTCAGCCGCAATCGCGATAGCGGGCGCCTCTGATCCTTTAATCCGGTGATAAGTTGGGAGAGATTTCTCAGTAACCCACCCCCGCACACCCGCCGAAACGAAGACGCCCACGACAAACAATGTAATTGCAAGGCCTGTGAACACGATAGTCGGAAACCCAGGAACAAGGGCCGCCGCTAAACACAGCGCCGATGCAACAAAAATAACCCGCGGCCGCCCAGACAGCTCCTCAGCAATCGTTTCCCCCAGATGCCGATCATCTTCTTCACCTGCCGTCCGGGTCACAATCAAGCCCGCAGCAATCGCGCTCAGCAATGCAGGCACCTGCGCAACCAAGCCATCCCCAATTGTAAGGATGGAATAGGTATCCATCGCCGCACCGAAGGGCATATCCATCATCAAAATGCCAATTGCCAGCCCGCCAACAAGATTGATGATAATGATGACAAGCGATGCAATAGCGTCGCCCTTCACAAACTTCATCGCCCCGTCGAGATTACCATGCAGCTTGCTGTCCAACTCAAGCCGGGTGCGTTTGGCGCGCGCCTCATCCTTAGTGATCAAGCCAGATCGAAGATCAGAATCGATCGACATCTGCTTACCCGGCATCCCATCAAGAGAAAAACGCGCAGCCACCTCGGCCACCCGCTCTGCACCTTTCGCAATCACAATAAACTGGACCACAGTAATGATAAGGAACACAACCAACCCGACGACAATGTTCCCGCCCGCAACTGTTTGCCCAAACGTATCAATGATTGAACCGGCATCCGCGTTGAGTAAAATCAAACGCGTCGTCGCAACGGATAGACCGAGCCGAAACAGCGTCGACATCAACAAAATTGCAGGGAACGCTGAAAACTCAAGCGCGTGAGAAATGTAGATTGCCATCAGCACCAAGATGATCGCAAACATTATGTTCATCGCGACCAACACATCCACAAAAAGTGTTGGAAGTGGGAATATCATAAGCCCAATGATCGCCGTCAAACCAACAACAACGAGCAAATCACTAATGCGCGACAGACCCAGCTTGCCAGACCCTGCCTTCATTGAGCGAAATAAGGCTAGGCCACTCATAACCCGACAATCCACCTTTCATCACCATCCCGACCGCGCCTGAAACCATGCATTTACTTCACCAAGCAAAGTAAATCACCGCATTTATCAACAACCAGTCGACGAGCGCATATCTATCTATGGATGCACTTCTTATCTGGAAACTCCATCAATTAGTGCGAGAAATCAACACATTAATTTTAAATAAATATCCAAACTCAGCATTGACTCTCAATGGTCACCGCAAGATCGGGAATATTTTAAACTTAAGAAATTACCCTGCCCTGAGAGAAACCTTTATCTTCGAGTGCGATAAGCCCTAAACCCTGATTTTATTCCAAAATTTTAAAATTCTCGTCTCAGGATAGATTTTCATGTGCGATACAACCAAGTATTCATAATCAGATGTTGACCCGGCCCAGCAAAACTGGCTGACTGCAATTTCGTAACTATGTGAGGTAGCACATAGCGTAATACAGGGCTCGGTAGTGATGTCGGAAACGGCGACCAGTATATTCCATCTTTCAGAGCAAACCGCAGACGCACTGGGGATTGCGGTCGCCTTTTTCCCTGATGGGCAAAAAGACCCGCGATGGATGAGCCCAGCATTCGCCCAATGGTTCGCAACACACGCGACACAGCTCACGTCCCACATAAAAAGCAAGGACAACTTTTCTGAGCTTCACAGCAAAGAGCTAACATGTTCTGGGCAACAAGTGCGCCTTTACACGCACCGACAGGATGACGGCTTTTTCGTTCGTGTAGCGATGGAACCGAATGACCGAGAGGCTACGATCCGATACCTCTCCGACAGAGAATCGCTCTACATCTCGTCCCGCAGCCATGCGATCACGGAAATGGCGGCCACCATGTCGCACGAACTCAATCAGCCTCTCGCCTCGATCTCAAACTTAATAAATGCGCTAAGCATACGCGCCGCTAAGCCTGAAACAACGCCTTCGGACCTCATTCCCATCGCGGAGAAAGCCCTCAGCCAAGTTGGCTACGCATCAGGACTTATCGGTCGAATGAGAGAATACACCGATGCGCTAAAGCCAGTGAAACAAGATGTTCACATAAGCGAGATTATCACCAAGGCCGTTGACCTACTCGAGTGGGAAATTTTACGCTACAATATATCCGTCTACAGACCCATGAATGAAGGCTCGCTCGTCATACACGTCGATCCGATCATGCTACAGCAAGTCATCGTCAATCTGATGCGCAACGCGATTGAATCCATGCGTGATTGCCCAGCATCACAGCGCGAGCTTCGTTTAGAGATGCAAGAAACATCTCGTACATTCGATATTATCATCGAAGATTCAGGGGCCGGTCTATCTGACTCTCAATCGAATTCATTGTTTACCCCTTTCCAATCCACCAAACAGGGCGGCATGGGAATGGGGCTCAATATTTGCCGATCGATTCTGGAGCTGCACAATGGTTCGCTCTGGCATGAACCCGCCCCCCGCCATGGTGCACGGTTTCACATCTCTTTTCCGCTATCGGCCCTAACTGACAACACCCCCGAGGAGGCGCAAGAACATGCAGCAAATCTACCTCGTTGATGATGATGATAATTTCCGAGAGACCGCCGCTATCTGGCTCGAAGCGTTGGGTTATCAAGTTGTAGCCTTTAGCGACCCGGCAGACTTTCTCGATGATGTTAGTGCGACTGCAGCTGACAAAGCCGCCGTGCTACTCGACATTCGCATGCCTCAAATGTCTGGCCTACAGGTCATTCGTCATCTGAACGATCAAAAAATCCATATGCCGATCATTTTCATAACAGGGCATGGAGACGTTCCGCTAGCCGTTGAAGCTATGCGTGAAGGTGCAGTCACCTTCCTCGAGAAACCGTTAGACGCAGCGGCGCTTTCAAACGCATTGAGCCAAGCCTTCTCAACCCTCGATCAAGAGCGCGACGGCAACGATACCTATCAATCCCGGCTAGCTGAACTGACCCAGCGCGAGCGCGAAATATTCGATAACGTTATCGCTGGCAAAAAGAATAAAGCAATAGCCGAAGACTTAGACATCTCCATCAAAACCGTCGAATTTCATCGCAAACGCATGATGAAGAAACTAGGCGCCAACAGTTATTCTGAGCTTATCCGCATGTCAGTAGAGAAAACCGTTCAGGAGGCCACTTCATGAGCGAGACAGCACAATTAGCGGAGAAGGTGGAAACTCTCTGCCAAACTTCTTTAGCGGATGCGGGTTGGTCCCTGCGCAAAATAGCGCCGCAAGCGACCCTCTCAAACTTGCTCGGGGTCCGCCTAGAAAGCGCTCTTGGTGACATATGGCTCCATCCGCTCAAACTGGAGAACAAATCCGTCGGCTGGCAGAAGGGTCACACCCCTGATGCTCTCGACGCTGCCAATCTGATCGACACGCTCGCCCCCGTGATCAATTGCTTGGAAACAGCTCTCACCTGCACGTTCGAACCGCGCAACATCACCGCGCCACCAAGCACAGAAGAGCTTTTCGTGGTCGAGAACCAAGATCGCTCACATCAACTCTACCTACGCCTCTCTCAGTCTCCCAACTTAGAGACACTGATCGACGCAGGCCTGCTCGATCTCGCAAGCCACCTGTATGGAAATTTCAACTCTCCTTGCCGTATGAGCGCGCCGGTCGAAAACTGTCCTGACCTCAGCTCACTCAACCTACAGACGGGTGACGCTCTACTCCTAAAAAACTTTCTGCCGAGCCAACCAATCTGGACGCTAACGCCTCCAGCGCCGGATCCAGAAATCCATCACGTTAGATTAACCTCGCAGGCCGACGAGAAAATCATCCCCGCAACATCGAGCGCGTCACCCGTGAGCCTTGGCCGTCTTACGCTACAGGACCTCAACTTCAGCCGTCAGCAGCTCGAACAGTTAAGCGCATCCGACGCGCCGAATGTCACGTCGCCTAAAGCCAATCCCCCAGCCCACCTCACAGATCCCCACGGGCATACTATCAGCGGAACCTTGGAACGACTGGGGCAAACCTATGTGCTGCTCATCGACTAACCATCACATCAACCGAATACACCCCCCTTACGGATAATCTCATCATGGATCTCAGCGAATTCACCCCCGGCTCAGCGCTCATTACAGTCATACTGATCGCGCTGGCACCGTTCGTCGCGGTCATGGTGACGAGTTTCACAAAAATCGTCGTTGTGCTCAGCCTACTGCGCAATGCACTTGGCCTGCAAAACGTGCCGCCGAATATCGTGCTCAACGGTCTCGCAATCGTGCTGACTATGTTCGTTATGTACCCCGTAGGTGTTGAGATGATAGCGATTTACGAAGCTGGCAATACGGGCGATCCCGCCACCTCCCAAAGCATCTTAGCATTGTCGGGTGAGGCCCGCGCCCCGCTTGAGGCGTTTCTCAGCAAACACTCAGACCCTGAACAACGCGCATTCTTCCTAAATACAATTCAGCGTATCATGGGGCCAGACGCTGCGCCAATCTCAGAGAATGATCTCATCATCCTCATCCCAGCCTTCACCATTAGTGAATTGGCTGAAGCCTTCAAAATCGGCTTCCTCATCTTCCTGCCATTCATCGTAATCGACCTTGTCATCGCCAACATTCTCTTGGCGATGGGGATGATGATGTTGTCACCAACCATTGTGTCGCTTCCCTTCAAGCTTTTGCTCTTCGTAATGATTAATGGCTGGGCTCAGTTGGCCCAGGGCCTCGTCCTCTCATATTTTTAGACCCACCGCATGAACAATAATATTCTAGAACTCACCCAGCAAGCACTTTACCTCATCCTTATGCTGTCAGCGCCGCCGATCATCGTCGCCTCCCTGATCGGCCTCCTCGTGGCATTGCTGCAAGCAGCGACCCAAGTGCAAGAACAAACCTTGCAATACACGCTAAAGTTCTTTGGGATTGTCGTGACGCTCTTCATCACCGCCGCATTTGTGGGCGGCGCACTCTACGCCTATGCCAACGGAATATTCAGCAGCTTTTGGACACTCGTCTAGCATATGGAGTGGATGCAGAACCTCTCCTCAAACACGCTCCTGCTCGCCGTGGCTTCTGTTCGGGTCGCTGCAGCGTTCGCTTTCCTGCCCGTCTTTTCCCCGCAAACCATCCCACCGCTTGTGCGCAACAGCATCTTCCTCTCAATGGCGCTGGTTGTATTCACCACCGCTCCGGGCCTTACTGAAGTTGAGCTTGCGACCATAGACTGGCTCACCATCATCGGGAAAGAAGCAATCATTGGTGTGCTGATAGGTTTCTTCTTCTCCATCATCCTCCACGCGGTTGATATTGCAGGTCGATTGATAGACGGTCAGGTCGGCATGACGGTTGCGCAAGTCATGGACCCGCTGACCGGGCACCAAACATCGCTCAATGGCGCATTTCTCGGTCGACTCGCAAATTTCGTCTTTATGGCCTCAGGCGGCTTTATGTTAATGACCGCGACCCTGCTTGAAAGCTATGCTCAAATTCCAATTCTTGGCGGCCCCGTTTTCCTCAACCTCGAAAGCTCAACGACGATCACCAACGCCTTTGCGCAAATCATGGCCTATGCATTGATGATTGCTGCGCCTGCACTGGTAATCTTGCTGGCAATTGATCTGGCGCTTGGCCTTGTCAATCGGTTTGCCCAGCAGCTCAATGTCTTTTCTCTTTCGCTCTCGATCAAAGCTTGGCTCTCGGGCTTTATCATCCTGCTCATGCTCACTTTGATCGTCTCAGAGCTAGTGTCAGACATACTCACCCGCCCAGAACTCATTCGTGAATTTCTGTCGCAACTCTCGCGCCCCTAGGGTCAACCCTAGGTCCCAGAAACCACCCCCTTAAACTCCAATGAAAAATCGGTTATGAAGAGGCTTATCTACCCCGCCTAAGCCCCAAGGACTGCGCCCCCGTGAGTATTGATAACAACAATCTGGTGTCTTCTGCACGCCTACAGGCCCGCTTTGGCACCTCCGGGGCAGACAACACGACTACCACAACGCAGCATTCTGGCGTCTCCTTTAGCGATTGGGCCGGCGCGTCGGACATTATTCGCGCTGATGGATTCGTATCCGGTAGCGTCACCGATATTGCCAGCCAAGTTACGCGCCACCTTGTGCAAGCCGGATAAGCTCAGTTCCCTCAGTTAATGCAGCTCAACTAGGGTAAACCCCAGTTACGAAGCAACGCCAAACCGACTAAAGTGAACATCTGGAAAGATTGTGAGCTTTAATGAACATCACCACCCCCCTTATCTCAGCATCTGCCTATCTCGCTCCCCTCCCGGAGGCCACACCCAGCCAACCGCAAATCGACGCGCTTGGAGATTGGAACCTCATCTCATTTGGCGAGACCAGTCTTATACTCGACCTCGGCGGTGACCATACGCTACTGCTCGACCGGCAAGCCTCTGGCGTCATTCTCACAAACCAGCAGGCCGGCGTTTCAACCGCCATTACGGGCGAACTGGCCATCGATCTCACCAATGATGGCGAGGCCGACGCGCAGTTTTGGGGCGGCATCACTTTCAAGCTAACCGACGCCACAAAAATCACCGTACAAACCCGCTCGCTGCCCAGTATCGAGAACACGTGGCAACTCCACCGCATCGTGGTCACCAATAAAGAGCAAGGACTCGTCATAAACGGTTTTGATGCCCAAGGCGCACAAGATCTCAGCTTTGAGTTCTCTGAAAATGGCCGAAAAACCGACAACCGCTTTCTTGATAATTTCGTCGTCAATGAATCCGCTGACGGCACAACATGGTTACGCAGAGGCCAACAACTCACCGAGGAAATTTTGCGCATCACCGCACCGGGCGAATATTATGGAAGCAAACGCAACCAGATGTCGTTGCAGCAATTATTCGCCAGCATCATGCAAAGCCTTTCCATCCTCTCACTCTTCTCTATGCACTCCCACATTATGAACGCGCCAACAGACAATATGCGCAGCCAAAACGAAGCGAGCGACCGCGATGCCGCATCCGCACGTCGGCAGGCGATCGAAGCCGCGCAAATCAGGCACGCCATAGAGCTGTCACAACTCATGACGAATCAACTCACTCTTGCTCTCCGATCAGGCGCATTGCCTTGACGCCCCCAGCTGATTAGCGTTCCATCTAAATTAGAATGGGGCAGCCTTTAAAGGGATCAGAATGTCAGACGATAAGGATTCCGGCAGTAAGACGGAGAAGCCCACCCCAAAACGCCTACAAGACGCGCGTAAAAAGGGTGATATTCCAAAATCTAAAGATGTGACCAGCACAATCGGACTATTGGGCTGGTTGATTGGCGGCGTCGCTATGTCAGGCTTTATTGTGACGCGCATCTCATCGGGTTTGCAATCAGCTATCGATTCAATCGGCAATCCCGGCATGGATGTCATTGCCAGCCTCGGCGGCGCATCCCTCACAACGCTCCTGCTGGCGATTGCGCTGCTGGCAACGCCCGTCATCGTTATGTCAATTCTGGCAGAGCTCATCCAATCAGGCGGGATGATATTCACTCTCGAAAAAATGAAGCCGAAAGCAGAGACACTAAATCCCGTACAGGGATTAAAAAAGATGTTCTCCATGGACAATCTGGTCGAAGTGGTCAAATCCATCGTTAAAACCATTCTGATCCTCACAATATTGGGCGTGGTCACCTGGATTCTACTGCCCTCTATCATGCGGTTGCCTCAATCCCTCAGCACAGGCTCAGTTCTGGGAATATTGGGACGCTTGGTCTTTTTAGGGCTGTCGGCCACATTTGCTGTGTTTATCCTCGTCTCGCTGCTCGATAGCGCGTATCAAAAGCACTCTCACACAAAAAAGCTTCGCATGTCCTTACGAGACATCAAACAAGAGCACAAAGAAACCGAGGGCAGCCCGGAGGTCAAACAACAACGCAAACAGGTTGCGCAGGAGTGGAGCCAAAATGCCGGCGGC
The DNA here is from genome assembly GCA_050633385.1 of Hyphomonas sp. GTDB lineage: Bacteria > Pseudomonadota > Alphaproteobacteria > Caulobacterales > Hyphomonadaceae > Hyphomonas. The sequence goes on from JBOEGK010000028.1 coordinate 18,730, forward strand.
CTCAACTCAGCTCTCGCCCTCGTCATGAACCCAACACATATCGCAATCGTGCTGCAATTCGATGAAACTGAAAATCAACTCCCGTGGGTAAGTGGCAAAGCCTATGATGACCGTGCACTGATTTTAAGAGGCGAAGCCGAGGAAATGGGTGTGCCGGTCTTAGAGAATGTCGCCCTAGCCCGAGACCTCGATGCCCGCTGCGGCTTTGATGATCCGGTTCCCTCCGATCTCTACGAAGCGATTGCCGAAATCATCGTGTGGGCCGAGCAAGAGCGCGCTAAACACGCCGACAAAAGCAGCTCAAACTCAAACCCGCCCAAACCACCGAAAGGCGCATTATGAGCGAACTCTTCACAACGATTCTAACGGTTTCAGTTTCGCTCTGCTTGGTACTTTTACTGGCGTATGCAGCTTTATGGCTGATGCGCCGTTTCCAATTGGGAACCCAGTCAGGCTCTGACGGCTCCCAACCTGTGCAGTTCATTCGCAGCCTTCCCATCGGTCCACGCGAAAGGGTCACGCTCGTGTCCTGCAATGGCAAGACCTACCTACTCGGTGTGACAAGCGCCTCCATTACATGCATCGACTCATGGGCGGACGCGGAAGATGACACTGGCCTGCCCCATTGAGGTGGCCCATCAATAAATGCATCCTGTGAAAATATACGCTGGTTCACTTCGGAAACACATCGGAAAAGTGAGTAAGGCGCCTCCCATAAGGCGGGCTCCTCTCCTCTTCAGACTGGTTCTTGGTTGATTTTTTTCCACCAAGACCCTTTTAAAATTATCTGTTACTCTAACCCCGTGCAAAAAGATCAACGCCACCTGCGCCAAGCGCATGCCGACACCGTCTATGAGATTGTGTCGTCGCCCAATTCATCTGCCCAATCTTTTGTGGCGGCGTCTTGGTCACGCTCGCTAAACACGCACCAACTTAATCCTGATGAACCCGCACCGGCCATTCGTCTGGATGCTGCATCCCTCAAACAACGCCGAGAGCGGCTCTCACGCGTCATGCACACAGCAGAGCCCGTTCTTGACCGGCTGTACTCCGCTCTATCACTTACCGGGTGTGCGGTCGTCCTGTGCGATCAAGACGGGATTATCATTGACCAAAGAAGATCAGCCGCCGACACAAAAGCATTTGAAAATGCCGAGCTCGTGATCGGCGCTGACTGGTCAGAAGTCTGCCAAGGCACGAATGGCATCGGCACCTGTATCGCCGAAAAACGTACAATCGTCGTGCAAGAAAACCAACATTTCAAAACCTCCAACATTTCGATGACTTGCGTCGGCACCCCCGTATTCGGCGTCGATGGCGCTCTCTCTGCGGTTCTCGACATATCTGCTTGTAACCGAGACCTCGACAAAGCCACCGCCGCGCTTATCGCCCAAACGGCAAAAGATGCTGCCGCCCAAATTGAAGCAGACCATTTTGCTGATGTCTATGCTCATGCCCGCATCGTCAGAGGCACCGCCCCCTCACTTCAAGGGCCCGTTTTGCTGGCCTTAGATAAAGACGATCTTGTCATCGGCGCCACCCGTTCAGCGCGCAAGCTCTATAAATTGGAACCGACGGGGTCCATCACAATCCAGCCCGCAGCCGACATTCTCAATGATGGGGAACAACGTGGACAAGGCCTGCCCGGCGCTGAAAGGCGCACTTTGCGGCGCGCTCTGTCACGCGCTGGCGGCAATGTCAGCGCAGCAGCGCGAGACCTCGGAATGAGCCGCGCGACATTCTATCGCCGCGCCACCAAACTGAACATATTTGACGACTAACCTCAAAACTGTCTCAAAACTGAGACAGTTTTGACGCTCGGCCCATTAGATCCTCTTCACATTCACGCTCTAACGCGCCCTAAATTTGGCAGGACTGGCAAACGAGACCAGCGCCAAATTTATAGAGGAAACGTTATGGCTGATACCATTCATCAGACTGCTGTAAACCTGCAGTCACCCTTCAAATCCAAATATGACAACTTTATTGGTGGCAAGTTCACGCCGCCACTCTCGGGGCGGTATTTCTCCAACGCATCTCCTGTCACAGGTCAACCGATCTGCGATATCGCCCGCTCAAACGCAGACGATATAGACGCCGCGCTCGATGCTGCCCACGCTGCAAAGGATGGCTGGGGACGCGCCTCCACAACAGACCGTGCCAACGCCCTAAATCGCATCGCTGACCGTATGGAAGAAAATTTCGATCTTCTGGCGCGTTGCGAAACATGGGATAATGGCAAACCCATTCGCGAAACCACCGCGGCCGATCTTCCGCTCGCGATCGATCACTTCCGCTATTTCGCAGGCTGCATCCGCGCTCAGGAAGGGTCCATCGGAGAAGTCGATCAGGACACAATCGCATATCATTTCCATGAACCCTTGGGCGTTGTCGGCCAAATTATTCCGTGGAACTTCCCGCTCCTTATGGCGGCATGGAAGCTCGCCCCGGCATTGGCCGCTGGCAATTGCGTCGTACTGAAACCCGCAGAACAAACCCCTGCAACCATTATGGTTTTCGCTGAATTGATCGCAGATATTTTGCCGCCAGGTGTTCTCAATATCGTCAATGGATTTGGTTTGGAAGCTGGCAAACCACTCGCCTCCAGCCCACGTATTGCAAAGATCGCCTTCACCGGGGAAACGACTACAGGGCGCATGATTATGCAGTATGCGTCTGAAAACCTCATTCCTGTCACATTGGAGTTGGGCGGCAAGTCACCGAACATCTTCTTTGCAGATGTCATGCGGGAAGATGATGATTATCTCGACAAAGCGATTGAGGGTTTCGTCATGTTCGCGCTGAACCAAGGCGAAGTATGCACTTGCCCATCTCGCGCGCTCATCCATGAATCAATCTATGATGCTTTCATGGAACGCGCTCTCAAACGTGTTGCAGAAATCGTTCAGGGCGACCCGCGAGACCCAGCCACAATGATTGGGGCACAAGCCAGTTCTGAGCAAAAAGAAAAGATCCTGTCCTATTTCGATATCGGTCGGCAAGAAGGCGCTGAGGTGCTGATCGGTGGCGCTGAAGCAAAACTGACGGGCGATCTCGCAGGCGGCCACTACATCCAGCCAACTGTTCTACGCGGTCACAATCGCATGCGTGTGTTTCAGGAAGAAATTTTTGGCCCCGTCGTCTCGGTTACCACGTTCAAAGACGATGCAGAAGCTTTGGCCATTGCCAATGACACGCTCTATGGCCTTGGCGCAGGCGTTTGGTCACGCGATGCAAATACCTGCTATCGCTTTGGTCGGGCCATTCAAGCAGGCCGGGTTTGGACCAATTGCTATCACGCCTACCCAGCGCACGCTGCGTTCGGCGGCTACAAGCAATCAGGCATAGGGCGGGAAAACCACTCCATGATGCTCGACCATTACCAACAAACCAAAAACATGCTGGTCAGCTACGCCCCGCAAAAGCTGGGTTTCTTCTAGACCCAGACGATCAAATTCCTCCCTGTCTCCGGCACGTTTGTTTCACAACACTAGATTCGTGAACCTCGCGGCCGGAGATATTTTCACACGCCAAGGATCATCCAAATGTCAGATCGGCCCCAACCGACGCCGCGTGTAATCGCCACACAAGCCGCGCTCACTTTTCTAAACGAAATAATCTCCGATCACGGGCAAGTCATCTTCCACCAATCCGGTGGATGTTGCGATGGCTCCAGCCCCATGTGCTACCCCGCTGGAGATTTTAGTGTCGGACTCCATGACGTAAAACTCGGAAGCCTCGGCGACACGCCATTCTACATCTCCGGCAGTCAGTTTGAAGTGTGGAAACATACACAGCTCATTCTCGATGTGGTTCCCGGCCGGGGCGGAATGTTCTCGCTCGACAATGGCCGCGAAAAACGCTTCCTCGTCCGTTCCCGCCTATTCACCAAACCAGAACTGAACCAGCTTGGATGATGACTATTGCAAATCAGAAAGCCTCATACGTGAAAACCTGAATTGGTTTATCGTATAAGATAACAAACAAGACGACAATAATAGACAAGAAGACCACCCATTTGAAGGAGCGAAGGAACATTCCTTTTCTATTCTTCATGGACAGCCCCCCTCTCAATCAATTGCGTTGACACAAAATCTGCAATCAACTTGTTCCCTGCATCATTTGGGTGACGTATATCGGTGTAGAGATTACGACTATCTCCATCAAAAACCCGTGACGCATCGATACAAAAATCCATCCGAGCACATGCCGCCGTCGCCTCTACATAGAACTCGCGAACATTATCATAGTAAGTTTGCTTGCGCTTTCCAGCCTTAAGAACCTCCGGGTCAGGTTGATATTCACCCCACCCTACCAAAGGCTGCAGCACCACATAATAAGCGCTGCCCTGACTCTCACTCATCGCCTGCATCATCTCTACGTTGGCAAGCCAATTCTCGTATGGCGACCGATCACGATAATCAAATCCGTAATAAATCTCCTGTAATCGCGCCGGTGTGTCATCTTTGCGCCGCACATAGGCCAACGCCGCCAACGCATTGGGCATGACGTTCCCATACCAGATTTTACCTGAGCGGCTGAGCGCCTTAGCCCGATCATTCTGCATCCCCGTTGTAAACGGTGATCGACGAATCCTGTTCAACTCATTCGGCCCATGCATAGAAACGATCAATTCCGGCTTACGCGGCAACACATCTCGGACTAAGCGAATAAGCTCTTGGGCCGACCCAAATCCGCCCACGCCAGCGTTCCAGACTTCACAATCTCTCAGCTCACGACAATTCAAATACAGATACTTAGTCCAAGGCGGCTCCTTCTTGCGAATGGCCAAAAAGGGATCAGACGTTGACCCCCCTAATACGAATATTTTGAACGAATCTTCGCGCTTGCCGCGATGCACGCCAAAACCGTCAATCTGCGAAACGCTATAAGACTTGGTATCAAGTGCGAGGCGCTTCGGATGTGCATACCCCAATATTGGATCGATCGCTGCGAACACATTGCGAGTCCCTCCCTTATTAAGATCAGCCTTGGTGTGAAGCAGAGAGCTTTCCAGGCGCGGGTTGGTCTCCCGCAGGTACATCTTCGCCGCGCCCTCGATTGCAAGAACACAGACAGCAATTCCGGCGACGACACCCGCCCATCCCATAAATATACGCCCAGGCGTCAACGCATCGTCGGCAACAGCTTTACTGATCCCGGGATCTCGATAATTCGGTCGACCATCTATAAGATGCCGTTCAATCAAATCTGCGAACAGCCATGAGAACAATATGACGAGCGGTGCCCCCAGAATCAAAATCACTGCGGGTGACAGTCCAAGCGCCTTCAGGGCATAACCGATCGGCAAATGGAACAGATAAACCGCATAAGAAATCTTCCCCAAAAACGCACTGACAGGTTTCATTCGCGCTTGCAAAATAACCGGCTCCAACTCGCGGAACAACAACACACAGGCCAGTGAGAATGCAGACAGCAAGTAAATCGCGCCCAACATCGAAAGCTTATTCACCAACGCCGCGCCATGGGATGCAAACATCAAGGCGACAAAAGCCAACCCTATCGTCGCAACAACAGTCAACACAGCCTTACCCAACCCAACCGGCAGACGGTCTCTAAAACAGTACATTAGAAACCCAAAGGCGATCGCATCCAGTCGATACACCGTCGCTCGGCGAACATTCACGACCCAATCAGGGTCCACAAAAATTCCAGCAATTTTAATGGCTGCGCAGACCGCACCAATCCCTGCAAACACTATCCAGAGCTTGTGATTTCTGAACGAAACAGCCAGTACTGCCGCCAGAACATAGTACCATTCCTCGACCGCAAGACTCCACGAGATCGAGAAGAAATCATCCTTGGGCAAGTTCACCAACGTATCGAGGAACAACGCCTTCTTGATAAACTCAACACTCACCAGATTTGAGGTCAAAATCGCAATAAACGCAGTCGCGAAAATATATGGGGCGATGGTTCGTATCCAGCGGCGCAGCAAGAACACGGTAAAATTATAATTGTTGGCAACTGACTGAAGCTTGAGAACTTGCGGTGCCAACACATAGCCAGAGAGGCCGAAGAAAACTTCGACAGCAACGATCGACACCCCCTCCCACATTTCACTAAAATTCGATAGTAAGATCAGATGCGGGATCGCAACGGCTAAGGCGGCGATACCTCGCAGTAAATCGAATCCATACACTCTGTTAACAGAATACTCTGTTGTCATGGATGAAGGTGTCATTTTGCCCCCGCACTGCTTCCATTGCACATCGCCCGCTTCTGGAGCCATGTAAAACTCATTTAGATGGATTCGATATGAGGCATTATTGATACCCGCATAGAATGGTTACACCTGCAAAGCGTAAGACGACTCGAACGGATACGCATCCAGATCAGCCCCCTTCGTTGACAGTTTTGTGTTTGTTGCCGCGTAAGGCGACACGGGGCGTAAGAATGTCGACATTGTCAAAATGCGGCGCGCGCCGGTGACATATCCACCCCGATGAAACCCGTTGGTATCAAAGAACATGATAGATCCCTTGCGCCCCTCAGCTTTAATCATATCGGATGGCTCTATGCGCTTATTGATCAAAAAATCGCCCGGATAACCGCTGGAACTTGGGTAGGCCAGCACATCCGTATACTTTCGCACCGGTTCAGACTTAGAATAAGGAATATACTCCGTAGCCCCACTATCCTCTGTGATATCCGAATAATAAATGAAGCATTTCAATATATTAACGTCTTCTTGGTCTCGGTGCCAAATTTGAGACCCTTTGCGTTCGCCGACATTTTTGCCGGAAATTGGTGGATTGATCCACAGCGCAACATTGCGAATTTTCGACAACATCTCATTATAACTGTTGGCGATATCCAAAATCCGCTTATTCAAATACAATTGGTAAGGGGCCTCGGTAGCAAACATCTCTCCAATTTCCTGGCGATAGTTTATGATCGACGGCTTGAACATTTTCTGGAAATGCGGGTCACTATTAAAGTCCTCACATTCTGATATTCGCCGCTGCAAATCCAATATGTCAGGCCGGGTCGCCACATCCTGAACAAAATTCTCAGCGTCTCGCCAAAGGTCACTTTCAGTCTCTCCGAACAAATCGTCGAAATGCGACATGCAGTAGCCTTTGTCGACAATCTCTTCGAGAATCCGGCTCTGCTCATCGTCCAGTATCGGCAAATTTCTTTGGAAAAATGTCTGACACACATCCAAAATCGATCTGTGCTCGTCTGAAATCACCCCTGCCCGCAAATTGTGAACGGTCTTGCGGCGCACAAAATTCGCCTCCCGCTCGGGGTAAGCGATTATCGCCTCATCTAAATAAGCTGCAGCATCTTTATGCTGATTGAGCCCACTCGCTAAGTCAGCCAACGTCAATAGATAGTTCGACTTCTTCGCCGGATTCTGCTCGAGAAAATCGATGAGAAAATCGTAAGCTACCTGACGACCATCCATTTTCGCCATACAGGAAATCAGGTTTTTGACATGCGAGTCCTTACCCGCGGCAATCTTTCCCGCAGCGAGGAGCTGAGCATGCCCCGCATCGACATGCTCGCGCTTCACATTGAAATTACCATAATTGACCAGCAATTTGTAAGATGGCTCACCCAGCCCCATGGCCATTTCAAATAATTCGTTCGCGGCGCTCTCGTTTTCCTTCGCCATTTTACTTGCGCACGACACAAGCAAATTGCTGAGTTTCTGAACATCGAGAGACATGTCGCGAGATAGCAAAACGCCATCAGCATAAACCCGCGCTGCATCCTGCCATGAGGGATCGCTCGCTTTGGCAAGATCTGTAGCTGCACTCAGTAGAGCCTCAGCTTTGGTTTTGGCCTGCCCATCTGCAGCCAACTGCGCAGGAGTGATCCAGCCGCAAATTTTCTCCACCGCTCCAACAACTAGCCCGACCATCAAAGAATGTGTTGGCTGACTAGCCTCTTGCGCCGCAGGCTCTAACGTCTCGGTGTTAGAGCCATTTGAGCCGAACAATCCGCCAAATTTTGAAAACATTCGCTTCGCCGAATCACCGAGTGACGAACCTGTTTCAACAGCGACCACAGGCTGAACTACAGACGACTTTGTTCGCGGAACTGAAGCTAGCAAAGGTTCCAGTTTCTGAATCGCATCGGTGTACTTCGCCGCATCGTCGCGCGCTTTAACCCGCTCAATCAAAGCAAGGGCATCACCTTGACGGTCAGTTTGGCGCGCGAGGAGGTCAGCCAGTTGCAAACACTGCTTTGGCGTCAATGTCGGTTGCCCCAGCAACTGATCTTCAAATTCTCTTTTCTTTTCAATCCGTTTCGTCTTCGCAAGCGTCATTCCATAGGATTTAATACACCCAATCGAATAGTCGGATTCAGAAAACGCTTGCTCCAATGCGCGCTCGGCCACCTCAAGAGCATTCATTTTAAACGCGGCGCGACCAATTTGATCCATCATTTTTGGCGTAATGGGGTCTGTATCCAGAAGCCCCTCAAGGACAGTAATATCGGCGCCACTTTGACAGGCTTTTAAGACAAGCTCCGCCTTCTCTTTTAATTTTACTTTCGTAGGTGCTGTCGTATCCGCGCTAATATTCTTACTCTGCGCGAGAATACTCGCCGTATCTTGGTCGTTCATACAGTGACATCCAATACATATTGTTTCAGCCCGTCGCGCGAAAAAACGTATCATACTCGAAGCATAAAACAACAATCCAAACCAAAAAGGGCGGACCGCTTGGGTCCGCCCTTTTCAATTTACAAAAGACACAAAATTAGAACGTCTTGCTGACCGTCAAAAACGCCCGGCGACCAAGATAATCATATCCCGTCGCGTTAGCGGCTGTGTTACCTGCGCTCGTTTGCACGAGGTCAGACACTTGCGGTGGCTGCTCGTCAAACAGATTGTTGATACCCGCGGTAAGAGAAAGTGTCTCACCCTCCCAACGCACAGATGCGCCGTGGGTAAACATCGCTTCGGTGTAGACCTTATAAAGGCCCGCTTCACCGAAGTATGATGACGGTCCATTCAAATCATCCGCAAAGTAGCGGTTGTCGTCCTGGCGACCCATATAGTTCGTGAACCATGTGTAGGTCCAATCGCCACGCTCAAACTTAACCGTCGCATCACCTACAACACTCGGATACCCGATTGAGCCGTTGTAATCGTCATCGGTCACGCCTGATACGAAGTCGGAACCAAACACGTTAATGTAACGCTCAAGTGCCCAGTTCACAGATGTATCAACAGTCAGTGTACCAAGATCAAAGTCTTTGACGTAGCGAACTTCAAGATCAATACCGCGCTGCTGCTGAGAATCAACGTTCAAGGTTGGTGCAAGAATGTTGTCTAGCGAGAATGGTGCTACCGCATCAGTCGCTGGTGCCCGATCGAACAGATTACAGAAATCGTTCGGGAAGGTTGTTGTTGCATAACACCCACCGACAATCTGCGCACCTGACAGGCTGGTGATCTGATCATTGATCTCGATTTCATAATAATCAAGCGCAATGTTCAGATCGATGAAGGTCGGTGTCCACACGGCACCGATCGTCAAGGAATCACCTGATTCAGCCTCCAACAATTCGCCACCACCAGACTCGATGAGTAGCGCCGAGCTGCTACCACCAGCATATGTCGCAGGAATTCCCGCAGCAGCACAGTTGGCCTGAATGTTAGCATTGTTAGATTGACCCCAATCGATACATGGATCAATTGATGTCTGGCTCGCGAAGCTTGTTTGATCCTCAAGGAACAATTCAAACAGCGCCGGCGCGCGGTACGATGTACCATAGCTAGACCGCATACGGAATGTTGGAGACATCTGCCAATTCAGACCGACCTTGTAGATTGAGTCTGATCCACCAAGATCATACTCGAATGCACGCGCAGACGCTGACAACTCAACATCCTCAGCCAAGAAAGCGCCCTTGATAAGCGGTGCGCTGATCTCAACGAACGCTTCTGTAACGCTATTCTCGCCGACCGTTGGGCCTGCAGTAGATGATCCCCAAATGTCACCACTCTGGGTCAACTCACCTGGCTGATCGTCAATGCTGAATTCACGATATTCGACACCAATGCCGACGCCGAGAGGGCCAGCTGGCAACTCAAACGCTTCGCCAGACGCGACAGCTGTGATCGTCTTCTGCTCATAAACAGTTTTACCAGATTGATTTCCGGAAATCGCCGCAACCAATTCATCAGCACGTGAACCATCTAGGAAACCCGGATCAAGGAAATCGACTGAAGGTGGTGAGATAAGAACACCCCCCACGCCGTCGAGGCCCCAATCACCAGACTGTGAGGAAAGAATCTCATTACCGGAATATGTCCCTTCACTACGGGAGAATGTTCCGTCAATTTTCCAGCCCCAACCGTTCAGCGCGCTGCCGAAATCGCCAGCGAACGATGTTGCGCCATAGAAGAAGTCAACATCGACCGTGTCAGACGTTGCGAACGGCAGAACCGGACGCACCAAGCTACCAAGTGAGTTAGAGTAGGACGGATCATTGATGTACCCATAGAATGGGTTGTTACCGGCCGGGTTCGTCGCTGAACCAATCAATGGGAAGAACTGGCGCCAGCCTTCCACATCCACTGTGCGCTGATTATAAAGAAGCTCAGTGTCCCAGGTGATCGCACCCAGCTCAACATCCGCTGTCGCGAAGAGAGAGATGTTTTCCAGCTTTGGTCTATAATCTGTATTACCCAGAACGGCCGCATCTAGAATATCTTCATAGTACAATGTGCCGTCTGGCAGCGTACCCGTACCAATACGTGGCCGGTATCCAGGGATCACTCCACCGAACGCTGTTGGAACAGTCAACCCGTCTGGTGACGGAACAAGGCGCTCGCCTGAAAACGCGTCGATCACTGTGTTGTGGTAAAGATTGTTACAGGTCCGTGTAGGGTCTGTCGCAGTCGCAGAATAGTTCTGACGATCAAGGATAGATCCGTCCGCCGCACTACGCACGAGATCTCGTGGGCAAGACAGATAGTCACGCTGGCTAATGTCGAGCTCTTCAGAGACACGATACTCCGCAGACAGCGTGAACTCAGCAGAATCGCCAAACCCGAACCCGTAGGCTGCTGAGAGATTATACTCTTCGCCGCCGCTTTCAAATGGCTGGGAAATCGTACCGTTGACTTCAAAACCATCAACACTATCGCGTGTGATGATGTTTACAACACCACAAACCGCATCTGAACCGTAGATTGTTGATGCACCGTCTTTGAGGATCTCGATCCGCTCGACGATAGATTGCGGAATCACGTTCAAGTCGAGTGATGAAACCGCGCCACGCGTACCTGATGCCCCCGGACGTTTCCCATCAAGCAGAACCAAAGTGCGCGTGTCGCCACAACCACGAAGGTCAAGCGTTTGTGCACCAACACCGCCATTTGTGACAAAATTCTGGAACGTATTGTTCAACTGTGTCGAACCAGATGCCAGTGAAGAGCCTTGCAGCAATGAGGCTGTATCAACGAGCCCTTCAAGGGTCGCGACTTCGGCGGTAATAATCTGGATCGGCGAAGCTGACGAAAATTCATCACGCGCAATCAAAGATCCGGTGACGGTAATTTTCTCTTGGCGAAACTCGTCGGCGGCTGGCGCCTCCTCAACGATTTCCACCACATCTTCAGCCGCTTCTGCTGCGACGTCTTCGACTTCCTGCGCGAGCGCTGGCGATGCGGCCATAAGAACGCCAAGCGCGACACCTCCCGCACAAATATTTCTAAAATTACGTTGGATCATGGCCCAATCACCCCATTCATAACTGACAGTTGAAACACCTTCGATCTCTCGGTGTATTCTCGACGAAAAACCGGCAAATCTGCAGTGAACCTTGCAGTCGAGAAGAGAAGAAGCAACGAACCGATGGCAAAATTCAGCAGAAAACACAAAAATATCCAAAATGTGTTGCATATGCGCAATGATTTACCGCAAAAACCTCTTCACAGAATCAAAATTCTATTTTTGATGGGATTATGGAAAATTTTTACCTCTAGGGTGCTTACTTTATCCAATAGATTGAATTACCAGTTCACTCCCTTGACGAAGGGGGGCATTTCCCCCGAACTAAACGAAACGCGAAAAATTTCACCCCTCTCTTGGAGACACCAAACGCATGACTCACACTCTGCTGAAAAGCGGTTTCATGGCTTTACTGGCCAGTTTCGCAATGGCGCCTGCCATCGCTGAACCGCTGCCTGTCGAAGCCATCGCCAAACAGGCCAATGTCGACGGACTATCCATGTCTCTGGAAGGCGATATGCTTGTCGGAGTCGTCGCTAACCCGAAAGATCCAGAAACGCTGGCCGCTGCATACTGGGATATTGGCGGTGAAATTGACACATCAAAACCCCTCACACCAACGGCGATCACCCCCTCCAATAAGCGGATGAAATTCTTTGCCGCGTCGGCATTAAAGAATAAGAAATCCCTCTGGTTCGCCAATCAGGCATATACCGGGCAAATGTCAGGTTGCGGAGAAACAACTGTCGGCACGGGATCGACCAAAACATTCATTCTGAAAGCCTATCTCGGCAACGAAAAAATTACCGACATTGACGATATGCCTAACGGCCCAAAAGAAGTTGGTCTGAACAAAGATCTTGAGCGCTGCATGGAGCTCAATAACATGACGACCCTTCGATCGATTTTGCCGCTAGAAGATTCAAAAGTTCTCATTTCTCGCTTCTCACCCATGAGTGGTCAGCGCTTCTTCAAGTACGATCTTGCAACTGGTAAAGATGAATTTCTGTACAGTGACAATGACACAATCGTCATTGATCGGATCGACAGCCGCGACGGTATGCCAATCAGTAAATATGAGGGCGACTATAAAGACGGCGCCTATTACGACACATACTACCTCATCGACCCTGAAACCAATGAGTTCACACTGGAAGAGCCGCTAACCGCCAACATTGAAGAACGAAACGATGTCACAGTGCTGGCGCGCGATGAAAGCGATGGATCATACTACATCGCCACCGACAAGTTTTCTGACAAAGTCTCTATCTACAAATATTATCCGTCAACAGATAAATTTAGCGACGAACCTGTCTTCGCTCACCCTGAATTTTCTGCCCGTAGTGTAATTACGTCACGCAAGAAGGAAAACTTCGGACAGGTGCTTGGCTTCACCTATGCTGGCGCAGAAACAGAAACCTACTGGGTCGACCCTGAAATGAAGTCGATTCATGATGGATTGAAAGGTCTGTTCCCCAGCAAGCATGTGAGCCTGCTTGACTACACAACCGATCGTAACCGCGTCCTTGTTGAAGTCAGCAGCGCCACAACGCCCCCGGCTTTCTACTTGCTCGTTGATAAATCAAAGCTCGCCGTTATCGGATCAAGCCGCCCTTGGATTGACCCAGCTCAGCTCAGTGAATCCAAGCTGGTATATTACGAAGCGCGCGACGGCATGAAGATACCCGCCTACCTGACTGAACCCAAAGGCCTCAAGCCGGGCGAAAAGGCGCGCGGCGCAATCATCCTACCACACGGCGGCCCTTGGGCACGCGACTATGGCGGCTGGGATGCGACAGGGTGGAATCAGTTCTTGGCAACCCGCGGCTTTATCGTGCTGCAGCCAAATTATCGTGGCTCCCAAGGTTTCGGCCGCGAGCTGCATTTGGCTGGTGACAATGAGTGGGGTCAGAAGATGCAAGACGATAAAGACGACGGCGCCGCATGGCTGGTGGCCAGCGGCAAAGTCGACGCAGATAAGCTCGCCATCTTCGGTTACTCTTATGGCGGCTTCGCGGCGATGGCCGCGACCGTCCGGCCCAACAGCCCTTACCAATGCGCCATTGCCGGTGCGGGTGTGTCCAACCTCGCCAAGGTACGCAACAATTGGGGCCGCAACAAACGTCAACGCAAACGTCAGGCCCAAACACTGACCGGTATGGATCCGATGGACAACACGGAGAAGGCCAATATCCCAATTTTGGTTTACCATGGTGACCGCGACGTGCGCGTACCATTGTTCCACGGCACCGACTTCTACAAGGCCGTGAAGAAGTACCAGCCAGACTCAAGATTAGTCGTAATCAAAGACATGCCGCACAGCATGCCATGGTGGCCGGAACATCACCGCGAGAGTCTGACCGCCATTGATGATTTCCTATCGACCACATGCGGTCTCTAGACCGGCGTACATCCAGATAAAGAGAAAGGCCGATCAGCCAAACCTGATCGGCCTTTTTTATGCGCTAAACTGCATCAGATTGCATCAAACTGCACGTTTGTGCACGAAATCGCTCTAATGGTGATGTGGCTCAGTATTAAACCGCCCGCACTTGCCGCATTTTACGACCACGCCATGCGCATCATGGTGCGCTACCTTCACCAACAGCTTGGTTTTACAGCTCCCACAGCGATAGGTCTCATCCCCACCGCCCTCGCGCGCCGGTGTCCCGGCAGTATGCTCAACAACATCAACACCCTCAACCTGTTCGGCGCGAAGTAAGATCATATCAAATTGCGGCATAGATTACCCTCTTTCACCAGCTATCACTCCCTTGTGAGACAATGGAATCAACAGCGCAAGCATACCAGCGCCACTTTCCCGGTTTTGTCACATGAATACTGGCACCCTTGGTAGAAATACGTGTAGTGTCCTACAAGTAATAAAAACTACTGGGGTGACCGCTCACCATGATTGCCAAAATCGCAAACTGGGCCTTCGCCGCCCTCTTGCTGGCCATTGGCCTCTATCTCGCTATTCGAGGCGTGCACCTGATCAGTCTCGGCGGCAGTTTGTACTACGCCCTCGCTGGCATCGCCCTGTGCGGGGTCTCGGCGCTGCTCGCCTTACGAAGTGGGCTCGCTGGCACGGCCTATGCCCTGATAGTGGCCGCAACGATATTCTGGTCAATTCCTGAAGCGGGGCTTGATCTGATCGCCCTTCTGCCGCGCCTCGCAGCTTGGCTCGTCGTCGGCCTCTGGTTTCTTACACCTTGGCATCGCGCCGCAATGATAGAGCCCGGCAGACGCGCTATTCCTGCCAGCGTGGGCACAGTGGCCCTCTTACTGTTTGTTTTATCGAGCACCCAGAGCAATGAGGTCATCCCGTTTGAGCGGCAGACCTCCCCAGCAGAATCAGACGCGAGCGACTGGCGCCACTATGGCAGCTCAGAAAAGGGAACTCGCTTCTCCAGCCTCGCGCAAATCACCCGCAAAAATGCTCACAATTTGGAAGAAGTCTGGCGCTATAAAACCAACATTCCTTACGAGTATAAAAACACCCCCATTCAGGTGAATGATAAAGTCTACACCTGCACACCCGGTAACATTGTCATCGCTGTCAACGCCAAGACCGGCAAGGAAGAATGGCGGTTCAACCCGCAAAACAAGCTGACCGGGTCTACATGGGAAGAACTCGCCAAGGGCAACACCTTCACCCGTGGTTGCCGGGGCGTCGCCTATCACGAATCCACCGCAGAGGCCGCAGCATCCTGCCCGCGCCGTATTCTCACTGGCACGACAGATGCCCGACTTTTCGCCATCAACGCCGACACGGGTGAGCGTTGCGAAGACTTTGGCGATAACGGCGAAGTCGACCTGCGCATTGGTCTTGGCCCGCACCCAGCGTTCGCCTATTTCCACACATCTGTTCCCCTTGTCGCGGGCGATACAATCGCGATTGGCGGTTGGGTTGTCGATAATCAAGAGCTTCAAAACCCGTCCGGGTCTCTGCGCGCGTTCAACGCCATTGATGGCTCATTCTCTTGGGCATGGGATATTGGTCGCCCCGGCGACCCCTCGCTACCCCCCGAAGGCGAGACTTTCACACTCGGCACGCCAAACGTCTGGTCGATGATGAGCTATGATCCAGAGCGAGATCTCATTTTCGCGCCCACTGGCAACGCTTCACCAGACTATTATGGAGGCAAACGCCGGGACATTGACGACGCCATCAACGCATCGGTCATCGCGCTAAAAGGTGAGACTGGCGAGTTCGTTTGGTCCTACAAAACGGTCAATCACGACATCTGGGACTATGACGTTCCTTCACAACCTACACTCATCGACATCACGAAAGATGGCGAACGCATCCCAGCGCTCGCCCAACCGACCAAGCGCGGTGAAATCTTCCTGCTTGATCGCCGCGATGGCACCCCCATCTGGCCCGCGACCACCTGCCCTGACGGCTCTAACGCCACCGAAGATGGTCAATGTCCCGTCCCGCAAAACCCAGCCAAAGGGGACTGGACCGCCGCAACACAACCCTTCTCTGGCCTGCCACACTTCCGCACGCCACGCCTTGAAAAGGACATGTGGGGCCTTACCCCGCTTGATCAACTTTATTGCCGTATCGAATTCAAGAAGATGCGCTATGAAGGCCACTTCACCCCGCCTATGCCCGGCGGCGGCGAGCTTGGCGAAAGCAAAACCTATGGCGGAACCTTCCAATATCCGGGCAATGCTGGTGGCTTCAACTGGCCCAGCGTCTCTGTCGACGCCGATAATGGCCTACTCATCGCCCAACCGATGCTGATGGGCAATCGCATTTATATGATGACGGCAGCAGAACGCGCTGCAGCCAACCCAAATCGTCCGGCGGCGCCCGCCTCAAACCACGAGAAAACAGGCCAAGGCCCGTGGGACGCAGATGCCCCGCGTTATGGCATCACAAAGCGCTTTGTCTCCAAATGGAAAATTCCGTTCACAAACATCGCATCTGACATGCCGTGTTTTGAACCACCCTATGGCCGTCTCGCGGTAATCGACCTCAACTCAAACAAGCTGCTTTGGAGCCGCCCCATTGGCAATATGACTGATCTCGGCCCCTTTGGCATAAAACCCGGTTTGCATTTTGAAGTCGGCACCCCGGTTTATGGCGGCACAACAACCACACGCGGAGGCATCATTTTCCAGGCAGGCACGCTAGACTCCACCATCCGCGCCATAGACATCGGCAACGGCAAAACACTGTGGTCACAGGAGATGCGCCAATCCGTCAACGGCACACCGATCACCTATATGCAGGATGGCCGTCAGTTCGTGGTCGTTCCCGTCCCGGACGATCCGGAAAAAGGCGAACCGACAATTGGCGGAGAACTCGTCGCGTTTGCGCTGCCGGAGTAAAA
This sequence comes from Hyphomonas sp., assembly GCA_050633385.1. GTDB lineage: Bacteria > Pseudomonadota > Alphaproteobacteria > Caulobacterales > Hyphomonadaceae > Hyphomonas. The sequence continues at coordinate 35,795 of JBOEGK010000028.1, forward strand.
ATGCTCCGGCCCACGCGCAGCTAGACTGAACGTAAAAACGATAGCAGCGCCGCGTTCACAGCCTCTGGATCTTCCTGTTGCAACCAATGCCCAATACCGGGCAACAATGTAACCCCGCGCAAATCCTTGCACCAGCGCCCGATCGACGCCGTCAATTCATCAGCCGTCGCGCCTCGAATTACGGTATCTTCCTCACCGGCCAGAAACATGACAGGCATAGTTATATCGCTATCACCAATATTCTCCGTCAACGCCCAGTTATTGTCCAGATTGCGATAATAGTTGATACCGCCGACGAAGCCGTTGTTCTCAAACTCATTCACAAAATAGTCGAGATCATCCTCGCTCAGCCAAGCCGGTTGCTCCAACGGCTCGCCCAAGCGCGGAATCCACCCGCCCGCAGACATTTTAGGATCGATCAACTCTGGTTCAGCCCGTGGCGTATCAGGAGACGCATATAGCCTGCTCAAAATTCCGCGCGGATCGGCATCAAACTCTACTTCAGCCACACCCGGCTGCTGGAAATAGAGCATGTAGAAGAAATTATCGCCGTAAATAGACTTCAACACTTGCGTCGTCGGCGCAGACCCGCGAGCACCCAGCGGCACAGACATGTTGACCAAGGCTTTAAACCGATTTGGGTAGCGCCTCACCACGTCCCAGCATACCGCCGCGCCCCAATCGTGACCGACCAGATAGGTTTGCTCTTCGCCCATGGCATCCACAACGCCAACCACGTCCGCGCTAAGCTGTTCGATATTGTACGCATCCTGCTCTTTAGGTTTGTCGGTTCCGCCATACCCCCGCATATCTGGTGCAACCACGTGATAACCCGCATCCGCCAATGCGCGAATTTGATGACGCCAAGAATACCAACTCTCTGGCCAACCATGAATGAGCAGCACAAGCGGCCCCTCGCCCATCTCCGCAATACGCATGTTGATACCATTGCTTTTGATCATACGGTGTTTGATGTCATCCTCCTTCGACACTTCAGGCATATGACTGCACGCCGCCGCGCTGAGCAACACGCCGCTCGTTCCGGCGATAAATATCCGTCGGTCCATTGCCATAAAACCTGTTCGCCCTAGCTTTTTGATTGATCCGCTCATACCGCTCTCCTCACCATGCCCTGATGCTCAAGGGGTGAGCGGGCGCGTTTTTGATTATTTTAGCAAAATTCTAACACGCACTGGCCTGAGCACGAACTATTTTCGCCCCGAAAATACGCGCCATTTCCAAGAACATCATCAAGCACGGATAAGCCCCAGCCTGCGCTTTTCGCTAAAAAACAGCGAAAGCCCCTCAAGCAGATCCAAAGACATCGACCATGCTACGCGCACGATCCAACTCATCGGGCGTGTTAATGTTCAAAAATTGCTGAACCGGGCCAGCGACACTGACTTGCGCCCCGCCAACCTCGCTGACAAGCTTTCGTAACGCATACATTCTTCCCGATTCTATCGCCGTTTTCACTGGCACATAACAATCTGCGTTCCAAAGGCCAAAGGTCGGGTGCAAACCATCCTCACTGCGTGCAATGACTGCTGGCGCATCGCCTCGCCCAGCAAACAAGCGCTCCACCAAATTACCCGGAAAAAATGGCGCATCTACAGCCGCTGTTATCAGCCAGCCAGCCTCATCTTCACGATTCAACAGCTTCAATCCCGCCAAGAGCGCACCCGCTGGGCCAATTGGTTCGCCTTCGATAGTCTCATCAAACACATGCTCAATCGTACTATCTGCCTCCAACCATTCAGGCCGCTGTGGCGCGACAACAGCTAATTGCTCACACATTGGTGTCATTCGATCGACGACCCATTGATACAATGGTCGCCCGCCCAGCAAGATCGCGCTTTTATCAACGCCGCCCATGCGCAGACCACGGCCACCTGCATAGATAAGACCCTGTTTTACCCTCAAGACCGTGTCTCCACTCTTCACCCTCAGGGCGCGTATCGATTAGATGCCCATTGTTCTCGGTGAAATTCTACCCGAAAAACTAAGATTGCAGACCACTTGCATAATTTTTTGGCACCATAAGCACCAAATGCTTCCTTTACTGCCGGGTCAAATTAAATGCCGATTATGCGACTGGCAAAGCTTGAAGCACCTGCGCATTCCCTGTGAAAACACGTCACAAGCATTGGCGCGCGATGAAGCCGCCATAGCCCTTCAAGGTAGAAGCCCGTCGCAAGGACAGTCAAAAAATCCTGTCCCCTAAACAAATTCGTGTCGCAGTCTTTTGGCGTCGGCACAGCCATTAAATCAAGGCACCTTATGTTTCCCACTGTTTATAAAGCCGGCCTATCTAGCCTCGCCCTTATGGTTGCACACTCATCAGTCGCTTTTGCTGAAGAGACCGCTCCATCCGAACCTCCCGTCAACTCACTGGAAGCGGCCCTCAAAGACACTAAACCCATCCTTCTAACACGTCTGCGCTATGAAACAGTCGATCAGGATGGATTTGCCGACTCTGCAGATGCGCTCACCTTCCGCGCCCGCGCCGGACTGGAAACAGGCGCGTGGAACAATACAACCTTTTTGATTGAGTTCGATCACATCACCGGTCTCGTGGATGACTTCAATTCCACCATTAACGGCAAAACAAACTTTCCCGTCGTTCCCGATCCAGATGCAACAGAATTAAACCGCCTGCAGATTAAGAACACGAGTATTCCCGGCACAACCACAACACTTGGTCGGCAACAAATCGCAATCGATGATCACCGTTTTATCGGTCATGTAGGTTGGCGTCAGAACGAGCAGACCTTCGATGCTCTGCGCTTCCAAAACACCAGTTTTGGTGAGCTGATCGTCGACACGGGTTACATCACTCAGGTAAACCGCATTTTCGGCGACGATTCAGCTGCCGGACGGTGGGACGGAGATTCCTACTACATCAATGCTAGCCATCCCACACCTCTCGGCAAGCTAACGGGTTTCGGCTATTTCATTGACGTCGATAACCTTGGCGGGATCCCCTCATCTCAAACCTTAGGCTTCCGACTCGCCGGCAAAAAGAAAATCGACAATGCAACCCTCGGATATGCAGCGTCATATGCGAGCCAAACAGATTATGGATCCAGCAACCTCGATTACAGTGCAGACTATTATTTCGTAGAAGGATCATACGCAACCGGCCCTTGGAGCGCGGGCTTGGCATACGAAGTGCTCGGCGGTGACGATGTCCGCGGCTTCCAAACGCCCCTCGCCACATTGCACAAATTCCAAGGTTGGACTGATAAATTCTTGATCACCCCAAGCACGGGCGTGCAAGATTTCTATGTGAAGGGCAAATACAATATCGGCGATGTGGGGGCCTTCAACGGCGCTAACTTCACCGCCATTTATCATGACTTTTCTGCGGATACTAGCGGCGCCGATTATGGCAGCGAAATCGATTTACAGCTTAGCGCAAAATGGAAAAAACTCGGGCTCACGCTGAAATTCGCAGACTATAATGCCGATCAATTTTCAGTCGACACTCAAAAAGTCTGGCTCGAAGTCAACTTCAAACTTTAAACTTGGTGATAAGTCAGTGATTAAAGAAACCACTCCGGAAGTACTGACCGCTAGCCTCAGCATCCTCCTCGTAGACGAGGATGCTGAGCGCATGGGTCAGATCGCAACCACGCTCGAAACAGACGCAACGGTTCAACAATCCCAAATATGCCATGGCACCAGTCTGTTAGAGCAGGTTATCGAGACACATCCTGACATTCTGATTCTGGCGTGCGCAAATCCAAATGAGCAAACGATTGAGAGCTTGAAACAGCTCTCTGACGCACACCCAATTCCCATTCTGATGTTTGTTGACTCTGAAGGTGAAACACAGATGGCAGCCGCGCTGGAAGCCGGCGTTAGCGCTTATGTGATTGATGGTTTAACACCGCATAGAGTCCGTCCTCTGATAGAAACAACTCTCACCCGTTTCAAAATCATGGAAGGTCTAAAGGTCGAACTGCAAAAAGCCAAAGACGATCTCGCCGCTCGCAAAGCGATAGAACGCGCCAAAGGTCTACTGATGTCTCGTCAAGGCATTACCGAAGAACAAGCGTTCAAAGCCATTCGTGATATGTCACAACAACAACGCAAACCGATGAAGGACGTCGCCGGCAATGTCATCGCGGTTCTAGAATTAATCAATCCACAAAGCTAGATCAAATCTATTCCGCCGCGACTGTGTTTTCTTCAGTGAGCTCAGAACCAAACTGAGAAATCAGACGGCGAATATCTGGCTTGCAACTACCACAATTGGTACCCGCTTTCGTCGCCTCACCGACGGCCTCAACAGAGCCACACCCCGCTTCTATCGCGGTATTGATCGCGCTGGAGCTTACCCCCATACACGCGCAAATCATCCGCCCAGCAGATGCCCCAACCCGCGCCCGCGCAGCGAGCAAACCAAGCCGATCATCGACGGCGACTTCCGTTCCGACCAACTCACTCAGCCAGGCACGGTCCGCCTCGACCGGTACGTTGCTAACAAAGCAAGCAGCCTCCAATACGCCCACATCATTCAAGCGCGCGGCCGATTGAAAGGCCTTACCGCCCTGCAAGGTCAACACTGACTCATTGCCAACCAGATGCTTCAACACGTCAGTGCCATTGCCCTCACCAGCCAATTCAACTCGCCATCCCAGAGGCGCTGGTGAAACAGCCCAGTACTCAGCAATATCTAAAAGCTCTCGATTTGGCTCTTCCGACAACACCGCAAAGGCATACCAGTCCAGTTTCAGCGGTTTAATCCGCACCGGTGTAAATTTCGACTCCGGTTGCCCGGACGCAGGGTCCACATTTTCCGCCACCAGAGAATCAACACGCGCCTGCACAGAATAACGGTCGGTCCAATGCATAGGCACAAATACTTGCCCCTCAGGTGCACGGTCGGTTTTCAGCACCCGAACCTTAATCGCCCCCTGTCTGCTGATTATCTTCGCGATACCAAAATCGGTCAGCCCCAGCATATCAGCCGTCTTCGGATTGATCTCCACAAACGGTTCCGCAATGTGTCCAGTTAGGCGTGGTGTCAGGCCCGTGCGCGTCATCGTGTGCCACTGGTCTCGCACCCGCCCCGTATTGAGCACTAGCGGAAAATCATCATCACACGCGCTTTCTGGCGGCCTAAACGCGACGGATAAAAAACGCGCGCGCCGGTTTGGTGTGTAGAATTTTCCGTCTGCGAAAAACCGATGTTCATCACCCTCAACACTACCCGGCCGGTCACGCCCCGCTGGCAGCGGCCACTGAAACGGCTTCAATGCGTCGTACGCGTCTTTATCGATTCTAGCATGTGCACTGATGTCAAAGTCGCGTGTGTCTGTATTCTCAAACCCAGACAATTGGGCATATTCTGCATAAATCTCGCTGACATCGTCATAGTCGAAACCAGAATACCCCATTCTCTGCGCCGCACCGCACATTGCCGCCCAATCATGTCGCGCCTCACCCGGTGCTGCTAGAAAGCTCCGCTGCCTTGATATCCGTCGCTCTGAATTGGTAACTGTTCCCGTTTTTTCACCCCATGCGGTCGCGGGGAGCAAGACATCTGCACACTGCGCAGTATCAGCGGTCGCTGAGGCCTCAGACACAACCACAAGAGGGCAATTCTCTAACGCCTCACGCACCTTGTCTGCATTTGGCAAAGACACCACCGGGTTGGTCGCCATAATCCAAATGGCTTTGATTTTTCCTGAGTGGACCGCATCAAACATATCAACAGCCTTCAGACCCGGGCCATCCGCTACGTTCGGTGCCCGCCAAAACCGTTTTACGCGATCATGATCCTCTGGTGCAAAATCCATATGCGCCGCAAGCTGATTAGCAAGCCCGCCAACCTCTCGTCCGCCCATGGCATTCGGCTGACCCGTTATTGAAAAAGGCCCCATCCCCGGCTTGCCAATACGGCCCGTCGCAAGGTGGACATTCAAAATCGAATTTACCTTGTCTGATCCGGCTGAAGACTGATTCACCCCTTGGGAGTATATCGTCACCACGCGCTGCGTGGAGGTAAAGTCTTTATAGAACCGCTCAAGCTCATCACCAGAAACGCCAGTGATACGCGACACAGCATCGAGACTTGTGTCTCCGGCGTTCGTGAGGACTTCACCAAACCCCTCAGTCGCAGACTCTATAAACTCTTCATCAGCCGCACCCGATTCAATGATGTAAGCCAACAATCCATTAAACAGCGCCACATCTGTTCCCGGCTGCACTGGCAAATGTTGCTCCGCATCTTGTGTCGTCGCTGTCTGACGCGGATCAACCACCACAATACGCGTGCCTCGCCTCTCCTTAGCGGACATCAGCCGCTGATGAAGAATTGGATGACACCACGCAAAATTGCTCCCGACGATAACAACCAGATCAGCCTGCTCCAAGTCGTCATAACACCCCGGCACAGTGTCAGTACCGAACGCGCGCTTATGGCCGACCACTGATGATGCCATACACAGTCGCGAGTTCGTGTCGATGTTGGATGAGCCGATAAACCCTTTCATTAGCTTATTGGCGACATAATAGTCCTCAGTCAGTATTTGTCCGGAGACATAAAAGGCCACGCTATCAGGCCCATGCTCTTCGATGGTTTTTTTGAAACCACTGGCAACTGCATCCAACGCCGTATCCCAGTCGACTTGCTCACCGCCAATAGTGGGGTAGAGCAGACGCTCTCCCAATGACAGTGTCTCCCCAAGGGATGAGCCCTTCGAGCACAATTTGCCAAAGTTTGACGGATGCTCAGGATCTCCCCGCACCGCCGCGGACAATCCGTCAACAGATGGCGCAGCCAACACACCACAGCCAACGCCACAATATGGGCAAGTGGTTGCGGTTTCACTATTCGATTGCGGTGTATCCTGCACGGTTAGCCGGCCACCTTCACCCAAACACGATCATCACGTCGGTCCACCTCAAACGTCTTCACACAGCCCTCATCAGCCCCTTGCGCCTGTCCCGTTTTTAGATCGAAAATCCAGCCATGCAGCGGGCATGTGACCGAAGAGTCATGCACGATACCTTCCGACAAAGGCCCGCTTTTATGCGGGCATTTATTGTTGATGGCATAAACCTCACCATCCATCGTTTTGAACAGACCAATCGTCAATTCACCTTCGACGATTCTGCGGCTACCACGAACCGGAATATCATTCACACTGCATGCATCCACCCAGCGTGTCTTCAAACTTGCATCACTCATTTCAATTACTCCGCTGGCTCGAGAACGTTAAACTCATGGGCATCTACCCGGCCACTTGCACGCGCCGCCCATGGATCGTCTTGAGCGAAGGATTGGGAATACAGGAACCGCTCTTTCAGCGCGGCCCGCTTCTCGGCATCGTCCACGATCTGCTCGCGCACTTTGTCGTGGCTAACCCGCTTGGCCCACTTGTATATACGCTCCAGATAGAATCCTTGCTCGCGATATAGCTGAAGCAGCGCCATGCAACATTCTAACGCCTCATCTTCTGTCTCAACCTTACACAAAATATCTGTTCCCAGAATTTCCATGCCTGCCGCGCCTGCAAAGTGAATTTCATAGCCGCTATCCACACAGATAACGCCGATATCTTTACACGTCGCTTCTGCACAGTTGCGAGGACAACCTGACACAGCCAGCTTCACCTTGTGCGGCGTCCACGCGCCCCACATAAGCTTCTCCAGCTTGATACCAAGCCCCGTGGAATCCTGCGTGCCGAATCGGCACCAGTCAGACCCGACACAAGTTTTCACTGTTCGCAAAGACTTACCGTAAGCATGGCCTGACACCATACCGGCAGCATTCAAGTCTGCCCAAACCGCGGGAAGATCCTCTTTCTTAACGCCCAGCATGTCTATGCGCTGCCCCCCAGTATATTTCACCGCAGGGATATTGAATTTGTCGACCACATCAGCAACCGCGCGTAATTCATCAGACGTTGTCATTCCGCCCCATGCGCGAGGCACGACCGAATAGGTTCCATCCTTCTGAATATTTGCATGCACACGTTCATTGATGAAACGTGATTGACCATCATCAACATACTCTCCCGGCCAAGAGGCAACGAGATAATAGTTCAATGCTGGCCGGCATTTGGCACAGCCGCAAGACGTTTTCCACTCCAGCTCCTGCATCACCTGCGGAATGGACTTCATCTTCTGCGCCACGATCAGACGGCGAACATCATCATGCCCAAGATCAGTACACCCACAAACTTTCGCCTTACTTGATGCAGAAAATGCATCGCCCAATTTCAGCGCAAGCAAACTTTCAACCAGCCCCGTACAGGTTCCGCAAGAAGATGACGCCTTGGTACAGCTGCGTACGCCTTCCAAATCTTTCAGTTCATTCTTATCAATAGATTGGAGAATCTGCCCTTTTGAGACACCGTTACAACCGCAGATCTCCGCATCATCCGGCAAGGCTGCAACGGCCGCCAAGGGGTCCAGCGAACCGCCCCCCGCGTAGGACTGGCCAAAGATCAACGTCGAACGCTCATCCGCTGGCACTTCGGCACCTTCCTTGATCTTAGAGAAGAACCAAGACCCATCAGAGGTCTCACCATATAAAACCGCGCCGATCAGGCGGTCTCCCTCCAATACCAGTCGCTTATAAATACCCCGCGCCGCATCACGAAAGACAATTTCCTCACGCCCATGCCCATCCGCAAAATCACCGGCAGAGAACAGATCGACACCTGTCACTTTCAACTTGGTTGACACTTCCGCATGCTCAAACGCCGCATCAGCATTCCCCGCCAAAGCCGCGGCACATACGCGCGCCTGCTCATAGAGTGGCGCAACCAGACCGTATGTGTTGCCTTCAAATTCAACACATTCGCCAACAGAGTAAATATCAGGATCGGAAGTCTGCATTTGATCGTCAACTTGAATACCGCGATCGGTCTCAAGCCCGGCATCCTTGGCCAACTGCAAACTTGGACGAATACCCACAGCCATAACCACAAGTGTCGCCTTGATATCGGTGCCGTCATCCAGACGAACACCCTCGACCTTGCCATCGCCATAAATTTCTTTGGTGTTTGACTCACAGCGAATATCAATACCGCGCTCTGACAATTCGGTTTCCAGCATGTAGCCCGCTGCCGGGTCAAGCTGGCGTTCCATCAGCGTCGGCATCAGGTGAAGCACTGTCACCTCCATCCCTCGCAGTTTCAGACCCGCCGCCGCCTCAAGGCCAAGCAAACCGCCTCCGATCACAACGGCGCGTCCGCCCTTTTTCGCAGCGTCCAGCATAAGGTCCACATCATCCAGATCACGATAAGCGATCACGCCATCAAGATCATGCCCCGGCATCGGAATAATGAACGGATTAGACCCTGTCGCAATCAACAGCTTATCGTAACTCTCAACAATGCCTGATGCACCGGTTACCGTCTTCGCCGTACGGTCAATCTCGGTAACGCGTTCGCCGCGATGCAAAGTAACATTATTATCCTTGTACCACTCATCTCCATGAATGATGATATCTTCGAATGTGCTCTCGCCTGACAAAACCGGTGACAACATGATACGGTTGTAATTTACACGTGGCTCAGCGTTAAAGATCGTCACCTCATACATATCTGGGTGGTCTTCAAACAGGGTCTCTAGCGCCCTGCCTGGGGCCATCCCATTGCCTATGACGACAAGTTTCTTTTTGCTCATTTCCAAAGTCTTTCTTATTTGGCGGCTTGCAAAAGCAATATAAACAAGACCACCACCACGGCAGATAGGAACAGGCTAAGCCCCTTCCAGAATGCCAACGGATTGCGATCAAGGAGCGAAGTTTGGGTTTCCTTACTCCGGGCATAGTCGCCCGGGCGTTTCAGATCCCCAATAAATTCAGAGAGCGCTAAATAGCGATCTTGCGGTTCGGAGGCGCAGCCTTTTTCAAGCGCATCGCTAACCCAACGCGGTATATCCTTACGCTGAGTTCTCGCTGGAACATGTCCCCAGCTCGCATAGGTCCATTTACCGCGTCGGCTTTCATTCAGTTTATAAGGGCGACGTCCCACCAGCATTTCATAAGTGAGCACGGCGAGGGAGAACAGATCAGACTGCGTCGTCGCCTTTTGGCCCAAAATATATTCAGGCGCAGAATATGCCACCGATCCAACGGCATGATCTTCTACGATCACACTGGCAAGTTCATCAAACCCCGCGACCTGAACTGTGCCATAATCGATAATCTTCACATCACCCGCATCGCTGATCATGATATTTTCAGGCTTAATATCCCGGTGAACCATACCCATCCGGTGCATCGCACGCAGCGCACTGATCGTATCCGCAACAATGTCGCGCACAGCTGGCAGGCTCGGCTCAGGATTATCCCGCATCCAATCGCGCAGCGTTTGCCCACGCACATACTCGCTCAACAGATACAAAAACTGGCTGTCTTCCTGCCGGGGAAAAACCTTCATCAAACCAGCATGGTCTAACCGGCGTCCAACCCATTGCTCCCGCGCAAAGCCCTCCAGATACACCGTGTCATCGGCAAAATTGAGAGAGGGCGCCTTCAGCACGAATATCTCACCATCAGCTATTCGGCGCACCTTATAAAGATGGCTACGTGTCCCCGAATACAAAACCTTCGTAACCTCAAGACCATCTATCTTATGCCCAACGCTCAGCACCGGAGGTATCGCCCGCAAACGCACCCGCTCCCCCGCTTCAGCAATCGACTCGCTGGGCAATTCCTCCGCAACAAGCAAACCGCACGTCACATTGTCAGTGCTGCCATTGGATACCGCTTGCTTGCAAATCTGCTCGCTAACCTTGTCAGATGATGAAGCATCAACCCCGGCCAGCAACTGCACCAACCCATCGTCCGGCACATAGTCACTCACACCATCCGTACTCAGGAGGATGACATCACCTCGTTCGGCCTCCACCTTCTGATAGTCAACCTTCAAACGTGGGTCCATGCCCAACGCCGCGCTCAACATACTATTGCCCGGCGACAATTGAATCGTGTGATCGCGGGTGAGCTTACGCACTTGCCCCTTTCGGATCAGGCTAACCCGACTGTCACCAATGTGCACAATGTGGAAAGTACGCGACTTTAAAATCACCGCACTAAACGTGGTGACCATCGCATTAGATCCCCCCGTTTGAGATTGCCCGCACAGCCAATCATTCAGCGCTTTCAAAACACGAGCGGCCGCCTCTTCAACCGTCCAGCTCTCTGGCGTCGCATAATAGTCTTCTGCAAACTGCGTCACTGAAAGTTGGCTGGCCAAATGCGACCGATCACTTTGACTTACACCATCCGCAATGCACGCCAGCGCGCCCTTATGATACAATTCCCGCTCTGTTTCAGGTACTCTGCCAGAGAATGCATCATCATTGCGGTCCTTCTGTCCAGCCGCACTATACCCTCCCAGAGCAACGCGCAGCCCCCCACCAGCCCGACGCAATTTTGCGTCGAGTAGACTTGATACAACGGGGCGTGGGGCTGCGCTCATATTTGCTTATCCTACGGCGATCATCTGTACGGTGCCGTCTTCGGCCACCTCGGCAATCTCGCCCTTAGGGTTCTCAAGGAACATCAAGGTCACGAAACCGAACACAGCCGTTGCGGCAATAATCAAGAAGAAGGTGGATGCAGGCACGCTGGCATAGACGATTAGATATATCACAGCACCCACATTGCCATACGCGCCCGTCATGCCCGCAATCGCACCTGTCTGTGAACGCTTGATCAGGGGCACGACAGCAAACACCGCGCCCTCGCCCGCTTGCACGAAGAATGAACACGCCATTGCCGCGATAACAGCCACCCAAATTGGCCAAGTCGCATCGACCAACGACATAACAAAATAGCCCACGGCGAGGCCCGCCGTAAGGATCAGCAATGTAGACTTGCGACCAAATCGATCAGATATCCAGCCACCACCGGGGCGAGACATAAGGTTCATAAAGGCATAGGCAGACGCGACCATGCCAGCGACCACAGCGCTCAATCCAAACGTATCAGCAAAGAAAAGCGGCAGCATAGACACCACAGCCAGTTCTGAACCAAAGGTCGCAAAATAGAGTATATTGAGCACAGCAACTTGCTTGAACTTATACTTCTGAACCTCAGGCACGCCCTTGTTCAGCTCAGGCATATTCGCACGAAACGCATTATAGCTATCGATAAAAAACAAGACAGCGAGACCAATCCAAATCCCTTGCTTCGCAGTTGTTGAAAGCAAATCGACATTGGTCAGGTTACGCGCCAGCAAAGCCAGAGCCACATAAAGTGGGATTTTCATCAAGATCAGCAATGCCAAATCGCCCTTGCTGGTCACCATCATCGATCCGGTCGATTTGGGTTTAAAATAGTGCGAACCCTCAGGTACATCAGTCACGCTGAAATAGTAGATAAACCCATAAATGAAACAAACGATGCCAGTCGCAGCAATCGCCCAACGCCACCCCTCATCGCCGCCAAATAACAGCGCAACAGTCGGTAATGTGAAGGCAGCAGCCGCAGACCCAAAATTGCCCCAGCCGCCATAAATGCCTTCTGCTGTGCCCAACTCATTGTGCGGAAACCATTCAGACACCATCCGAATGCCCACGACGAAACCAGCGCCCACAAAACCCAGCAAAAATCTAGAGATCGCTAGCTGCACATACGAGGTAGCAAAGGCGAATGCGAGACAGGGTATCGCCGCCACAATCAGCAATGCGGAATAAACTTTGCGCGGCCCATACCTGTCGGTCAACATACCAACAATAATCCGTGCCGGGATTGCCATTGACACGTTAAGCACAAGCAGAGACTTAATCTGCGCCGGTGTCAGGCCAAACGTCTCCCCAATTGCCTTGAGCATTGGCGCCATATTGAACCACACCACAAAAGTGATAAAAAAGGCGATCCAAGTCGTGTGCAAAATTTTCATTTTCCCGCTAAAGGAAAATAGATTGAATTTGGATTCTTGGGGTAAACTCATTAAAATCGTCTCCGATTAGACTGTTGCAATCGCTGCGCAGTTGAACCTTTTATCCAACCGCCGCACTAACTGGTCAGCCGCGAACTTCGCGTTATAGCGCCCGCCTGCGGACTTCAAATTTCATGACTGCGTCGTCACAAAACCTGCGTAATGCTGCAGCGCGCATTGAAGCAATTTAATCGGGTAAGATGCTCGCAATTATGGAGGTTATGCCCCTGATGAGGCAACAAGCGGCAGCCACGCTCGTTTCATAGGCACAGAACTAAATTCCCGGCCCGCTCAACCTCTCATTCCGCCAATTTAGGCTTCTATGCCGTGGTTTTGATACGCTTTAGTGCCGATTCCCACCCATTCAGCAGCGCTTTTCGCGTCGCGTCGGGCATATTGGGCGTAAATCTCGTTCCGTCGACTGCCCGAGATGCCCAATCCTTTGGCGTAAGCCATCCCAACGTCATCGCCGCCAGCGCAGCCGCTCCCAATGCAGTCATTTCCAGATAAGCGGGCCGCAATACAGGCACATCGCACACATCTGCTAGAAACTGCATCAGCCAATCATTCGCCACCATGCCCCCATCAACGCGCAAGTCTTCAATGCGCACACCATCAGCAGCAAAGGCGTTCAATAAATCGTGCGTCTGGTACGCAGCAGCTTCCAATCCTGCCCGCACAATGTGCCCGCGTGATGACGCGCGGGTCAGGCCCGAAATAGCCCCTCTCGCCTCACTATCCCAGTGCGGCGCGCCCAACCCGGTGAAAGCAGGCACCAAATAAACACCGGCGTTTCCCTCAACACTGCGCGCCAATTGCTCGGTCTCCTCGGCAGATTGCACCATCCCCAATTCGTCACGCAGCCACTTAATCACTGTGCCCGCATTAAAGATCGAACCCTCAAGCGCCATCGCGCTCGTGCCCATCGCCTCATAACCCACCGTGCCAAGCAGTCGGTTTTCAGACACTGGCTTCTTCCTTCCAGTATTGGCGACCAAAAATGCCCCAGTCCCAAACGTAATCTTCGCCATGCCCGGCTCTAAGCAACCCTGCCCCACCAATGCGCCCTGCTGATCCCCGACCGATGAAACAATAGGAATCGCCGCGCCAAAACATGCCGCGTCGCTCTCCCCATATTCGCCAGCACTTGGCAGCACGTCAGGCAGCAGACTCATCGGCACGTTCAACATCTCACACAATCGCGGGTCCCAGTCGCCATCGCCATCCACACCCAGCGTATACAGCAGCGTTCGGCTCGCATTGCTCACATCCGTCGCGTGCACCTGCCCGCCCGTGAGATGCCAGATAAGAAAGCTATCAACCGTCCCAAATGCCAACTCGCCGGCCGCGGCCCGTTCGCGTGCGCCCGGTGTATTGTCCAAAATCCACGCAATTTTCGTCGCCGAGAAATACGGGTCAAGCAGCAATCCTGTGCGTGATTGCACATCCGGCTCCAGCCCCTCCTCCCTCAGTCGCCCACACAGTTCAGCCGTCCGCCTATCTTGCCAGACAATCGCCGGTGCAATCGGCACACCGGTTGCTCGGTCCCAAACCAGCGTTGTCTCGCGCTGATTGGTAATCCCAATGCCCGCAAACCGCTCAACGCCGCCAGCCGCTTCAATCACCTCACGGCTCACCGCCAACGTCGCCTGCCAGATCTCCGTTCCTTCCTGCTCAACCCACCCATCATTTGGGTAAGTCAGCGACAAAGCCTGTTGCGCGACAGCCACCTCACGAAAATCGCGATCAAAACAAATCGCGCGGGTCGAGGTCGTCCCTTCGTCAATCACCAGAAGCAAGTTTCTCTCTGTCATCTACAGGTTCCTAATACTCTATTCGCCAGCCAGCATCGTTGATGCCAGACCCGCCTGCTCTAACAAGCCCGCAAACGCCAGCGTCGTTTTATCAGCATACGGCGCAGATATCACTTGCAACCCTATCGGCAATCCCTCACGACTTTTTGCGACAGGAACCACAGTACATGGCAGGCCAGCAAACGTCGCAATCGTTGCCCATGACACTTGTGACCCATAGGGCACTGAAACCCCATCAATCACAATCTCGCGCTTATCCCAGTCTTCATCTTCCTGAATCGGAAATGCCGGCACACTCAAAGTCGGCGTAATCAACACATCATACTGATCAAACACGCGCGCCATTTTTCGCGTCATCTCTAATTGTTTGTCCTGCATATTCATCCATTGATGCGTCGGCACAGGCCGCGCGCGTGGTGTCCCACGAGAGGTGATGATATTCAGCATCTTGATGTATGTATCACGCATCTCCTCAAGCGAGGGTAGCGCACTCGTATCATCACTCACAATCGCGCCAGCGTCTTTCAGGGCGTCACTTAAAGACGCAACCGCGCCGCGCGTGTCCTCATCTGCCTTCACATCCAGAAAGTCATTCATAACCAAAACGCGCGCACCCTTCAGCGAACTCACTCGCGATTTCGGGAGGTCTAATTTATACCCCTTGTCACTCTCCGGCCCCGCAATAACGTCAAGCGCAACCGACAAATCCTTCGCATGTCGCGCCAATGGGCCAATACAAGAAAAGGGCGGCTCCACACCATCCGTATTCGGAATGGCTGCGCCGCGCCGCGAGACAATCCCATAACTCGGCTTGTGCCCGAACACACCGCACAAATGCGCTGGCGCACGTATAGACCCGCCAATATCAGACCCGATTTCCAGCGCCACCATTCCGCTCGCCAATGCCGCCGCTGACCCGCCAGAGGAGCCCCCCGGCGACCGCTCATGATTGTGCGGGTTCACTGTTCGCCCATAAATCGGGTTATAACTCTGCCAATCGGCCAGCGCGACAGGCACATTCGTCTTACCGATGATAATAGCGCCAGCCGCCTTCAAGCGGCCAACGACAACAGAATCAGATGGCGCGATATAGTCCGCAAACGCTTCAAACCCCCATGTAGACGGTAAGCCTTCGACATTATTCGATTCCTTTACCGTCATAGGCACGCCAACCAGGGGCCGCCTGTCGCCGGTCAAACCCGACGCGTCCATCTCGTCAGCCAGCTTTCTCGCCCGCTCATAGTCTTTCACAATCACCGCATTGATTGGGGCATTGCGCGCCTCAATGCGTGCAATTGCTGCATCAACGGCCTCGCGCGCCGTCAATCGCCCCTCGCGGATCGCATCAGCCGTCTCACATGCGCCCAGTGCGCCTAATTCTTCTTGTGTCATCTTCACCACCGGCTCGCTCCCAACCTTGTTTTGAGAGCAGACTAGCAGGTGCACGCCGCGGATCAACGCTTCTGCGCTGGTTGCCCTCTATCGCCAAACCACCACAACGTTGCCGCCGTCGCTGCAAATGTCGTTGTTTCGATAATTTGCCCCTTAGCCAGCGTGTCAGCACCCAGAAAAATCACACCAGTAATGAGCCACAATAACAGCGTCAAAACAGGCCGCGTCAGCGCCCGCACGGCATTCACCCACTGATATGTCGGCCCTATCGCTGCCTCGGCTGCTAAAGACGCCGCAAGCCCCGCATTGCGACCTTCCTCTTGCGCTAACATCAACGCGCCCGACGCGCGCAGCCCCTCCAACTCACGCTCATGACTCCACCGCGCGCGTTCTTGTGCATTGACCTGACGCGTCTCAACCAATCCAGCAACCCGCCCAATAAGCGATCCCAACACGCCAAACACTCCGCCTCCCGCTGCGCTTGCCGCCAATCCGATTATGTCTGCCATAACGCTTTGCTCCGTTTGTAAAACCACCGCGCAGGGGTCACGCGCCGATCCAGATGTATGAAAGATCGCGCCAGCCCGATCCCCGTAAACCCGGCTGCCTCGGCCGCATTCAACAGCGCAAACCGATCATGCCCGACCAATGCAATATCAACAGCAACCATCAAATGCTGCGATCGGCCCGCACCACCCACAAGCTGATTCCACATTGCGCACCGATGGCCTGACGTCACGATCAATGACCGCTCAACGCTCGCCCGAACACCCTCCAGCCCATTGAGAATTTCAGGATCATGCCAATACTCGCCCCCGCAAAATCGTCCACCACAACGGCAGCTCAATTCTTTCGGCGAAAAATGTGGCCACCGCCACGCGCCCGCGTCAAATTCGGTATAAGATGAAAACAGCATAGGGGCATAATGCGCCCAGCGGCCTTCAGGTTGGACAGGAGCAAGCTCAACCGTCCAAATCGCCTGCAATTACAGGCCTGTCGCAGCGGGATAGACACAAGGCCCACCCCGCATCTCGACCAAAATTTATGCTGGCACGAGGCGCGCAACCGCTTCCTTATACTCGCGCTCCAATTGGTCCACATAGGTGGAGACCGGACCGCGAGATTTCACCGCGCCAATGCCCTGTCCACAGCCCCAAATGTCTTTCCAGGCCTTGGCCTCAGTATTGCCACCCGATCCGAAATTCATTGCACTCGGGTCACTCTCAGGCAGATCATTCGGATCCAAACCAGCGGCAACAATTGACGGCCGTAAATAATTTCCGTGCACGCCCGTAAACAAATTTGAGTAGACGATGTCATCTGCACCGCTCCCCACAATCATATCCTTATAACCCTCATCAGCATTGGCCTCGTCACAGGCGATAAACGCTGAGCCCATATAACCGAAATCCGCCCCCATGGCCTGCGCCGCCGCAACGGCTCCGCCATTTGCAATCGAGCCTGACAGCGCCAAAGGCCCATCGAAGAATTCACGAATTTCCTGGACCAACGCAAACGGTGACAACGTCCCCGCATGTCCCCCCGCGCCTGCGCATACCGCGACCAGCCCGTCAGCGCCTTTCTCCAGCGCTTTTTTCGCAAACGCCACATTGATGATGTCATGCATAACAATGCCGCCATAAGAATGGATCGCGTCATTCACTTCGGTGCGCGCACCAAGCGATGTGATCACCAACGGCACCTTATACTTCACGCACATTTCAACATCATGATCGAGACGATTATTCGTCTTGTGAACAATTTGGTTCACTGCAAAAGGCGCCGCTTTGCGGTCGGGATTCTTCGCGTCATGCTCGGCCAGCTCCGTCGTTATCCGGTCCAGCCACTCATCCAACACAGGTCCGGGGCGAGCATTCAGCGCCGGAAAACTTCCCACAATGCCCGCTTTACACTGGGCAATCACCAGATCAGGGTTGGAAATGATGAACAAAGGTGAAGCGATAATAGGCAGACGCATATTCTGCAAAATCGGAGGTACTGACATTAGCAAAAACTTCTCTGTAAAAATGATATGTAACAGCCTACCGCGCTAGACCATCGTGACAAGCAATTCCCCTACGAAACCCTGGATAAACACTACGTTACTGGATCAATTCTGGATTACTATCGCGCCGCCCTATATGTAATACAGCGCAAACCAGCGGAGCCGCCCATGATCCCCATTTCAATCCTCGATCTCGTCCGAGTGACAGAGGGCAACACCGCCCGCACCGCCATAGACAATGCCGCTGACATAGCACGCCACGCCGAAGATTGGGGCTATAAGCGGGTCTGGTATGCCGAGCATCACAATATGGAAGGCATCGCCAGCGCCGCGACCTCGCTCATCATCTCCCACGTCGCCGCCGCCACAAATACAATCCGCGTCGGTGCCGGTGGTATCATGCTGCCCAATCACTCACCGCTCGTCATCGCCGAACAATTTGGCACGCTGGAACGCCTTTATCCCGGCCGCATAGACCTCGGCCTTGGCCGCGCGCCGGGCACAGACCAACTCACCGTTCAGGCCTTGCGCCGCTCGCCCGCCTCGTCTGAACGCTTCCCCGAAGACGTGCTGGAACTGCAAGCCTATTTTGATGACGCCGCCCCCGGCCAGCGTGTGCGCGCCGTGCCAGCAACCGGCACCCACGTCCCGCTCTGGATACTCGGCTCATCCCATTTCGGCGCGATGATGGCCGCTGAATACGGCTTCCCCTACGCCTTCGCATCTCACTTTGCGCCCGCCCAACTCATACAGGCTGCACAAATCTATCGCTCGCGTTTCAAGCCCTCGAAACAACTCGCCCAGCCTTACATGTCGGTTGGCGTCAATATCATCGCCGCCGATACAGATGAAGAAGCCAAGCGCCTTGCCACCTCCCAGCAAATGTCTTTTGCCAACCTCATCCGCGGCGCAAGAAAACTCGCCCAGCCGCCCATTGACGATATAGACACCTACTGGACGCCCGCCGAAAAAGCGCAAGCCGCCCAAATGCTCTCACGCTCCATCATTGGCACACCAGAAACCGTCAGTGCAGGCATCAAATCCCTCATCAAGGAAACCGGCGCTGATGAACTCATCATCGTCTCCGCCATCTATGACCACACCGCCCGCCTCCACAGCTTCAAACTGATCGCCGAAGCCAACGCAGCACTCTCCTAACCCACCCGCGCCCCCTGCGCGCCGTCCACCGGCAGCACCACGCCAGAGATAAAGTTCGCCTCATCACTGGCCAGAAACAGCGCCGCGTGCGCCGTGTCCCAGCCATTACCCATCCGCTTCATCGGCACGCGGGCGGCGCGGTCTTTGCGCAGCGCGTCTTCTGGCTGGCCCGTCGCGCGCGAGATCCCGCCAATCGCCATCGGCGTATCCATCAGGCCCGGCGTAATGACATTGCAGCGTATCTGTTTCGCCGCCCCGCTTAGCGCGACAGAGCGCGTCATCCGGTTCATAGCAGCCTTCGATACTTCATAAGCCATCTGAAATCCGCCCGCGATGGAGGCCAGCGACGAGATATTGACGATAGAACCGCCACCGCCCGCCTTCATCTCCGGCATCACGGCCTTCGTCACCAGCCACGCACCTTTGAGGTTTACGCTCATTATACGGTCAAATGCCGCCTCGGTCAGCGTGTCAGGCGGTCCATCGCCTCCGCCGCCAATGCCCACATTGTTGATTAATATGTCTACACCACCGAGCGCAGCTTTCGCCTCATCGACAATTCTGCGTGCATCTTCAGGCTTGGTAATATCGGCAACAATTGCAACCGCCTTTCCGCCCTCCGCTTCAATTGCTGCAACCGTTTCGGCCAATCGTTCCGCGTCACGATCCACACATGCCACCGCCGCTCCGGCGCGCGCAAAAAGTATGGCAATCGCCTTACCATTACCAATCGTGCTGCCCGGCGCCTGACCCGCTCCGCACACTATCGCCCGTTTGCCCTCAAGGCGTCCCGTGACACTCATTTCACCAAATCCGGATCGAGCGTCAAATCATCATCTAGCTGCACGCCGAACGTATTCAGCATCATGCACACTTGCGTATATTGTCCGGTGGTCATCACCAGATCCATTTTCTGCTTTTCAGTCAGTTCAGATAAGGCCGCCCATGTCGCGTCAGTGATAAACGCATCAGAGGTCAGTTCATCTACCGCCTGCAACATCGCGCTTTCGATCGGGGTCCACGCCGCATCAGACGGCCCGACCTTGATTTGTTCAATCTCGGCATCGGTCAGGCCGCACTGTTTGCCAATTCTCACATGCTGCGCCCACTCATATCCGGCCTTCCAGTTATATCCAGCGCGCAGAATCACAATCTCGCGCTCACGCGGGGCCAGATCATTCTTATCAGACAGGATATATCCGCCCCAGACCATAAACCGCTTATAGGCTTTGGGCGCCCGCGCCAGCGTGCGGAATATGTTGAACACCGCGCCACGCCCGAATTGCGGCTCCAGCACCTCTTTTTGCTGCGGCGTCATCTCCGCATCGGTGAGGGGTGAAACCCGTGGTTGTTTTAATCTCATCTGAAAAATCCTCCCAGTCTTGCCCATATGTTTCAGGCTCGATGGAAAGGTGACCCGCTTGGCCGCATAAGTCTAGCTCACTATCGCGAACTACCGCGATACCCGGTCATGCATAAGACTCATCCAGCTTTGCTGGCGGTGCAGCATTGTTATCAGGTCGCTCTCTGGATCGGTTTCAATTAGACGGTCCAACCAGAATCCCATCACGCGGGTTTGAGTCTCCATCCAATCGGCTAACGCAGCATGGGCGACAGGCACTTCACCCTCATCTACGCTCGTACCAGCCGCCTTCTTTGCTAGCGTATTTCCAGTCCATTTCAGTAGTTTCGCACTCATTTTAATAGTCTCCTATGTTCCCAGCCCACCCTCAGAATCCCAACGACCTGAAGAAGAATATCGCATATATGAGAATGATTATCATTCGCATCGCAGGCGCCGTCAAGCGACATTCTGACCTTCCCCCACGGGAAACGGTTCACAAACACCACAGAAGTGCCGTAAACCATCGCCATGGCAGACAATATTCTTTCCCTGAGCAGCGCATTCCCAGAAGCCTCCGAGGCTGACTGGTTGAAGGCCGTTGATAAAGTTCTCAAAGGCAAAGGCCCGGAGAGCATCACCCGCAAAACCGTAGACGGCCTTGAGATTAAGCCGCTTTACCGTGAAAGCGATTACGCCTCGCAGGTCGATCCGCGTGGCACGCCCGGCGTTGCGCCCTTCCTGCGGGGGGCCACCGCGGCGCCAGATGCCTTCCTCCCATGGGATATCCGTCAAACCTTCACTCACCCCGACGCAGCCACCACAAATAGTGAAATCATGCGCGATCTGGAGCGCGGCGTGTCATCAATCGAGCTTTGCATCGACCGTTCAGGCGAGGCAGGCGTGCAAATCTCAACGCTGGAAGACCTGACCACAGCGCTGGACGGCATCCGTCCGGACATCGCCACCATCGCCCTCTCTGGCGGCGCAGATGGCGGCATCGCCAATGCGGGCCTGCTTGCGCTATGGGCCTCGACACATGCTGACCCAGCCACCGCGCAGCTAGATTTCAATATGGACCCCCTCGGCGCACTTGCCGCCACGGGCACATTGGAAGGCGGCCTCGACGCCAACATTGACCGCCTTGCAGGCATGATCAACGCGCTCGGCAAAACCTATCCAAAAGCCAACCTCATTCGCATCGACGCCTGCGCCGTGCACGAGGCGGGCGGCTCGGATGCACAGGAGTTGGCGGCACTGATCGCCAGCGCCATCGAAACGCTGCGCCTGCTGAAAGACAAAACCGACATTTCCGCCCTGATTGGCCGCATGTCCTTTGCCATTGCGCTGGACGCCAATTATGGGCTTGGAGTTGCGAAAATCCGCACTGCGCGCCGCCTCTGGGCACGCTGCCTTGACGCTCTCGGCCTCGACGCACATCCAATGAACATCCAAGGCGTCAGCTCGGCGCGTATGCTCACCCGCTATGACGCGTGGACGAACATGCTCCGCAACACTGCCTCCGCCTTCGCTGGCGCCGTCGGCGGGGTCAACACCCTCACCATCCGCGCCTTCAACGAAGCGCTGGGCACCCCCGAAGAACTTGGCCGCCGCATAGCTCGCAACACTCAAGTCATCGCGATGGAAGAAAGCCAGCTTGGCCGCGTCGCAGACCCGACCGGCGGCGCATGGTTCACCGAAAATTTCTCCGAGAACCTCGCAACGAAAGCCTGGGAAGAGTTCCAGAAAATCGAAGACGAAGGCGGCTTTGTCAGCAGTCTCGTGAACGAGAATTTGCAGATCCGCGTAGACAATACCCGACAGGCCCGCGCCAAAGACATCGCCAAGCGCAAAGTGCCGATCACAGGCGTGTCAGAATTCCCGACGCTTGAGAACATCGACGCGCCCGTCGCTGACGCTGTCACAGTCACCCCGCGCGCCGAAACCTCCAGCGACGGACTTGCACATGTGCTAGACACCGTGCCCGCCAGCGGCAAAGACCTGACCGTAAAGCCACTTACCGCCATCAGCCTCGCAGCGCCATATGAAGCGCTCCGTGATGCCGCGCTGACACAGGCCAAGCCGCCCAAAATCTTCCTCGCAACTCTCGGCCCTCTCGCCGAGTTTACGGCGCGCGCAGATTTTGCCCGCAACCTCTTCGCCGCTGGTGGCCTTGCCGCAGCGGATGCACCCGTGCCGCCAAAAGACGTGCCGGAACTGGTCGCAGCGTTCAAAGCCTCCGGCGCGCTCATCGCCTGCATTTGCGGAACCGATGCGCGTTACGCCGATGAAGCCAACGCCGCAGCACAGGCCCTGAAAGACGCTGGCGCCGCCCGTGTCTGGGTCGCCGGCAAGCAAGAAGGCGACGCCATCGACAACAACATCTTCATGGGCTGTGACGTACTCCACACGCTAAAACTCGCCCATGCAGAGCTTGGCCTCGCATGAGCGAACCTGCCCCCAGCTTCTGGAACTATCAGCTCCCGAATAATGGCGCTGAGGTGATTGCGGCTGCGATCACCTGTACAGACGTTGATGACATTATCAACACGTTCGAAAGTGCCGAAAACACTGGCACTTCAGAGATCAGCGTCGAAGAGTCCATCGCCGATACAAAGGCTGCGGTTGACGCACTCAATATCTCAGATGAGGCCAAGGCCGAACTTAGAGCCGAGCTGGAAGCCGAAGACGATTGGGATGAAGAACCGGAAGACGACAGCGAGTCTGACGCCTTCATGCCGTCCCTCGTTGCCACCCTGCTGGCCGAAAGCCACATGTTCTTCGATGCGCCCTATGCTGACATTTCCTATGAGGATCGCCAAGCCGCCGTCCACACCCGCTTTAATGACATCGCCCGGTGCGTCACCGAAACACTCGCTCAGCCCGCCCAAACACTCGGTGAACCTTTCGACATCTCGACCGATGCGCTGATCGCAAACGACGCATTCCTCTTCGACAGCCCCGTCGGATACACGCTCGGCGAACATGTCCTGCTGTGGCCCACGCCCACCGGCACATGGTTTCTCGGCGCGCAGCAAGAAGACAAAGAACTCCCGGTCATCATCATTTTTGGCCACTTCAATTCAGACGACCACGCCAAACTTGGCGCCCACCTGAAAGGGTTTGTATAATGACGAACTTTCCAGACTTCACAAAAATCGACCTTGGCACGCTAGACACCAAGGCCGCCCCGCCCAAAACAGGCGACATCTGGGAAACCCCTGAAAAGGTTGACGTAAAATCTGCCTATATGGCCAGTGATCGCGCCGGGTTGGATTATCTGGACGACTATCCGGGCATCGCCCCGTTCGGTCGCGGCCCTTACCCAACCATGTACACAAACCAGCCTTGGACAGTCCGCCAATATGCGGGCTTCTCAACGGCTGAAGACTCAAACGCCTTCTACCGCCGCAACCTCGCAGCGGGCCAAAAAGGTCTCTCCGTGGCGTTCGATCTGGCCACCCACCGCGGCTATGATTCCGATCACGTCCGCGTGACGGGCGATGTTGGCATGGCGGGCGTGGCCATCGACTCCATCCTCGATATGCGCACGCTCTTCTCCGGCATCCCACTGGATAAGATGTCCGTCTCCATGACGATGAACGGCGCTGTGCTGCCCATCCTCGCGCTCTATATCGTGGCTGCTGAGGAGCAAGGCGTCGGCCCTGAAAAACTTGCAGGCACCATCCAGAACGACATCCTCAAAGAGTTCATGGTCCGCAACACTTACATCTATCCACCAAAACCCTCTATGCGGATCATTTCGGATATTTTCGCCTATACCAGCCAGAACATGCCGAAATTCAACTCCATCTCCATCTCCGGCTATCACATGCAGGAAGCGGGCGCGTCGGCTGACCTCGAGCTGGCTTATACGCTGGCCGACGGCATCGAATATATCCGCGCCGGTGTGGCCGCTGGCCTTGACGTAGACGCTTTTGCGCCGCGCCTCTCCTTCTTCTGGGCGATTGGCATGAACACCTTTATGGAAGTCGCTAAAATGCGCGCTGCCCGTCTTCTCTGGGCAAAGCTGGTCGAGAAAGAATTCTCCCCGAAGAACCCGAAATCGCTCAGCCTACGGACGCACTCACAAACCTCCGGCTGGTCACTCACCGCGCAAGATGTTTACAACAATGTCATCCGCACCTGCCTTGAGGCCATCGCCGCAACGGGCGGCCAAACCCAGTCACTGCACACAAACAGCTTTGATGAGGCCCTCGCCCTACCGACTGACTTCTCCGCACGGATCAGCCGCAATACGCAGCTCTTCCTCCAGCAAGAAGCCGGCGCCTGCCAGACAATCGACATGTGGGGCGGCAGCTATTACGTCGAACGCCTCACCCACGACCTCGCAGAAAAAGCCCTCGCCCATATCGAGGAAGTCGAGAAAATGGGCGGCATGGCCAAGGCCATCGAGGAAGGCCTGCCAAAACTGCGCATCGAAGAATCCGCCGCCAACACACAGGCCCGCATTGATAGCGGCACGCAAACCGTGGTCGGCGTCAACAAATTCCACCTCGACGAAGACGAAGAAGTCCCCGTACTGAAAGTTGACAATGCCGCCGTGCGCAAGATGCAACTTGAAAAACTCGCCCGCCTGAAGGCAGAGCGTGACGAGGCAGAAGTTACCGCCAAGCTAGACGCCATCGCTGACGCCGCCGCGGGCACACAAGGCAACCTCCTCGCCCTCGCCGTGGACGCGGCCCGCGCCAAGGCCACCGTCGGTGAAATCTCAGAAGCCGTCGAGCGCAGCCAAGGTCGCCACCAAGCCGTCATCCGCTCCATCAAAGGCGTCTACGGCACCGGCGTCAAAGGTGACGACAAAGCCGAAGCCGCCAAAGCTCAAGCCATCGACTTTGAAAAGAAACATGGCCGCCGCCCCAAAATCTATATCGCCAAGATGGGACAAGACGGGCATGACCGTGGCCAGAAAGTTGTCGCCTCCGCGCTAATGGACCTCGGCTGGGATGTCGAAATCGGCCCGCTCTTCCAAACACCGGAAGAAGCCGCCATCGACGCCAAGAAAGCTGGCGTAGACATCGTTGCCGCCTCATCGCTCGCCGCCGGTCACCTGACTCTCGTGCCGGAACTCAAGCGCGCGCTCGGCAATGAGGGCGCAGCCAATGCCCGCATCATCGTCGGCGGCGTTATTCCGCCTCAAGACTTTGACGCGCTCCTCGCCGCTGGCGCAACCGCCATCTTCCCACCAGGAACCGTCATCGCCGAAAGCGCCACGAAGATGCTAGATGTGCTGAATGCGGATGACCCTGCGGCAGCAGAGTAATCGGCCCCTATGGCCGACAAGAACGAGACAAAGAAAAACGGAAAGCACGCATTCATCGCGCTTTTCCTCTGTGCACTCGTGTACATAGCGCTCAGTGCGGGGCTATTCGGTTCACCACTTTTACCTCTGCTCGCAGTGACGACAGTTTTCGAGTATGCAGAAGAGATACAGAGCTTATGCTTGGCCTTCTTTGCGACTGGGGGGCTAATCGCGGGTGTGACAGGCTTTGCGCTACACCGTTCTGGCGCGAAACTGTCCCTAACGGCACCTGCCATACTGGCCGCTTGGATGATTTCATCAACACTTATTGGCGGCCTCACCTTAGACGCTTTGCGCAGTCGCGTCACACAGGATTTCGCGCCGGATGAGGTCCGCACACGATCAGCCTTTTCATCCTTTCGGCGGCTCATGTGGGGCGCACCGTTCCATCCGCATTCTCTGGCTTTGAAAGATTGCGATGGTTACAATTACAGCCACCGCCAACAAATCTATACGCCACTACCCTG
>JBOEGK010000029.1:0-51993 GCA_050633385.1 Hyphomonas sp.
GCCAGCCTTTTGGGCGAGGCGCGCGAAGCGGCCAAAGTCGACGTCAACGGTTAGATCGCTCTCGCCGGGGGCTTCCAGAGGCGAGATTTGTTTCATCTCTCGGAAGCTGCGCAGCGAGTCGGTTGGAGCGACATCAGAAGGGCCATAGTCGACGAAAAGGGCGCGATATGGATTTTTTCTGACGGCTAAATCGGCGATGACGATATCAAGGCTGGGTTGAACTTCGACGGCACGGGCTTCGGCGGGTGCGCGGTCGGGTGTGCCAGCGTCATCGGCTGCTAATCCGAAGCCGAGTTGACCCTGATCATCTAGCCCAATGACGCATTCGCGCCATGTCTCGCCATCGCGCCGGAATTGCCGGGCAGGCAGGCAGTCGAGATATTCATTGGCGAGAATGAGGGTTGGCGCATCGTCAGGGACACGCCCTAGCGTGTCTATGAACTGGGGCGAAAAGAGGGATAGGCGCTCGGCTTGTACTGTACGAAGCTCTTGGCTCGGCTCGATAAGGATAAGCGTCATTGCGTCTACAAAATCAGGCCCGCCCGCAATGGCAGCGAGACGAAGGGCGTCGTCCATCAAAACGCCGCGACCCGGGCCAATCTCGACCAGTTGAAACGCGGCAGGGCTGCCCATCGCTTTCCACTCGTGCACAACCCAGAGACCCAGCAGTTCGCCAAATATCTGGCTCATCTCTGGCGCCGTCGTGAAATCTGTGCCGAGGCCGGGGCGTGTGGCGTAATAGCCGTCTTTGGCGTCATGCAATGCAAGCTGCATATAGGTTGAAATGGGGATGGGGCCGCCAGATTGGATGAGGCGGATGATACGGTCTTTGAGCGTCATTGTGGTTATGCCTTAGCAGGTGAGCGTAGCGCATTCCAGACCAGCCACGCCCCGCCGAGCCACATGGGAACGGAGAGAAGCATCCCCATTGTAAGGGGATCGGGCAGGCTTGAGACAAAGCTGTCAGGTTCTCTGAAATTCTCAACCACTGTGCGGCCAATGGCGTACATGAGCAGGAACAGACCCGCGATGAGGCCGGGGCGTTTCAATGCGCCAAATTTCCAGATGAGGAGTGAGAGCACGATAAGCGGCAGGAAGCCTTCGAGCGCCGATTCATAAAGCTGGCTCGGATGGCGGGCGACTTCTGCACCATTGTAGACCCATTCCTTCGTCTCCCAATTATAGGGCGGCGGCGTGGAGCCGGGCACATAGCCTTGTGGGAAGATCATGCCGACAGCGGCGTCTGTGGGGCGGCCATACAGCTCTGCATTGATGAAATTGGCGATGCGGGCGAGGCCAATGCCAATTGGCGCCACAACGCCTGCAATGTCACCGAGTGAGAAAAGCGAAACTTTGCGTTTGAAGGCGAAAAACACAATCGCGAGCGTTACACCGGCTATGCCGCCGTGGAATGACATACCGCCATCCCAGATTTTTAAGGCAGTGAGCGGGTTGGCCGCCAATGTGTCAAACTGGTGGGGCACCATATAGAACAGCACATAACCAAAGCGCCCGCCGAGAATAATGCCCAGAATGATCCAGAACATGATGTCATCGAGCTGTTCTTTGTCGATTGGGGCTTTGCCGCCGAACAATTGTGGCCGGTTAAGCAAGGCAGATGAGTACCACCATGCCAGCATGATTCCGGCGATATAACTCAGCGCATACCAGCGCAAATGAAACTTACCGAGGCCGATAAATCCCAAATCAATGGAGACCAGCGCAGGGCTAAATTCTGGGAAAGGAAGGCCGTTTGCCATCGCAATGAGGGCGCTAAGCTGAAAAATTTCTGACATAGGTCGTCTTTTCCCTGTCTGCTGTCATACCTATCTGTTAGGTAGGCAATCCATACGGACAGCCGCCTCGCGCGAAGGAGTAACCGCATGCCACAGACAAATCCACTGCTAGATGACATTGCAGGAATGATGACAGGCGCTATGGGCGCTGCAAAGACTGCGAGTGAGGAAGTGAAGACCGCTGCTCAGGCGCGTGTGCGCGGGTTAATTGCTGATATGGACCTTGCGGGCCGTGATGAAGTTGAGGCGCTAAAGCTTTTGGCGACATCTGCCCTCGAGCGGGTCGAGGCATTAGAAGCTCGCTTGGCGGCATTGGAAGCCGCGCAATCTGGCGAAAAAAATTCCACAGAAGCATAAGATAATATCTGTTGAACATGCTAGACGCACGTGTCTCGGAGGGCTTTAGTCGCCTGAGAGGCTGCGCGTTGTTATAGGGCGTGTTGGGGACGAGACGGGACGGAAAAGACAAATGACCTTATACACGACAAGTGCGGACGCAGATCATTTGGACCCCTTGGAGTCTGTTGAAGAGGCGCTGGAGGCGGCCGGGTGGCAGTTTGAGCGAGACGATGAAGGCACGATGCAAGTCGTTGCTGAAACGCGTTGGGGCGATATGGGCGCTTTATTTGCCCACAGGTCAGAGCCATCTGCGTTGCATTATTCCCTGACGCTGGACGTGAAGCCGCTGCCGACCAAGCGCGCGCAAATCGCTGAATTGGTTATGATGGCGAACGAGCGTCTTTGGCTCGGTCATTTCGACTATTGGGCTGAGGAAGGCGTTATCCTCTTCCGTTACACATTCCCGTTGGTCGAGCGCGAGCAAGTTGCTGCGGGTGAATTGCGCGCTGTGATCGCTGCGTCTGTCAGCGCGGTGGATCGTTTTGTGCCCGCTTTTAATTTTCTCATCTGGGCAGGCAAAAGCCCGCGTGAGGCGATGGATGCCGTCATGTTCGAGACGCGCGGCGAGGCCTAGACGCGCATGGTTCAGCGCAAGCATCTGGCTTTGATCGGTGCAGGTCGTATGGGCAGCGCGTTGGCCCGGGGGTGGATTGCCTCTGATGCTAATCTCGAAATGTCGATTATCGCGCCGCGCCCGTCTGATGAAGTTGCGCGATGGGTCGAAGAAGGTCAGGCCGGGCTGAATCCTTCGCCGACCGCCGTTGATTACCTGATCGTCGCCGTAAAACCGCAAGTGTTTGACGATGTGCTGTCGACGATCCGTCCATGGATGGGGCCACAGACGCTGGTTGTCTCCGTGATGGCTGGGATCACGCTGGAAACGATGTGTGAGGCTTTTGGCACCCGGCGTGTGGTGCGCGCCATGCCCAACACGCCGGGGGCGATCGGTAAGGGTGTGACCCTATTGTGTGCGGCTGACGATGCGGCGAGTTCTGACATTGATGCGGCCCGCAAGCTCTTGGAGCCGCTGGGCCATGTCGAAGGGCCGATGGGTGAAAATATTTTGCCGGTCGCGACAGCCTTGTCAGGGTGCGGGCCTGCATATGTGTTTTTGCTGGCTGAAGTGATGGCAAGCGCGGCGATTGCTGAAGGGTTGCCGGTGGAGATGGCGGAGCGGTTGGCGGGGCTGACCGTTGAGGGTGCTGCGAGCCTGATGGCAACGTCGGGTGAAGCGCCCGCAGAGCTGCGCCGCGCGGTGACCTCGCCGAATGGCGTCACGGCTGCAGCTCTTGACATCTTGTCTGATGAGGGTGGGATGCCATCTCTCATGAGGATAGCGCAGCGCGCGGCTGCCGCCCGTGATCGGGCACTTTCTAAAACTGTTGACTAGGAGAGACGCAATGACAGATCGGTCCGGCATCATTGAGCGGGGCCTTGTCGCTGCGCTGGAACTGGCGGCTGACATACCTTGGTCACAACTCAAACTGTCAGAGATTGCCGCAAAGGCCGAGGTGCCCCTGAGTGAGTTTCAGGGCGTCGGCGGAAAAGAAGCGCTTGCCGATGCGGTCGAGGGGTATTTCGACCGGGAAATGTCTTCGGAGGGGGTGACCAATGAAGGCAGCCCGCGGGAGCGCTTGTTTGAGGCGATTATGTTGCGGTTTGAGGCCATGGAGACTTACCGTCTTGGGCTCCTCTCTTTGATGAAGTACCGCGAGACCTCTCCTTCGCGTCTGGCACATTTGGTGGCCGCGCGCAGACGGTCTGCGGAATGGGCTTTGGTAAGCGCCGGGTTGGATGATGACGCGGTGGCCGCAAAAACTTTGAAAGTTGTTGCCGTCGGGTACGTGATTGCCATGACAGAGCGCGCATGGCGAAAAGAAGACAGCCAAGATTTCACCAAAACCATGTCAGCGCTAGATCGAGAGTTGCGGCAGGTGGAGGAGAAGCTTGGTTGGCTGAAGCGCTTCACGGGTGGGGCGCACAGCGATACAGCGCCTGACGAAAAAGAAGCGGGCGCAAACGGAGAGGAAGAAAAATGAGCGCCATAGATCTGTCGATAGACCCGCTAAAGCCGAGTGCGGATTGGTTTAATGTCTTGTTCGAGACGGTGGGAATATCAGCAAAGGTCGAGCGGTTGACCGCCAAGGCAATCGGGACCGGGCAGATCGGCGAGAATGTGCGTTTTGAGTTTACCTATGCAGGGGAGGCAGGCGATGCCCCTTCGAGCTTGGTAGGCAAGTTTCCATCAACCAACGAGGCGAGCTTGGCAACTGCGAAACTGCTCGGCCACTATCAGCGTGAAGTGCTGTTTTACAGAGAGTTTGCCGCCATCGCCGCGCGTATCGCGCCCGCGCCGCTCTATGCAGAACACGATAAAGAGACCAATCGTTTTGTTTTGGTGATGCAGGATATGGCACCTGCTCAGCAAGGCGACCAGCTGAGCGGCTGTTCAGTCGACGACGCAGAGCGCGCGATGGAGGCCGCCGCAATCCTTCATACGGCGCATTGGAATGATGCGAGATTGGATAAGCATGATTGGTTGCAGGGAACAGAAAATGCTCCGCCACCGCCCATCACCCCCGAAATGTCACAAGAATTGTGGGTCGGGTTCAAGCAACGATACGCAGATCGGCTGGACGCTGAGGATGTTGAGGTGGGCGATACCTTTTGTGACGCGCTGCCGAAATGGAGTGAGGGCTATGAGGGGCCAATGGCGCTGGTCCACAATGATTATCGCCTCGACAATATGTTGTTCGGAGACGCGGGGGCAGCAAAGCCGCTCGCTGTCGTCGATTGGCAGACTGTAGGCAAAGGAGCGCCGGCGATCGATGTAGCCTATTTTATTGGAGCCGGTCTCACACGTGACGCACGGCCAGATCATGAACGACACCTCTTGGCGCATTATCATAAATGCCTGACCCGAGAGGGCGTGACCTCATATTCGCTCGATGATTTATACCGTGATTATTGCTGGTTTTCGTTTTACGGCATGAGCGTCGCGTTCGGCGCCGCTATGCTGGTGGAGCAGACCGAGCGAGGGGATGAGATGTTTCTCACCATGTTGCGTCGTCATGCGGCCCAAGCGCGCGATAATAATGCGCTCGCATTGTTGGTGAAATAACGCCATTTTCGCCCGTATTCTGTAGTGTTTTATGCATGCAACGCAGATTTGTGCCGATGCGGGACAAATTTACGAACACGGGTTTAACTGGGCCTCAGAAACTATCTGTTGGGCTTATGCTGACCTTAAAACTGCTCCTGTATGTTGTTTCCATCACGTCTGAAGAAATCAGGCAAATTTAGACATTCCAAGAAGTGGGTGTGAAGATGGAACAAGTACACGTAACGCCGAACAGCGTTAAAGGACCAGACGGTCAAATTTTAACGATAGCTGATTTGCCGTCGCCAAGCATCAAACGCTGGGTGACACGCCGTAAGGCTGAAGTTGTTGCTGCAGTTACAGGTGGATTGCTCACCCGTGAAGCAGCTTGCGAACGCTACAGCCTGTCATCAGAAGAGTTTGAGACATGGGAGAAGCTTTATTCTCGCCATGGTGTGAAGGGTCTGCGTACGACCCGTTTGCAAACATATCGCCGCTAGGCGCTACCCCAACGGGGTGAGTGCAAACAGGGCTGCTTGTTAAGCAGTCCTTTACGGCCCGCTCGTATCAATTGACTCATGTTTCCCTGAACGGGAAGGCAGGAGCAATCGATGACGGCTAAAGCTATTTCCCAACATTCTGGCGCGGCACCTTCCTGGAAGGTGGCTGCGCTTGTTGCGTTTGCGCTGGCGCTCGGCTTGTTGGCGTGGCGCGGGACGTTTCTGTTTATGCCTGCCGAGCAAAATATAAGCGCCCTGTCTGCGAGTGAAGCGGCTCTCTTTAACATGATCGAGCCAATCGTCGGCGCCGCGAATGTGCGTGTGGCTGTTACTCCGTTGCAGGACGGCGCGCGCGTCGTAACCGTTTTACTTAATGAATCTGTCGGCGCTGAGATGTCTCAGGTGCGCGAACTCGCAGCACGTACGCTCTCCATCGAGCCTTCACGCGGTGATGCTCTGTCCGTTGAGACAGCCGCTTTTTCAGCGGGCGCGGGCGGTACGGCAACATTCGCTGAATATATCGAATTGTGCGGACTGGTTTTGCTGGCGGGTTTGACTGGCTGGATAGGTCTGCGTCCGTACACGGCGGCCTCGAGTGCTGTGGCGACAGCGCCCACACTTTCGAGCGCAGATATATCGCGTTCGCCAGAACTTATCGTACCAACACCCCAACCGACTATTGCCAAAGTGGATCCGCTAGCATCTGTTGCCAAGTCAGATCCGGCGCGGGCGGCTGATGTGCTACGTGGCTGGATGACCCCTAAGGAGGCTTCGTGATGAGCGCCCTTATTCCGACGATTCCTGAAAATGCTAATCCATTTAGCGAAGGCGTCATGCGGTCGGCGCGGTTGTTACGGTCGTTGGGGCCAGACTCTGCAAATATCTGGGCTGAGATGCGCCCACACGAAGTGAAGATTTTGGCCGAAGCGATGGACCAGCTGGATGAAGATCCGGCAGCAGAGCAAAAGGCCGCGCAAGCGTTTCTGGCGGCGCAAAGCGACGGCGTGCCGCATACTTCGACCTCAACGGATGCTGGTTTGTGGTCGCGTCTATCTGCGCTGGATGCTGATGCTTTGATGACAATGTTTTCTGCTGAGCATCCGCAAACTTTGGCGCTTATTCTATCGAATTTGAACGGTGATGCGTCCGCGCGTTTGCTTCGTGCATTGCCGTCTGCCGTCTCTATTGATGCGATGCAGCGCTTGCTACATTTGGATACCGTCAACCCGGTTGCTTTTTCAGCGCTGTCGGGAAAAGTCGAGGAAATGCTGGGCGCGATTGGTGCGCAGGGGCAGCGTGGCGGACATGAGCGCGTTGCGCGCATTTTCGATCGGTTGGACAGTAAGTCAGAGCAGATGATGCTGGCGGCGTTGGAGAATGCAGAGCCGGGCGCGGGCGAGAAGGTCCGTGCATTGATGTTTACGTTCGACGATCTGGCGACATTGGGCGCTGGGGGCATGCAGACATTATTGTCGCAAGCAGACCGCTCGGCGCTGGTTATCGCCTTGAAGGGGGCGCAGGAGAAAACCGCGACTGCGTTCTTCGGGAATATGACGAAGCGCGCGAGCGCGTTGTTGCGTGAAGAAATCTCGATGCTGGGGCCTGTACGCCGCAGTGAGGTAGAGGGCGCAAGACAAGAAATCGTTGAGCTGGCACGTGCGCTGATCCATCGGGGCGATATTCGGGCCGGACAAAATCAAGACGATGATGACGAATTGGTAGACTGATGCAGCGTGCCGTTAAAGCGATCCAGCCTTTCGAGTTCCGAAGCGACTTTGATTTTACGCCCGCTGAGCCGGTCATCGAGCCAGAGGTCGAGCAGCCGCTAGACATTGAAGATGCGAAAATTTCCTTGACCGGTGCCGAATTAGCAGAGCTTCTGGCCGAAGCTCGCGCTACAGGTATCGCTGAAGCTGAGGCGCGTGAACAACGTGAGGATCAGGAGCGTTTGGACGCGGCAACCGGTAATTTGAATCAGGCGCTCGCTAATTTGGTTGCGCTGGCCGGACATCTTGAGGCCGCAGCCTATGAGGAAAAATTCAATGATACCTCAATCCAGCTGATCAACGCGACGGCACAGCGTATTGTTGATGGACAAGGCGATCTGTTTGCAGAGCGTAAAGAATTAGAGCACATGCTAAATCTGTCGACCGAGATTTTACCCGAAGGTTCCGTAGAATGACTGTTATGAACCCTGCTTTGCAAAAGACCTTGATGGATGTGCCCGTGCGTGTCGACGTTGTTCTGGGCGAGGTGCGGATGCCTGTCGAAGAGTTAATGGCGATGTCTCCGGGCGAGATTGTTGCGTTAGAGCAGGAAACGACAGACGCAATCGATATTTACGTTTCTGATCGTTTGATGGCGCGCGGACGGCTTGTGGTCGCTGATGGGCAGCTTGGTGTGACATTAGCTGAAATTGTTGATGAGCGTGCACCAACCGAGGCCATCACCTAGGCTTCTGTAGTTGTGACTGGCTAAACGACTCGATTGAGAGTCAATTGCCGCGCTTTGCGAATCCCCCCAAACAGACTGAATCCTTAATTTCCTAACGCATGGCAGGAAACTGTTAACCATTGGCGTTGAATACTGGTTTTCAAGAACTGATTTTCATATTCGTTAAGGGGCGAGTGTGGGAAATCCTGAAACCTTGAGGATAAAACCCTATGCGCATGAAGATGTTTGCAGCAGAGTCCTTCGAAGCAGCAAAGGCTATGATCTTTGCTGAGATGGGCGAAGATGCAGTAATACTCTCCGAACGTGAAACGGATGCTGGCGTGGAAGTGCGCGCGGCGACCGATAAATTGAGCGGTGGAGCGGTCCCTAACGAGCCGATGTTTTTGCGCAATGCGCGCGATCAGGGTCATGGGCGTGGTGTTGAGAATCCGCTCTTCAGCCGTGTGCGTGATGCCTTGATGTGGCATGGAGCGCCCAAGCGCTTTG
This sequence comes from Hyphomonas sp., assembly GCA_050633385.1. Classification (GTDB taxonomy): domain Bacteria; phylum Pseudomonadota; class Alphaproteobacteria; order Caulobacterales; family Hyphomonadaceae; genus Hyphomonas. Next base: position 8,736 of record JBOEGK010000029.1, read on the forward strand.
CTGATCGGGTGGCGTCTGAGAGTGCAGGGATTAGTCAGGACCCGTTTGATAGCCCGGAGGCCGCGATCGCCGCTGGCCTTGGCCGTATGGTGGCGTGTGACCCGCTGCCAGCGAGACTTGAAAGAGATATTGTGCTCGTCGGCCCGCCCGGGCATGGCCGCACCGCAACCGCAGCCAAATTGACCCGTCGTGCCGCAATCGCCTCTGCCGAGATCATTCCTCTGGCGGCTGACCTTGATGGCACTGCCGGTGGCGAACAGCTCGGCGCATATCTTGAGCGCGAGCAAGGGCAAATTCGTGTCGCTGAGACGCCAGATGATTTGTTCTCAACGCTCAGAACGTTGCGCGGGCAAAATCGCCGCTGTGTAATTGATTTGCCTGCGATCAACCCGTTTGATGAAGACGATATGGCGAGTTTGCAGGATCTCATCGCTGTGATCCGGGCTGAGCCGTTATTGGTGTTCTCTGCTGAGGGGCATCCAGAAGATCAGGCTGAGGCGGCGAGATCATTTGCACGCGCTGGCGTGAAGCGTGCCATTCTTACCAAGCTCGATGTTGTGAAGCGTCGTGGCGGCGCGGTTGCTGCGCTTAGCTCGGCGGGTATCGCATTCTCGCACTTGGCCGTTACTCCTTTTATCGGCGGCGGCCTCGTGCCTGCTGCTCCATCAAGGCTGGCGGCGCTTCTTCTGGAAGACGCCCCTGGAAATGTCATCTCCATGAAAGGAGCTGCGTAGTCTTATGAGTTTCATGATGAGAAAATCTCAGGAGCCACCCCGTGCGCGTCCAACGCCGCGAGTTGCCCCTGCCTCGATTATCGCGGTTGCCAGTGGCAAGGGCGGTGTTGGTAAAACCTTTATGTCGGTGACATTGGCCTCGGCTTTTGCATCCGCTGGGAAGCGGACGCTGCTTGTGGACGGTGACCTCGGACTGGCGAATGTTGATGTCCAACTCGGTATTGCACCGGAGACTGATCTTGCCGCAGTGATTGCAGGATGGGTTGAGCTAGACGATGCGGTTACGCCAGTTGATGGCGGCGCGGCGGATGGCGGATTTGACGTGCTTCCGGGCCGTTCAGGTTCTGGCGCTCTGGCCGAATTGCCCGCTGAGGAAGTCGCGCGTTTGGCCGCTGGCCTGTCCGCTCTGGCACTTCAATATGATCAGGTTGTTTTGGATTTGGGCGCAGGGATTGAGGCAAATTGTATGCGTCTCGCACGTGCCGCAGACAAAGCGCTTATGGTGATTACTGACGAACCGACCTCCATGACAGACGCGTATGCGTTCATCAAAGTGTTGCGCGGATACGCTCCGAATGTGGAGCCGGTCATCTGTATCAACCAAGCAGATTCTCGCGCAGCGGGGCAACGCACATTTGAAGCGATTGCTCGCGCCTGCCAAACTTTCCTCGGGTTCAGACCTCACCTCGCCGGCATTGTTATGCGCGATCCAAAGGTGAGAGATGCAATCCGCTGTCAAAAAACGCTGATTTCAACTGATCGACAAGCTCAGCCAATTCAGGATGCAATTGCAATCTCGCAAATGCTGATCGGAGACGCACCGGGCGCTGAGCTCGATTGTTAATCAGTGTGAAGAAAATACAATTTTGAGGGGTAAATCCTATTTACTGTTAATCTTAGTTAAAGAAACAGCGTTTAGGATTCACAAAGAATAGCAAACAGGCTAGGTAAGCTTATAGACTGATTCGGGAGACGAGAAATGCGCGTCCTGCTAATTGAAGATGATAGCGCGGTTGCGCGTTCGATAGAACTGATGCTGAAGGCCGCTGGCTTCAACATCTACACAACAGACCTCGGTGAAGAGGGTGTTGATCTGGGTAAGGTGTATGAGTACGACATGATCGTGCTTGACCTGTCTCTCCCAGATATTTCCGGGTACGAAGTGCTGAAACAGCTTCGCATGGGCCGCGTAAATACGCCTGTTATGATCCTTTCTGGTAACCCTGATATCGAAGCGAAGGTGAAAACCCTCGGTTACGGTGCAGATGATTACCTGACCAAGCCTTTCAATAAAGATGAGCTGATCGCCCGCATTACTGCGATTGTGCGTCGCTCTAAAGGCCACGCCGAGAGCGTTATCCGCACTGGTGAAATTCTCGTGAACCTTGACGCTAAGACTGTCGAAGTCGACGAAGAGCGCGTTCACCTGACTGGTAAAGAATATCAAATGTTCGAGCTTCTCAGCCTGCGGAAGGGTACAACCCTGACAAAGGAAATGTTCCTGAACCACCTTTATGGCGGCATGGACGAGCCTGAGCTGAAAATTATCGACGTCTTTATCTGTAAGCTCCGTAAGAAGCTTCAGAACGCAACGAAGAATGCGGATAGCCCGAAGGGCAACCATTACATCGAAACGGTCTGGGGCCGTGGATATGTATTGCGTGACCCGCGCCCAAGTTCGCGTACGAATGATGTAGAGAAGGCGGCCTGAAAGCCCCTCGCTGCTGAATAGCCAGATTAGAGAGTGCCCGGTCTTCCCGCCGGGCATTTTTTATGAGCGCAGAAATGGTTCAGAGCTTTTCCCGGATAGACAGTGGGAACGGTTCTGGATATGTTCTCTCGATACAGAGTCGCGAGAAGATGTTTTATGAAACCTGTGATGATAATTTCTGGCGTAGAGTTTGATGCAGTCCATGTTGGTGTGTTTTGTGCGCTGCTTTTGTTGGCTGGATTGGCATTTTGGCTAAGCCAAAAACTGTCGACCGTCAGAAAAGATCTCGGTGCCGAGCTAGAGCGCAATCAGGATGAGTTGTTCCGTGTGCAGGGGGAACGCGACGCGCGGGCTGAGGCGTTACGCACGCAAACAGAAGTGGCACGACAGGCGGAGCTGAAACTGGCCGAAGCCTCAGCGCGCAGCCAAGAGGATGAGCGTAAGTTTGCAGAGCTTGCCAATGGCGTGCTCCAGCGTGCCAACACACAATTTCTTCAACTCGCGAACGAGACATTTGAAAAACACAATGCCGGGGCCAAAGGCCATCTTGCGCAATTGATGAAGCCGATTGGCGACAATCTCGATACATTTGCCAAGCGTGTGGATGCAATCGAGAAGGTGCGCACGGAGGATAAGACGCTCATTCAAGAGCAGGTGAAAATGATTCACGAAAACCTGCACCGCAATACCGCTGAGACTGGCAAACTGGTCAACGCGCTGACCGCGCCAAAGGGCGGTGGGCGTTGGGGCGAGATGACCTTGCGCAATGTGATGGAGCAGGCGGGGCTTTCAGCCCATTGTGATTTCAGTGAACAGGTTCACGATAAGACAGAAAATGGCCACCAGCGCCCAGACGCGATTATCCGGCTTCCCGGTGATCGGCAGATCGTTGTGGATTCAAAGGTCTCTCTGGCGTCTTATATGGCCGCGACAAATGCCCAAGACCCGAATGAGCGTGCGGCGCATCTGAAGGCGCACGCAACGAGCGTGGAGCGCCATGTGACGACATTGGCGTCGAAAGATTATCAATCCAATCTGGGCAACCGCTTTGATTATATTGCTATGTTTATTCCCGGAGAGAATTTCTTCGCGGCAGCATTGGAGCAAAGCCCGGAATTGATCGAGAAGGCGATGGCCCGCCAAGTCATTGTCACAACCCCGACAACCCTAATCGCGCTTGCGCGCACGGTCGCGCATTTGTGGCGCCAGCATGAGCAGAATGAGAATGCGATGGAGGCAGCGGCAATGGGCGCCGAGCTATACACCCGTATGAACAAGATGCTTGAGCATATGGAGAAGCTAGGTAAGTCGCTGAATGGATCGGTGAACCACTTCAATTCCATGCTGGGATCAACCGACAAACGTGTTGTGCCCACCCTTAGAAAGTTTGAGGAATTGTCGATCGCGCCGCCGAATAAGGCGCTGTCGGAGCCGAAGCCGATCGAAAATTTGGCGGGCTCGAGCAATCGAACAGGCGAGCTTGATCTTGAACCAAAGAAGCGGTCAATCGCGGCTGAATAGGCCTGCATGGTTGACCCGTCGCCTTAGGCTACATATTTGATGCTTATGGCTATTAGAGAAATACTCACCGTTCCTGACCCGCGCCTCAAAGAGGTGTCTAAACCCGTCGAAGGCGGCGTGACCGACGAGCTACGCGCGCTGATGGATGATATGTTGGAAACCATGTATGATGCGCCGGGTATTGGCCTGGCTGCAATTCAGGTGGGTGTGCCCTTGCGCGTGATCGTTATGGATCTGGCGAAAGAGGGCGAAGACCCTAATCCGCAATATTTTGTGAACCCGGAAATCATTGAAACTGTTGAAGAAACACAGCCCTATGAAGAGGGCTGTCTGTCTGTGCCTGACGTGTTTAGCGAGATCGACCGATCTTCACGCTGTTTGGTCCGTTACACTGACTATAACGGCAATCAGGTCGAAGAATGGGCCGAGGATCTTTATGCCGTGTGCATTCAGCACGAGATGGATCATCTGGAAGGCACGCTGTTTATCGATTACCTCTCACGCTTAAAACGCAGTCGAGCGGTGGACAAAGTGAAAAAAGCGAGGCTTAGAGCCCTACGCGAAAACGCTTAATTCGCTGGTGTATGCGGCCGTAAATCTGCGCCGCCGTCGCCAGCTCAGTCCACAAAGGAATTTGTCGTGAACAATAAGAAAAATCAGACACGGGTTCTGCTGATTGGTCTTATCTTGGCCATGGCTATGGTGATTGTATTTCAGTTTATCATTCCTGCATCGCGATGACGGAGAGGCCTTTGCGAATAGCCTTTATGGGGAGTCCAGACATTGCAGTTGGTGTCCTGAAGGCACTGCAAGAGGCCGGTCATGAGATTGCCTGTGTCTATTCTCAGCCGCCGCGCAAATCTGGCCGTGGCAAAAAGCTGAAACCAACGCCTGTGCATGCCTATGCCGAGACGCAAGACATGTTAGTGCGTACCCCAAAATCGCTCAAATCAGATGATGCCAAGGCTGAGTTTGCCGCGCTTGAGCTGGATGCCGCTGTGGTTGTGGCTTACGGCTTGATCTTGCCGCAAGCTGTCCTCGATGCGCCGCGCTTGGGTTGCCTCAACATGCATGCCTCCATTTTGCCGCGCTGGCGGGGAGCGGCCCCTATTCAGCGGGCAATTATGGCGGGCGACACTGAAACCGGCGTCGATGCGATGATGATGGAGGCGGGTCTGGACACTGGCCCCGTGCTCGCCTCTCGGCGCACTGAGATAACCGCAACCGATACGGCGGGGACATTACACGACCGTTTGGCGATCCTCGCTGCGGAGCTTGCCCCCTTTGCTTTGGCCGGTTTGGCGGATGGCAGCTTGACGCCCCAGACGCAAACTGAGGATGGCGTGACCTACGCTCATAAGATTACCGCCGAAGATCTCCCAATCGACTGGAACCGCCCTGCCGAAGAGGTCGACCGGAAAATTCGAGGTCTATCGCCGTCGCATGGCGCCTATTGTTTGTGGACGCCACAAGGGGAAACTGCCCCAATACGCCTCAAACTGCACGTTTCTGCACGGGTTGAAGGCGACGCAGATGCAGCGCCGGGCACGGTGCTTGACGACAATTTGAAAATCGCTTGTGCGAACGGTACAGCTATTCGCCTGCTTAAGCTGCAACGCCCGGGCAAAGGTCCTATGGAGGCCAGCGTGTTCTTGAATGGCCGCCCAATATTGGCGGGCGAGGTTTTGTCGTGACGGACCTGTTCCGTTACAAGCTTCTCATCGAATATCATGGCGGTGCGTATAAAGGTTGGCAGCGCCAGCCTGATGTGCCCTCAGTACAGGGCGAATTGGAGGCAGCGGCCGCGCAACTGGATGGTGGCCCGGTTGTGGTATTGTGCGCAGGACGCACGGATGCGGGTGTACACGCGACGGGGCAGGTCGCTCATATGGATTTGCGCTTTGAGCGTGGCACAAAAGTTCCAGACGCGATGAATTTCTACCTGCGCCCACACCCGATCACGGTGCTCGACGCAGAATTGGTTGATGAAAGTTTCCATGCGCGCTTTAGCGCCAAACAGCGACATTATCGCTATGTCCTCATCAATCGCCGCGCCGATCTGACATTGGACGCAGGCCTAGCGTGGAAAGTGCCGGCAGAGCTAGATGCCGAGTTGATGCACGACGCGGCGCAGCAATTTGTCGGAACGCATGATTTTAGCACCTTCCGCGATGCCGACTGTCAGGCTCTGACACCCGTTAAGACACTGAATTCAATTACTGTTTCGCGTTATGGAGAGCGGATCGAGTTTACTGTGGCATCAAAGAGTTTCATCCACCGCCAAGTGCGCTCCATGGTCGGGAGCTTGGTCGAAGTAGGGCGTGGTAGACAACCCGCGGAATGGATTGGTGAAATTCTTGCGGCAGCTGACCGTCATCAATGCGGGCCTGTTGCGCCTGCCGACGGGTTATATCTCGAGCGGGTCGATTATGATGAGTAGAGTTTGCAAGTGAATTTGCGGCGCTGACGCACTTTGATTGCAATAGGCGTGGCTGTAGGCCATGAACCTGCTATATGGACCTTATGGATAAAAATTCTGCGCCCTCGACCGCTGATCCTGAATTGGTGGCGACGACTATTTCCGCCAAGCGTCGGCCGGGGAAATGGCGAATTGGCAATATCATTGATGGACGAGCGCTTCGCGTAAAGCTGACCACAGCGGCGCTAGACAATGCCAATGACCCTCAAGCTGCGCGCAAGATCGCGATGGATGTATTGCATCAGTCGTTGTTTAGGGGGCGTATGATCGCTCAGGAGCGCTTGCAGCAGGGTGCTGACGGATTGGATACAGCACGCTTGCTCGCGGCCGTTCAGGACGAAGTCGTGAGTGCGCTGTATGATTTCACGGTGACCCACGTTCACCGCGCACGTAACCCGACTGAGGCTGAGCGTTTGAGCGTGATGGCGACGGGCGGTTATGGACGGAGCGTTATGGCGCCTTCGTCAGACATCGATTTGTTGTTTCTGCGTGCCTATAAGGTCAGCCCGCACACTGAGAGTGTCGTTGAGTACATGATGTATGCGCTGTGGGATATGGGGCTGAAAGTCGGTAATGCGTTTCGGTCTCCGCAAGAATGTCTCAAGCTTGCCTCTGAAGACGTGACGATCAAGACATCCCTTCTGGATGCGCGCTTCATCTGCGGTGACAAAGCTTTGGCCGATGAGATGGTGGCTGAATTCCATTCTCAGATCGTAAAAGGCAAAGATGCGATGTTTATCGCAGATAAGCTGGAAGAGCGCGACAATCGTCATGTGCGTCAAGGTGATGCCCGCTATGTGGTTGAGCCGAATGTAAAAGAGGGCAAAGGCGGTCTGCGCGATCTTCAGACGCTCTATTGGATTGTGAAACACATTCATGGCGGCGTGACCTTGGAAGATGCGATGCGATTGGCGCCGTTTACGCGGGCCGAGTATGGCAAGTTCACACGAGCGGCCCGGTTTCTATGGACGGTGCGGTGTCATCTTCACTATGTGACGGGACGTCCCGAAGAACGCTTGAGCTTTGATTTGCAGCCGGAAATTGCCTCTCGAATGGGGTATCAGGACCGGGGGCAAAGGCTGGGCGTTGAGCGCTTTATGAAGCACTATTTCCTCGTCGCCAGAGATGTCGGCAATTTGACCCGTATCCTCGCAGCGAAACTCGAAGCGGACGAGCAAAAAAAGCCCGAAGGCTTCCGTCGCTTCTTCCCGCAGAAACAGGGACAACGCCTAGCGGATGAGGGTTTTGTTGTTGAGACTAATCGCGTCAACATCGTTGATGAATCCGTTATGATCGACGATCCCGTAAATATGGTCCGTCTGTTCACGATCGCAAAGCGAGAAGAGATTGACGTACACCCCGATGCACTGACGGCGCTGACGCGAAACTTGCGACTGTTCAATGATAATGTGCGGCGGACACCGGCTGCCCGCGAACAAATTTTAAGTGCCCTTCTTGACGGCGACACCCCGGGGCAGGTTCTGCGATCAATGAATGAGGCGGGCATTCTTGGCCGCGCAATTCCTGAATTCGGCGGGATCGTCGCGCAAACTCAGTTCAATATGTACCATTCCTACACTGTGGATGAGCATACGGTGCGTGCCGTGGGGCACGTATCTGATCTTGAGCATGGTCGCGACAAGAGTGCCCCAAAGGCACATGAAGTCTTTGGCCGCATCGACAATCGTCGGGCATTATATTTAGCGATGTTGCTTCATGATACGGGCAAAGGACGCGGCGATCAGCAAGTGCAGGGCATGCGCACTTCGCGCCGTGCCTGCGAACGATTAGGTATTCCAGCTGCAGAGGTCGCGCTTGTCGCGTGGCTGGTCGGTAATCATTTGGAGATGAGTGAAACAGCGCAGAAACGGGATATTGCTGACCCGCGCACTGTGGTGAAATTCGCCAGATTGGTTGGGTCTTTGGAGCGGCTGCGGTTGCTCTATATTTTGACGATTGCGGATATTAAAGCCGTCGGTCCGGGTGTGTGGAATACTTGGAAGGGCCAGTTGCTTCATGACTTGTATATTAATACGGCCGCGGCACTGCGTGGCGGACGGGGCGATGAAGAAACTGTTCAGGCGCAGTTGGAATCCCGTGCGATGTCTCAACGCGACAGCCTGAAAGCGATTGTGACCAATGTGCCGCCAATCATGTTGGAAATGGAAACGGCGTATTGGGTCGGTTTTAGTTTAGAAGACCTACAGTGGCAGGCTGAGGAACTGGCTGCGGGAGACGGCAGTCGGGTCGCGATGCGCGAATTAGGGGGATCGCGTGCGATGGCGCTGCTGGTTTCTGGAAAGGACCGGCCGAAATTATTTGCCGATTTGGCTGGGGCTTTGGTTCGTTTGGGTGCCAACATTGCTTCGGCGCAGGTATTCACGAGCAAGAGCGGCGATATCATCGACAATTTCATCCTTCAGGATGCGCGCGGACGCCCTTATGGCGCGGGCGATGAGCATCGGCAAAAGGCGCTTGTTTCAGCAATTGAGAGTGTACTCGCTGGTGAACCGGCACTTGGAGACGTGAAAAGGCGCGATGGACGCAGAGAAGCGGCCTTCATTGTGCAGCCTCAGGCGCAAATTCGCGATGATGTGTCGGCGGAATTTACCGTGCTGGATGTCGCCGGACGTGATCGACCCGGCCTGCTGCAAGATGTTGCAGATATTTTAGCGCAAATGCAGATTTCAGTTCATTCCGCACATGTTGGTTCCTATGGAGAGCGCGTCTTCGATGCGTTCTATGTGACGACAATGGAGGGCGAGAAGCTGACGGATTATGAGCAAAAGACGACCTTGCGTAACAAATTGCTCGCAGTGCTGGACCGAGAAGAACCAGATGCACCGAAAACGCCTGCGCGTAAGTTGAAGCGCTCTCGCGCCGTGGACAGTTTCTAAGAATTGTCCCAAGGGTGACTGAATGAGCGTCGCGCGCAATACTTTGGTGCAATCAGCCCTCACATTGTCTAGTCGTGTGCTGGGCATGGTGCGAGATATTTTGCTTCTCGCGCGCATTGGCGCCGGCCCGATTGGTGACGCATGGGCGACGGCGCAGCAGTTTCCAAATTTATTCAGGCGAATTTTTGCTGAAGGTGCGTTCGCATCAGCCTTTGTGCCAACTTATGCGCGGACGTTAGAGGCAGAGGGGCCCGAGGCCGCACATGCCGTAGCGCAAGAGGCGATGCGAGTCTTGTTTGCGGCAACCGCTGCTCTGACCATTCTCGCGCAGATTTTTATGCCCTTCGTGTTGTTGTTGATCCATGGCGGCCAAGCGGGGGATACCGAAAACTATGGTCTGGCCGTTTTACTAACCCGTGTGACGATGCCTTATCTGACTTGTATGGCGCTGGCGGCGTTGTTGTCGGGTGTACTGAATTCGGCAGAGCGATTTATTCTATCAGCCGGTGTGCCAACCATTCTGAATTTGTGTTTGATCCCCGTGGCGTTTGTGAGCGTTTCGCCCGTGATCACGGCGAAAGCGGCATCGGCGGCTTATGTCTTCGCAGGTGTCTTACAGATCGCAGTGCTGTGGTGGGGGGTGCGCCGTCAGAATGTGAAGCTCAGCTTGATTGGTTGGCCACGCCTGACGCCGTCAGTCAAAAAGGTAATGAGATTGGCGTTACCGGGAACGATTGCGGCGAGCGGTACGCAGGTCAATATCATCGTTAGCCAATCGCTCGCGAGTTTTGAGGTCGGAGCGAAAAGTTGGCTCTATGCTGCTGACCGCCTGTATCAACTGCCCTTGGGATTGGTTGGCGTGGCTGTCGGGGTGGCAATTTTGCCCGGCTTGTCGCGAGCCGCTCGCGCGTCAGACGAGACGACCAGTCAACGCACAATGGATGAGGGGATTGGGCTAGCCATGTCGCTGACCCTGCCAGCGGCGGCGGCGCTGCTCATATTACCTGTGTTCTTGCTTGAGGCGTTTTTTGTGCGCGGTGCATTTTTCACATCTGATGCGGAGCGGGCGGGCCAAGCATTGTTCCATTTCGCTTGGGGCGTACCGGCCTTTGTGATGATCAAAGTTTTGGCACCAGCCTTTTTCGCGCGCGAAGATACGCGCACGCCAATGCGGTATGCACTGGTATCAGTGGCAATGAATACTGTTGTTGGTGCGAGCCTGTTCTTTTGGATGAAGGATAATGGAGCGCCGGGCTTTGTTGGGCTGGCGATCGCGACCAGTCTTGCGGCTTGGGCGAATGCTTTGTTGCTGTTTTCGACGATGGTGAAGCGAGATTGGTATCACCCCGGCGCGCGCCTTGTGTCGCGAATGCTTCGCGCGCTGCTGGCGACAGCGATCATGGCGGGTGTGCTGATTTGGTTGAAAGTGAATGAGGATATGATCCGAGAATATGTCTATGACAGTAAAGTGGTTGTGGCCGCAGTTTTGGTTATTTCCGGGATGGCGACCTATGGAATTGCAGCGCTTGTAACCGGGGCGGTGAGTTTGCGAGATATTCGGCAGACTTTGCGTCGGTAGCCAAGTGCGCTAAAGGCGCAAACTATGACAGATCAAACTAAACAATATGACGGACCTCAGCGGGTCTTTTCCGGGGTTCAGCCGACAGGCAATTTGCACTTGGGTAATTATCTTGGCGCGCTCAAGAAATTTGTCGATTTGCAAGATGAACATGATTGCATCTTCTCAGTCGTTGATTTGCACGCGATTACTATGCCAGTGGAACCTGGTCAGCTCGCCGACCAAACGCGCCAGATCGCAGCAGCGTTTTTAGCGTGCGGGATTGATCCTGAAAGATCGATTATTTTCGCGCAGTCTTCTGTGCTAGCGCATACTGAGTTGGCGTGGTTCTTCAACTGCGTTGCGCGCATGGGTTGGTTGGAGCGAATGACCCAGTTCAAAGATAAGGCTGGCAAGGACGCAGAGCGTAGTTCCGTCGGACTGTTTGCTTATCCCGTTCTTCAGGCGGCTGACATTCTTGCCTACAAAGCGACGCATGTGCCTGTGGGTGAGGATCAAAAGCAGCATTTGGAATTGTCTCGGGATATCGCAGATCGGTTTAATCGTGATTACAATGCACCGGGCTTCTTCCCGTTGCCCGAACCTTTGATCAAGGGGCCGGGTGCGCGGGTGATGAGCTTGAAAGATGGCGCTAAGAAAATGTCGAAGTCTGATCCTTCAGACTTGTCGCGTATCAATTTGGTCGATGATTCAGACCTTATCTTGAAGAAGATCAAAAAAGCCAAAACGGATTTAGATGGGCCAATGCCGACCAGCGTTGAAGGGTTGAGCGGGCGTCCGGAGGTCGAGAACCTTGTTGGGATCTACTCCGCGCTATCGGGTGAAAGCCAAGAGGCGATTATTGAAAAATATGCGGGCCAAGGTTTTGGTGTCTTCAAGCCTGCATTGGCTGAGGTTACGGTTGCCCATTTGGCGCCGATTACACAGCGTTATCGACAGATTCTTGACGATCCGGCAGAGATCGATCGTGCGTTGGCGGATGGTGCAGAGCGTGCGCGTGCGATCACCCAGCCGGTGATGGATGAGGTGCGTCGTATTATCGGATTCTGGCAGATCTGATTTGTTCGTAGTATGTGATTGATGATTCCGATATCCACTGAGGACTACACAATGAAACAAGCAATTTTTGTTTGCATGATCGCACTGTTTGGCTTGGCGGCCTGCTCGTCAGATACAGCCGTGCCTGAGGGTGAAACGGTTTATGAGATCGATGGCGCTTACATCATTGCGCCTGCGCCAGGCATGAAGAACACAAGTGGAGGCATGGTTGTGACGGTGCAAGGTGCCGCAACAGAATTGATCTCGGTTAGTTCAGACATTGCGCCGCGCATTGAGCTGCACACAATGTCGATGAAAGATGGCATGATGTCGATGCGCCGCGTTGATGGTTTTCCAGTTACCGCTGAGGCGCCATTGGAGTTAAAGCGTGGTGGCAATCATTTGATGTTGTTTGGACTTGAAGAGACTTTGGAAGTTGATACCGAGGTCGATCTTGCGCTGACTTTCAAGCGTGAAGATGGTGCGACTCAGGTGATCATTACTTCGGCCATGATCAAAGACATTACTGCTGAATAAGCGATTACGTGCAATTTGGCTGCGTTTTTGGGGGCCTGCCGAGTGATTGGCAGGCCTTTTGCTTTGCTTTGTGCAGCAATTACTGAGATTTTAGTGTTTACCCTCTGTTAATCTCTGAAAAATGCCTCATAGTGTCATTTCTGTCACAGATTCTTGACTAGGATGTAGAGTTCATGGCGTTCGATAGCCGCGTCCCTGACGCGTACAAGGAAGATGGGTACGAGCCTCAATTGCTGAGTGCAGAGGAGCTTGTCTCTCTTGATTATGCTGAACCCCATCCGCTCCAATTGTTTATGTCTCGCTGGTGGCGGCGCACAAAAGTGATGGCGAAAGTCGGCGTCGTCGTTGCGGCTGTCGGTATCTATCCGGTCATGACAGTTACGTCTCACCGCATCGACGATCGCAATATCGATGTCGCTAACCAGCAATATTGGACCTCGCCAGAGGTTGGTGTGGCGATCAATAAAATCGCTCGTGAGTTAGAGGTGGCTGGTTGGGCTGGTGATCGCGCCAATTGGCATCCGCAAACGCGTTTGACAGCCATGCCCGCTTGGCAACAGGCGACAACAGACGCGCTGGCCGAATATGTTGGTTTGCAGGCTGATTTAGCTTCGGTCGAAGGAATAGCTGACACTGATTTGCTCGCAGCATCCCGATTGATGCAGGCCGCACCAAATGAAGACATGCGACCGCGATTGACCTCTGCTGCTGAGGCGCTGAATCGTTATGATACACGCTTGCAACGCGGTTTGGCTAAAAAGGTCAAAGCGATTGATACGCTGAAAGTGCAAACGGCTTTGTTTGCGGCGTGGGCGATTACGGATCAACAAGATTTAAACACCCAGGTTTTTGCCAGTGATGTTGAATTTCCGGCGAGCAAGCGAGATATCACAACGTTTTATGGCGCAAAAGCGCGCGCGCATGTGGCGCTGGAAATGATACGGGCTGTGCATGTGCGCGAGAATGCCCTCAGTGCGCATTCGGAGGTCGGTCCAGCGCTGCGTGATGCAGAGGCGGCTTGGGAACGGGCGGCGAAAATGAGGCCGTTAATCGTTTCAAACCAACCTGGCGATTCCGCCTTGTTTAGCAACCATTTGGCGACGATGTCGCTATATGTTGGTGCGGCGGAAGAAGCCATGATGGCACTTGAGGCGGCACTGCTTGCTTTACCGGCCGGAGCCTTAGAGCCTGTTGCAGCGCTCGACCCAGCAATTGCAAGTACTGCCGCGCCCTGATCTGCCCTTGAATAAGTGACCCCAAAGGTCCATTTGGAAGGCAAGCAAAGGTATCTAAAAGGCGGCAATTGCAATGTTCATTCAAACTGAACCAACCCCCAACCCAGAAACAATCAAGTTTTTGCCCGGTCAGGCTGTTGCTGGCGGTCTAGGGCCGTTCGACTTTCCCGATATCGATAGCGCAAAGCCAAGTTTGCTTGCGCGCGCCTTGTTCCAGGTCGCTGGTGTGACGCGTGTATTCCTAGGCGCTGATTTTGTGTCGATCACTAAAGATGCTGATAAAGAGTGGAAGCACGTCAAGCCAATGGTGCTAGCGGCGATTATGGACCATTACATGGCTGGCTTGCCCATTATTGAAGATGGCGCTGTCAGCGATTTGTCGGCGAGCGATGAAACCTATGAAGGGGATGCGGCCGAGATAGTGGATGAGATCAAAGAGTTGATCGAAACACGTGTGCGTCCAGCCGTTGCGCAGGATGGCGGAGATATTGTTTTCCATAAGTTTGAAGTTGAAACAGGTATTGTGCATCTTGCGATGCGGGGGGCCTGCGCGGGTTGTCCGTCATCCACGATGACGTTGAAGCAGGGCATTGAAAACATGCTTAAAACATATGTCCCTGAAGTGACCGCGGTTGAAGCTGTTCTTTAGAGGCGCTTGGATTTTTAGCAAAATTAAGGAGATTGCGCGATGACCCATCCCGTCAATGATCATGGTTTGGATGTAATTTTTCGTGATGCGCGATCGGCCAATGCTTTTAAGTCGACCGATGTGCCTGAGGTGTTGATGCGAGCTGTTTATGACTTGACCAAGATGGGGCCGACCAGTGCCAATTCATGCCCTGCGCGATTTGTTTTTGTTCGCTCGCCCGAGGCCAAGGCAAGATTGCTCCCATTGCTGAGCGAAGCTAATAGACCCAAAACCGAGGCGGCACCTTGGACCGTTATCATCGCGCACGATATGGAATTTACCGAGAAAATGCCGGTATTGTTTCCGCACAATCCTGACGCCAAAAATTGGTTCGACGACAATCGCGAAGAAACCGCGATGCGCAATGGCTCTCTACAAGGCGCGTATCTAATGATCGCCGCGCGGGCGCTCGGTCTCGATTGCGGGCCCATGTCTGGCTTTGATGCCATGGGCGTGAATGCGGAATTTTTCGAGAATGAGGGTGGAGAAATGGCGCAGTGGGAGGCCAACTTCATCTGCAATATAGGCTATCGCGACACCAAGGGTGAGTTTGAACGCAGTCCGCGCCTTAGCTTTGATGAAGCGTGCCGGATTTTGTAGTGCGATAGTATGCTAGTCTTGGGATTAAATACCGCCTTCGCTGGGCTGGAGGCTGCCATCGTCAAGGATGGTGAGATACTTGCTGATGCGCGTACTGCGATGGCCAGAGGCCAAGATAAAATGCTGCCAGAATTTGTCTCGGGCCTGTTGGTTGAAGCAGGCGTAGAGCTGTCTGAGTTGGATAAGATCGCCGTGGTGACCGGGCCCGGAAGTTTTACAGGCATTCGCATTGGTGTTGCCTATGCGCGTGGGTTGGCGTTGGTAACACAAGCGGAGTGTATCGGCGTGACCAGTATAGAGGCTGCCATCCCTGCTGGAATGGAAGGCGAGACAATGGGCGCACTTCAAGCCAAGAAGCGTCCGCCAGAACAGTCTTGGTGGGTGCAGGGACTTACCGGGGATCACGGAATTTCACCGCCGGTTGAGGTAGATTTGAGCACATTGTCTGCCATGCTGAGAGGCATGAATATTCCTGTCTTTATAAACGGGGCAGAGGCAATTGAAGAGTCTGTGATTGGCTTGATTGACGTGCGTCCTATGCACCCATCGGCCATAACCGCAGCGCTGAAGGCCGCTGATAAGAATGAACAAACCTCGGCGCCATCGCCAGTCTATGCCCGGGCGCCAGATGCAGCATTACCGACCGTCAAAACCTAATGTCGGCGATTGTTGTTTTGCGCCCTGATGATGCCGTCGAGGCGGCAAAGGTCCATGCCGCGAGTATGCATGACCCTTGGAGCGCAGCATCGATACGTCAATCACTTGAAAATTCGAATGTGTTGGGGCTTGGGGTTGAAGAGGAGGGCGCGTTGCTTGGTTTTGGACTGATCAGCATCATCGCGGGTGAGGCTGAAGTGCTCACCCTTGCGGTTGATCCGCGATTCCATCGCAAAGGCGTCGCTCGTCGTCTGTTATCGCGGTTGATTTCTAGCTGTGCTGAACGTGGGGTGGGGCGTGTGATGCTTGAGGTTGCGGAAGACAACCATCCTGCTATATCTCTGTATAATAATGAAAATTTTAAAAGAGATGGCGTTCGGCTAGGATATTACACTTCAGGCCGTTCAAATCCCGTTGATGCAATTTTGATGTCTCGAACGTTGAGCTTGATCAGCTGATACTAGACTTACAACGGCTTGGAGGGCTAAAAAGGCGCATGGATAGATTAGAGAAAATTTGTGCCGAAAAAGGCCTGAGAATGACTGAGCCACGTCGCATCATTGCGCGTATCTTGTCGTCTTCAACTGATCACCCTGATGCTGAGGAATTGCACCGGCGCGCGAACGCTCTGGACGCCTCAATTTCTCTGGCGACAGTGTATCGGACGGTGAAGTTGTTTGAGGATGCGTCGATCATTGAGAGACATGACTTTCGCGATGGCCGGGCTCGATACGAGGAAGTGCCAGACGAGCACCATGACCATTTGATCGACGTGAAGTCAGGCGAAGTCGTTGAATTTCATTCGGCGGAAATCGAAGAGCTTCAGATTGAGATCGCCAAAAAGTTGGGGTTCCGTCTCGTGGATCACCGTCTGGAACTTTATGGGGTTCCGTTGGAATCAAAAGATTAATTTTCATATCAACAACCGAAAAGGCCGCCCGTTGAGGCGGCCTTTTCTATTAGACTTTCAGTTAGAATTTAGATTCTTTCGGGGTTGGTGGCCTGGGTGTTGAGGCTTTCAACCAGTTCCGCAGTTATCTCGCCTGACGGGGCCAGTGCTTTGTCCAACTGATATTGCTTTATCGCAGCCTTGGTGCCCGGTCCCAACACGCCATCGGGAGTGCCAACCGCATAACCAAGGGCGTCAAGTGCTGTTTGAACGCCTTTCACTTGCAGTGGATTGCCATTGTTCCACGGTTGAGCACCGAAGCGACCATTCGCGAGGCTGGTCTCACGTTTTGGTTCCCAGTTCGCGACACGCGCCGCAACCGCTGCGGCCTCGTCGGACGAAACAATAGCTTTGAGCTCCGCCACTTTTTCTGGTGCGCTCGCATCGCCGTTGCGGCCTGCAATTTCGTACCAGAAAAGCGCTTCAGACATGTTTGCCGAAATGCCTAATCCTTGCTCGTACAATACACCTAAATTGTACTGGCTATCCAAAATGCCAAAATCAGCAGCTTTGTGGAACCACTCAACCGCTCCGGCATAGCTTTGTGGGCCGCCATCGCCTTCTGCCATGAAGACGGCGAGATCGTGCATGGCTTTCACATTGCCATTCTGAGCAGCTTTTTCCGTCCACTCGCGTGCAAGCGTGAGGTCTTTTACGACTCCGTTGCCTTTTTCATGCAGTTTGGAAAGCCCATATTGTGCCGCAGGCAGATCTTTCTGCGCTGCTTTACGCATCAGACTGGCACCTTCTTGGAAGTCACCTGCAGAGATATAATCTTGTGCAAGTTGATACTGGGCAATCCGGTTGCCAGACGCTGCGGCTGAGTCGATGGTAGATACAGCCGGGATGGGTGCAAACTCCACCTTGGTGACGGGGGTTGCTGACATAACTTTGGATATCGGTTTTGCCTCGGAACTTGCGGCCACCGTTTCAATACTTGCGTCGCTGGCCTCAGCGAACAAGTCTGTT
Source organism: Hyphomonas sp. (assembly GCA_050633385.1). GTDB lineage: Bacteria > Pseudomonadota > Alphaproteobacteria > Caulobacterales > Hyphomonadaceae > Hyphomonas. Next base: position 26,330 of record JBOEGK010000029.1, read on the forward strand.
TCCAAATTTTGGTTTTCGATTTCAGCAACAGTTTGTTCCGCAAAGAGATCGTTCTCGATGGCGGCTGTGTCTGGTGTTTCAAACAACAAGTCATCGGCCGACTCTGTCTCGGCTGAAATCGTTTCAACATCTCCAGAGCCTGCCGCTTCCAAGCCCGGATCAACATAAGTTGTTGACGAGGCAAATGAGTCGGGCAAGGGCTGCTTACCCCGAAGGTGCAAATAACCACCGACACTTACGCCAGTAGCGACAACAGCAGAAGCGGCGAGGTAAAGCGGGATCTTGCTGGATCCAGCAGGAGATTTTTCCTTTGCGGCTTTAGCAGGTTTCTTCGCTTTTTCTGAGCGTTTCCGCTTGGAGCCTTTTTGGCTTGTTTCTTCCTTGATGCTCGCTGCATTGATAGCCGCTTTACGGGCACGGGCGATTAAGTCGTCCGCGCTGTTTGTCGGGGTTTCAATTTCAGGAGCCTCTTCGAAGGTGACCTCTTCAGTTGCCATTATTGGAGCAGATGAAATCGGATCTTCATCGAAGATGTCGGATTCTCGAGTTTCGGTTTGGCTATTCTCCAATCCGTCCAACTCGTCCAGCAGGCTTAGGAGTGCACCTGAATCGTCGTCACCATTGTCGTCATGATCTCCGATCACGGGCTCTTCGTTTACGACTTCATCTTCCGTATAGACCGAGTGGAAATCATCTTCATACGGGTTATCGTAGGACTCGTTTTTCAGCTCTTCAGAGACATGCCAGCCAGTCGCATCGTGCTCTGCGGTCGGCATGTCCGAGGCGATATTGCCCGCTTCAACGGCCGACGGTGCGGTTAGGTTGTCTTGATCGGTGGACCAAATTTCTGCTGGATCGTGTGATCCCAGTTCGTGAAAGTCTGTTGGATTATAGTTAGCCTCTTCAACGATGTTTTCTATCTCATCATAATCAGACTCCGCGCTAGCAGACTCAACGAGTGTTGAATCTGCCGGCACGTCAATCTGTGGTTCTTCAATCTGAGGCATAGTCGAGTGTTCGATTGTCTCAGAGTCAGAGCCTAAGAATGCAAAGGTTTCGTCTGCCTCAACGGCATCGAAGAGGGGTGGGTTTGACGGGATTTCTGGGACAGCCGGGATGTCAAGCGCCGGTGCCGCTTTCACAAAAGGGGGCGCAGCAAACTCCTCAAGACCTTCAAGGCGGGTCGCAAGGGACGCGATTGCCTTTTGAACTGGGGAGAGCGAGCTTGATGTCTGCGTTTGCATCAATTCCAGTCGATCTGACACATTGGCCAGAGCATCTGACAAGCGCGCGTCAGCCTTCTTGCGGTCGTCGTCCATGAGACTGGCGACCTTTTTGATAGCTTCGTCCTGACGCTTTTGGAGGCGTGAGGCTGCGCTTGCGACTTGATCACCGACTTGCTCGATTGCCGTCGCGCTACGTAGTTCGCTATCTGCAATTTTCTCGTCGACGTTTGCATCAAGTGTTTCGATTTGCTCGCCGATTGTCTCACCAAGTGCTTCGATCGCTTCGGCGTTGCGTGTTTCGCTTTCAGACACGCGCTGGGAGACTTCGTCTGTGAGGGCGTCGATCTGTCCAGAAACGCTCTCGCCCACTTTCTCAATGGCTTCTGCGTTTCTTTTCTCAGACTCAGTTACGCGTAGATCAACCGCTTCGACCTGACCAGAAAGGGAGTCGATTTGAGTTACGACCGTTTCTTCCAGTTTGACGATTTCTCCACGAATTTCTTCAGAAGGTACACCACCGTCACGCTCTTCGATTTCAGCGATCCGGGACGCAATTTCATCGCTAACCCGTTGCAGCTCTGTGGCGTTGAGTGCTGTGTTTTCAGATTGAGCAACTTCAGCCTTGGCTATGCGCTCATTTATTGAGTTCAGCGTTTCTTTCAGTTCCGCGATCTCATCTGCCGATGCAGTTGAGGCTGTGCGGGTGATTTCATCGGCGAGTTCAAGTCGAGTTGTGTCGACCATGTCGCGCACTGACTTGGTCATGTCATCAAAGCGAAGCTCAAATTCCGTGCGTAGCTTTTCGGCCAGCTCTGGATCAACCGTTTTTGCAACTTCTTCGATCCGCTTATCTAAGTGATCAAATGTTGTTTCCAGGCTTTTAAGCGCCGTGTCGGTCGTGCCTTCTGCGCGGTTCAGGCGGTCCTGAATGCGTAGAAGTGTGTTTTCCATAGAATCCAAAGCGCCGGACACATCAGATTCGACGGCGTCCATGCGGGCGTCGTTGTCTTTTATACCTGAGAGGCGTTCTGTTACGTTGGCTTCTAGAGAACTCATCCGGTCTGAAAGGTGACGTGTCGTCCCCTCGACCCGAAGTTCGGCTTGCTCAACGAGGCGTTCAACGCGCGAGGCTGCATCGCTCAGCTTGGATTCAACTTTTGTTTCCATGCCTTCGACACGGTCAGTTAAATCGGTGAAGCCAGATTCTACGCGACCTTTAATGGCGAGGGTTTCATTCTGCGCCATCTCGCTCTCTTCATATACATGAGAGGCGAGTTTGCCGAGAGCATTCTCAAGCGACTTGAGTGCTTCTAAATTTTGTTCGGCTGAATCGTCGTTTTCGAGTTTTTCGACTTTCGACTGAAGCGCTTCGTGCGTTTCGCGCAGCTCGTCGAGGAAACCTTCGACGTGGCTTGCAATCGCTGAGCTACCATTTTCAGCATTTTCGAGGCGTGCGACGAGGCCGAGTACAGTTTGATCCATGCCAGTGATTGCAAGCGTAGAGCGTGCCTCAGTGGCTTCGACCCGGCGGGTGAGCAAATCAAGCGTACTTGAGGCTGCGTCGCCACGAGGAGTGTCGTTATTGAATGGGGCTGCGACTTCATTTGGCTGTGGGCCATCTGAAGCGATAAGCAGTTTGTTGAGATATTCGCCGAGGGTTAGCCCCTCAGCTGAAGCAGCTTCCCGTGCTGCATCTCGAGCGCGTTGGTCTATTCCTTTCACGCTCCACGGTCCCGTCTGGCCCATGATAATACTCCTTGCCGAGGCTCTATAAGCGTTAATGCGTAGAGCCAATTTGTTCACACATGGCATAAATGGCCGTGACACCCTTAAAGGGGAGTTAAAGGGTTAAATTTTTTGCTGATTATGTTCACCATAGTTCGCTAACGCGACCTTACGTGAACGTAAGGGTAAGGTTTACGTTGACGTGCACGTAAGGTGAGGTTACGGTGAGCGTTATGCACACGAAACAGTCACAGATTTCCGCTGCGGACTCGCGTACTTACACGATTTCGGAGCTCGCCCGTGAGTATGGGGTTACCCCTCGCGCTTTACGATTCTACGAAGACAAAGACATGCTGCACCCAGCCAGAGATGGTATGACGCGTGTTTATTCAAATCGTGACCGAGGGCGGCTCATCATTATTCTGCGATTAAAGCGGCTGGGTCTTCCATTGGCTGATATCCGTGAAATCTTGGATCTATACGTCTTGGAAGATGGGCAGCGCGCTCAGATGCAGATGTCGCTTGAGAAATTTCGCAAGCAAGTCAAAGAAATGGAAATGCAACGCGATGACATCGAAATGGCTCTCGTTGAACTGAACAATGGGATCGACTGGATGGTCGATCAATTGGCGAATGAAGAGCCGGCCCAAGATGTAAAGCGTCAAGCTGAAGCGTTTGAAGCTGTTGCACGTCGCCAGTTGGACGAAGTGTAGCTGATTCTTGATTGCCTCTCATTCCGTGAATCGGTATTGTGAGCGATCGCACACTTAGGCCGTTTGGCTGATACCTACTGTTATAGGAACTTTGACTATATGCCCCGTTATGATGCGCCACTCCGTGATATGCAGTTTCTTCTCCATGATGTCTTGGAGATTGAACAATATAGTGAGCTTCCCGGCTTTGAGGACGCGTCACCAGATTTGGTGAATGCGATTCTAGAAGAGGGCGCGAAATTCACCAAAGAAGTGCTGTTGCCGCTGAATATGGTGGGTGACGTTCAGGGGTGTAAACGCAATGCGGATGCCAGCGTAAAGACACCGGATGGTTTCAAAGATGCCTACAAGCAGCTCGTAGCGAATGGCTGGCCGTTATTGGGCAAGTCACCTGAAATGGGTGGGCAAGGCCTTCCTGCCATTGTGAACACTGTTTGGTCTGAAATGGTGTCGTCGGCGAACATGGCATTTGCGATGTATCCGGGGCTGACGTCTGGCGCGTATGAGGCGTTGATGGCGGGTGGCTCTGAAGAGCAGAAGCAAAAGTATGGTCCGAAGATGGCGTCCGCAGAGTGGGCGGGCACGATGAATTTGACCGAACCAAGCTGTGGCACAGACCTCGGCATGATGAAGACCAAGGCCATTCCGCAGGCCGATGGCAGCTACAAGATAACAGGGCAGAAGATTTGGATCTCTGGAGGGGAGCAGGACCTCACCGAGAATATCATCCATCTCGTATTGGCCAAAATTGAGGGTGCCCCAGAAGGCATCAAAGGCGTTTCCTTGTTCGTGGTGCCAAAATTCATCGTCAATGATGATGGAAGCCTGGGCGAGCGCAATGATGCATTTTGCGGCGGTCTTGAGGAGAAAATGGGCATTCATGGTAACGCAACGTGCGTTATGAACTATGATGGCGCGACGGGTTGGCTCGTCGGTGAAGAGCATCGTGGTATGCGCACAATGTTTGTTATGATGAACGAAGCTCGCCTCGGTGTGGGTATGCAGGGCCTCGCACAGGCGGAGATTGCCTATCAAAATAGTGCAGATTTCGCACGTGACCGACTGCAAGGGCGGTCGCTGACCGGGCCGGTTGCTCCAGACTTGCCGGCTGACCCGATTATTGTGCACCCAGATGTGCGCCGCATGTTGATGGATCAGAAGGCCTTTATTGAGGGTGCACGAGCGTTTGCATACTGGACGGCCCTGCAAGGCGATCTTGAACATCGATCTGCGGATGAAGCCATTCGCCAAAAGGCTGGCGACTACATGGCGTTGCTGACGCCAGTTGTAAAAGCCTACTTGACCCATAAGGGCTATGAGAGTGTCAATCTGGGGCTTCAGCTCCATGGCGGTTCCGGCTTCACCCGGGAGTGGGGGTTGGAGCAATATGCTCGCGACTGTCGTATTGCGTTGATTTATGAAGGCACAAATGGCGTTCAGGCATTGGACCTTGTGGGCCGTAAACTCGCATCAAATGGTGGACGTTCAGTCTATACATTCTTCGGAGAGATTGACGCCTTTTTGGCCGAGAATGAAGGTGTTGCCGGACTGGAACCATTCTTGGTGGGCCTGAAGTCAGTTCGTGAAGAGCTTCAAGATGGAACGACGTGGTTGATGCAAAATGGAATGTCCGATTTCAACAATGCGGGCGCCTCCAGCCATGACTATTTGCACCTGTTTGGCCTCACGGCGCTGAGTTTCATGTGGGCGCGTATGGCCAAAATCGCGCTGGCCAAGGCGGGGAGTGATGATCCGTTTTATGATGAGAAGCTGAAAACGGGACAGTACTTCCTTGATCGTATGCTGCCGGACGCCTCGGCTCATCTTGCGAAAATCAAGACCGGCGCCGCGTCTATGATGGCGTTGAACGCTGACCAGTTTTGATTTTTCTGCGAGGTCGAACATTCACGTGAGCTGACGTTGGGTGAGTGGTGGCCAGAGTCGATGGAGCTGTCATAACCGCTTTACGTGAACGTAAGCGGCAACCAATCCTATGCCGCTCCAAAAGGAAGAGATACTACGATGAGACAGAGCCCACTCGATGTGCCGAAGGCCAATTGGCGAGATGATGAAGAGCTAGAAATGTTCTCCGATGCGGTCGGCCAATTCTTTGAAAAAGAATGTAAGCCGCATGTCGAAGACTGGCGTAAGGCCGGTTTGGTGGATCGTGATATTTACACCAAGGCCGGCAAGCTCGGCATTTTGGGCGCGTCCATATCAGAAGAGTATGGCGGCAGCGGTGGTGATTTTCGCCACGAAGCCATAATCATCGAACAGCAACAATGGAAGGGGATCGATGGTTTCGGTATCTCATTGCACAATGGAATCATTGCGCCCTACATTGAGTCATTCGGTACTGAAGAGCAAAAACGCAAATATCTGCCAAAGTGTGCCACGGGTGAGATCATAACCGCGATTGCGATGACTGAGCCGGGTGCGGGCAGTGACCTGCAAAACATTAAAACAACAGCAAAAAAAGACGGAACTGACTACGTCATCAATGGCTCAAAAACCTTTATCTCAAACGGACAATTGGCAAATTTGATTTTAGTTTGTGCCAAGACTGACCCAAGCCTCGGAGCTAAGGGGATTTCAATCATGTTGGTTGACGCCGATGAGGTTGACGGGTTTGAGCGGGGTCGTAATCTCGAAAAGATGGGCCAGAAAGCGGCAGATACGTCTGAGCTGTTCTTCAATGATGTCAGAGTTCCGGCATCGGCTGTGCTTGGTGGAGAAGAGGGCAAGGGCTTTATTCAGCTTATGCAGAAACTTCCGCAGGAGCGCCATATCATCGGACTGCAAGGTCTGGGCATGATTGAGCGCGCCATCCATGAGACTGTCGCTTACGTCAAAGACCGAAAAGCATTTGGCGGCACAATCTGGGATTTCCAGAATACCCAATTCAAATTGGCCGAGTGCAAGACCGAAGCAACCGTTGCGAAAGTGTTCATGGATCATTGTACTGAGCGATTGCTCAAAGGTGATTTGGATCCGGCTACAGCGTCCATGTCGAAATACTGGGTTTCAGATCTTCAGTGCAAGATTATAGATGAGTGCCTCCAATTGTTTGGTGGTTTTGGATATATGGATGAGTACCCAATTTCTCAGATGTATGCCGATGCGCGTGTTCAGCGTATTTATGGCGGTGCAAATGAGGTCATGAAGATGCTCATTGCAAGGACGCTTTAGTCCGCATGATTGAGGTGACAGGTATTGCCTGACAGCAAACGGATTGTCGAAGTTTTCCCGCGACCCAGCCCAAGCTCAACATCGCTTGGGTTTGAGTTGTTGGGCCTGGACATGAAGGCATGGACAACACGTGTGAGATTTGATGGGCGAAAAGAGTTCGTGAATCCCGCGGGTGTCATTCAGGGCGGCTATTTGGTCGCCATGATGGATGATGCGATTGGTATGTTGTGTGGTATGAAGGCGGGAACGCGTGTGTTGCCATCGACTATCGACCTGCACACTTCTTTCTTACGACCTGTGCGCGTGGGTGACATCGAAGTCACCGCACGTTTGCGCAATATAGGCCGTGCAATTGTTTTCGCTGAGGCCGAGTTATTCGATTCTCGCGGGAAGGAAGCTGCGCGATGCGCTGCAACCCTCACTCTTAATCCGGTCACACGGCCGGCTGACAAATCTAACGTTTCAAAGGGAGCCTAAAGGCATGACTGAAGCTTATATATATGATGCGGTGCGTACGCCGCGGGGGAAGGGCAAGGCCAGTGGCTCCCTTCACGAAATTACGGCGCTAAGCCTTGCGACGCAGGTTTTGCAAGCTGTCCGCGAACGCAACGAACTCGACACTGCATATGTTGATGATGTCGTTCTCGGCTGTGTGAGCCCGGTCGGCGAGCAGGGCGCTGATATTGCGCGAATTGCTGTGTTGAATGCTGACTATGCAGAAACCACCGCTGGCGTGCAGGTCGATCGTTTCTGTGCATCTGGACTGGAAGCGTGCAACATGGCTGCTGCAAAGGTCATGACGGGTGAGGCTGATATGGCCATCGGCGGGGGCGTGGAAAGCATGAGCCGCGTGCCAATGGGGGCATCTGGCGGTGCATGGTCGACCGACCCCCAAGTTGCGATTAAAACATATTTTGCGCCGCAGGGAATTGGCGCGGACACAATCGCCACGAAATGGGGCTTCTCTCGAGATGACGTAGATGCGTTCGCTGTAGAAAGCCAAAAGCGCGCTGCCGCCGCATGGAAAGAAGGCCGGTTCAGTAAGTCAATCGTTCCGGTTAAGGATCAAATGGGCTTAATCCGATTAGATCATGATGAGCATATGCGCCCCGATGCTGACATGCAGTCATTAGCCGGACTGAATCCATCATTTGCCGGACTCGGTGCTATGGGGTTTGATGAGGTGTTGAAACAGCGTTACCCCGAGTTGGAAACCATCAATCACGTACACCATGCGGGCAACTCTTCGGGTATTGTGGATGGCGCGTCTGCTGTGCTGTTCGGTTCGAAGGAAATGGGTGAGCGTTTGGGGCTGAAGCCACGCGCACGCATTAAAGCGATGGCATCAATCGGTTCAGAGCCGGGCATTATGTTGACGGGGCCGACGGCGGTAAATGAGAAGGCGCTGAAGAAGGCTGGCATGTCGGTTTCCGATATCGATTTGTTTGAGCTAAATGAAGCGTTTGCATCTGTTGTGCTTTGCATGATGTCTAATCTGAACATTCCGCACGACAAGATGAATGTGAATGGCGGGGCGATCGCAATGGGGCACCCGCTGGGCGCAACTGGCGGGATGATTCTCGGCACAATGCTCGACGAGCTTGAGCGTGCCGACAAAGAAACCGCCTGTGTATCGCTTTGCGTGGGTGCCGGTATGGGTACAGCCACCATCATCGAACGCGTTTAAGATTTACGGAAAGTCAGTATAATGAAATTTGAAACATTTGGTTGGGATGTGGACGCCGACGGCATCGCGCATGCCGTGTTTGATGTTCCGGGCCGCAGCATGAATACGCTGACCGGGCAGGTCGTTGCAGACCTTATCGCTATCAGCGATGAGGTGGCCTCCAATGATGGCATCAAGGGACTGGTGATCTCGTCAGGCAAAGCCTCAGGCTTTTGCGCCGGTGCAGACCTTGGTGAAATGAATGAGCAGGCGGGTGGTAAGTCAGAAGCCGACATGACTGAGCAAGAGTTGAAGCAGTCGCAGTTTGACAGCGCGTCTTCGCTCAATAAGAACCTACGCAAGCTGGAAACCTGCGGTAAGCCGGTGGCGGTTGCGCTGAATGGCCTTGCACTTGGTGGCGGGCTTGAGGTTGCCTTGGCCTGTCACTATCGCGTTGCGGCGAATGATAACCCGAAGCTGCAATTTGGTTTGCCGGAAGCGAAGATCGGCCTATTGCCGGGCGCGGGTGGCACACAGCGTTTGCCGCGCCTTATCGGCGTGCAGGCGGCGCTTCCACTCATCCTTGAAGGTAAGAGTTTCTCTGCTGAAAAAGCGATGGCGATGGGGGTTGTTCAGGAGTTGGCCCCGGCTGCGGAAACAGTTGCACGCGCGAAAGCGTGGGTGAAAGAAAATCCAGAGGCAAAAGCACCGTGGGACATGAAAGGCTTTAAAGTGCCAGGCGGGATTCCTCATCGAAGCCCGGGTGCTGGCCAAGTGGCGACGATGGCCAATGCCATGTTGATGTCTAAGACTTATGGTAACTATCCAGCGCAGAAGAATATTCTGTCTTGTGTTTATGAAGGCATCATCGTGCCGATTGATGCGGGTCTGCGCATTGAAAGCCGTTACTTTGTGAACACGCAGCAGCGGCCGGAAGCCAAAGCGATGATCCGTTCACTGTTTCTTTCTATGCAGGAGCTTTCCAAAGGAGCAAACCGCCCAGCAGGTCATCCGAAGACTGAGTTTAACAAGATCGCCGTTATCGGTGCGGGCCTTATGGGCGCGGGTATTGCCTATGTTCAGGCTAAGGCCGGTATTCCAACTGTGCTTGTTGATGTCAGCATGGAAAACGCTGAGAAAGGCAAAGCTTATGCGCAGCGTATCGTCGACAAGGACGTGTCTCGCGGCAAGATGACGAAAGAGAAGGGCGATAAGCTTCTCGCGCTGATCACGCCTACAGATTCATATGATGATGTGAAGGGCGCTGATTTCGTGGTTGAAGCTGTGTTTGAAGACCCGGATCTGAAGGCAAAGATCACGAAAATGGCAGAAGCTGCCATTGGGGATGACGCTGTGATGGGTACGAACACGTCTACATTGCCAATCACTGGTCTGGCCGAAGCGTCTGACCGTCCAGCGAATTTCATCGGTGTGCACTTCTTCTCACCCGTTGAGCGGATGGGCCTTGTTGAAATCATTATGGGCGACAAGACCAGCGAAGCAACACTCGCCAAGTCTATCGACTATGTGTTGGCTATTCGCAAAACCCCGATCGTTGTGAACGATCAGCGCGGTTTCTACACTTCGCGTTGCTTCGGTACATACACGCAGGAAGGCCTGCAAATGTTGGCGGAGGGCATTAAGCCCGCCATCATCGAGAATGTCGGTCGCCAGAGCGGTATGCCGATGGGGCCGTTGGAAGTGTCGGACTCTGTTGGTCTTGATACGGCGCTTAAGATTGGTCGCCAAATGGCGAAGGCGCAAGGCGTTGATTACAATGCGAATGAGATCGGTCAAATGATGGCCTGGCTCGTTGAGGATCAGGGACGTGTTGGCCGTAAAGCTGGCAAAGGCTTCTACGACTATAATGAAAAAGGTCGGCCAGAGCGTTTGTGGCCAGACCTGAACAAGCAGGTTGATGTCAAAGTGGACGAATGCCCACCTGACATGAAGAAAGAACTGATCAATCGTTTCTTGGTTCGTCAGGCGGTGGAAGTGGCTCGCTGCTTTGAAGAAGGTGTTATCACGGATGCGCGCGACGCTGATGTGGGATCAATTCTCGCTTGGGGCTTTGCGCCATACTCAGGTGGTTGCGTCAGCTATATTGATCTGCTTTGGGGCATTAAGCCGTTTGTGGCAGAAGCCAATCGTCTCGCCGACAAATATGGCGATCGCTTCCGTCCGGGTAAATTGCTGACTGAAATGGCTGAGAAGGGCGAAACTTTTTATGAGCGTTTCCCGCCTGCCGGATCAAAAGCGAAGGCTGTAGCTTAAGACGCTTGAGTCAATAAATTTAGGGCGGCTGCTGTGTTAGCCGCCCTCTTTTGTTTGAAATATTTTTCCGCCAAATGGATAATGCGAGGTCACTTTTCCGGAAAAACAGTGCTTTTAGCGGAGATTGTTTTTTTTCAACTTTCGGGCTTGTGTTTTCAGCAATCATTAGTCATTTATGTGTCCGTGCCATGCGGTGTTGTGTTTTTTTGGCACAAAATTTGAGCGTTTAGGGGATCTCATATGTTGCGGAAAATAACTACTTTAGCGTCTATTGGAGCGTTGGTGCTTGCCACGGCCTGCTCTACGGGATCCAATTCGGTGCATGCTTCTTATGTCTCGCCTTTGAAGTTTAACAGCTACTCATGCCAAGATATTGAATTCGAGATGCGCGGTATTGAAAACCGGGTGAATGAATTGACGGGTCAACAAAATAAGAAGGCTCGCAATGATAAAATTGCGACCGGGGTTGGTGTGCTTCTGTTTTGGCCAGCTTTATTCATGCTTGCATCCGGAGATGTCAAAGATGAGCTCTCGCAGGCTAAAGGTGAGTATGAAGCGCTAGAGGAGGCGGCGCGTCGCAAAGATTGCTTTCGCGCGTAATCCGAAAACAATTCACAAAGTAAAGCGTGCTTTCGAAGCACCGACTGTGTCAACAACGACGACACGACCGGCATTGAAGCCGAGTGCGGGTAGTTCTCAAGGTGCTCTCGCTTCCGAAAAGGTGGACGATGTTTCGCTGCCCACGCCGGTTAAGCCGAAACAGTCAGGGGTGGAGAGAGAGCTGAAAGGCGGCGCAAGGTAATCGCCTGCTAAATATTCAGGGGCCTAAATGAGCTGGCTCTTGTTGAAAAAATAAAGGCCGGAGCGATTTGCTCCGGCCTTTTTTGTATCTAGTCGCGTGGTCGCGAGGCTAGCCTCGGTTCCACCAACCTTTGCGTTTTGGCTTTGGTGCCTCGTCGGCTTCAGCTGCAGGAGCTTCTGACGTCGGTGTTGGCTCGGGCGCTGGCTCTGCCTTTTTGGGTTTGGTCTCAATAACCGTCTCTGGTTTTGCGACAGCCACCTCGACCGGTGCTTGATCAGCGACAGGTTCAGCAGTAATGGCTGGCGTATTTTCACCAGCAACCACGATGGCCTCGTCGGTCTTTTTAGGAGATCGACGTCTGCGAGTACGCTTTGGCTTGGGCGGGGCTTCGCCCTCAACCTCGGTTGGTTCCTCAGAGTTTACTTCTTGTGCCTCAGTAGGTTCAGCAACGGCTTCAACGATCATTTCGGAGGGCGGAGTTTCCTCCAGCATTTCTGGAGCAGAGACAGAAAGCCCGTCGAGGTAGGCGCCGCCGTCTTCTGGCTCGTTCGGGTCGAGTGAGTTGATTTCTGAGTCGCCCCCACGACGCCGACGGCGGCCGCCTCTGCGGCCACGGCGTCGCTTTTTGCGTGGGGTTCCTTCTTCATCTTCGTCGCTTGAGGCATCAGGCGTATCGGATGCGTCCGCACCGCTTGTTGCTTCTGCGGCCTCTGGATCTTCAGACTGTATGTCGGTATCCGCCGATTTATCACGATTGCGTCCGCGGCCCCCGCGACGCCGGCGGCGACGTTTGCGCGGCGTGGCGCTATCTTCGTCACCTTCGGTTTCGCCGTCAGCTCTGGTTTCTTGATCGTCTTCCTCCGCGTCGGCCGGTTCTGCCGCTTCTTTTTTGCGGGATGGTTTGGCCAATGATCTCGGGGGCTTTCGTTTCTTTGGACGTGAAGCTGGGTCACGCTCAGCATCAATCGTGAACTCGCCGGGAAGCAGATCGTCGGACGAGTGGATCGACACGGCAAAGCCTGCGACGCTCTCAATCTCGATGAGCGCTTCGCGTTTGTTGTTCAATATATAGAGGGCGACATCGGTCGGGGCTTTGACGGAGATGGACTTCAAGCCACCAGTCGATGCCCGTGCTTCAATGGCGCGAATGAGTTGGAGCGCTGCTGAAGAAATTGAGCGGCGACGGCCTGATCCATTACACGCGGTGCACGGATCGGATGTGGCCTGTAGAACGCCCTGACGCCGTCGTTGGCGTGAAATTTCCATGAGCCCGAATTGAGAGATGCGGCCATGTTGAACGCGGGCGCGATCAACTTTCAGGCATTCTTTAAGCTTCTTTTCTACGGCGCGATTGTTTTTGTTTTCGTCCATGTCGATGAAGTCGATCACGACAAGGCCGGCGAGATCGCGCAAGCGCATCTGGCGGCAGGCTTCTTCAGCGGCTTCCAAATTTGTGCGGACGGCGGTTTGCTCGATGTTACGTTCTTTGGTGGCTTTGCCGGAGTTTACGTCAATTGCCACGAGCGCTTCGGTTTGGTTGATAACCAAATAGCCGCCGGATTTTAGCTGGACTGTCGGCGAGTAAATGGAATCGAGTTCCTTCTCGACATCCTCGGCCACGAACAATGGATCTTCATCTGTCCATTGTTGAACCTTTTTTGCTTGTGTCGGCATGATCATCTCGGCGAGATCTTTGGCTTCCGCATATGCCGCTTCGCCGTGGACCAAAACTTCTTCAATATCCTTATCGAACATGTCCCGCATCGCGCGATGGACAAGTCCGCCTTCGGCATTGATCAGAGTGGGTGCATCAGACGACAGCGTTTTCTCGACAATGGTTTCCCACAGTTTTGAAAGATACTCATAGTCACGCTTGAGCTCGACTTTGGTGCGTTTTGCGCCAGCGGTGCGAACGATGAGGCCCATGCCGGTCGGCACATCCAAATCAGCGACAATCGACTTTAGGCGCTTGCGGTCGGCGCCATTGGCGATCTTTCGAGAGATACCGCCACCACGTGGGGTGTTCGGCATAAGCACTGAATACCGCCCAGCAAGTGACAGATAGCTTGTCAGAGCAGCGCCTTTGTTGCCGCGCTCTTCCTTGACGACCTGAACGAGCATGACCTGACGCCGGCGGATGACTTCTTGGATTTTATAGCGCTTGGTCAGGTTGGTGCGGCGGGTTTTGCGCGCCGGTTTTTTACCCCGAGCAGCTTTGGCTTTTGGAGCCTCTTCGTCAGCATCGGCGGAATCTGTGGAGTCTTCGGCGTCTGCATCCGAATCTTCGGCATCGGCCTCTATCGTTTCGGCGTCCGCGTCGCTGTCTGATTCGTCGTCGTCAGAATCGGCGTCTGAGTCGTCAGACGCGTCGAGTTGTTCCTCGTCGTCAGAGTCGACGTCTGTTTCATCGTCGATATCATCTTCGTCTTCTTCGGCGGCGGCTTCAGCTGCTTCGCGCAAAAGCGCTTCACGGTCTTCGGCAGGCAGTTGGTAATAGTCGGGATGAATCTCGCTGAATGCGAGAAAGCCGTGACGATTGCCACCATATTCTACGAAAGCTGCCTGTAGAGACGGCTCTACGCGGGTGACTTTTGCGAGATAGATGTTACCGCGAAGTTGTTCGCTGCCGGTTGTTTCGAAATCGAAATCATCAACCTGGCCACCATTGACGATGGCCACACGGGTCTCTTCCGGGTGGGCGGCATCGATTAGCATGAGTTTGCTCATGAGTAAGAACCTTGTGAGCCGGCGCCGCGGACCTGAGCGCATTGCGCCTCAGCCGATCGGACGAGCCGGTCTGTGTTTTGTGGGAATGAACACGATGTACGCCGCCAAGCGCGCCGAAAGGCGCGATGGATAACATGGCAATGACTACGGCACCCGTGTACATTATTCTCTGCTTTCCGGAGCGCGGCACCCGCTAGCCTTTTCGGTATAGCCGGGTGAATGGCGCGTCGTTGGGAAACTAGTTGCATAACCCAAACTGGGGCTATCCCGTGGACAATGCCCAAATTTCCAACACATGGGAACCCTTAAAAACGCCTTCGCTTGTGTGGAAGTGAATTAAAATCGATCAATGCTGGGTTAATATTCCCTCTGCTAGGGAAAGATGAGTTATTTGTATATTGCAGCGCGCGCGTGGTTTGAGGGCATAGTTTGGGAATGATCGGACGACAGTTAATTAGTCTCATCGTCGCAATATTGGTTTGCACGGGCGCTATGGCGGAGGTTTACGATGTTCGAATCGTCGGTGATGGAGCGCCAACGCGCATTACTGTGTGGACTGACACGCCACAAAAATCGCGAATTTATCTGACGCAGAAAGATGATGTGCGGGCATTGGCGCTGCCATTGGATGGCGTTAATTCACCTACGTCCGGTGACGGCGTAGGCGGCGTTGAATCATGGGTCATGTCGGGATCAGAACTGGGTTTTCTGCTCGATCGGCCGATGATGGTCGCGCGGAGCCTGTCTTTGCCACCCTCTGGATCGGAGCCACTTCATCGCGTTATAATTGATTTGGAAACGGTTTCTGCCGCTCGCTTTTCCAGTGTGGCTAAGCGCGATATGCGAAAATTGGCTAAAACCAACAAAAAGGCCAGTAAGTCGCCGCGAAGAGTCGCGACGAAACCACGCAACTCGAATGAAAAATACGTTATTGTCGTGGATGCAGGTCATGGTGGTAAAGATCCCGGTGCGCTTGCAGCTAGCGGCACGCGCGAGAAAGACCTCACTTTGAAGGCAGCAATCACACTCAAGGAATTGTTGGAGCGGGACAAACGCTATCAAGTCAGGCTGACGCGCGATTCGGACGAATATATTGAACTTGAAGATCGCGTCACGCTTGCACGAGATTGGGGCGCAGATTTGTTTATTTCGATTCACGCTGATGCGGCGGCGTCTCACAGCGTAGCCGGAGCTTCCATTTATACCATCTCTGAGCGCGGCGAGACGCGAATCGACAAGGAGGCCGACAAGAATGATTGGAAAATTCCAGAAGAGGACGGCACAACCGAGGAGGTGAATGGTATTTTACGCAGCCTCGTAAAGCGCGAAACAAAAACGCACTCGGCCTTGTTTGCAGAACTCCTGCTGCCTGAACTGAAGGAAGCCGGGCCAGTGTTGCGCAGCACCCATCGGAATGCTGGCTTTTATGTGTTGCTTGCGCCTGACGTGCCTGCTGTTCTTCTCGAGATGGGCTTTCTGACGAATGAGGAAGATGCCCGTCGGCTTAAGTCCAGTTCGGGTCGGAAAAAGTCCATGATCGCCGTCAAGGACGGGATCGATGCATTTTTCCAAGAGAAGGAAATGCTGCTGGCCGGAGGCTAAGCGCACGGTGCAATTGTTTTTACGTCTTGCGGGTCGTGCTGATCGCTGAAACAAGGTTGATATGAAGCCTCTACGTGTCTCCGTCTTTTTGATTGTCACTCTAATGGCGATATCGTGCGCTGCGTCGTCGAATAGTGCGCTTTCAGGGCGCTCTGGCCTAGCGACTGATCGCGCGATTGAGGCGAATGCTTATAGCGATTACTTGGTGGCGCGGTTTGCCGCTATGACCAATGATCCAAAAACGGCTGCAATACGATACGCGACGTCCGTTGAAACCGCCCCTGTCGATTCAGGCACGTCAGAGCGAGCGGTTTTTTCATCGCTTTTAGCGGGAGACTATGAATCTGCGAACAAACTAGCCAAGAAAGCCAGCGAGACAGGCAGCCAAGCAACGCTTGTGCGGCTGACCTTGGCTGTGGACGCGCTGAAACAGGGTGATCCGGCGCTTGCGCGTGAATATATAGACGCAGCGCCATTTGCCCCCTTCAATCGTACTGTCGCTAGGCAGTTGAGTGCTTGGTCCTATGCCGCGGATGGTCAACACGAAGTGGCTGAGGAATACCTCACTCATGACTTGTCTGGTGATCCTGCCCTTGATGGTGCTATTCTATATCAAATCGGGCTGATCCAAATGGCAGACCGACGTGATGATGATGCGTTGAAGACGTTTGATATTTTGTGGGAGTCTGGAGCGCGACTGGCCGTTGGCGTGCATGCGCATGCCGAGTTGTTGGCGTCAAAAGGTCAGTCTGAAAGAGCGATGCAAATTCTGTCCGAGTTTGAAGCGACAGTTGGCACCAATGCGTCTCTAAGCAATCTGCGGATGAGGATTGCAAAGAATGCTGATATTCGTCCGGCTCGAATGAGTGCAACGGAAGGAGCGGCGCTGGCGATATACGTGCCGGCTGCGGCTTTGATGAGCCAAACAAGCGATGATCTCTCAGGCGTCTATTTCGTGTTAGCTTTGGCGTTGGACAAAGATCTACACGTTGCTAGAGCATTGTGGGCGCAATCATTAGATAATGCCAATCGTCGCGATGAAGCCATTGCGGTTTTGCGCGAAATACCAAAGTCATCCGAGTTTTATGCGACAGCGCAGGGACAGATGGCGTGGGCCCTTCGTAGAGAAGAGCGCAATGCGGAGGCGCTTGATGTGGCCGCGACAGCATTGGGCGCAGAGGGCGACCGCAGTTTGAAGATCCAATTGGCCGATTTGTACCGGTCGCTTGATAGATTGTCAGAAGCAGATGTGCTTCTTACCAAAATCATAGATGCAGACCTTGCAGCGGGACGATCTGATTGGCGTTTGCTGTTCGCACGCGGTGCGGCGAGAGAGCAGTTGGGTTTGTGGGATTCAGCGGAACTTGATTTGCGAGCTGCGCTTATAGAGCAACCGGAAAACGCGACGATTTTGAACTATCTCGGATATTCTTATGTGAGCCGGGGATTGAACCTAACCGAAGGGTTTGAGCTTATCCGTAAGGCTGCATATCGAGAACCGCGTTCTGGTTTTATCATCGATAGCCTCGGATGGGCCCATTATCAGCTGGGAGAGTATGAGCAGGCTGTGGTCTATCTGGAACGCGCCGTCGAATTGGAACCCGGAGACGCCGAGCTGAATGACCATTTGGGTGACGGATATTGGCAGGTTGGGCGCAAAATTGAAGCGCGTTTTCGGTGGGAACGCGCCGTGAAGCTAATGCCTGAAGGTGAAGAACGTGAAGCAGTTTACCAGAAAATCACCAGTGGTCTTTTGATGCCTGATCAGCGCAGCACTGAGGCTGTTGTTCACAATGCACCTATTGTCTCTATA
Organism: Hyphomonas sp.; assembly: GCA_050633385.1. GTDB lineage: Bacteria > Pseudomonadota > Alphaproteobacteria > Caulobacterales > Hyphomonadaceae > Hyphomonas. Next base: position 44,067 of record JBOEGK010000029.1, read on the forward strand.
AATCCGTAGGCAGATTTTTATGTTGTCAGAATTAGCGCCGGCAAAGGTAAATCTGTTCCTTCATGTGGACCGAGTGAAGCCGAACGGAAGGCACGATTTACAGTCGCTTGTCGTGTTCGCTGGGGCGGAGGCGGCGGATGAGGTTTTTTTTTCTCCGGGGAGTGCGTTATCGCTGCGGTTAACGGGTGAAGTTGAGGACTTGGTTGCGGATTGTGATGACAATTTGGTGCTGCAAGCGGCACGTGGGCTTTTAAAGGCATCCGATAATCCGGGAACTGGCCAATTTGTGCTTCGCAAAGATTTGCCAGTTGCGGCGGGAATTGGTGGTGGTTCTGCCGATGCGGCGGCGGCGCTTCGATTGTTGTTACATGCGTTCGAGATCGATCCTGCCGTGGCAGACGCGCTGGCGCCGTCGCTTGGTGGGGACGTGCCTGTGGCTTTGCGTTCGTCTGCGGCCAATATGTTGGGAGAGGGTGAGCGAGTGAGCGCTGTGACGCTTCCAGCGCCGATACCTGCTGTGTTGGTAAACCCAAGAATACCATGCCCAACAGGGCCCATATTTGCAGCCTATGATGCGGCCGGCGGCGGCGAGGCTTTTGCTCCTGTTGTCATCCCGGAATTTGCTTCTGTGGGAGATTGCATTGAGTGGTGCGCTACTCAAAGAAATGATTTGGAGCTCGCTGCGACGAGGTTGGTGCCTGAAATTTCTGAAGTCTTGCAAGAGCTTGGGAGCTTAGAGGGGGTTGGTCTTGCCCGAATGAGTGGATCGGGCGCGACGTGTTTTGCCTTGTTTGAGACACAAAAAGAAGCGCAGGGTGCGCAGGCAAGGTTAAAAAGCGCTCATCCAGATTGGTGGATTCGGTGCACGCACCTTTCCTGAGTAACCTCGTTCGGTAAGGTGTATTATAAGGCGGAACACTATGGGTTCAGAGCTGTTCACAATGGTCGGGCTGTTGACGATGGCGGCGGCGGTTTTGTCGTTTCTGTTTTGCGGACTTTTTGTCTGGTTGGGGCCGCGTGATGCGCCGGATGAGGCGCGGAAAGTACAGGCGCGACCTATTCCGACGGCGGGCGGAACCGGGCAGTTTGTTGCAGTTGGGTTGCTTTTTGCAGGATTGGCAGTTGCGAGCCATGGCCCTTTGAGTGATCTGCTGGAGCGTTTGGTTGCGTGGGGAGCAATTCCTCACCTCGTCATGATTATCGGCCTTGTGATCACCGGGTTCATCGACGACGCGTTTGGGATGAAGGCGTGGTTGAAGCTTTTAATTATTGTTGGGTTGTGTGCGGGCGCGAGCGCGTTTGGATTTCATGCAGAAACGCTAACGCTGCCGGGCACAGAAACCGTCATTGAGTTGTCACCTGTCGTGGGGATCGCCGGTTCAGCTTTGTGGCTGATTGTTTTGATCAACGCGGTCAATTTTATGGATGGCAGCAATGGCTACGCACCGGGTATGTTGTTGATTGGTCTTGCAGGATATGCTGCCTATTTCTGGATAAGCCTTCCGGTCTTCTCGGCGCCGAAATTGATTGCTTTGTTGGTCACCATGTCCTTCATCGGGGCGCTTGCGGGCTTCCTCGTCTGGAATATGTCCAACAAGCTCTATATGGGCGACGCGGGCGCGCTTGGACTGGGCGCGTTGTTCGGGTCGCTAGGCTTGTTCGTTCTGAAGGATGTTGCCGAGCATAGCGGGCCGACTGATCCGTTTGCAGGACTGGTCTGGTTTCCAGCGATGCTGGCATTGCCGTTTCTGGTGGATGTGTTGCTAACACTTGGCTGGCGTACGATTAAGCGTGAGCGGATTATGAGTGCGCACCGAGAACATGCCTATCAATTGTTCCTACGCGCCGGTGTGCGCCCGCTTTGGGTTATGCTTTCCGGGTGGCTCACCGCAGCGACGTGCACCCTTGCGGCGACGTATGGGATTTATGTGCTGCATGATCCGCAAAATGCCGGACAAACCGTCGCGAATGTCGGGTGGATGTTTGTGGCACTTGTGTTGGGTTTAAGTGCTGTTTGGCTTCTTCAGCGCGTTATTTGGGGCACGATAGTGCGCAAAAAGGGAGCTTGAGGGCGTTTAGAAAGCACGTCTAACGCAGAAATCTGCCAAGTCACTTAGGGCCTCGCGATAGACGCTTTCTGGCAGGCTGCGCAATGCGCCTTTCGCCAAAGCGGCATAGGCCTCAGCCTCATGGATTGTTGCCTCCGCAGCGCCGGTCGCGCGAATGAGGTGAACGGCGTGGGCTAGATCTGTGTCTTGCTGGGTCTCTGGATCGAAGGCGCGCTCCCAAAACTCTCTGTCTTCATCACTTCCGCGTCGGCGTGCGATGATGACGGGAAGCGTGATTTTGCATTCGCGGAAATCATCACCCACAGACTTGCCGATGACGGTGGTTGTGCCGCCATAGTCGAGCGCATCATCGATGATTTGAAAAGCAAGTCCTAGATTTTTACCATAGGTCGCCAAGGCGTGAGCGTGCTCTGACTCGCCTACAGATAGGGCGCCGGTTTCAGCGGCGGCTTCAAATAGGGCACCTGTTTTTGCCTCGACAATTGCGAGGTAATCTTCGGTGGGCAAGTCTTTGGCGGCCATCGCTGCTAATTGGCGAACTTCGCCTTCGGCAATCGTTGAAGAGGCATTCGCCAAGCGGTCCAGAATATCCAGATTGCGGGTCTCGACGAGCAGATTGAAGGAGCGGGCGAAAAGGAAATCACCGACTAGAATTGAGGCTTTCTCGCCCCATATAGCCTTGGCTGCGGGTTTGCCGCGGCGCAGATCGCTCTCGTCAACGACATCATCGTGCAGAAGTGTTGCGGTGTGGATAAATTCTACTGCGGCAGCGAGCGCGTGGGTGGCCGGATTGGGTGTGCCAACAGCGCTGGCTGCGACCAGTGTGATAAGAGGGCGCAGGCGTTTCCCACCAGCCGAGACGATATAGCCTGATAAATCGGGAATGACCGCAACAGGGCTTGCGGCTCTCTCTGCGAGCAGTTTTTCAACGGCCTTCATATCGTCAGCCACCATAGACTGCATGCGCGTAACGACAGTGGTAACATCAGGTTTGGATTTGGCTTTAGGAACCAGGGTCAAAGGGCGCTCCTGAACTTAATATATGCGCGTTGTAGGTAACTATACGAGGTGCATGTATAAAGTACTACGTGGCACCGGGCCGCAGAGTAAGGCGATGTATGGCAAAATTGTGATGCTCCGTCAGGTGCGGCAACGACTAGCCAAAACATGATTTTGGCGGTTCTATAATAGCCATGAAACAAATCGCATTATTTTTCGTTTTTGTGATGGTAGCAGCGTGCGCCAGTGCACCCGTGTATGGACCTGCCGAATCAGCGTCGGCGCTTGGGTATAAATCTCAGCCGATTGAGGATCACCGGTTCCGCGTGAGTTATTCTGACAGCGACCCAGAGCGGGCGCGCAACTTTGCTTTACTGCGCGCAGCGGAGGTGACGCTTGAGGATGGGCAAGACTGGTTTGAGATTACCCATGGGTATGCAGAGGCAGACCCGGAAATGAAACCGCGTTCTTCGGTGAGCATCGGCGGCAGCTCTGGTTCGCGCGGACATAGCAGCGTTGGCGTTGGTATTGGCATCGGTTTCCCGATTGGTGGCGGTCAGGCGGTTGTAACAGAGGTGTTGGAGATTGTGACCAGAGCGGGTGAAAAGCCTGATGAGCCAAACGCGTATGATGCCCGGTCAGTGATCGAAAATTTGAGTGTATCGGTCGACTGATGGAAGAGATTTTCCGAACCAATGATATTGTGAAGCTCTCTTTCATTGAGCATTTGTTGAACGAAGCGGGATTGCCATATTTCATCGCCGACCAGTTCATCTCTGCGGTCGAAGGCAATATTGGCGCGTTTGGCCGCCGCGTTATGGTGCATGAGGATATTGCGGATCAGGCGCGCGCGGCGATTGCGGAAGTCGAGCCGGGGTGATGCAGACAACTGAAGACGCGGTGTATCAAGGCCGCGTGACGCTCATTCAGCCCACCAAAGGGTTTCGGGTTGGCATGGACTCGCTGATCTTGGCTGCATCGCTTCCGTATCGGAGTGGGGGCCATGCGCTAGAGCTGGGGAGCGGCTGCGGTGGCGCGGTGTTGCCAGCGGCGTTTCGTCATTCAGATATGTCATTTACCGGGATTGAGATTGATCCGGCAATGGCCACTCTGGCGCGCCAAGGCGCGGAGGCGAATGGATGGTCGTCGCGGATAGCTATTCATACTGCCGAGGCCGGCGAATGGGTGAAGGCGCATGAGAACCAGTTCGATCTGGTGTTCGCCAATCCTCCTTATTTCGAGCCGGGACGCATTTCTGCGCCGGGTGAGGGGAAGGAAAGCGCCTATTTGGAGTATTTGGATTTGCCGAGTTGGATCAAGGCGATGGTGTTTGCGGCAAAACCCCGCGCGCCGATTGTGATGATCCATCGCGCGGCTGAATTGGCGCGTATCCTTCAGGGCTTTGACAAGCAGATGGGGGAGGTGACGGTGCTGCCGATCGCTGCCAAGCCCGGGGAGCCTGCGCGTCGGGTGCTGGTGCGGGGGCGTAAGGGCCTGAAACGAGGCGAGGTCAGATTGCTTGCGCCATTGGTATTGCATAAGCCGGATGGGGCGGTGAGCGATGCGTTGAGCGTGGTTCAGCGCGGCGGGGCCATCGACTGGTAACGGCTGAGGCGTTGATTGGCTTGCCATAAAGGGTGTGGATCGTTAGTGCGGTGGGAACATTTCTCCATCGGGGTATCCGCGCTATGACGACGCCAAAAGCTCAGCCGACGCCAAAATCGTTTCAGGACCTTATCTTGACGCTTCAAGCCTATTGGGCCGAGCAGGGGTGCGCCGTGTTGCAGCCTTACGATATGGAAGTGGGCGCGGGCACGCTGCATCCGGCGACAGTATTGCGGGCGCTTGGCCCAAAGAACTGGCGCGCGGCCTATGTGCAGCCCTCACGTCGCCCGAAAGATGCGCGGTATGGTGAGAACCCGAACCGTCTGGGTCATTACTATCAGTTTCAAGTGATCCTGAAGCCGAACCCGGATAATTTGCAAGACCTGTATCTAGAGAGCCTCTATGCCATCGGGATTGACCCGACCGTGCACGACATCCGTTTTGTCGAAGATGACTGGGAGAACCCGACCGTTGGCGCGTGGGGGCTAGGCTGGGAAGTGTGGTGTGATGGCATGGAAGTTAGCCAATACACGTATTTCCAGCAGGTGGGCGGCCTTGATGTGCGGCCTGTGTCGGGAGAGCTGACTTACGGGTTGGAGCGCCTCGCCATGTATGTATTCGGCGTTGATAATGTCTATGATCTGCCGTTCAATGACCCTGATAGCGCGGTGCCATTGTCATATGGTGATGTGTTTCTGGAGAATGAGCGCCAGCAATCGGCGTTCAATTTCGAATATTCCGATGTCGATATGCTGATCCGCTGGTTTGCTGATTGTGAGAGTCAGTCAAATGCTCTGCGTGAGGCGGGTAAGCCTTTGCCAGCCTATGACTATGCGCTGAAAGCCAGTCACACATTCAACCTGATTGATGCGCGTGGCGCGATTAGCCCGACCGAGCGCCAAGCCTATATTGCGCGGGTGCGTGATCTGGCGCGCGGCGCAGCAGCGCAATGGGCCGAGCAGGAAGAGGCAGAGGCCAGCGCCTAAGCCCTAGCAGCACTGCATAATGACCCAAGCCTTATCGAAGGCGCGGGCGGCGAGGTCTTGCTTGCGGATCCACACATAAAGGATACCGCTATCGCCCAGCATAAAGTTTGCTGCATCATCGGAATCGATTTGCAGCAGTAATATCCAGTCATCTGCCTGAGCGATGATGCCCGCATTGTTTGGGTCAGTATAGGCGTCGCTGTTTCCGCAATATTTGCCTGCGGTGACCAGCGCGCACTGCGCTTCCATCGGGTTCTGTATGATGTTGGGCCATCCCATAAGGCGGTGATCTGGCGCGGGGTGGTCGCTGGCCGTAGTGGCAAGCCATTCGCCGTAAGCCTCTGACATGGCATCGGGTAGATCAAATTCAGCAATCTCGGTTTGCCATGGATTTGGTGAGAAAACGCAGGGTTTTGCTGTCAGAAATTTGGCTCTGAATGGGCCTTCATCCAGCATTTCCGCCAAGGCTTCCGGAATCGGAGTGCGGGTCAAGCCCTCGGGCGATTCGACATAGATGAGCTGGCTGCCCGGGGCGTCGTTGGGGTCAAATCCCGGCGCTTGCTCGATGTAATCATAAAACAGATAGAGGATGCCCGTTTGAGGCAATTCGGGCAGGTCGGCTAATGCGCCAGTGGCGGCGAGGTCTGCGAAATTGATTTGCGCAAAGAAGGCGAGCGGAGCTTCGCTTTCAACATAGGTTGCCATGCGCTTGGCCATTTGCCGGAAGGATTCGCATTGTTCCGGGGTGGCCCAACTCCACTTGCTGTCAGGTGCGATCATATCGGCGCGATAGTTGCTGGCTTCATTTGTCCAGGCGGGCCGAACGGGCCATGCCATACCTGCGGGTAGATCAGGGCATCCTCCGATTTTAGATGTGCCGAGGGGGGCAGTCGATTCGGTGAAGGTTTCGTGGTGTTTCAACGCGACGCCAAGTCGAGCGAGGCTTGCGATTTGCTCGGCGATGTCAGCCGGGAAAGCGGTTTCGTCCGACGGAGTTTCTGAGCCTGCATTGGAAGCAGATCGTCCGAAAATACGGGCCAGAATACCGTGTTTCTGGCTGTCCGGAACGGGTAGATCGTCGTCAATATAGGTGAGGGATAAAAGTGATTTCAGCAGGTCGTCGCGTGTTTCAAACATAAGATAATTTCTTCCACTTAGGGGCGTCAGGAGTCAATGATGCTTGAACCCGACGGCGCGGGCGCTTATGCCGTGGAGCACAACGCTATTTACCCTGACGGAGCCTCCATGGCCGATCTGCTGCTTGAACTGTTTTCTGAAGAAATTCCGGCCCGTATGCAGGCCAAGGCCGAGGCCGATCTTGGTGGTGCGCTGGAGAAAACGCTGAACGAGGCGGGGCTTACCTATTCGGGTGTTACAACTGCGTCGGGGCCGCGCCGGTTGGCGGTGAGTGTGACGGGGCTGGATGCCCGCTCTGCCGATGTGAAAGACGAACGCAAAGGCCCCAAAGTCGGCGCGCCGGAAAAGGCACTGGAAGGCTTTATGCGCGGCGCCGGTTTGACCGATATCAGTCAGGCGCAGATCAAGACCGATCCCAAGAAGGGTGACTTCTACGTCGCCATTATAGAGACGCCGGGGCGTGACGCGGTGGACATTATCGCAGAGGCTGTGCCGGAAATTGTGCGCGGTTTTCATTGGCCGAAATCGATGCGTTGGGGCACGGGCGATTTACGCTGGGTGCGTCCGTTACAGCGGATCGTGTGTGTGCTGGATGGTAAAGTGGTGCCGTTCGAGATTGATGGCATCGTGTCGGGCAATCAAACCGAAGGTCACAGGGTGCATGGGCGCGGACCGTTCACCGTGACCGGATGGGACGATTATGCCAGCCAGTTGGAAGGCGAGGGCCATGTTGTGCTGACCCGAGAGGCGCGGCGCGAGACGATTTTGTCGGGCATTCAAAAGGTGTGCGCTGATAACGGGCTGGAATGGGTTGAAGACAAGGGCTTGCTGGAAGAGGTGACAGGGCTGGCCGAGTGGCCAGCTGTAATTCTGGGCGATATGGACCCCAGCTTTTTGGAGTTGCCGCCCGAGGTGATCCAACTGTCGATGCGGGTGCATCAGAAATATTTCGCTGTGACGGATAAAAAAACCGGAACGCTGGCGCCGAACTTTATCCTTGTGGCGAACATGGACGCAGCCGATGGTGGCGCGACGATTGCCAAGGGTAACGCCAAGGTGCTGTCTGCACGACTGGAAGACGGTAACTTCTTCTATAAGACGGATACGGACAGTTCGCTTGAGGAGATGGGC
>JBOEGK010000030.1:0-103500 GCA_050633385.1 Hyphomonas sp.
GGATCGGTCTGAAGAAAACGTCCGTGTGCGGCGTCATAGTAACGGGCGCGATAGTAGTATAAACCGCTCTCTGGATCATACCGGCGCCCCGTGTAGCGGAACGGATTGCCCGTCGCATCAAGCGGCGCCTGCACACCAAACGGCGTATACACATATTGCGCCGCCAGCGCGCCGCTACTGTCTACAACTGCCTGAACCGAGCCCTGAAGGTCAGCATGGAAGAAATACGTCTCCCCCGCCGAAACATCCCGCCAAGCAACCCGCTGATCCACACTATGACCAGGCACATAGATGTGCTGCAGCGCGGTCACAACAGATTGATTTTCAAAAACAAAACAGCGACCGGAGCAAACGATGCGCGCACCATACCTATTTTTATGGGGGCGCAGGCTAGAGGCTCCGAAACAAGACATGTCACAAGCCCGCCCTCGACCAGAGCCGCTCCTGATTTGCTTTCAAAACTACAGCTCTAGTTGGCTGCGGCGCTGTCATGCGATCGGTACGCACTGATCTACTCAGATTGGATCATCCACAAATACAGCTTGATTGATTGATAAATTACCAAGGTAAGCACGAGTGCGGCACCTATCTGAAAAAGATGAGCTGACTGTTGGCTAACCCATTCGCAAACCGCCGAACCACATTTCAATTCCCAAGGTAAAAGCTCCTCTTGAAATGTGTGCGCCAGCTTTCCTATGGGTTCAGACATGATCGCTGCCGCTGTAAACGCAAACCCCAACTTGGTTATCAAATTTTGTCCTTCGGCAATCTTGAGCTCGCGCAGCCGCCGAGAATCTTCCAGAATACTGGCGACACGCTCGACATACCCCGACATTCGTTGCCTTAAGCCCCATATATTGGCCAATTCTGTTGATAACCTCAAAGCCGTACTATACTCTAGGGCGGGAACCAAGGTTTTCGCCCGGCTTTCAATTTCTCTTAATTGGATTTGCAAATCGAGCGCTTTATTGTGTAATTCAGATAAGGTGGAACTCGAGCGTGTTGATGACGTGTCCTCTTGGGTCAACTTCAAAAATGACACCTGCAAGGTATCAAGTGATTCCTGGATGCGGTTGAGGTCAGTATGTTGGGTCTTCCGGATCGAAAACACCATTTCCAATAAGTCTGTGCGGATACTTTCGCTCCGCCAATCATCCAAAACAACGACGCCATGATCACTAACAATGATCACACCTCCCCCAACCTCGATGAAGGAAAAGTTGTCTTCTGGCTCTAGATCACAGCACAATTTCCCAGGCGCCCCCGGTTCTGGACAAACCAGGCGCGCAAAATATCTTTTCATTGTCGGCAAACATATAAGTTCGGCGTCACGACTATCCTTGTCAGCCCAAGCCAATGCCACAAATGACTTGGTATCGGCTGACAAGACTTCTCGAGCCTCTCGAACCGCCTCTAAACTCGTACTATCTGTCCCCAGGGTAGCCTTAAACAAACCCTCTGTAGCAGAGACTAACTCCACTTCAAGATGCCGTGCTGGAAGACCCGCCCGCCAAAGACAACTTTGCACATCTTCCCAATCCAGTAGACTGCCATTTTGCAATGACCCGGGAAGGTTTGCATTCGAAAGAGCGCGGGGTTCACCAATCAAATCAAATGCGCCAAATGCATTGAACCATGGTTCATTATACTCCCCCATGGAGGTGTCACGAGGCTTGTCGTTTGGACGACTGAAATCAGTCTCCCCCCATTTCTGCGTTTCTTTTGCCTCCAGTTCGCGCCAAGCAGGCTCAAGAGAAACGCCTGCCATCTGACTGCAACTCGCTGCGTACCGAAAACCGGGTGCAGCGTCAGGTCGATAAGTCAGCGCCACATTAAACCCTTGCGCCAAATGCGAATGTTTTAAATCGGACCGGTAAAAGGATCTCAGAGCACCGGTCACCTCCGAATCTTCAAAGACCAAAACATCAACCGTCTTGTATCGATGTTCAATATCCTTCATCGGAAAACGCAATTGCAGTTTTTCGGCATTCTGCAAGACGCTGGTATAAATCGTCTCTTCCCGCGTCAGCGCTGCAAGAAAAAGGGTGTGCTCACGACAAATGGCCTGGCTTGGAACATCTGTCGGCATACGGTCATGTCGTAGCAACTCTGTTAGAAATCGCAAAGCCAACAGCCAAGCTTTCGCCTGCGCTTCGATGGCGACGTCTTGCTGCCCCCCAACAAAAATCGCGTGCGTGCCTGCTGCGTGGAGTGTGGTCCAAGAATTTTTGCTTTGCGCCTGCGCTTCGCCTGTAAACTTCCAAAATCGTGCTGCTTTTACATAGGCTTCGATTTTTGAGTTCTCATGAACCGGGTACCCTGCGAGACGCAGAATAATACACAGAGTAGCGAGCACTGAATCGGCGCTTGCATCATCAAACACAAAAAAGTCTACTGCCGTACAGAACGCTTCAAGATTGGAAAAATCACTCGCAATCCTTGGAAAATTGCTTTCCGCCTCTGGCAAAGGAGCATGCAATGCGAATTCTGACAGTGTTTTGCGACCATCCGCTTCCCGATCTTTTAGCGTCGCTATTGCTAAGGTCCCATCATCCCGCTGCAGCTCCGGACGCAAGGAAATCACTGAACGTCCTGGCTGTGGTTCGCGATTATCGCCAGGTGTTCTGAGCGAAAGAATGGAGACACACTCGAGTGCCTCGCATAACTTGTCATAAGGAATGCCCCAGCCTCGATCTCCTGAATCCAACCTTGTCAAACCAGAATCTCCCTGAAGGCATCAAGACCTATCCGATTGAAACCCACGAGCATATCGAGCGCACCTTCGTTTTTTTCGTTGATAAACGACCCACCCGGCGCGGCCAGCCCCTCATCATTTAAACCGAAATGCAGCTCGACATGTTGAGGGCTTAGCGCCTTCAACCGCTCGACCATTTTATCGAGGCGTGGCGGTGAGAATTGCCCCTCAGACAGCGCCGTCTCGAGTTCAGTTCCGATTGCCGCATAGGTCGGATTGACATGCATCACACAGTCGAGACCGACTGATTCAGCCATATTCTCGAAGAATGTTAAAGCCTCGGCAATATCATTGATTGCATCCTCGTCACTCATTCCTGGGACGGGTTTTAGCATCATGTAAGCGCGAAGACCTACATTAAGCGACCCAAGCAACTCGCAAAGCTCAATCAATTTGCGGCGGCTCAAACCTTTGTGCATCGACTTATTTCGAAGTCCGTCATCGAAGACTTCGACTCCAAGCGCAATTTCCAACCTCACATCCGGACGTTCGCTCTGCGCTATACTTTTCAGCAACTGCTCGAGAATCTCGTGCGTAACAAATTCTGCACGTGTCTCGAGTGAGATACACTTTAACGCCTTCATTTGATCTATTGCCACCTGCATCGCATGCAAGAGTGATGCGACCGGAAAAGTAGGAGAATCCAGCACACTACCATTGTTGGAAATTACCAATGTATGCGTCGAACTCTTTTCAGACGGTGACAATGCGCGGCGTAGAACATAGTCGGTTTGATCAATGATTTTCGAAGCAGAAACAACTGCTGTTGCCGATAGGTCCGGTAGCGCACACCCTAAACATACTTTGTATGAACACGGAGCTGTATAGTACACAATGAAGGTCGTTTTTCCAAGCTGCGCGTCTGATACCCAGTATTGGATCGGCCGGTCGGATGAATGAAAAAGTTTAATATCGTGCGGCGTGGGATGAGCCGCCCTTAGTGGAAGCTCCAGACCCGCCTCTGCAACAAGGTCGTGGAGATCAAATTCCGTATAATGCCGGAGGAACTCGATGATAAAATCCCGCATCGCACCAGCACCTAATAGCGCCGACAATCCATCCAAGGATGCCTGGTCGAACCCATCAGACATGAGATCCGGTGCAATTTTTCGCAAGAGGCTACGTACCGCCTGCTCGGTATCCAGGTCCAATTTTATGTAGCAAATTGCATCAGTGATTACCGCTGCTAAGACCCGGCAACACCAGGTTCTATCGCTCACTTGCCGTGGCAACCGTTCCTCAATCCGCGTCTGCACCACATCAAATATCACATGGGCCGCTTCAGTTGGGGTGCGAATATGGTCTGGCGGCGCTTCCCCCGAACGAATAACATCTGCATACAGAGATGTGTTGAATTGACTTGACTTATCGAGCACAGATACACGTGCAACTTGCGCACCCAATTCACGAAAGACAGATTTTACACGACTTACCACGAATTCGTCCCCTCGACGTCCCTGTTATAATTTTACGACGGAATATGCACCTTCTACCGAATTATTAAACGCAAATTGCTCCTTGTTACCACCAAAAAAGCCCAGCATATACACGCGGAATGTCTGATCCTCAGGTAAAACACGCGCAAAATCCTTCACCAAACCCGGATCAGCTTCCGGCACTTTTGCGAGTTTAAAATATCCGTCGGGTATCGCGTCCGCTCGTTCGATTTCTCCGGCTTTGTACAAGATCCACTTCAATTGCAGGACAAGTCCTTCAATTCCCAGAAGAAAGAGTTCGAGTGCCTGATTTAATTCACTCATTGCCAAATCCGGCGTTACATTCTTCTCCGCGTTTCGCCGGTCACCAATACTGTTGAGGAAATGATAACCGTCCGCAAACACAAGAGGTCGCATAAAATGGTTGAGCCCCGCACCCGCTCGCGTCATTGCCATAAGTAGTTCAACACCGGTCGCATGGCGGGCATCTTTATCTCGTTTCCCTGACTCGCCAGGATCAAATCCTTCACTGTAACGGATAATGCTGGCCGTGAATGGGCTGTCAGGCATGTATAGGACACTCATCATTTCGTCCTCAATGTTGCCATCCGCCTCAGATTTACCTTGTAGGCCGCCATGTAAAGCACGCAGAATATCCATGATGACCGGTGCGTCCGAACCGTTCGTTGTGCTTGCACTCACAAAATGCAGCATGTCATCCAGAGCCTGTAAAGTCTGCGCCAACCGCACATTTTGCGCCATTGGCAGCCCGATAAAAGGCTGCACCTCTTCTGGAAATGTTCGTCCACGATTGCCACGGATTACGCCCAATAATTCACCCACACCCGACGCTGAGATGAGTTTAGACCGTTTTGCTTTCAGCTTTTTTTTGTCGGATGAACTATCCCAGCTTACAAGCGTGTTGAAAATATAACTGGCTCGAATAGCGTTTTGCTGCAAACAACTGATGTAATTCCAAACCCGATCCCGGTTCGTATGCCATGCCGATTCAATATCTCGACTTGCAACAATGTCTTTGAGGTAGGCAACAGGCCCCTGCCAACCTTCAGGCAAATGTGGCACGGCCGAGTCTATCCAATCGAGGCGGCGGTTCAGGAAGCTCGCCCGGACTTCAAGTCGCTCTAGGGCCGCCTGTCCGTCTTCCAATAAGGTAGCAACGCGCAATTCTCGCGCGTGTGAAAAGAAATACCGCCCCCCAAGGCGCGACATCCGCTCATTCAGCGCCGAAGGAACAGGGAATGTCCCAAACGGCCAGAATGCGCCATCGAATCCACGCCAATCAATTTTCTCTTCGTTATTCATAAGCGCGCAAACGGCTGGATGGAGAAGGAAAGCCGCCGCTTCATCCATCGCTCTTAGCAACTCACTCTCAAAGCCGTCCCGCTCGGCCAGTTGGTCGAGTTGACGAAACGCGAAATATTTTTCAGCAAGATCAACCGCCACGGCCAAACATTGTTCAGAAAACTCTTTTCGATAAGGATGATTGTCCGCCACCAGTCCGAAAGGTGTGTGCCAAGAATGGCTGAGCCAATTTGCAAACGTACGCGCGACCCAAGTAGGATGCATTTTCTTTTCTTGTTCAAAAACTTGCTTTGCTGGACGCCAGAAATTCTCAGGAGCCAGCGGGCGCTCCTGTTCGATCGCCGCAAGAACCTGACGATCCGCACCTCCACCCCAAACAGGAAGATCTTCGATAGACTCGGCCAACTCCAATAGAACTTCATAGGGATCGCTAATATTCTCATCCACCACGTCGGCTTCCAGAATAAACGTCCAATAGAGAGGATCAATTAGGATTTCAGGATGAGCATCATACAACCCCCGAAATTGCGGACCTTGCTCACCAGCCAACCAGGATTTTTTGTGAAGCGTGAACTTAACACTGTTTCGGATCAGCTGTTCCCGCGCAACTAAATCATGCTGGCGCACATGCGGGAGATCGTCGTGGAAAATCCCCTGCACATTCGCAAGTTCGTGTAACAGCTTATCAGCACTTTCGTCCGGTGGCAGAACAAAGAAAACTTGGTGTCGCCTCAAGCGATCAACAGCAAGCCTTAACAAGTAATTTTCGCGTTGCTCGTTTACGGGGCCCTTACTTCCCTCAAATCGCAATATGACTGATTTAAGATCGCTAGAACGACTCAGTGTTTCAATCTGATTAACGGTAACACTCTCACTATCGAAGAATAATATCTCCGATCTCCGCAGCCGTTTCTGACCATTGCAAATAAGCGCAATGCATTGTTTTATAAAAGCCGCGCTATGACTTTGAGGTGCGCGTAGAACTGTGCGATTGCTCGAATACACATACTCTGATCGCAGCTCCCATCGTTCAACAAAATCTCTATACGGCCCAAAAAATGGAAAGTATCCCATCGCGAAAGACGCAGACGAATCCTCACCCCGGCTCGAACCGATAGAAAAATGCTGCACAGTATCGTTTATATCCAGCCAAAATATCCGGCTTCGGTATTCACCAAGTATATAACGCGCTGCTTCTTGTGGCATCAAAGACGTTTCATTGTCCGATGCTTTACTGAAATATGGCACGCGTTCCAGTCCACGCGAGATTAGATCTTCGGTCGCATCGCTTGAAGAGCTCAGAAACACAAATGGAATATTCCGGTCACGTAGATATTGAGCCGCAAAAAGTCCATTGGCCATGGCTGGGCGATATTCAGGGCGGTCAGTGTCGTCCGCCTCATCAGGTGTTTTCTCCGGAACGCTCAAATCTACTACCGCAAAAACCATGCGATCATTTACGTCGCGCCCGCCAATATATTCATCAGCCGCCTGTTCTAGCTCTTGGACGGACACCACCGTCTCGAGATCAAGGTTTAACAAGCGATATACACGATGATCGGCTTCGCCAAATGTCTTACGCCAAAAATCAACATCACTATCAGCGGCAAGAAATTGCTCATCGAGAAAATTGTCATCAAGCCAGAGAAGCGTACCTGATGTGTAGGTATTGGCGCCCATCATTCTACCCCGACCAACTTCATCGTGCTGTCCAGCGATGCTATAATCAATGACACCTTTGTCGTGTTCCGCATTGATTCGAGCGTGTTACGCACGCGCCTGTAAGCCTCTAATGTACGAGCAGCATCGTAACTTTCTACACAGGCAACATTTAATTCAGTCAAGTTAACCGCACCCTTTCGCTTCTCAAACGTTATCGGATCCAACTCGGTCAATACCGTCTCTGGGACAGCGAGAAGATTTTCGAGTGTGTTCACTTGTTGGCGAATAGTATCCTTCGTTGCCTCCGCGATATTTACCGCATCATGACGAATAACTGAAATAGGCCCACGCGACTCGCTCTTTAATTGGGCGATCAGTGCGCCTGTCTTTTTGGGACTACCGATCTTCACGACCGCTTTACGGCTTAACAAATGATATCTTAAGTTCGGAGAAAGTTTTGCACCTTCTTGTTCTGACAATAGCAAAAATGGAACTTTATGGAACGTATTCTTCCAGATTTTGTCGACTTCCTTTCGGCGTGTTGACACTACGGATTTATGGCTAAACCAGAATCCGAGCGCTTCAACAACTGGGAGGGTATCAGCCTGTACGAGCAAAATGTCTGGCTTATCTTCGATACCCTCGACGATCCTGGCATACCTATCGATAAAATTATCAGGACCGACCCATTTAATGATGGCCTTGTGCGAATCTGAAACGCTCACATTGTTCGTGCTAGTTTTGCTTTGCGAGACTTCTACGCCTCGAGCTCTGATATGGTTTACAGCTATTTGGACCGTCGCTATCGCGTCATCATTCTCAATAGACAGAACCTTGTGATCCAGAATAATTAAAGCATCTGACGCGACATCAGATGAATCATGTGCCTGATGCCTGATGCTGTAGTTTCCTCCTAGTAAAGTACAATTCTCTTCATCACCCTCAAGGGATTCTCTAATCTCCTCTGGACTTTCACCCGACATGATCCAGACGGGTGGATACTCGCTTCTGCTCTGGCAAACTTTACCGAATTCACGCAGCGCCATGATTCCAAAGCCGCGTTCAGCCATAGAGCCATCTGCTGATTCAAGAATACTTAGATCAGACATCAATAATTGGGGCAATCCATTACCCAAACACCGCAAAAAATCATCCAGGTTTGTAACGTGTGCGACCTTCAGATCGGGCGCATATTCCTCCAAGCATCGCAAAGTGCGCTGGTGATAATTTGGATCATCCTCGAGAAGTAATATATCAGGAACAACTCCGCCCAGCTGCTCAGTGGACGTCTGTATCTCTTGCCCAACTGAGGAGAAGTCCGCCGCGTCCGGCTCAGCTGGCAGCTGAATTCGCGCCTGGACGCGATTGTCACCCATTCTGGAATAGCGAATGTCACATCTTTCCCCTAAAGCATTACGAAGTAACTCACGGGCAGCATATACTCCGACACCTGTCGAATTAGTTTTATCCGAGTTAGTACCCAACGGCACGGGGCGCTCGGCCGTTAGACTTCGCCAGACATTCTCACCCAATGGGGCGGTGGTGTTTTGCACGAGGATGTCAAACATCCAACGGCGTTCTTCAGGGGCGTAGCTGGTGGAAAGGACAATCGTTATCTCGGCCTCGTCTGGCGCGAATTTCCCGAGTGCAGCCTCGACCGCGTTTTTGAGCGTCACGTCGATACATTCCTTGACCGCCGTTAACGGCAACGCCATTTGCATCTCCGGACACGGTACAAAAACACAAGTGAGTTTAGGAGGTGTACGTCCTGATCCTTTTGCACATTCAACGACGCGCGCCTCAAGCGATTGGACTAGTGTAGCGCGTAGTGCGTCACTGTCAGATGGCGCCGGAAGTTCCTCGAATGTTGAAAACCAAATATCGGCCAAATAGCTTTCGCTACGGGCATGAGCGTCGAGTTTTTGAATCGAAGAAGTGTCGAAACTTACAGTCTTCAAAAGACCTTCCCATTGAGCTCGCAACTCCTTGCGTCTTGAGGGGTCTTCGATCTCCCCACTGAACCGGTGCATCAGCCCATTCATTAATGCGTAGACGATATTTACCCGTTTCTCGATGTGCTCAACTTCGCGACGCTTATCGCGCAGGCGTTGACGGAAAATCATATCTGTTAACAGCTTCAAGTCTTCTCGTTCCGAATCCAGATCGGGAACAGACTTTTCCTCATCTTCATCGGCGATAAGAATGATTGTGACCCGATGTTCTGAAGGCATCAAATAGAAATCCTGGGCCTCACTCTTACTATCCGCAGATAGCTTTTTTCGTTCAAATTGCGCTATTTCACTAGCGTCCTGCCTTTGATCTGAACTTCCGTGCCGTCCGGAGACATTCCCTCGTTGATTCAATTGTGACAAACGAGGTTCAAAACAGATCGTTACGATTTTAGATTCTGTTTCGCGCTGATCGTCTTTTCTAAAATGTTTCCAGGCATCTATCTCAAGATTCACTCCATCAGGCTGATGGTTCATTTCCTCCTTCAATTCTAACGCCAGCGCTTCGAGATATTTACAGGATATGGCTGTGATCAATGGTGAATCGCTATGTAGATTGGTACGTTGAGTGAATTCATAAAGGAATCCTTCATCGCTAAAACTTGATCTCAATTGTTCAGAATTTGCTCGTTTTAAAGCACCCGTATTCAATGTGTTGAACGAGAGTGACGCTTCTTCACCAACCGGCACAGACATCATCGCCTCAAGTGACATATCGCACGCATTTCCCCAGACCGCTGGGGGATTTTCTACGTTGAGCATGCCGTGCTTTTTGAGATCGTCTGTCAGAGGTTCCATCGCCGCACTGTCTGAATATTCTTCAGGCTTTACCGGCCGACTCATCATGATGCGGCCGTTACCTTCGCGGCAAATAGAAAACTCGCGTGTAAAGTTTACACGTTTAGACGTTACATCAAAATCAGTGAAAATGTTTCGCCCTTGACGCTCGAGAGATGTCATGAACTGGAAGCGATCTTTTGGGCTAACACTCTCGAGCGCCGCTTCAAGAACACGTACTCGCAAGCGTGGACTATCAGGTGTTACAGAATCCGGACTAGCACCTGTCTCTGCAATAATAAACGCGCGGTCGAATGGAAACGTCTCAGTTTTGGACACCCCTTCGATCTCAAGACAGAGTAGCTCCTCCACAAATCTGGACCAAAAATTGAATGTTTCCTCGCCCGTCAGCCGATTGTCTGTTCCCTTCTCCTCCAGCAAACGTGCAACACCTTCGCCAAACCAAGTTCGCGCAATCTGAGTTGCCTCCCCTGCAGCGTTTTCCAGAGCCGTTCCGCGGTTCATGGCCAACCATTTGCCCGTCACAGACCCAAGCGAACATCGCAAAAGTGACGCCACCGACTGGCACCGCGCAGCGTCATCAAGCAATGCGTTTTTACTCGTGTCGAAAATTGCTAAACTCACCTCCGGAACAAGCCCGATCTGCGCTGGTACACTTTCGTCGATGAACCATCCATCCACGGGAGACACTAAAAGTGCAAAAGACAAGGTAGGATCCGATTGTAGCGTACCGACATAAACAACAGGCAAAACGTCCAGAACGTCCCTGAAACGGTCATCGGAGGTAAGAAGATCAAACCCCTTCTCTTCAGCGCCCCGCGCAGACAAATTCACAACTGATGTCAGCCAAGCTGTGAGTTCTGAACGCATAAATGCATCCGTCTCAACCCGCGAGGGGTTGGCTGCGTCGAGACCTGCCTGCGATTTGTGATCACGGAACTTGTTAGCAAGATGCGATACGAGCGGCCTCATTATTCTTAAAAGATCAGAAGCTGTTTCCTCTAGTGGCGATGCGATATCGCCCCCGCAATAGAGTCGCCGGGATAGATCGTTCGTGAAACTCTCATCGGCCCCGACGGGAATCTCTGGATTGTTAAACTGGCTATCTAAACGTTGAAGCGTAGTCTCGACCGTCCGAAGTCTTTCATCGCGCATATCGCGCGTTTCGTTACCTTGCATACGCATGAACGAGAAATGACCTTTACCTGCGCGGCGGAATTCGAACACACACAGAAGATTTGAAAGGCTTCGCAACAAGCTGTCGCGCTCAAGTGGATTGGTAATATTGTTCGCTTCGGCCGCCTGTTTGGCTATTTCCACGATCAAGCGTTCGGAAACAAGATCATTACCCGAGCCGCCATCCCGCTTCAGCTCAGATAGAACATTTCGCTCAACCATTCCAAGGAACGTTCCGTCGTCTATAACACGAGCGTAACCGGATGTCCTTCTGTCATGAAGACGGAAAAGCTTTCGTCTCTTGTTTTCCCCTACCATTGATTTGGCCCCGTCAATCACCCATATAATTCAATATACTTGTCTTGGTAGGGGCGTATAGACCTTACGCCTTAGACGGGAAATTCTGGAATGCGCGCGCCAAATGGCGTGGACTCAACCTGCAGCACGATGGACTGCGCCGCATCTGTCGTCATCAAGGGCCGCCCCAAATGCCCGCCATGAACGGCATACATCTGGCCATTCTCTATAGTTGCCACAAGCATATCACCGAGCCACACAAACTCACGGATCACATCACCGGCTTGCCCGTTATGCTCCGCCAAGGGACGACCATCAGCACCGAAGATGAAGTGCACGCGTGCCATCTGCCAAGCGCCGGCTAATGCTGCGATTAAATCCATCATAGGCATAAGTGGCCAAGACGGCATCGCCCTTTTTCACGCGGTGAAGGCGATTGTCTGCGTCATAAATGTAACGCTGACGACCATCACCACGCTGATCCCAAAGCATGTTGCCGTTCGCATCATGCCCGAAGCGGCGAAGCTTTGTTCCGTTTTCATCCCGCATGACGCAGATCTGGTTACGTGTTGCAGGGTAGACTGTGCGTTCAACCTCTACACCCCCTTCACTTTCTGTGCGCTGACGCGTGCGATTGCCTACACCATCATACTATCAGTGCCGGTCTCCCCATGGGCCGATAGCCAGACGCAAACGACCATCTGGCGTATACACATACCGCGCCGCCAGCGCGCCGCCGCTGTCAACAACCGCCTGAACCGAGCTCTGCAGATCAGCATGGAAGAAATACGTCTCCCCCGCCGAAACATCCCGCTGATCCACACTATGACCAGGCACGTAGATGTGCCACAAGGTGCCCCAACGCATTGTTTTTTAAGGATAAAAAGTATATTGGAGCGGGCGATGAGATTCGAACTCACGACCCTCACGTTGGCAACGTGATGCTCTACCACTGAGCTACGCCCGCATCCTAAATTGTCCTCAGCATTTCTGCTGAGAGACGTGATAAAGCGCATCATTGGCGCAATAGCAAGCCTCTATTTTAGACAAAAAGCACATTCTCCGTACATTTCCACAATTCATAGGAGACGAGGTGGTGTTTGACGCCCGGAGCCTAGCCCCGCAGCACGATACGAATTTGATCTGGGGCAACTTCCCGTCCGTCTTGGTCAACAAAAGCAGCCCGAATCGAGCTTTTGGAGCCTGCACGCGTGAAACTGATCGGCGCCACTTCCTCTCCGCCCAACCAAGCGTCACCCCATTGCGTCAATCCAATCAAGATCGGTCGCAGCGACATCCCCATATCCGACAACACATATTCAGGTCGCGTGCGCTTGCCTGGTGCCTTATACGCCCGTTTCGTCAGCAACCCCTCTTCGACCAGCATTTTTAGCCGCCCAGACAAAACGGTGCGCGGGCATCCCAATTCCGATTGAAAATCATCAAACCGGCGTACGCCATAAAGCGCCGCCCGAAGGATGAGCAGCGTCCATCGATCCCCGATCAACGAAATGGCTCGCGCCAAATTGCAGCTATCGGGCGGAATGGGTGAACGGCGGGCGAGCGGAATCTGTGACATCCTACCGTAATGTATGGGTTCGTTATCTAAATCCAGACCCGATTTTTGCGAAAGATTCATCACTTTGTCGCATTGTGGGGATCAGATCCTCAATATTCTCCCAGTTCGACATTGGAGCGTTAGTTCGCCGTGCACCGCCATATTGCCAAATCGGGTCTCCATTTGGCCTTCGCGCTCTTGATCACAAGCTGCGTAAGCGCCGTGAGCGCCCTGCCCGTTGCACCCGACACGACTCAGGCGTGGTCGCTGAATGATGTGTTGCCGCGCCTACGAGCAAAATCTTGTCCGGATGCTGCCACCGCCGAACCACTCACCGCTATTGAATTAGGTTATGACCCCATCGATGGCGCGCTGATTACAGAAACCCTGCCGGCACATGTTCAACTCACTGGCGCTTGGCATGTCACATCCGACAATTCAAATTGGGGCGGCCTGTCCGGCATCGATTACTCAGATGACGCTACACTGGTCGCAGTGTCTGACAGAGGTGTCTTGTTTGAATTGCCACTGACCGAAGGCGAGGCCCCTGGCACAGACGCGACACTCGCCTATTTGCTCGGAGATGACGGCAAACACCTTTCGGGCAAGGCTCTCAAAGATGCTGAAGGCTTGGCCCTATTTGATGGTGCCGCGTTGATCAGCTTTGAGCGCAACCATCGCATAGACCTCTATGACATCAAATCCTGTGGCGCGTCGGCTCTCCCCGCGACACTCTCCACATTACCTGACACACGCGACGGACACCCGATTGACCCAAATCGCGGCGCTGAGGCACTTGCGGTCTCAGCCAATGGCACAGTCAGCTTTGGTTATGAACAGCCCGGCGCGCAATCCACATTGCTCGGTGTCATTGGTACCGATTCTCAACCTGAAATTCTCTCACAACGCATCGCAACCCCGTTTGCCTATGCGCTAGTCGGACGCGATCAAACCACCCTGCCTGACGGCAGCGAGATCACCGCAGATTTATTGCGCAGCTATGACCCCATTCGCGGCCTGCGCGCCCGTCTCCGGGTTGGCGATACGCAAATCAACCTCGTCCCGCCCATGCCAATCGACAATTTCGAGGGCGTCGCCCTACAGCCGCAAGAGGATGGATCCGTCATCGCTTGGATTATTTCTGATAATAATTTCAATGATGATCAGCGCACGCTGCTGTTTGCGTTCAAAATTGCGCAGAAGTAAAACTCCCACCCACTTACATTGTTGAACGGACGGGCCTACATTGGGTCGGCACAGGGGCTGCTTCGTTTGCTATGGGACTGACCTCCGGAGACCTTATTTTCCGTAAGGGAGCTGGCATCTGGTTCGGGCCGTGGCCTGGGCTCATCTGGCGCCCACCTAGTACTCTAGGTTTGCGGGAGAGAACATGCCCCGCGGCGTTCGTGGTTCCTGTGCGCTAATTTTCCGCTTCCGCCCGAGGAATTTGCCGTGTCCGACGCAACCGACAAAATAGAACTGCGCCATCGTATGCGCACGATCCGTGCTGAAGCTGCTGCTCGCGATCCAGACGCGGCGGAAAAGCTGGCAGAACTATTTCCGATGAAGCTGTTTGAGCGCTACGGCCCCGTTGTTGGCGGCTATGTCGCCATCAATGAGGAGCTAAGCCCAGCGCCACTCATGCACCGGCTCGCTCAGGCGGGTGCAGAGCTATGTCTGCCTCGCGTCAACGATGCTGGGGACGATATGACATGGCACCTCTGGTCGCCGGGCGAGCCTCTGGAGCGTCGTCCATTCGGCCTCTCTGAACCGGCAGCAGACGCGCCGATAGCTGAGCCGACCCTCATACTCACCCCTCTGCTCGCCTATGACCTAATGGGCAATCGGCTCGGCTATGGCAAAGGGCATTATGACCGGGCTGTCGAGCGCCTGCGCAGCAAAGGCAGGGCGTTTTGCTGCGCGGTTGCTTATCGCGATCAGCAGATCGATTCCGTTCCCGCTGAAGACCATGACCAGCCATTAGATTGGGCAATCACCCCCGTCGGCTCCGCCCCATTGTTCATGCTACGCAATCGTGCCGCCCTCACCGACCCGGAAACAACACCAGCCGCCTAACCGCCCTACGCTGATCGCCTCGGTCTATGTTAACAGCCCTTGGCGCATTTCTTGCTGATAGTAAGAATAGATTAACCACGTAGTTTAGCATGGCACATGATTTAACGCCCCTCGAACGGCAAAAGTGGCAGCCCTCCAACGGGATGGACGGTCTTGTTGTGCTTGGCATTCTCATTGTGTGCGCAGGGCTTATCATTGCGCTTGCCGGCATCCCCAAACCACAAAAATCAGACGCCCCTCTTGAGCATCATCCAGCCATCATCAAGGACGTACAGGATGATCTAAAGCAGACGCCCGGCACCCCAGAGGGCACGATCGAAACGACGACGCCCTCACCAGAATTGTTTCCTGCCCCCGCCTCCGGCGTGCCCCTTGATGAATCTCCCGCGTCATCCCTCCGGTCACGATTATCTTCGCCTAGCTGGGGCAAATTTGCCAACGCCCCCAGTCGCGGTCAACGTGGTCGGGCCTTCATCACACTTCTAGGCGACCGCACACTCAATGCAGCCACATTTAGAAGCTCGGTTCCCGGCTCTGAAGCCAATTTTCTCGGGGGAATTTGGACGCCAAAAAATGTTGAAACCAGCGCAAACGGACTAACCCTCTGGCTGAAGAAAGACAAAGAGGGGCCCAAATACACAATGGGCGAGATGCAGGCTCGAGGACTGTTTGGCTACGGGCGTTATGAAGTTGTGATGCGCCCCGCAAAGGGCTCTGGAACCGTTTCATCATTCTTCACATATTCCGGTCCCCATATGGGCGTCCCTCATGATGAAATCGATATCGAATTCTTGGGGGCTGACACCACAAAAGTTCACTTCAACTATTTCCATTTGGGAAAGCGAGGCACGCCAACAATTTACGATTTGCCTTTTGACGCATCAGATGCGCTACACCTGTATTCATTTGAATGGACGCCAGATCACATCGCTTGGTTTGTAGATGGTGTGCCCTATGAAAAAACAGCACTCAACGATCCTCACATTCCTAAATATCCCGGCAAAATCATGTTTAGCCTTTGGACAGGAATCCCCAAATTACGCGACTGGACAGGACAACCGGACTTTGGCGCCTCCACCTCTGCCGATTATGGGTGCATCTCGTTCACGCCGCTGGGTGAAACAGCCCGTTCGTGCAGTGACATCTTTGTGCCGCCCGCCCCATGACTTTGCCGCTACGTCTGACTAGGCTGGACTCATGCACTTCGCACTCGCCTCTCTCTTTCGTTTCGCACTGTCTTTTATTTCGCTCGCATGCGTCGGACTGCCCGCTTTGGCTGAGACACATATCAACGTCGTCTATTTGAAAGCTGATTGGTGCCCACCTTGCGCAAAGCTGGGCCCGCGTCTGGATGATGCCCTCTTTGAAAGCCAGAAAAGCGAGATAGGGCGTATTGATCTGGATATGTCATCGCTCAGAGGTCACGGCGAGGAAATAAAGTGGCAAACGGTCAAAGCGCTGAAACACCAGGCCCTCGCAGCAAACATATCGTATATTTGGAAGTGGTATGGAGGCTATCCCGGCTTGGTCGTCATAACCGCTGCCGACAATGGTGAGCCACTTACCTGCCTCACCAGCACAATAGAAGTGAGCGAGATGAAGGCCCGCCTGCAGGAGAGCCTTGTCCTAGCGACGGTGACTGCGCCGGGAAAACGGCGCCCGAACGGCACTGACTGTCCAGCACCGCTCAGGCCCCAGAAACGAGATTAGTCTTCGCTTTCCAGCTGCTCACGGGCAACAGGTAGCAATTCAGCCATTTGCTCGCGAATGCGGGCGTCTGTGCGGTCTACACCGGCTGTATCAAAATCGGCGCGCACTTTACGGAACACGTCATCATCGCCGACTTCTTCGAGATCAGATAGCACAACGGTTTTCGCATACGCATCCGCATCTGCACCCGCCAAGCCCATCAAATCAGCCGCCCAAAGGCCCAATAGCTTGTTCCGGCGGGCCATCAGTTTAAATTTAAGCGTCTCATCTAGCGCATATTTCGCTTCTGCAGCGCGCTCGCGATCATCAAATGTCGTCATATCCTTGGCCTTTCGCGTCAATCAATACGAGTATAGTGCTCATATAGGGTCTCGCCCCACATCAGTGCAATAATTGTTTCTCGCGGCCAATTGGCGTACTAGACGGGATTAAGGGGCAGATCGAAGCGATTCCCGCGCTGCCCGTCATTCAAACAAGCAAGGTTCACGCGAAATGAGCAAGAAACGCGTCGTCTATGAAGGTAAAGCTAAAACCCTTTATGAAGGCCCAGAACCGGGTACGCTAATTCAGTATTTCAAGGATGACGCCACTGCGTTTAATGGCGAAAAGAAAGCCATGCTTGATGGTAAGGGCGTCCTCAATAATCGCATCAGCGAATATATGATGACGCGCCTTGGCATGGTCGGCATTCCAAATCACTTTATTCGCCGCCTCAATATGCGCGAGCAACTCATCAAAAAAGTGGACATCATCCCCCTTGAGGTGGTCGTTCGCAATGTTGCTGCCGGGTCACTCGCCAAGCGTTTGGGACTGGAAGAAGGCAAAGCCCTGCCCCGTCCTATCGTCGAATTTTATTATAAAGACGACGCTCTTGGCGATCCGTTGATCACTGAAGAGCATATTGCCGCATTCGGCTGGGCCAATCCGCAAGAATATGACGAGTTGATCTCTCTTGGCCTGCGCGTAAACGACTTCATGTCCGGTCTGTTCTCCGCCGTCGGCATTCGGTTGATCGACTTCAAGCTCGAATTTGGCCGCTATTTTGATGCTGAAACGGAATCGACACGCCTCCTGCTGGCCGATGAAATCAGTCCAGACAGTTGCCGCCTTTGGGATTTCGAAACCAAAGAAAAGCTCGATAAAGACCGCTTCCGCCGAGATATTGGCGGCGTCACAGAAGCCTATGCCGAAGTCGCCCGGCGTCTCGGAATCATCAAAGAGTCAGGCGAATCCGATAACGTCGTCACCTTCACCGGCGGAAAATAGTCGCAGATTTTGCCCAACTCGCACGTTCCAAAACGCAGCGGATTGGGCTACATCAAGCTCGATTCACACTTACGGAAGCACCACCCATGAAAGCCATTGTTCACATTGCCCTCAAAAACGGCGTCCTTGATCCACAAGGCAAAGCTGTCGCCGACACGCTGGCGCGCATGGGATACAATGAAGTTGAAGCCGCCCGTATCGGTAAAGTCATTGAGCTAGACCTCGAAGATGGCCTCTCTGCAGACAAAGCAAACGCACGCGTCAAAGAAATGTGTGAAAAGCTCCTCGCCAACACTGTGATCGAGAGTTACCGCGTAGAATTCGTCTAAACCCCACAGACAAAACCCCCAAAACGCCGCTAAATTCCCTAACGCCGATGGCGCGAATCTTCACACGCTCATTCGTTGTGAGCGAATATTCACTTGCAAATATCGCTATTTGTGATATATCAAAGCCTCACTTCAGAGGATTTGCCATGGCTCGCTCAACACCTAGCGCCCCAGATACGCAGAAAAAATCGCGCGCCCGCAATGCGCGGCCCAAGATCGAACGCGCGGCACTCAAGCTCTTTATCCATGAAGGCGTAGACGCCGCTACCACGCGTGAAATTGCCGAGAATGCCGGCGTCTCCGAAGGAGCGCTCTACCGTCACTATAAAGGCAAGGACGAACTCGCCCTGCACTTGTTTCGCGAGACCCATCAACGCCTTGGTGAAATGATGGCCGAGGCCCTCTCCATTGATGGCACGCTGGAAGAGCGTGTGCGCGCCGCCGTGACCGCCTATTGCGAGCTGGCAGATGACGACTTTCTCCTATTCTCGTTCCATTTGGTCTCCATTCACCGCTACATCCCGTATGACAAAAAGCGCGATGATGACCCCGTCACCGTAACCGAAAAAATCATCGAAAACCTGATGGACACCGGCCTGATCCCTAAGGGCGATCCGGCATTGAAGGCAGCTATGGTGCTCGGCATTATGCTGCAATCGGGTCAGAACAAGATTTACAATCGCCTCCCCGGCCCAATGTCTCAGCATATTGAGGCCTTCACGAAATCCATCCTCGCCGTTCTGCATACGGCCTGATTTTCATTTTATCTGTTAGATGACTAAAAAGGAGCCTCTTATGCGCGGCACCCTATTCACGATTGTCTACTACCTTCTCTCAATTCTCTACGTACTCGCTTCGCTGCCTTTCCTCGCGCTGCCTGGCCACAAACCCGTGCGCGGCATCATCCGCAGCTACACACGCGCGATGAATTGGAACCTTCGCCTCGTCGCAGGCATCCGAAAAGAAGTGCGCGGCCGTGAGAATATGCCTGAAGGCGCCTTCGTCATCGGCGCGAAACACCAAAGTTGGGGCGATGGATACATGCTCTATCCAGAAATCCGCAACATGGCTTTCGTGACAGGCGATCACCTTGAAAAGTTCCCACTTGTCGGCGGCATCCTGCGTAAGCTGGGGGCAATCGTCATCGACACGTGTGGCGGCGGCGAGCGCAAAGCCGCTTCACTGGCCGAGGGTATGCAACGCGCCAAAGCCGATGGCCGCCGTGTACTGATCTTCCCAGAGGGGCACCTCGCCCCCATTGGCTATCGCTTTCGCTACAAGCCGGGTATCTGGCATATGGCACAAGCCATGGGCGTGCCTGTCATTCCGGTTGCAACCAATATTGGCTGTTTCTGGCAACAACAGGAAAAGAAGAAAACGCCCGGCACAGCCATCATCGAATTTCTGCCGCCCATCCCGTCAGACTTGCCCAAGGCAGAGTTCATGGCCCGCCTTACTGAAGTGATCGAGACGCGCACAGCCGAACTCGTGGCCGAGGCGCACGGCGGTGATCCAATCATGGCAAAGGAAATCCCTGATCCCCCGAAAGGGTTCGAGGCACAACCCTCATCGATTGATCTCGCCGCATTCGGCAAACCATAAAATGCTTAGTCAGCAGCAACCGGAATGATCGTGACGCTCTCGCCACACCCGCACGCATCGGTCTGGTTCGGGTTCTTGAACACGAACTTTTCGTGCAGTAGCGTCGTTTCATAATCTACGACACTGCCGAGCAGGAACAGAACCGCTTTGGCATCGATCAGGATGGTGACGCCATTGTCCTCGACAATTTCGTCCAATGGCTCAGGCGCAGTGGCGTAGTCCATCACATATTCCATGCCCGCGCAGCCGCCATTGGTGACGCCAACGCGCAAATAGCCTGCGCCGCGTTCTTCCATGATGATTTTGACCTGCTTTGCAGCAGCGTCAGTCAGCGTCACGGGCTTGGGTCTGGGTCGTCTAGCCATAATGGTAAGATAGTGTCTCCGCCTTAACGCTTCAACTACAGCATATTCAGCGCAAGTCGCGCTTCGTCAGACATCCGGCTCGGATCCCATGGCGGATCAAACGTCAGGTTCACGTTTACATCCACAACGCCCTCAACGGTGCGCGCCGCGGTTTCGATCCAACCCGGCATATCGCCAGCGACCGGACAGCCCGGCGCTGTCAGCGTCATATCAATGTCGACCTTCCGATCATCGTCAATATCGACCTTGTAGATCAGGCCCAACTCATAAATATCCACTGGAATTTCAGGGTCGTACACCGTCTTGAATGCAACGATCAGCGCGTCAGTAATACGATCGAGTTCCGCTTGCGGAATCGCAGACACCTCAGAGGCTTCGGCCTCTTCGCCAATATCAATCATATCCCGGGAGTTCACATCATCTGCCATGTGATACCTTTATACCAGCATTTGCCGGGCTTTGGCGAGCGCTTCAATGAATGCGTCCACTTCTGCCTCGGTGTTATAAATCGCAAAACTCGCCCGCGCCGTGGCGGAAACCCCTAAATGGTCCATCAATGGCTGAGCGCAATGGTGCCCCGCACGAATAGCGACGCCATACCTATCGAGAATCTGCGCCAGATCATGCGGGTGGACACCCTCAACGCTGAACGACAACACCGCGCCCTTATCTGGCGCCGTGCCGTGGATCGTCAGCCCGTTGATACCACGCATCGCGTCCACCGCGCGCATATAGAGCGCATGCTCGTGTTCGATGATGGCGTCGTTAGAAAACCGCCCAATCCAGTCAATCGCCGCGCCAAGGCCAATCGCCTCCAAAATCGGCGGCGTGCCCGCTTCAAATTTGTGCGGCGCAGTGTTGTACGTCACCGTTTCACGCGAGACGATTTCAATCATCTCCCCACCGCCCTGATAGGGCCGCGCCCGGTCCAGCGCCTCCGCCGTGCCATACAGCAAGCCAATGCCAGACGGTCCGTAAAGCTTGTGCCCGGTCATCACATACCAGTCACAGCCCAGCGCCTGCACATCGACTTTCAAATGCACCGCCGCCTGCGACCCGTCAGCCAACACTTCCGCACCGACCGCATGCGCGAGTTTGGAAATTTCCGCTATATCGGTCACCGTGCCCAGCACATTGCTCATATGCGTCATCGCGACCATTTTGGTCTTCGGCCCGATCACGCTGCGCAACTCATCCATATCGAGCAACCCGTCATCCGTCAGCCCGACCCAGCGCAGCACAGCACCATGCCGCTCACGCAAAAAATGCCACGGCACAATGTTGGAGTGATGCTCCATCACCGACAGCACGATTTCGTCACCCGGCTGAATACGCCCCGCCAAAGCCGACGCCACAAGATTTATTCCCTCGGTCGATCCCTTGGTGAAAACAATATTATCTGTAGACGGCGCATTAAAAAACGCTCGCCCCTTCTCCCGCGCACCTTCATAGGCCTCAGTCGTTTCATTCGACAGCGTATGAATACCGCGGTGTACATTCGCATAAGCCGTGCGCGATTGGTTGGCGATCGCATCGATCACCGCATTCGGTTTTTGCGCGCTTGCCGCATTGTCGAAGTAAACCAACGGATGCCCATTCACCTCACGCGACAGAATGGGGAACTCTGCACGGATAGCCTTCAGATCTAATCCAGCCATGTGCTCACCTCATGGGCCAAAATATCACCCAGCATTCCCGCGCCTTCCAACGCCTCCATGACAAACGCGCGCGTCAACAGCGCCCGCGCCTCGGCTTCGGGAATACCGCGCTGACGCATATAGAAGAGTTGGTTCTCGTCCAACGCGCCGCACGTATTGCCGTGGGCGCACTCAACATCATCGGCATAAATTTCAAGCTCAGGCTTGGCGAACACTGTCGCGCCCTGTTCCAGCAACAAGGCCTGATGCTGCATATCAGCAGACGTGTACTGTCCCGCTTTACGCGGCACGTGGAACTTGCCCTGAAACACACCGGTGCCACCGTCCAGCACAGCGCCTTTGGTAATTTGCTCGGTCACGCAACGCTGCGCGCCATGGCGCACATGACTGGTCAAATCAATATGCTTGCCCGCACCTGCGAGATACGCCGCGTTCAACACAGCTTTGGCGTTCTCTTTCTGATGCGTCACGCGCGTTTCAATCCGCGCAATCTTTGCGCCGAAGGCCAGCACCGTCTGGCGCGCCTCTGCCGCCTCATCCAAATTGATCGCAGCAGTCACCGCAATCGCCTCATCATCAGCTCCAGACTGATACACCACACGATCCAGTTGCGCTTTATCCTGCAGTCCGTACTCAAACAATATAGAACTAAACCCCGCCCCGCCCGTATAGCTTTCGCTCACGGTCAACGCTGCGCCGGGCCTGATCAAAACGATCACGCGTGCAAAATTGGCTTCGCCTTCACCCTCAAAGGCAAAATGGATACGGGGCATATCGCTGCCCGTCACTTCCAGCATCAGGGTCGCAGGTCGCTCTGCGCTACCCGACAGCGCCGCTGCCAGTGCACCGAGCGGCATCTCTTCAGCCGCACCCAATGCCTGCACCTCAGCTTTAGCAAACATGTTCAAACCGGCGGGTAGTTTGTCAGGATACTCAAATCCCTTTGGCGTAAACCGAAACACAGCCGCTGCGCCCTCTGCCAATGGATCACGCGCTGACGGCTTTGCGGGGTTCTCTACAGCTTGAACCTTCGCTTTAAAGTCGCTCCAGCGCCAATTCTCCATCCGGCGATGCGGCAGGCCTGTCGCAGCAAAAGCCGTAAACGCCCGCTCTCGCCGCGCGTCTTCAGGCTGCATGGCATAACGCGCCACGAGCTCTAGCTCGGCAGGGCTCGGATTTTTGATCAAGTCACGAAGCGGCGTTGTCATCCCGCCTCTCCCAGCACCCCGTCATAACCTTCTTCTTCGAGACGCAAGGCAAGCTCGGGTCCACCCGTCTTGATGATCTTACCATTCGCCAACACATGCACCTTGTCGGGCTTAATATGGTCCAGCAGGCGTTGATAATGCGTGATCACCAACATACCGCGCTCAGGGTCACGCATCGCATTCACGCCATCGGAAACCGTTTTCAGCGCATCAATATCCAGCCCGGAATCCGTCTCGTCCAAGATCAGGAATTTCGGCTCCAGCATCATCATCTGATAAATCTCAAGCCGTTTCTTCTCACCCCCAGAAAACCCGACATTTACAGGCCGTTTCAACATTTCCGGTGTCAGCTTCAATTTACCCGCTACTTCACGCGACAGCTTGATAAAGTCCGGCGCCGAGATCTCAGCCTCCCCGCGCAGCTTGCGTTGTGCATTCATCGCCGTGCGCACAAAGGTCATCACCGGCACGCCAGGTATCTCAACCGGGTACTGGAACGACAGGAATAAGCCCTCTGCCGCGCGCACCTCAGGGTCCATCTCCAACACATCGGCACCATTCAGTGTCGCGCTTCCGCCCGTCACCTCATAGCCTGCCCGTCCGGTCAGCACATAAGACAGTGTCGACTTGCCTGCACCGTTCGGTCCCATAATGGCGTGAACCTCACCCGCAGGCACTTCCAGCGTCAAACCATTGATGATGGTTTTCGCGTCTTCGCCCTCGCCAACTGTGGCGCTCAGATTTTCGATCTTCAACATGTAGCGGATGTAAGCGTCTTACCCCTTCAGGGAAAGCCCCTGCGGCAGAGAAACGCGCATTGTTTACGTAGTTTTACCTATGAACAGGGGCCCTTGCCCCATTTTCCGGCCATTTCGCCGCGCACGCACTGCAATTGCACACCATATGCAGAGGCCTTGCGCTCACCCTTTTCGTCCAGCACATACTCGATCACATGACGTTCGCCAGAGACAGAATCGTCCATAAACCCGGTTCGCTCCACCACAATGCGCAAAGGCTCCACCTCTGACAGCTTATAGCCCTTTTGCGCATAAAGCGCCGCGCCTTCTCCCGTCGGCTGTTCAAAACCAGACAGGATACGAGAGATCGCAACCTCAGGCTTCTCGCGTCCGGTCAGGCGAATGCTGGAATATTCGCGCAAATCGAACGCTTCGTCTGAAATCAAAGGGATCGCCAAATACTCCGCATTTTCACCCTCGACCTTCACAGCCACTGTGTCGCCTCCATTGCAAGTAACACCCATGCGGCCTTCCGCGTCTCGTGTGGCGGCTGCTACGCCCGCCTCACCGCAGGCACTGGCCGCGCGTTGCTTGTCGATCGTGTCGACAGGGTTTCCACATCCCACCACAGCAAGTGCAGCAAACGACAGACACAATGAGACAACGCGCATGGATCAAAACTCCTAGTCAATCCCCCTGCTATGCAGCGCAATTGTTAAGAATCCAGTCTACAAATTATTGAAATCTACTGCGCAGCAACCGGCGCCATATTAGAGAAATCCGTGCCAGACATCGCCTTATCTAAATCGACTGGCTCTGACAGGAAGGTCGCAATATAGGCGACGCTGTCAATTTTGCCGTTGAGCACACGTTTCAACGCCGTGTTTATTGGGGCAGAAACCCCCTGCTCGGACACCAGAACATACTGGTCGAGACCGGCATCTGCACCAAGCGCTTGTGCGTGGGCCGGATTGGTCGCGACAAAGGTCTCAAACGCCTGCCACACCCAGTCTTGTTTAGCGTTCAGGCGGACCACTTCGCCCAGATATAAGCCAGCAAAGATCACAGTGTTATCGCCGCGCCCGTCGCGCGTGAACGTCTCGCCAACACGTCCTTCGCCAGCTTCCAGCTTGTTAATCGTGTGTACCGCCAAGAGCCAGTCATCCACTTCTTGAAGGCTCTCCATAGAGAAATCGAGCTTAGACTTGTCGAGCTGGTTGGGCAGCAGCACGAGCGCATCGCCCTCACCAGACAAAAATTGCTCAAGCGCAGCATCTATTGCAGGACCAGCCTGATCAGACTCACCCGCAGCCAATGCAGTCGGGGTCGAAACCGCCAGCCAAAGGCCAGCAACAAGGCTCAAAATGAAGATACGCAACATATGACTACTCGCTCCCAACGGGCGGAATGCCCTTGTGATATGCGGTATTTTAGCAAGTTCTGTACCGAAGTCAGGTTTTCTTCTCGCAAAACGAGATTCGCGTCACAAAATTCCCCATACAGGCGAATCAATTGGCGCTAGCCGACACTGCCCTCAAGGCTCACTTCGAGCAGCTTTTGCGCCTCCACAGCAAACTCCATCGGCAATTCCTGCAACACATCACGCACGAACCCGTTGACGAGCAGCGCAACCGCCTGCTCCTCACCAATGCCGCGCTGGCGCACATAGAATAGCTGGTCATCAGACAGCTTCGTTGTTGTCGCCTCATGCTCCAGCTGCGCATCGGCCCGCCGGTTCTCGACATAGGGCACGGTGTGCGCGCCGCAGCGGTCGCCAATCAACAGGCTGTCACACTGGGTAAAGTTACGCGCGCCTTCTGCATTCTTGTTCACTGACACAAGCCCGCGATAGGTGCTGTCAGATTTGCCCGCTGAGATACCCTTGGAGATGATCCGGCTACGCGTCCGCTTGCCCAAATGCAGCATCTTCGTGCCCGTGTCGGCCTGCTGATGTCCATTGGTCACTGCGATTGAGTAGAACTCGCCCACACTGTCATCGCCGCGCAGAATACAACTCGGATACTTCCACGTCACCGCTGATCCGGTCTCAACCTGCGTCCAGCTAATCTTGGAGCGGTCGCCCCGGCAATCGCCGCGCTTGGTCACAAAGTTGAAGATGCCACCATTGCCATCTTCATCGCCCGGCCACCAATTCTGCACGGTCGAATATTTGATCTCTGCATCTTCCAACGCTACCAGCTCAACAATCGCCGCATGAAGCTGGTTCTCGTCGCGCATCGGCGCGGTACAGCCCTCCAGATACGACACATAAGCGCCCTTATCCGCGATAATCAGCGTCCGCTCAAACTGGCCGGTATTTTCGGCATTCATGCGGAAATAGGTGGAAAGCTCCATCGGGCAGCGCACACCGGGCGGGATGTAAACAAACGTCCCGTCCGAGAACACAGCGCAATTGAGCGTCGCAAAGAAGTTGTCAGATTGAGGCACCACTGTCCCCAGATACTTCTTCACCAATTCAGGGTGCTCGTGCACAGCTTCAGAGATCGACATGAAGATCACGCCAGCTTTTTCCAGCTCCTTACGGAACGTCGTCGCCACAGACACAGAATCAAACACCGCATCCACCGCCACTCGCGGGGTCTCGCGTGCGGCCGCCGCGGACTCTGCCGCGCCCGCGACACCAAGCAACACTTCAGCCTCGCGCAATGGAATGCCTAGCTTTTCATACGTCTCCAAAATCTCTTTGGGCACATCATCAATCGACTCATACGTCGCGCCCGCTTTCGGGGCCGCGTAATAATAGTAATCCTGATAGTCGATCTTCGGATACCGCACCTTGGCCCAGCTCGGCTCTTCCATGGTCAGCCAACGCTCATACGCTTTCAGCCGCCACTCCAACAGCCATTCAGGCTCTTCCTTCTTGGCAGAGATGAAGCGGATCGTATCCTCAGACAGCCCCTTGGGCGCCATGTCCATTTCGATATCGGTGACAAAGCCAGCCGAATAGTTCTCGGACTCCAGCGCCTTTGCGGCCGCAACCGTGCTCTCTTCGATGCCGTCTTTTACAACAACCTCGGCACAGTCATCATCATGATCGTCAATTCCGCCGCAGCAATCCATAAGGTCTAGTCCTTCAATACTGTGCGTTTAGCTGCATTCAGCCACGCGTCCGCAACACCTTCAAAGTCTGAAGCTGTGCTCTCATACCCAAAGCTGGTGCGGATTGCACTTTCTGCAAGGGCGTCACTTCCGCCCATAGCTAATATTACCAGCGAACGTTTCACTTTGCCAGAAGAGCACGCTGAACCGGCCGAAACACACACCCCCGCAAGGTCCATCGCCATGACCTGCGTTTCAGCCAGAAATCCGGGTTTGGCAAAGCAGGATGTCCCGGCGACTCGCGGGCCATTCTTGCCGATGACAGAAACGCCCGCTTCCGCCTCTAATCGCCCCTCAAATGCATCACGATGCACCGCCAGCGCCTCATACTGCCCCAATTCTGCATCAGACTGCACGGCCGCTGCACCAAAGCCTGCAATGCCCGCCACATTCTCCGTTCCGGCCCGCAGATTCCGCTCCTGCCCCCCGCCAAGCTGTAATGCTTTCAACGGTGCGCCCGCGCGGTGCCACAGCGCGCCAACCCCTTGCGGCCCGCCAATCTTGTGCGCCGACAGGGTCAGATAGTCCGCGCCCAGCATCGCCACGTTGACCGGCGTTTTACCCAACGCCTGCACGCCATCACACACGACCAGCCCGCCGGCCTCACGCACCAAAGCTGCAGCCGCCGCTACAGGTTGGATTACACCGGTCTCATTGTTCACCAGCATCAGACACAAGACAGGTACGCCGCGTACCGTATGATCCCACCCGTCCAGCATGGCTTTCAGTCTGACCAGATCCAGCTCGCCAGTCGCCGTAACCCCTACGCCCTCAACCGGAACACCTGCATAGCCTGCTGCCTTACTGACCGCGTCATGCTCGATCGCCGATACCAACAGTGTACACGGGGCATCCAGCCCCATCACAGCGCCATGAATCGCCAGCCAGATCGCCTCAGTACCGCCGCTCGTAAACACAATGTCTTCAGCCCGACTACCAATCGCGCCGCCCACAGCCGCCCTCGCGCCCTCCACCAGCGCGCGCGCCTTCCGCCCGGCACCATGCACTGATGACGGGTTCAAAGCACCGTGCTCATAGGCCGCCAGCATCGCCGCACGCGCCTCAGGGCGCAACGGGGCCGTCGCATTGTAATCCGCATATATCATCGCCCCAGCCGATACAGGGTTTGCCATCGCTTTGAAAGCGCCAGACCACCCGGATTCGCGCAAGACACAGCCCATATGCAGAATTATTTGCTTTTTGACTCACAAATCGCCTATCACCGCTGCTTAATCACCCATAACCACAGAGACTTTCATGGCTGAACTGATCATTCCCGGCCCACAAGGCCGTATCGAAGCGCGCTACACAGAGCCGCCGCTCGAAGGCGCGCCTATCGCGCTTATCCTGCACCCCCACCCCAAAGCGGGCGGGTCTATGCAGGATCCCATCACCATTATGCTCTACCAGATGTTCGAGCGTCACGGATTCGGCGTTCTGCGCTACAATTCACGCGGCGTCGGGCGCAGTCAGGGGCAATACGATCAGGGTATCGGCGAACTCGAAGATGCAGCCTACGTTCTTGATTATATTGAAAACCTATCAGAAAGCCCGCGTTTTGTCTGGGTTGCCGGTTACAGCTTTGGCGCGTGGATCACGCTACAATTGCTAATGCGCCGCCCGGAAATTGACGGCTTCCTCGCCATCTCACCTCCTGCCAATCATTATGATCTGTCTTTCCTCGCGCCGTGTCCGGCCTCAGGTCTGATTGTGTCAGGTGATGAAGACAAGGTTGCCAGCCCTGAAGACGTTGAACGCGCACTCACCAAAGTCCGCGTCCAGAAAGGCGAAGAGATCGAACGCAATCGCATCAACGGTGCCAACCACTTCTATCAGGACAAGCGCGAAGAGCTGATTGGAATGTGCGAAGAATATCTGCTGAACCGCCTCTCCATGGCGGAAGAGAAACTCCGCCTCGAAGCAGAAAACGACTAAAATCGAACAATTACCGGGCGTTCAGCAATCTGGACGCCCGATTTCGAAATCCAGGCTCAAACTGGAAAAAGCTTCCCACCTGTCATCGGCGCTTTCACGCCTGTCGTCATCGACCAACTAATTGGCAAGCCACGCGCTGTCCGCGCTGCGAGAAATGCGAAAGCTTCCGCCTCGATCGAATCGCCTCGCCATCCTGCATCTTCTGCTGAAATCGCAGGAAACGGCAGCAGATAGTTCAGCCATTCCATCATCACAGGGTTATAACGTCCGCCTCCGCAAACGATCATGCGCGAAGGTCGCTCAGGCAATTGGGCCACACCTGCCGCGACCGCATGGGCTGAAAAGGCCGTTAGGGTCGCCGCACCGTCATTAAACGAGAGTCCGCGTGCGAGATTGGCCGAAAAATCGTACCTATCCAGAGATTTAGGCGGCAGTTCATTGAACCATTGATGATCCATCAACTGGGCCAACAAACCCTGATGCACCATACCCCCTCGCGCAAATCGCCCTCCCTCATCATGGGTGCCTTTGCCATGCCCCTCAACCCATTCGTCGATTGGACCATTCGCTGGCCCAGTATCAAACGCAATCAAACTCCCATCAGACATTCGCCCTGTAATATTCGCCACACCGCCAAGGTTCAGCACACAGGCAGCGTCGTCACCCCGACGGCTTAGTAATGCGCCGTGATAAGCAGGGGCCAGTGGTGCGCCCTGTCCTCCGGCGGCAACATCATCACTCCGAAAATCAAAGGCGAGACGGGTGCCCAATCTTGATTGCAAAGCCTCTGCATCAATCAGCTGCAACGTCTCGCCTAACGCATTCTCTTTGGGGCGGCGATGCAGCACGGTTTGCCCATGCACACCCGCCAGAATGGGCGCGTCGCCCTTCCATCCGTCCAACATCATCGCCCATGCCTCTGCATGAGTGTTAGTTATAATTTGACGCGCTTGCTCAAACGTTTCCTCAGGCGGCTTGCCCACCCAGTTCCACGCTCGCGCAGCATCTGTCGCAACCTGCAATACCGAGCGCTCTTCGACTGAATATTTCCGCTCAGCAACCGGGCCAAATTCCAGCACTTGCTCGCCATCGGTCAAAATCATCGCGACATCAGTGGCGTCCAGTGACGTGCCGGACATAAACCCGGCGACCCATTGTGGTTCTTTAAATTCGGTTGTGGTGTTCAAGGATCACACTTTCCATGCTAAGCGGCTGACCTTCCAACGGAGACCAGAGAAGATGAGCGATTACAAGTCGGAATTCCTTAAAACCTTGAGCGAGCGGGGCTTCATGAAGCAAGTCACCCACCCTGCTGAGGTCGATGCCTATTGCGCATCCGGGGTTCCGGTTGGCTATATCGGCTTTGATGCCACAGCTGACAGCCTGCATGTCGGCTCGCTCTTGCAGATCATGTTGCTGCGCCATCTTCAAAAAGCGGGCGGTAAACCGATCGTCCTGATGGGAGGCGGCACCACCAAAGTGGGTGACCCGACCGACAAGGAAAAGTCACGTCCACTGCTAACCGATGATCAAATCAATGCGAATATGGAAGGCATCAAGAAGGCCTTCATGCCGTTCCTGAAATTTGGCGACGGGCCAACTGACGCGATCATGGTCAACAATAACGACTGGCTGGGCCAACTCGGCTACATCGAACTGCTGCGCGAAGTGGGCGTGCACTTCACCATCAACACGATGGTGAAACAGGACACAGTCGCGCGCCGCCTGAAAGCAGAACAACCTTACACCTTCCTCGAATTCAACTACCTACTCATGCAGTCCTATGACTTCCTTGAGCTTTTCCGACGCCACAATTGCCGCATGCAGATTGGTGGATCGGATCAATGGGGTAACATCGTGGGCGGCGTGGATCTCGTTCACAAGGCCGCTGGCGGAGATGCCTTTGGCGTGACGGCGCACCTCATCACCACGGCGTCCGGTGGGAAAATGGGCAAAACGGCCGATGGTGCGGTTTGGCTGAACGCAGACCGCCGTAGCCCTTACGAATATTGGCAATTCTGGCGCAACGTCGAAGACGCAGATGTAGGTCGCTTCTTACGTCTATTCACCGAGCTCCCCCTTGATGAAATCGCAAAGCTCGAAGCCCTCGAAGGCGCAGAAATCAACTCAGCAAAAATCCGTCTCGCTAACGAGGCCACCACTTTGCTGCATGGAGAAAAAGCTGCCAACGAATCTGCTGCTGCTGCGCAAGCCGTATTCGCTCAAGGTGCCACTGCGGCGGCGATGCCAACTGCAGAGATACCCATGGCGGAACTCGAATCTGGAATGCTCGTCGCCGCTGCGTTCGCCTCAGCGGGCCTTACAGAATCAAATGGTGAAGCCAGACGCTTGATCAAACAAGGAGCCGCCAAAGTGAACGACGAAAAAGTGACCGATCAAGCCGCCACGCTTTCGTCAGCCGATGTTCAGGATGGTTCTATAAAACTATCTGCAGGCAAAAAACGCCACGCGCTGCTAAAACCGGTTTAGCAACGCGTTAGAACGTCTCTTCCGGGATCGGGGGAAGTTCTGAGGGAATCGGCACATCCTCTGGGCGCGTCTCTGCCTCAGGTATAGTTGTCTCTGTCGGATTTTCAAAAATCCGACGGATGACCCCCGGTGCCAATGCTGAGAGCGGGTTTACCGAAACATTGGCTTCTTCGAGCGTGCCGCGAATAGCGTAAGTTAACGAGAATATTCCCTCACCGTCACGTCCAACAACCAAATCCCCAATGATGGGAATACCGCCCAGCGCTGAGTTCATACCGAAGCTGGGAACCAACACGCCATCAAACTCAATAGCATCATTTTCGCCGCCAAAATGTCCATTGGCAGTCAGACCCAATGCCGGCCCCTGCGCCTTTGCGCCCTTAACAACATATCGTCCATCAACCACCGTAAATGGCACGTCGATGCGTGAAAACAGAACACCTTCTCCACCCAACGTGTCGGCCAGCCCACGCAGAGAACCGAGTGACAAAATTTGAGTGAGGAACGGCGCGTCGCGCAATCGTCCATCGGTTACGGTAAGGTCAAACTTTGCCGGCCGATTGTCAGAATAAAGCGTACCGTCGAGCACCAGCTTTCCGCCCTCGATAAAATCAGCCTCCAGAAATGCTAAGGTAAAGAAGCCTGCATCACCGCTTTCTATATGGATATTTGCATCGCCCGTATCATTTCTATCAAATTTCGCTGACAGGTCCGAGCCATCGTCCGCATTACCTGTTGCTGAAAAAGTTCGAACGCCTGCATTTGTCGATTCCAATTGAATGTCTGCATTGCGCATCACCAACCCGGGACGTAGCGTCACGGCCTCGACATTCGCTGTCACTGTCATGGGGGTGCCATCCCGCTGTTCATTTTGGCTGACTGCTCCGACCCCCGGCATAGCACCCGATAAATCCAGATATGGTCCGTTCAAGGCAATAATGATTGCGCCTTGTTCTGTGCGCGTAAGCGCTCCAGAAACATCAACCTTGTCGGCCAAATATGCACGCTTCAAACTCACACGTTCGAGGCGAGACGAATCATTGAGCTTGAATGCACCTTCCAACAGTGCATCGCCAGATTTAAACAACACGTCAGAGGTAAACCCGTCTCCATCATTCTTGTATTGAATGCTCGCGCGGGCATCTTCGCCACTTGGCTTGATCCAACCAATTTCAGAAATGTCTACACGCGCCAATGTTAAATCAAGCGATGTATCGGCGGTCAGCACGCCCGTGCGGGCCACTTTAGCCTGTAGCTCCAAAGGGACTTCCCCACTAAGATAGGCGCGTCCCAAAAGACCAAACTCATTCAAAACGTCAGGGGTAACGACCGCTGTAGCCGAAAGATTTGCGGGTTGATTTCCATCATTAAAAGCGTCCCGCCAAGTAAACTGAACGGGTGACGCACCCAGATCTCCATGCCCAGACACAGTTAATCCGAATTGATCCATATTTACATCAACACGCCCATTGGTAATGTCTCGCCCTAAAGCCGCAGATTTTAATCCGCCATCTGAAATGTGGCCAATCGCCATGTACCGTATTTTCTCCATCGGAACCTGACTTCTAGCTGGGCGGAACATTTCAAATGTCACCTCTCCCATTCCGCTCACTCTTTCAGGAGCAATTGGCTCATCAAGCCGACTGTCGGACAGAATTTGCATCATGCTCTGAGCAGGGCCAACCCCTTTTGCAAACACGCGAATATCTTCACCCACTGGATTGAACGCGGGAAAATCAACAGCGCCCTCGGATAACGTCCAATCACCAAACTCGCCTTCGGTGAGTACCAGGCGGATTCCATTTCCGGTCAATTTCCCGGAACCTGATGCGTTGGTAACATTGGGCAAGTCATGAAGAATGTTCACATTGCCATCACGCACATCGAAAGTGAGACTTAGATCCTCATCTCGAAGGAAGCCTTCCGCAAAACTATCGCGTGCTAGCGATAGCTCGGCTTTGACATTCGAGGCCATCACGCCTTCAATTTTTTCGACTACAAACCGACGCCCACCATCGCCTAAAGTTATGGGCCACAGCGCTAACACCGTTTCCTTGGAGACATCGCCCGGCATGGCAAATTCCAACTTACCGACAAAAGGAACTTCGCCCTTTTTATGGTCCGGGGTTGGCATGAGGTTTCCGCCGAAATCAAATGCCAATCCTAAAAGACTAAAAGCACCATCCAACTCACGGAGCGCTCGGCTCTCAAGCGCTATCTCCCCCTTCATCTTTACATCGGCAAATGTCAGCGGGGCTTCAAAACGGGGCGTAAAATCAAGCTTGAAAGCATTCGCATCAACTTCAAACTTTCGATAACCCTCGCCCTTCAACGCATCGTTCAATGTAACGACAGCGGCACCCGACATTGGGCCCGCATCAGAGCTTCGTACATCAACCGTAAGAACGTCTGCCGTCGCAGTATAGGTAGAGACCAGTGATAGATCTGCTACATCCAAAGCTCCCTCTTCTCCACGAGGGAGAGTTCCGGCCCCCGCATCTACAGTGAATACAATTTTCTCAACACCGTCTTCTTTCGAAAGATCAACGCTCAGCTCAACATCAGATGGAAGCCCCACAATTCGGCCCTCTCCCACACCAAAACGCTGGGCGAGATCAGCCAACGGCCAATCCGCAACGGCAAACTGCGCATTCAAACGAGAATTTGAATCCGTCGCCTTCAGAGTGAGACCTAGTCCAGATGGCAATCCTTCGCCTTCGCCACTTCCTGCCACATTTAACAATAAACCTTCTGGTTCACGTCCGATCAGCCCTGCGGCTGATGTTAGAGTCAGGATCGATCCGCCATCTGAATTTCTTACCCGGATCTCCATGTCCTCAAAACTGATCCGCTCCAAACTCAAATTTTGTTCGGCCGAAGCCAGCGCATCTAGCAATGGGGGTAACACCTGATCAGCGCGCTCTAACCATTCGCCCAAGCTTTGCGGCAATTGCCCCGCTGGAATCGCTGGCAATGGTTCCCCGGCAACCCACCACTCACTCTGAGATATCTGATCGACATTTACCCAACCGGATTCCATGGCAAGGCGCAAAACCTCAAACCGACCGCTGACTAGAGCTGAACCATCTAGAAAAATATCAGCACTGCTAGCAACAGCCGCTCTTTGATGATTTGCATCCAACAGTTCAACATCGGTCGCCGCAACACGAAGGCGCCTATCAGTTGTAGACCATTCCAACTGCATCTCACCCAATTTTACCGGTCGCCCGTCGCGAGACTTAGTAAGTGCCCGCTCAACGTCGTCCTTAAAGGGACCAAGAGAAACGGGCCCGCTAGACAGCCTGAAAGCAAGCAGAGCGGCCAGCACAACAACGAGTAGGATCAATCCACCCAATATTTCTAGAATAACAGTTGTTGCCGTCTGGCGGACCAAGAGCACTCTCCGTATGGTTCAGCCGAGGCCGAACCCGTTGGCCCCCGCACTTGTTATAGATATAGGTTGCAAGGGCGATGGGCACCATAGGAGGATTACATGAACGACAAACTAACCATTGGCGACGCTGCGCCCGAATTCGACATGGAGACGACACAGGGACAACGTTCCCTCGAATCATACAAAGGTCGCTATTTAGTGGTGTACTTTTATCCGAAGGACTCGACCCCCGGATGCACTACCGAAGCACAAGATTTTTCAGCGCTAACAGCTGAATTCAATAAACTGGGTGCGGATATACTTGGAGTTTCCAAAGACTCTATGAAACGCCACGAAAACTTTACAGCGAAGAATGAGCTAACCTTTCCCCTGGGCGTTGACGCGAATGGTGATGTTTGTGACGCATACGGCGTGTGGGCGGAGAAAAAACTATACGGAAAGGTCTATATGGGCATCGTACGCGCCACATTTCTGATCGCGCCCAATCAATCGATAATTAAAATATGGCCGAAAGTTAAAGTGAAGGGACATGCGAACGAAGTGCTCGATTACCTGAAAAATCAGTAATTTGGTGAAGAAAAACTTAATTTAAACAGGCGGATTAACGCGAAATTTACCCTATTAGGCGAGATTCCGCACAAAATGTGTCTCACAGGGGTATCGCAGAGATTCAAATTAGGTTTTTATAAGTTTGGGTTTGGGGAAACACTGTATTTGTGGTTACGGTGTGAAGGTGTGATCTTCCAGTCTACGGGTGGCGTATATGGCTAAGTGGAGTACGGGCGTTAAAGCAACGTTCAGTCGTGCATTTCCAGAGCGACAAATTTATCACCGAAGCGGTGGCACGGTCCGCTATATATCTATCTCTCCTTGGCAGCAGGCAATGATCGCAACGAGCGCAATTGCTGTGCTTGGTTGGACAGCATTCGCGACAGGCAG
The DNA here is from genome assembly GCA_050633385.1 of Hyphomonas sp. Lineage (GTDB taxonomy): Bacteria > Pseudomonadota > Alphaproteobacteria > Caulobacterales > Hyphomonadaceae > Hyphomonas. The sequence continues at coordinate 35,844 of JBOEGK010000030.1, forward strand.
TTACATCCTCGGCGGCTCTCCAACGGCCCTCCCAGGCGGTGGCGATGCAAGCGAACTCAGAAAATACGAACGCTGGGTTCAAGACCTGCGCGCCAAAGACGCCCTATCCCGATCATTGCTCGAAGAGCGCACAGATGCTTTCCAACAGGAAACAGTCGAATGGGAAGACCGTCAACGCGCTTTGGAAGACCTATTCAACCAACTAAAAGGCGATCGGGAATTAGAAGTTTCAGCGCTTAAAGGTGACGGGGCCTCATTACTCGTCACAGCGTCAATCGAAGAGGCAGATACACGCCAGTCACGTGACGCGCTTCTACTGAGAGCCTCTTTCGATACGAGCGGCACACGCGTAAGTGTTCGTGACCTCAAAAAAAACCAAGAACGAATTTTGGCTGAAGCAGAAGAGCTCTCCATCGAGCGCGCCGAACGCGCACGCGGAATTCTTCAGCTTACCTCAATCGGAAACGACCGCATCATGTCGGGCGCGGAAATGGGTGGACCAGTCACAAGTTTCGCGACCCTCTCATCCGATAGTGCCAGCAAAGCGAATGTTCAGGATGCAGCATTCTATAGCCGCCTGAACCAAACGCAGGCGCGAGTCGCCGAAATGCTCTATTATGAGAGTATCGTTGATAACCTTCCACTTTCCGAGCCGATTGGCGTCCCCTACCGCTTAACCAGCAACTATGGTGTTCGCGTTGACCCGTTCAACAAACGTCCAAACTGGCACAATGGGCTCGACATGGCCGCTTACCGCAACGCACCAATAATCGCGGCTGGCCCCGGTAAAATCAGTTGGGCGGGTGCACGCTCAGGCTACGGCCGATTGGTAGAAATCGATCACGGTCATGGCTTCAAATCACGATACGGGCACTTGCGCTCAATCACTGTCACAAAGGGTGAAACCGTAGAAGTCGGCGATCTTATTGGTAAAATGGGAACCACTGGCCGAAGCACAGGCGACCACCTTCACTACGAAGTCTGGTTTAATGGCAAACCCTATAATCCAAGCGAATTCTTGAAAGCAGGCAGACATGTTCACGAAAAATAAGAACTCCACCACTCCTCAGTCCCCTGAAATGCCGGCGACACCCAAGCCTGCGACACAGCATGACGCTATCCGCGGCGCGGCCATGAAACCATCCTCTCGTGCGGCGTCAATTATTTGTGGTGACATGAAAATCAACGGATCAGTTGTTTCTGAAGGTGCGCTTCAAATCGACGGAATCGTCGATGGCGATGTATCTGCGACAGACATCACGATAGGTGCGTCAGGCCAAATCACAGGCGAGGTAAAAGCTGAAGTGGTTCGCGTAAAGGGCAAAATCATCGGCTCCATTCGCGCCCGCAAGGTCGACCTGGAAACGGGCGCTCATGTGAAAGGCGACATTGTGCACTCATCACTGCAAATCCAGTCAAATGCAGTTTTTGAGGGGCAAGTGAAGCACGCCGATAACCCGTTACGCGACGCAAGTCCTAAAGGTGCGAATGACCTCGCAAGCTCAGCGAGCAAAACCGCGACCTTTGGCGTTACGAGCAGAACTGCTCAATAGCACGATCGAAAAACTCAATCACACAAAAAGCCGTCCCGTCTCTACTGACTTGGGGCGGCTTTTTTGAATCTATGCGAGAGCGCCAACGCGCATCTATCATTTAACGTATTCAATAAATTCGGGTCTTGGGCGGATTTAACAAAGCGCCCTTCCCCATATATGAAGCGCCCCCAAGATCTGATGATCTCGGGGGCGCTTATACAGTGCATTCAGATTATCGCGCTCGTTATGTGTTTGAAGCACACTCTGTCGCTTCGTTTAGAGCGGTCTGCGCCGCCTCCAAACGTTCTGGCAGTGTGAGGCACGTTTCAGGGATATACTCTTCACCCAAAACAGAGAGGCGCTTACAGACTTTTTCTTCGTTCTGCATGCTCATCAATGGTGCCTGCAACTCGAAGCAGCGAACAGCAACGGCCGTCGCTTCTTCAGAGTCCATGAAGCCAAGCCAGCTTCTACCGGCATTGTTGCTTGCCTTGCGGAAGGCTTCACGGGCGCCGCTGCGATCTTTGCGCTCATAGCGTGACTGGCCGATCATAACCCACGCCGTGCCTTTGTCCTTAAGGCCGCTCATGTTCAGAGCCTTTGTCAGCGCCGTCTCGGTGTTTTCCCATTGCTGGAGGTCAGCATAAGACCGGCCTAGGCGCTCATACATCGCGCCGCCGCCACCTTTGTTGGCAGCCTCGGTAATGACCGGGATTGCCTTCTCATGCTCACGCGCCACCTGATAGAGGTTTGCGAGAAGCTCAAGGTTCTCAAGATTCTTCGTGATGCGACCAGCAGACATTTCTTTTTCAAGAATGCGCGCCGCGTGGAAAGGTGCATCAAAACGGTTGTAGAAGTTTACGATGCGCTTCAGCTCGTCTTCCTTTGTAAGAATTCCGCCCAAATACATTGCCTTTTGAACTTCGAAGGCCTGCTTCTCTTTACCATCGGCAAAATAATTGCCCGCAATAATGTCCCAATATTTACGGTTGCTTGGCTCACGCTCTAGCAATGTTTCTACGAGCGCAGCAATTTTCGCTTTCTCACCCGTCTTGTTGTAGAGGAAGAGCAACAGATCATAAACTTCTTGTTTGAAGTTACTGCCATCCATTGTCTTTACTTCTTCCGCCCAGCGTACAGCTTCACGGAAATTGTCAGCGCGCTGGTTCAGCACCGCGAGCTGCCACTTTTGCGTGCGGTCTGGCTTACCACCCGCCTTCTGCCAACGCGTCATATAATCCAGCGCTTTTGGCAGGTCTTCTTCCTGAAGATAGATTTGCGCGATGTTGTAATAAGTCTGAGCGGTGTCTGTCGCAGGGATATAACCCTTTTGCAGAGCCGTCAGAAGATCCTGAACCGCACCGCGACGATCACCATTCTCAATCTTGATATAGGCTGACAGTTTAATGATCGCGCCTTCTTCGTAGCAGTTCAGCTGAGAATTACGCAGGCTATTCAATTTACTCAATGCTGTCGCGAAGTCTTTGTTGACCATCGCGGCTTGCTCAGCTTCGAGATAGGTTTGCCCGGTTTTCGATGTGAACTGAGTTTCAGCACATGTTGCCTGCGCCAAAGCCGCGCCGGCGCCAAAAACGGCCATGGCCCCTACGATTACGGCACCTTTCAAGGTTGCTTTCATTCCCATGTTTCCTCTCCTTTCCACATCCGTGGTGGACTCTGATACTATCGACCCAAAATCACAGTAAAAATCAATGACTTCCGGCTGGAATTTGATGCGTTTTCGCAAGCACCTAAAAACCAATTCAAAACTGTTACGATTTCCTTTAGGTATGGGTTCTCTAGAGGGGTTTCGTCAACAGGGTTAAACACATTTCGGCAACGAATTTTCTATTTCAGCTGAAAATCTATAGGGTAAACCATACCGTGCGCCTCAATCGGTCCATTTGCACCCACTTGAGGCAAGAATTCAGCCCGATTTACCGCCTTCAGAGCTGCCGATTCGAAACCGGGATGGGAGCAATTGGCAACCGTGTTGAACGGCAAACCGCGAATGGATAAACTGAACGTCACGTCACAGGAGCCTGATAGACCCTTCTTCGCCATGGGTTGTGGATACTGAACATTAGGTGGGCTCAATGGCTCTGCGCGACGTTCCATCATGCCTATATTGGGGGTTGTTGGCTGCATTGGTCTGGCTTCGGGAATCGCTGGCGCTGCAGCCTCTATTACAGGAAGCGGCATCCCAACAGCCGTGTTGATTGCCTGAGTCTGAGGCAATGGCGGCGGCACCGGGACTGATTGAAGCGGCGCGGGTTTGCGTACTGTTGGTGTCATTGGCTCATCTTGATGCGCGGGAGTTATAGCCTGCAAAGTTCGGCTCGGCACCTCGACCACATTGATATCTTTGACATATATTAGAGCCTGCATCAGGCCAAACAGGGAGAGTGTGATTCCCCCGGCAAGTAAGCAGGACAGACCCAACCGAGTAGATGAGCGGCGAGAGATAGGTACAGCAGCAATGCCCAATCCTCCCCCGAGCGGGATGGTGCAATTAGGTGCAGTTTGAGGCAGTTTGAGGCGATTCATCACAATATTCTCCCTTTCAATTTATGTTATGTTGTAACGTAACATAAATATTGAGTTCCCGCAAACTCGAAAATGAAACCCAAAAAAAGGGCGCCGAAACCGGCGCCCTTGATCTGATTTGGATGACTGCTCAAACTTACTGGAGATTGAACTCTAGCGGGTAGACCACGTTCTTACGCTCTGCTGCCTGCCCGCGAATGATCTTCGGGGCAAATTCAACTCGGCTCACTGAACGCTCAGCTTCACGCTTGAACACATTGTCCGTGCAGGTTGCGACCACATTGTATGGGCGCCCACGCGTATCAACATCAAACCGCACGTCACAGCTACCTTCCGTTCCACGTTCCGCTGCCCGTTGTGGGTAAGACGGTTGTGGCGGACGAATTGGCTGAGCATCACGGTCAGAAATCGCAACCGGATCAATCGCAAGCGATTCCATACGGCCCAAATTCAACTCAGTCGGCGCGGCACCCGCAATTTGAGGGGTCGGCAGATTGATGTTTGACTTTGTCGCCGACACTTTTGGTGGCGGAGGCGGCTTCTTCGCTGAATCGAGGCGCTTAGGTTTCGCCCGCTGACGTGTGCGAACATCACTGTCTTGTTGCTGCGGAGTAATCGCTGCAAGAACACGTTGTTCACCCTTGTCGACACGGATCTCCGTTACGCTGATAAGTGCGTTCATCATCATGAAAAGCAAATACACAATCGGCGCAGCAATCGCGAAGCCTGCTAAGACTCGAATAAGTGGGTTTTGAAACATTGTTTAAACTCCTAATCCATCTGCGCAGAAATGTTGATCACTGTAGAGCCATCCTGCTTGTTGATGGCCTCCATGATGTCGACGAGTACTTCAGCTTCTGAATCCACATCAGCCTGAATGACGACTTCACCCTTCGGATTGTCTTCACGCAACTGCTTGAGCGTAAACGGCAAATCATTCGTGCTCACCTGCTTCTTATCGATGTAAATATCGCTATTTTCATCAATCGCAATCAGGATTGCCAATGGCTTAACTTGCGCCTGCGTATCAACATCTGGCCGCACAATCGAAACACCGGGTTCCTTAATGAATTGCGCGGTCACAATGAAGAAGATGAGCAGGATAAACACAACGTCGAGCATTGGGGTGAGGTTGACATCGTCTTCCGCACCACCACCACCGGCGGAGGCTTGGCGTTTTCTTCGTGCCATAATCGTTGCTCCTCTCTACTCTTCAGACGACAGGACGAAATTCACCCTGCTATCATAGCCAGCTTTATAAGCCGCATCACGGATCAAAACGACCGTACCATTCCGGGTGCGCGGATGCGCCTGAATGATAACTGCACTCTCAGGGTTCTCGGCCCGCACACGCTCAATATTAGCGCGTACAGCTCCGATATCCGTCGCACGCCCATTCACGGTGATGAAGCTGTTCTCATCAACATAAATAAGGATCGCCGGAACTGGGTCCTGAATATCCTGGTCCGGTGCAGGTGGCGGCGGTGGCTCAAGGCCAATCGCTTCTTCCTGCGCGAATGTTGCCGTCACGATGAAGAAGATCAACAGAATGAAGACCACATCGAGCATCGGTGTCAGGTCGACATTTGCCTCTTCGGCTTGTCTCGCACTACGTCCTCTCATCAGCCAATCTCCATCTGGTCTTCGACTTCTTGCACAGACCGGCTTACGCGGCGGTCCATACCAGACGTGAACAAAATACCCGACAGTGACGCAACCATACCTGCCATGGTGGGGATCGTGGCACGTGACACACCGGCCGACATGGCCTTTGCATCTGCACCATTGGTGATCGCCATCACGTCAAACACAGCAACCATCCCGGTCACGGTGCCCAATAGGCCGAGCAGCGGGGCAAGTGCCACCATTGCTTTGGTCAACTGGACGTTCTGTTCGGCTTTCAATCGCACTTCTGAGACCAGCTTGTCCTTCACCCAATGGGCCATAGTGGACTTTCGGTCAGCGCGCGAACGCCACTCCGCAATCGCTTCAGAGGCCACCTGCTTGTGAGCGAACCTGAAATAGAACAAACGCTCTAAAATCAGGGCCCACATGAAGAATGTTGCTGCCATAATGACCAACAACACTGGCCCACCACGATCGAGGAATGCTTGTAAATCTGCAAAACCCATAGGGGTCTCCTCCTCGAGTGAACGAGGGGGGTGGCTTAAGCCACCGCCCCGCGCGTGGATTCAGCTTTCTCTGCGACAAGACCAGCGGCCTGTTCGTCAAGGATTTGCTGATTTGAGCGAGCCATCGCAGAAGCGAAAGCGTGCACGAGAAGCAATGGGATCGCAGCAACCAGACCGAACACTGTGGTCATAAGCGCAACTGAGATACCACCAGCCATCAGTTTCGGATCACCGGCACCATAGATTGTGATGGTGGTAAAGGTGATGATCATACCGATAACCGTACCGAGAAGACCAAGCAGTGGAGCAACAGCGGCCATCACTTTGATGATGTCGTTGAAACGCTCGATGCGTGGGCTCTCTTTAAGGATTTGCTCGTCAAGCTTGAGTTCAAGCGTCTCAATGTCTGCACTGCTGTTCGATTCATAAGTCTCGAAAATACGAGCCAGTGGGTTTCCTGTGCCAGCCCGACGTGTCTTCGCCGTCTTACGCATAGACGCACCCATGGTGAACAGTGTGAAGATTTTGTAGAGACCGATCAAAAGACCAATGAACAAGAGCGCTGCGATAACCGCACCAACGGGTCCACCTTGCTTTAGACGATCGCTAAGCTTCGGAAGGTCACCCAAAATGCCGAACAATGTACCTTTTGATGGATCAACTGGAGCGCGAACAACTTCACCTTCTGACGCGTTGATTACGCTGCCCATCGCGCTGGCAAAACCGCCTGATGGCTGAGTCTTGAACGCTTGAAGCGATGTTGAGTCACCTGACTTTTTCACTTCGACGAACTTTTTGCCGTCGACTGTCGCCGCGGTGAACACACCAATACGCATCAGTTCAGTTTCGAGGTTTGAACCGTCTGGACCAATACCATCAACGGTCGCTGTGAAAGTTTTCACTTCCATTTGAGCAACCATTTCCTGAAGCATTGCTTTTGGCAGACGCTCTAGCTGTGCGCGGTTTGGAAGTGTGCGGGCTTCTGCGATTTCTTCGATGCCCGCAACGCGGTCACGATAGTCGAAGTTAGCGAATGAGTTTGAAATCTCTGGCATTGTTTCACCAGCAGCCGTCCGGAACTGACCGAGCAGTTCTTGGAAGTCACCTGCAAGTGTAGAGACCTGAGCTTCTAGATCGCCGAGCACAGCTTCGTTTGCGTCAAACTCTGCACCGAGGGCGCGACCGCGACCTTCGGCAGCGTTTAGCGCAGCGCGTGCAGACGCCATTTTCTGCGCTTGAGCCGCTGTATCAGCCTGGAATTCTTTCAGACGCGCTTGGTCGGCTGAAGACATGGCTGATGAGTCGCGCTTGATCGCGTCAAGAACGCTCTTCAGCGATCCTTGTGAGTGCGCGGGCGCCGTGAAGGCGAATGAGCTGAGACCGAGTAGCGTAGCCGCACCCAGAGTCTTCAGCGAGGATTTTAGTTTAAACATGTAATTTACCTCTGTTTCTCTGACGACGCCGATTACTCAGCGGAGAAGCGTTGAACGGGAGCGAACAGGACGTCCTGCTGAGCTTTACCATCAGCGACTTTGATCGCTTTGGTTACGTCAGCCTGAAGGCCACCGGAAGCTTGCTCGAACTCACCGCTATCGCGATTGTAGCGATACACTTTGCCATTCGGAGCCTGATAAACATAAGCAACGCGGCCATAGAGCATCATATCAACAGTTGTCGGCTGACCATCCAGAGTGATCTCTTCCTGCCATGTTGAAATCGTACGGCCATATTCCATCTCAGCCTGATAGGCGTCCATGATGAGGCGATACTGCTCAGCTGGTGTGACTGATGCGTTCGTCATTGCAGCGTTCAAGCCGTCGAGGCGTGCCTGACGTACATCCATCTTAAATGGCAAGTCAGCAGCAACAAACGTCTCAAGATCTTTGATCATGTCGAGCAACATTGGAACAGTTTGCGCTGTAATGTCGTCGATTGAACCGAGTTGTGATTCGAGTGACGCAATCTCTTCGCGCTGGCTCTCAACAACAAGCTGTTGCTGTTTCGCATACAGATCAGCTGCCTGCGTGCGTTGTAGCAACGTACGATATTCACGCACCATATCGGTACGCTCATCATCAAGCTGATTGATTTGCTTTTGCACTTGCTCAGCACGGCGTGTGGCCTGCTCGCCTGTGTTTAGCGCATCGCGCAATTGTGCGTGGGCTGGAATAGCCAGTCCAGCAATCAGCGCAGCAGCGATAACGCCGCGAGCTGGTGACAGAAGTTTCTTCATGAGGTTTGCCTCTCACTCTCCAAACGGTTGTGCAAACGAAGTCATTTGCACTGGAAATCCAAAAATCGGGCACCCATCTTATGAAGGTGTCCCGGGTACAAGTTCGGTCCAACACAAACTGCGGACCTTTAGTTTATTCGGAAGTCGAAAGGCCTTTTAAAGTGCCCAGCATCTCCCCTTCAATTTTGCGGAGCGTTTAATCGCCCTTCTTTAAGTCGTGCACTCTCCTGCCATTCTGACCGGAAATGCGCAACGCTAATATTCATCTCTTTACGCTAGCAACCCAGCGCGCATCGATCAACAAAGCTTTACGATTCGTTTAGAAAATATCTCGGATCGCAACAGACGCAACACTTGTAATACAGTAACGCCCGACTTCAACGCCGATTTTTTACATTTTTCTGAAGGAAATAAATTATTGTGGCTGGGGTGCCAGGATTCGAACCTGGGAATGCCGATACCAAAAACCGGTGCCTTACCACTTGGCGACACCCCAACGAGAGAGGCGGGATACAGTCTCTTTTAAAGACTTGCAACACCCCAAATGCGGGTTTCGCATTTCTGCTGGAAAAATAATTCACCAATGCGCGAGAATGCTGCCAAATCTGAGTGAGCGGCTTTACAATGCCTGCGCGAACACCCATATCAATTATCGATAAATATTACGACGCGGAGTTTCCGAGATAATGAAAACCTTCTTTTTGTCGCTAGCAGGCTCTCTCGCCGCGATGCTTATATTCTGCTTCCTCTTTTTTGGCTTTATTTTTGTGCTCATCGCAGCGGCTGCGGGCTCCGCAGCGCCGAAGACACCTGACAATATTGTCCTATCACTCGACCTGAATATGCCCCTGCCGGATCAAAGCCCGACATCAGGGTTTGCGGCCTTTGCTGCTCAACCCGGTTTTATTGATATCATCACAACCCTTAAAGCTGCCGAACGAGATGACGACGTAAAAGGACTTTACATTCGCGGCGCCACAATGGGTTTCGGCAGCGCGCGTGCAGAAGAGTTACGCCAAGCAATTGAGAGCTTCAAAAGCTCAGGCCGATTCGTTCTGGCTCACACCCAAGGCACTTACGGCATTAGCGGCCCCTCAGCTATCACCTCACTCACCGCAGCGGATGAAATTTGGATGCAAGACGGGACAGACCTGTTTGCATCGGGCGTGACATTTGAAACCCAATTTATGAAAGGCTTGTTCGATCTGACCGATGCCAAGTCGGAAATTTACCCATTCTTTGAATACAAAAACGCGCCCAACAGCTATAATGAGGCGTCTTACACAGAGCCGCATCGTGAAGCGATGACAACGTTGGCCGAATCGATTTGGGCGACTTCGCTCGAGACACTTTCAAAAGACCGCAACATTCCTCTGCAAACGCTTCGCGCGGCTTTGGAAAGCGGCCCCAAGACAGCCCAGCAAGCTGTTGAATTAGGCATCGTGCACCGCACTGGCTGGCCAGAAGATGCAGAACGCGCGGCGCTTGAGCGCGGAGGCGAGAACGCTGAATTCGTAAATGTGGCAATGTATGTTCACCCCAGCCTGCCGGTCAGAGCACCACAAATTGCTGTTATAGGTGGCGAGGGCGCGGTCGTGACCGGAGGAAGCGCTTCGGGCAACCCGTTCGCCGCATCGCAAAATTTTGCGTCCGACGTCATTGCACGTGCCATTCTTGATGCCGGCGAAGACGACAAAATCAAGGCGATCGTCTTTCGCGTCGACAGCCCCGGCGGATCACCCACAGCCTCTGATCAGATCTGGAATGCCGTTAAAACCGTCAGTGACAATGGCAAACCCGTCATTGTGTCGATGGGAACCTATGCTGCCTCGGGCGGATATTATGTTTCAGCGGCAGCCGATTACATCATGGCGAACCAAGCAACGCTTACAGGGTCGATTGGTATTTATGGTGGTAAAATCGCCATAGAAGGCGCGTTCAATAAAATTGGCGTCACCTTTGATACGGTGAGCGTCGGAGGTGAATTCGCCGACGCGTATGGTGCAGATGCATTTACTGAAAGCCAAGAAGCTGAGGTAAAAGCCTGGCTGAAACGCGGATATGATCGCTTCCTGCACGTTGTCGGTGAAGGTCGCGATATGACCTATGACGAAGTGCACGCCATTGCGCGTGGTCGCGTATGGAGTGGTCGCGATGCGATTGACCAAGGCATCGTTGATGAGATCGGCACGTTCATGGACGCTGTTGAGAAAGCCAAAGAGCTTAGCGGTGTGGAAGCCGACACCGATGTGCGTCTCGTTTATTTCCCGCAACGTAAGACAGGCTTTGAAGCCCTTGAAGGGATGATTGGCGTCTCTGCCGAAACCGCTCAGGCCATCAACACTTTGAATATGATCGCTGGTGATGAACGCACTCAAATTCTACTCGAAGAACTGAGCATGATCGAAGGCGTAAATAACGGTCAAACCGTAGCTATGGGGCCGAGAATCAAGGAGCGCTAATCGCGCATTAGCCCGCATCGTCAAACTCAAGGCCGCCTATTCACAACAGAATGGGCGGCCTTTTCGTGCTATATTGACTTCAACCGCGAACTTGTGCCCACCGATCCAATGGTCTAGCCGATAAGAAAGAAAACACAGGTCGATTCATGAAAGTTCTCATAACGGGTGCCGCTGGCTTTATCGGATGCGAACTGGCTCTGCGTCTTTTGCGCGAAGGGCATGACATTGTCGGTGTTGATAATTTTTCAACTTATTATGACGTGCAGCTAAAACGCGACCGTGTTCGCCGATGCGCGGTCTATTCTGAGCGCTTTAAACTGCACGAAATCGGTGTTGAAAACGAAGTCGCCATGACTGAAATTTTCAAAACGGAAAAACCAGACATTGTGGTGCACTTGGCTGCCCAAGCCGGTGTTCGGCATAGCTTAGAACATCCGCGCGATTATATCAGCTCGAACATCGTCGGATCATTCAATGTGATCGACCTGTCCCGTCTGTACAATGTGAAACACTTGATATTGGCATCCACTAGCTCTGCCTATGGTGCAAATCAGAAGTTTCCCTTCGAAGAAACTGACCCAGCCCCCTATCCGCTTACAATCTATGCCGCGTCAAAATTATCGAGTGAATTGATCGCCCATAGCCACGCCCACCTGTATGGCACACCCACCACCGTGCTGCGCTTCTTCAGCGTATATGGTCCGTGGGGGCGCCCGGATATGGCGTTCTTCTTATTCACCGACAAGATTTTTAAGGGCGAACCGATCGATGTGTTCAATCATGGCGATTTGCTGCGAGACTTCACCTATGTCGATGACATTGCAGAATCCATACGCCGCCTGATGGATGTGCCACCGCGCCAAGGTGAGCCGATCACCCGTGACGATTCCCTCAGCCCTGTCGCCCCTTTGAGGCTGGTAAACATCGGCAATTCAACACCCGTCAAACTGATGGACTATATCGAGGCGATCGAGACTTCGATCGGTCGGCCGGCAGTCAAGAATATGATCGATATGCAGCCCGGCGATGTGAAACAGACATACGCTGATGCGACACTATTGAAAGAGCTAACAGACTATACGCCGTGCACAGATGTTGGTGAAGGTATCGCGAAATTCGTGGACTGGTATCGCGACTATTACAAGCCAGCTTGAAGCCCTCGCGACTGCACCTCAGCAACGAACGCCTCTGGCAATTCAGCCATCAACTTAAGTGCCTCACCCGACGGGTGGGCTAACCCTAACTCTGCGGCATGTAGCATAAGCCGCGACGCGTCTGCATGTCCTTTTCCGTAGAGCGGATCGCCTAAAATGGGGTGACCGATATGGGCCATGTGAATACGCAGTTGATGCATCCGGCCCGTTTCAGGCGATAACGCGACGAGGCTTGCCGTCTCACTGCGCGCCAAAACCCGCACCTTAGTAACAGCGGTTTGAGCACCTTGCCGTCCGGGCTTGGCGGCCAGCATTCTCGGGCGCCCGCTCTCGCGCACTTTGACAAGCGCCTGATCAATCACACGATTGGCAGCCTCATCCACATCGCCCGAGACGAGGGCTAGATAGGTTTTCTTTGCTTTGCGTTCTGAGAACTGGAGAGAGAGCGATGCGGCAGCAGGTTTGGTTCGTGCAACGATCATTATACCGGATGTTTGGGTGTCGAGCCGGTGCACCAAACGTGGCCGCTTGCCGTTGGATTTTGCGAACGCATCCAGCAAACTATCGAGAGAGCGAGTGATGTTTGCGCCGCCCTGCGAAGGCAACCCGGAGGGTTTGTTGAAGACCAATATGTCAGCATCTTCATATAACAAAAATGATCGCACATAGGCGGCGTCTTCAGCGCTTACAGCAGGAACTGGTTTATTGCGCATCACGCTTTCCCCTTCCCGCGAGCATAGTCGCGGCGGATGGCTGCGATCTCGTCTAGTCGGTCTATAATTGCGCGTTCGCGACCGGCAGGTTTTGGCGCATAATATTGCTGCCTCGGCATTTCGTCTGGAAAATAGTTCTGGCCAGACACACCGCCTTCGACATCATGATCGTACGCGTAACCGTCGCCATAGCCTTGATCTTTCATCATTTGCGTCGGGGCATTGAGGATATGTTTTGGCGGCGACAGTGCGCCCGTTTCGCGCGCGGAGACCCGTGCCGCTTTGTAGGCGACATAGGCTGCGTTTGACTTGGGCGCAGTTGCCAAATGGATCACAGCGTGGGCGAGGGCAAGCTCCCCTTCCGGAGAGCCCAGACGCTCATAAGCTGCGGCGGCCTCATTGCAGATCATCAAGGCGAGCGGATCGGCCAATCCTATCTCTTCGCTTGCCATGCGCACCAATCGGCGCGCCAGATATAATGGGTCTTCACCACCTTCCAACATACGCGCGAACCAGTAGAGCGCGGCGTCAGGATCTGATCCGCGCACAGATTTATGCAATGCAGAGATAAGGTTGTAGTGTCCGTCTCTGTCTTTGTCGTACACAGGCGCGCGCTTTTGCAGTCGCGCTGACAATTGCTCGCGCGACAGCACTTCGGTCTCTCGCGCTACAGTGAAGACTTGCTCTGCAAGGTTCAGCAGGTATCGCCCGTCTCCATCAGCCATCGCGATCAGGGCAATCCGCGCGTCCGGCTCCAGCGGCAAACGGCGTTGCTCGGACGCCTCGGCGCGCTTCAACAAATCGTCTAACCCGTCATCAGATAATCGGTTCAAGACCAAAACCTGACATCGTGACAGCAGCGCGCCGTTCAGTTCAAAGCTTGGATTTTCCGTCGTGGCGCCGACGAGAGTGACGGTGCCAGCCTCTACGAAGGGCAAAAATCCATCTTGTTGCGCGCGATTGAACCTGTGAATCTCGTCCACAAACAAAAGTGTACCGCGCCCAGCCTTGCGCAAGCCCTCGGCTCGATCAAACGCAGCGCGGAGGTCTTTTACGCCGGAGAAGATCGCACTGATTGCCTCAAACGCTAAGTCGGTTTCCTGGGCGAGCAAACGCGCGATAGTCGTTTTGCCGACGCCCGGCGGGCCCCAAAGGATGATTGATGACAAGCGGCCTGTTTCGAGCATACGTGTAAGGGCGCCATCAGGGCCAACCAAATGCTCTTGCCCGACGACTTCCGACAAATTGGTTGGACGCAATCGGTCGGCAAGCGGCTGCGGCGCGCCGTCAGATAATCCAGATGCTTCAAATAAGTCGCTCATAGGGAGCGTTGTATGCGGGTTAGAGGGCGGGCGTAAGCCCTTTGCGCTACAATCTCACGGTTCCGCGAATCGTTCGACCGTTGCGTTCGATCTCAACCGACCAGCTACTTTGCGACTTGGCCAGTTCTGCCTGCAACTCTGACACCTTCAAAACCGAGCGGCCATTGACCGAACGAATGATGTCGCCGGGGCGGAAATAACTGCGCGCGATAGACCTGCGCATAACCGAATGGACGTAGATGCCCGAGCCTTTCTGGAAGGGATCGAGACCGTTCTCTTCTGCCAATCGGGGTGAAAGTTCAACAACGCGGGCGCCCGCAAAGGCATTGCGTCCCTCTAGCATAACAAGGTCAGCCTCCGTCGCGCCGGGGGGCGGCGCGAGCTTCACAGTGAAGGCGCGGTTTTTACCGCCACGCAAAACTGTCAATCTTGCTTTGTCGCCGGGACTGCGTGTTGCGGCCAGGAATTTAAGTCCGCGCTCATCAACCACTTCCCGGCCATCAATGGACAGGACGAGGTCACCTCGACGCAGGCCCGCCTTATCAGCCGGACCATCTTCGTAAACTTCGGTGACCATCACCCCGATCGGACGGTCGAGCCCTTGGGCTTTCGCCAGATCATAAGTCACTGATTGGGCCGACAGACCCAACCATGGACGCACAAACGTTCCTTCATTGATCGCGGCATCCACGACGCGTTTGACCATTTCTGACGGGATCGCAAAGCCAATGCCGTTGGAGCCGCCAGACCGCGAGAAGATTGCTGTGTTGACGCCAACCAAACGCCCGGCTGTATCGACGAGCGCACCGCCAGAGTTTCCGGGGTTCACTGCCGCATCTGTCTGCAAGAAGAAGGCATAATCTGAGACCCCGACATCTGTGCGCGCGGTTGCGGAGATAATGCCGCTCGTAACAGTTTGCCCCACGCCGAAGGGATTGCCGATGGCCAGCACCAAATCGCCGACCTCAAGATCCCGCGTGTCAGCAAATTCCAGCGTAGGAAGTCGCGCGCCATCTGGATCGATCTTTAAAACGGCGAGATCCGTGCGCTCATCAGCCAGCAACAATTCTGCGGCATATTCCCGGCGATCTGAAAGCACGACCTGAAACGAGTCCGCGCCTTCAATCACATGATTGTTGGTGACGATGATTCCCTCATCGCCAACGATCACGCCTGAACCGAGCGAGTTTTGCACGCGCTCTTTCGGACCGATATTGCCATAGATCATCTGCTGAATGGGAGACGTTCTGCTACGCACTTTTTTCTGCGTGTAGACGTTCACCACAGCGGGTGCTGACTGCTTCACTAAAGGTGCGAAGGTAAGATCAATTTGAGCCTTCGATTGCGGCACATTTTGCGCGTGCCCAAACAGCGGAGCAACGGCAAGCCCAAGCAGGACAATCACCGCAAAGCTGGCGACAGCAAAGAACTTCGAGACATGTTTCATCATGGGTATGGAATGCATCATGACTATGGCTCTAGTTTGGCGGCACGTATCTCGCAATCGCCATATTCTTAAATTTCACTCATAATAACCGAGACTTAGGCCGATAAAAACGGACTGTTATTTCTGTCAAAGCCTCGCCGAATGCACGTCACAAACCAAGAATCATCTTCGACATGATGTTGCGTTGCACCTCATTAGACCCTGCATAAATCGAGGTTTTCCGATAATTGAAATAAGCAGGCGCGGCCGTGACAGCCTCTAATGGCGTTGGAATTTCTGCGTTGGCACCGCCTCGCGCGAGGGCGAAATTGTCTTTTACAAATGGGGCAGCATGTATGCCGACGGCCTCAAGAAACAACTCTGATATTTCTTGCTGCGCTTCGGACCCCAAACATTTCATCATAGAGCTTTGAGGCCCCATAGCTTCACCCGCGGCCATGCCCGAGAGCACGCGTTGCTCATTGGCATCCAAACTGTCAATTTTCATCTCCAGCAAAGCCAGCTTGCGGGCAAATGTCTGATCCTGCATGAGCGGCGCGCCATTCGACTGCTCTAAATTTGCATACGTTTTTACCTTACCCAGCGCCGATTTCAGACGGGGCGCATAAGCATTTCCGCGCTCGAACTGCAATAGATACTTGGCATACGTCCAACCTTTATTCTCTTCCCCGATCAGGCAGTCTTTGATGGGAACGCGCACATTCTCGAAGAAAACCTGATTGATTTCCTGCATCCCCTCGGCGGGACCATCCAGAGTAGGCAACGCAGATACAGTGATGCCCGGCAGCGTCATCGGGAAGATGATGAAGCTGATACCTTCTTGATGCTTGCCCTCTTTCGACGTGCGTACGAGACAAAAAATCATGTCGGCCCATTGCGCGTGTGTCGTCCAGATTTTTGAGCCATTCAGCACATAGTCATCGCCATCACGCTCCGCACTCATCTGCAATGACGCCAAATCAGACCCGGAGCCCGGTTCTGAATATCCCTGACACCACCAGACATCAGATTTCAAAATCGGCGGCAGGTGTTTCGCTTTTTGCTCATCAGAGCCAAAGGCCATTATGACCGGAGCCACCATTGAAACACCCATCGGGCTAACCGTTGGTGTGCCGGCAATCCCCATCTCCATGTTGAAGATATAGCGCTGCGACTGTGATAGGCCCGGCCCACCAAACTCAGTTGGCCAGTTGGGAGCAATCCATCCCTTGTCGTACAGCTTCTTTTGCCACGCGACTTGCCCTTCCTTATCCAAATAGCCGTTCTTGGAATATTTCATCTTCTCCTTGAGATCAGGCGTATAGGCCTCTTTGATCCAGGCTCTGACTTCATTCTGAAACGCGATATCTTCTGGAGTAAAGGACAAGTCCATGGGTTAGCTCCTACTCGACAATATCGAAATATTTCACGTCTGGGCGCCCCGCAAGACAGGCACCGAGGCTCGGTCCAGCCGCTTTGAAATAGTCAGTCTGACCGTGCGCTTTGAGGTCATCTGATGAGGCATAGCGCTCCATGAAGATATAAGTGTCTTCGCTGCCCTTTTCTTTATATAATTGATAGAGCAGGCACCCCGGCTCATTCGCGTTTACCTTAGCCATCAAGTCCTTGGCCACCGCCTCGAACTCGCTTTGTTTTCCGTCTTGAACTTTAAGGGTAGCAACAACACCTATCATGATCTTCCTCCGATTGATCTATTATTGGCTCCACACTAGAAACTTAATTGTATCCAGCAAGCCTTACCGTGGGGTCCGATAAAAAATAATGTTGATTGGAGAATACTCCGAATGGAACAATTCTTGCTGGTTGAGTAGCGTACAGAAATAGATTGATAGGACGGTCATGCTAGACATTAAGGCCCCCTCTATAGATCCGGAAGCCTATGTTATGCCGGAAAACATCCTCGCTATCATTCCGACTTTGAATGAAGAGCGCCATATTGAGGCGTGCATTCGCTCCCTCATGGATGGTGAGACAGATCTACGAAAAGTGCCTTTAACTATTGCAGATGGCGGCAGCACAGACCGCACGGTTGAGATCGTAGAAGGCTTGCGTGAAGAGTTCCCGAACATCCGCGTCCTCAACAATCCCAAACGCCTGCAATCGGCTGCAATGAACTTGGCCGCCAAAAACCATGCAACGGCGCTCACGCACACATTAGTGCGGTGCGACGCTCACTCAATTTACCCGCAGAATTTCATTCTCGATGTGGCACGTTCTATGGATGCTCAACAAGCTGCGTCGCTTGTCATTCCTATGGATGCGACGGGCGAGACGTGTTTTGAAAAGGCAAATGCTTGGATTGTAGATACGCCATTAGGTTCCGGCGGCTCTGCGCATCGCGGTGGCAAGAGCTCAGGCTGGGTAGATCACGGTCATCATGCCGGTTTTCGCCTCAGCATGTTTCGTCAGGTCAATGGTTATGACGAGTCCTTCTCTCATAACGAAGATGGCGAATATGATGAGCGCGTTGCGCAAGCGGGCGGGCGAATTTACCTCGACGCAGATATTCGCATCAAATACGTCCCTCGCGGGTCCGTCGCGAGATTGGCTAAACAGTATTTCAATTACGGCAAGGGTCGCGCGCGGAATGTAAACAAACACAACTCCAAGCTAAAGATTCGCCAAGCACTCCCACTGCTTGTTTTACCACTTACAGTATTCGGCCTGATTGCCTCACCCTTCTTTTGGCCAACGCTTGTGCTTCCATTAGGGTACGCATCCGTATTGGGCATTGCCTCAATCGGGGTCGCATTATGGAAAAAATCACCATGCGGTCTGCTCGCCGGTATTGCGTCAGGAACGATGCATATGAGCTGGGCAGTTGGCTTTTTTAAACAAACCCTGTTTGGTCAATCGAGTATTTAGCAAGAGAAATTGCGAATTACCTACAGAATGCGATAGAAAGTCGTTATGTCCAGTATCTCCGAGCGTCTACAGAAATCATTTCTGGAACAGTATCGTCGACTTTCCAAGTCGACCACGACTCTGCGCGCGCGGATCAAAAAGGGCATTCCGACTGACTTTTCATTGCCAACAGCCAAACCGCAAATTGAGACACGTGCGATACCTGCTCGCACAACGCAGGCCCCCGAAGGCACCTGTATCTACGCAATTGGCGACATTCATGGCCGCGCGGATCTGCTAATCACTTTGATGGAAAAAATCAAAGTAGACAGCGCCAACTTGCCTGAAGGCACACATGTGCAGATTGTCTTTCTCGGCGATTACATTGATCGTGGCCTTCAGTCACGCAACGTTGTTGACTATTTCTTGGGCGATAAACTCGACGGTTTCGAGACCATTTTCCTGATGGGCAATCATGAGGAAGCATTGTTAAGATTTTTCGATGACGAAAATTTCGGCAAACAATGGGTCAGATATGGTGGCGGCGAGACACTCTATTCTTACGGTTTTCAACCTCCAAACACACGCGCCAGCCTAGGGTCTCACGAAACAATGATTGCCGCTCAGAATGCGTGGACGCGTGTTTGGGAAGGGTTCAGAGAGAAACTACCGAAACCGCATTTGGAATTTTATCGCAATCTGAAGCATTATCACATCGCGGGAGACTATCTCTTCGTGCATGCAGGACTGCGCCCCCAAGTGGCGCTGGAAGAGCAAACGCAACGCGACATGCTGTGGATTCGCGATGAATTTCTTGACGATCGCGAGCAATTTTCGCATTTGATAGTTCATGGTCACACACCTACAGAGGATGTTGTGCAGGATGGACGACGGATCGGCTTAGACACGGGCGCATTCATCAGTGGTCGCCTCAGCGCAGCCCGTTTGTTTGGAACCGAAATAGAATTTCTTTCCACCTGATCATGGCAAAAGATTTGAGCACTAAGGCATATTGCCGAACGACACAGTAACCAGGAGATTAGCCGATGGCCTTCCTCAGAAACGTATTTATCGCTGGCGCCATGGGTGCCTCACTCATATTAAGCGCCTGTCAGGCTGGTGGTGTCGCTCAAGCGGGTAGCACCGACGCCCTCGCTACACGCCAAGCAACGCCCTATGCGCTTGGCACAGGTGACCGCCTCAGAATCAATGTTTTCGGAGAAGACGATCTTTCCGGTGAGTTTGTGATCGACAACACCGGCACGATTTCACTTCCTCTGATCGGTGAAGTGAAGGCAACAGGGCTCTCAACATCTCAGCTTCAAGTCAGCATCGCTGACGCTTTAGCAGATGGGTACCTGCTAGAACCCCGCGTTTCAGCAGAGGTCATCAATTTCCGCCCATTCTACATTTTGGGTGAAGTGCGGACACCGGGCGAATACCCCTATTCAGCAAACCTTACGGTCCAAAATGCTGTGGCTGCCGCAGGCGGATTTGACTATCGCGCCGACAAGCGAGTTGTGTTCATCAAGAATGCTGAATCCAGCACTGAAGTGAAATACATTTTGGACGCAAATACACTTGTTCAACCTGGCGACACCATTCGGATCGACGAACGTACTTTCTAAAATTAGGCGCCTAACGCGATTTCATTACAGGGCCCAAAGGTTAACTCAACCTTTGGGCCTATTTCGTTATATTAACTTTTCGTCGCAAAACTCCCTCAACACGAGAAATCACTTTCACGCCTGTCCCAATTTGATAATAACTAATCAACACACGGTAAGATTGCCTGAATATTCAGTGATTATTAAAAAACTGGTGCATTTTTTGTTCAAACATCACCCTTTCCCTGCACCAATCGGTATAGAGTTTGCAAAGAGATGGCAGTAAAATGAAAATATAGAATGCTTCGACGTTAACCAATTGCATTAATTTTCGTCGTTTTTGATTAACAAACCCATTCTTGATTGTAGAGTGTTTCAGGGGACCATCATGGGCTTAAGACTAACAAAACAGTCGCGCCAAGCAGAAACTGCCGCATATGCCGCATCGCAAGCAAAACAACCTCTTTCACGAGGTGAAGAATATGCGAAAAGAGTTTTCGACATCGTGGTTTCAGCGTCAGCCCTGCTTGCGCTATCTCCTCTCATCCTCGCTTTTGCAATTGCGATTAAGATACAGGATGGCGAAAAAGCGCTGTTCAAACAAAAACGCTTTGGCTTGAATGGTGAAACCTTCAATTGCTTCAAGCTTCGCTCCATGGTGCCTGATGCTCGCGAACGCCTAGAAGCGCTGCTCGCCTCAGATCCCGCCGCTCGCCAAGAGTGGGAAGAAACACAAAAATTGACTGATGATCCGCGGATCACTGCTTTAGGTCACTTCATTCGCAAAACATCCATCGATGAACTTCCGCAATTATACAATGTGTTGCGCGGAGACATGTCTCTGGTTGGACCTCGT
This sequence comes from Hyphomonas sp., assembly GCA_050633385.1. Classification (GTDB taxonomy): domain Bacteria; phylum Pseudomonadota; class Alphaproteobacteria; order Caulobacterales; family Hyphomonadaceae; genus Hyphomonas. The sequence goes on from JBOEGK010000030.1 coordinate 56,696, forward strand.
CCTATCGTCGAGAATGAAATTGAAAAATACGGTGAGAACTTCAATTTCTATTGCGAAGTTCGTCCGGGTGTGACGGGACTTTGGCAAGTCAAAGGTCGCAGTGACACGACATATCCTGAGCGAGTGGCAATGGATGTCGAATATGTGCGCACACACAGCTTCATCGGCGACATCATGATCGTACTTAAAACAGTGCCAGCAGTGCTCATGTCCAAAGGTGCCCGCTAGCTCGCTCTTCTGTGCGTCTGCCTGTAGGAATTTTGAACGAACGACTATATGGACGGATTGTTCAAAGTTAGGAGCCGACCGTGGATCGCAAGCAACCGGATCAACTTCCCGGCCCCATACTAATATGGACTGCCTTCGCAATCCTGGCTCTGTCGATGCTTTTCGTATTCATCAACAGAAATCGTCTCCCGACACTTCCGATACCAATTCCTCAACCGTCATTGGGAGATCCTTCATTCAAGACAAACTTTGAGGATGGGCACGATAACAAGGCATGGCAGATCGCTGATTTTTACTACCCATCGAAAGTGCACTTGGCGGCATGGGTCGCCGAGAATACGGACTTTGAAAACGGTAGGCTTAGTCTGGAGCTAAACAGAAATCGAGTAGACTACAAACCATACTCGGGCGCCGAATATCAACGGCGCGGTTTCTATCATTACGGTCGATACGAAGTAGTCATGCAAGCTGCAGCGGGCTCCGGAACCGTCTCATCATTCTTCACTCATACAAATGAGACGTTTGGTGATCCACATGATGAAATAGATATTGAGTTCTTAGGAAAAGACACCACGCGTCTGCATATTAACTATTTTACAAATGGTGAAGGCGCAGGATCAGTCTACATCCCGCTCGGATATGATGCCGCAGAAGAATTTCATCTCTACGCATTCGAGTGGAGCCCAGAAGAAATAAAGTGGTTCGTAGACGATCAAATGGTGTTTTCAGCGACTGATGAGCTACACAAAATTCCATCCACGCCCAGTCGAATTATAATGGACCTTTGGAGCGGATCCCCGGACCAGTATCAATGGCACGGAAAACCTAGTTTTGAAAATGGCACAAAAGCACACTATTTATGTGCCAGCTTCTTGAAAACAGGCGAAAAAGGCCCTCAGTGCTCAAACGACTATAAAGTGAAAAACGGGAAACGTTTCTACAAAAAAGCACCGCTTACCCCCTGAACGTGATATGACAAACACCCCTTCCTCCCCCTCTTCTGACCAGCATGAAGAACGCCTCGCTGGCGCTTTTCGATCTTCCATGTTTTGGAATATTGCGAATATGGGCGTGTCTCAAATCATCACGACCGCAGTGTTCATATACCTCACTTACAAGCTCGACGCGGCCGTATTTGGTATCTTCGCGTTGGGCGTGGTGGTGATTGACTATTTTTATTTTCAGGCACGCTCCGCCTCAACTGATGCCATCCTGCAAAGACGACAGTTCGACGACAAAGCTCTAGATTCAGTCTTTTGGACGAGCGGTCTTGTAATACTCATTGTAATGATTTTTTGCTTTTTCTCTGGCAGCGCCCTTGCCGCATCCACGAATGAGCCAACACTGAAATACGTCTTGCCGGCACTTGGATTGACGCTGCTTCCCGTGCCGTTTTCGCTATCACCCGGTGCTGTGCTCATGCGTGACCACGACTTTAAGGGAATTGCGCTACGGAACATTCTTGCCGCAATCGCGGGGTGTGGGGCCGCCATAGCTACAGTGCTAAGCTCATATCCAGAATGGGCTCTGGTTGCGCAGCGCGGCATGAACGCGCTCGTCTCATCAGTCTTCCTTATGCTTCGGGCACGCTGGTGGCCGGGCCTAAACTTGTCATCCACATATGCCAAAGGGTTCCTTGTAGACTCCGGGCGCATTTTTGCGGCGCAGGCGATTGCCACGTCTTATATGCGCATTTTGGATGTTGTGGTGGGCATATCAATTGGCGCCGCCGCGGTTGGATATATGAGAGTCGCCGCCCGGTTTGTCGATGCGATATACGGAGCATTCGCCGCGCCAATAGGCACACTATGGGTCGTGCTCCTCTCCGAAGGGACGCAAACAAAAGAGCAACTCTCAACAATGTATTTGCGGCTTACCCAGATGTCTTCACTCATTTGTCTGCCTGTGTTCGCTGGCATCGCCCTGACAAGCCCTGATTTGGTAGCATTCGCGCTAGATGATAGTTATGGACCGGTCGCACCTATTCTAATGGTTCTCGGAATTGCTGGCCTATTTTCACCGATCGTATATTTCCGAAACGCTGCGTTGACCGCGATTAAGAAACTAAACCTCCTCCTTGTTTATTCCATTTGCGACCTCTTCGTCGTTGCAGGCGCTGCGCTGGCACTCATGTACCTCAATCCTAATGTGAGTTTGATTGTCTGTTCGCTGGTAATTTTGAATTCTGTGCGGCTCTTTCAAACCACACCCATCTTGCTCAAAGAAATGTCGACAAAACTTTCCAGCCTCATTCAATGCATGATGCCAGCCTATATTGCGGTGGCCATTATGGCCTTGGTTGTGTTGGGCTTGTCACCCTTTGTGGCAGAGCTTCCGGCTGGCGTGCGCTTGCTTATCAAAGCTATATCTGGGGCAGCGGCATATTTCGGATACTTACTCCTTCTCCACAAAGACTGGTCTGCGACAGCAATCAGCATGCTATGGAAACGGAAAGCCGCCGCGTGAGTGCGCGATGGTCGTGCACGGATTACACAGTCATCACGAAGTCTGAATTGCGATGTTGTTTACAAGCTAACAGGTTCGGTCAGCTATGCCGATGGAGCTAGATTCAACTCGAAGACTCTTCCTACTGGCAGATCAGTCTACATATGTGCTGAGTTATAAGCTTAAGAGCGAGCTGATAGTTTTTTGCCCGCGATCATGAATAACTCTGAAACATGATATGGGATATGGGTGGGTGACGAAAAGAACCCACGAAGCGTTGACGCCATCGATTTCGTTCTCAATCCCTCTACCATCAGTTCGAATTCAGCAATTTTTTTGGCGCGATCCAACCGCCCCCGCGCGGCATGCTTCACCGCATCTGACATTTTGTCCGCATAAGTCTTTTGGAACTCTTCTTCAGCATAGACCACAGCAAATGCTTTTTGTGCGCTCAGACGATAAGAAAGCGAGCCTTCTCTGATTGTATAAATATAGCCCGCATACGGGATCCACAACATGCGTGCGCCATGTACCAACATCTCTGCAACGATGTAGTAGTCTTCGCTGTTACGAAGTTCGGGTTTGTATTCAATCGAATGCGTGCGCAAAAATTCAGTCCGGAACATCGGCTTCAGATAACCGAGTGAATCTCCAAACTTTTCATCGTTTTTGACATCCACATAATCCAGCAGAGTAATTTCAATCGGGTCCGGCCCGAAATCATTCAAGAAGGTGTCTCCACTGGACTTTTCTTGACCAAACTTTTTAGACACCATCTGATCTACAATAATATCAAGGCCAGCCTCGTCCGCTTTCGTGACCATCACCGCTAATCTGTCGAGCAGCATCTCATCATCCGCATCGAGCACGGCAATGTACCGTCCCTGCGCTTCCTTGAGCGCTACGTTTCTTGCGACTGCGGGGCCGCTATTCTCCTTGAGTTGGAAGAATTTTACTCTTGGGTCTCCCTTGGCGACATCAGCGACAGCTTGTTCACTGCTCACCACGGAGCCATCATCCACGACGATGACCTCAAAGGTAACGCCCGTTTGAGAAAGGCAATTCTGAACCGCCGTACCAATAAAAGCACTCGCCTCATACGCCGGGATTATAACCGACACATCAATATTTTTATTCATAACGTACCTCTCTCATCCAAGGCTCAAAAAATCAGCGGTTAGATTCTCTTAAAGCGCCAAGATGAAGGTTGTTGTTACTGCCCGAGTTCGCAACTTCATTTAGCAGATGAAGCAGCTTTTGTGTCAGGCGAGCACGATGATCTTCGGCACTCAGCTGACGATCTGCCGTTCTTGCAATCTCGAGCAACTGTTTTGCCGTTTGCTCCGGGCGATAACCCAACATATTTGACCCAATAAACTCAGATAGCAGCGTGCGTTTTACAAATGATTTCAAACTTGAAATTACGTTCTGGTTTTGAGCTCTAACCGAGCAACGGGTATAAATTTCGCGTTCGACAACATCGTCACTCACGGGAACATCTATGCTCCCCGGCTCAAACAGAGATCGACCATAATCTTTTACGATACGTGTGCTGGGAGCTGCCACACCAGAAACAGACAATGGCAAATCCATTGAAGCGGTCCAGTCTTTCCATTTAATCAGCGAAAAATTCGATGAACAGGCCCAAGCCTTCCAAGGCACACCATATGCATCTGCCAAGATCGCGCCATGCAGTGATTCAGTTAGCACCAAAGTCGCCGACGACAGCTCGGTTAGCACTTTTTCGACGCGCTGCATTGGGCTGACCAGCTTAAAACCAGCGGCTGAACAGGCACGCTCCCAATAGGCTTCACGACCGTGAAGCGACTGCCAGTGGGGCATGACGACAACTTGCTGTTTCTTTTTAGCTGCCGGCCAGACTAACGGCGCAAGGAGTGCTCCGTCGGTTACAACGCGCGAGGGATCAACATTGAGCAGACCAGCAGTTATAGGCCCACGCACACACCAGACATTCACATTCTCAGAGGGCAAATCTATCGGATCGTATCCAGCTCCACTGGAAAAAATATGTAACTCATCGACTGGATCAAATCTCTTTCCCACAACTGTTCCGATGCCGAGAAAACCTACACCATTACAGTCATCTAACATCCCAGGAGCCAGCGCATCCCAAATCTGTTCATTGATGTCATCGCCGAAATTGGGAATGGGGTCGGAATGGTGAAGCAATCTCATAGCGTCTTTTATCCAGTCATTTGAACAAAGCAGTCCGCCACAAACAAGCGCACAGTTTCAAACGATAGTCGCAATCTTCATGCCACCCATCAAACCTAGCTGCTTTGCCAGATCGAGAGCATTTTCAGCTACAAACAGCTGAAATATTCCATGTTATTGAGAAAAAACGGCCCCTAAAACAGGGCGATAATGCCTAGGATAATCAAAGCCCACAATCCTGCGCTAAGGCCTACAATTATCGCCAAACGCGCCCAGATGGGCCATTTTTCGTCGTCACCGAGCCCAGACTCGGATATATCGGAAGCGTAACTTCCGTAGAGCGTCTGCTCCATATTCGGAGCGCGCGATCCTATCACAGGGTTCGAAGACATCATGCCTCAACACTCGCATCCATTTCCTAATGCCAGCTTAAGTCAATCCGGCAACTGATCCGGAATATACAACTAGATGATGTCAAAAAGTGGTCAGCAGCAATAACGCCCGCTAATTTTGCGCGGCCGCCTGAATAGGCTCGGCATGGCGATACAGCGGTGCCTGCCCTACTTTTACGCGTTTTTCAGCTCCGAGACCCGATATCGCACCAAAATAATACAAATATACCAATGTATTAAACGTACCCCACAGATACGATTCCGTAAATGTTGACGTCACGATGATCAATGCTGTCACCAAAAGGGCGGAGGTATCCATAGAGGGTGTCTGGAACCATTGCTTTATCGTCCGGTACAAACACCAGATGACGATCAGAACAAACATTCCCCACCCAATCATCCCCAAATGAACCCGTGTTTCCCAATAGGTACTATGAAATGATAGCTTTGTTCCCGCCGCTTTGTGATCATTTTCGTTAAGTGTTTGGGCCATGCCATTGTCGTAATACCAAAAGCCCTCCAGTCCGACGCCGAATATCGGGTGCTCTGCGCTGACCAAACGACCCGCTTCCCAAATGGCTGTTCGACCACTGAAGCTGCTATCTTTTCCGACAAGCTCTAAAAACCCGCTCACAAATTCGTTCTGCGGCATGCTCAAAATAACAAGAACAATAGACAGCGCCACCAGCATCGCGCTCAAGAAAATCATCGTACGCAAGTGACGAATACGCCCCAAGCCAACCCAGAAAAAGCGTAGCGTCAGCATCCCGAAGATGCCCAAAACGGCAAAAACGAGCGACGTTGCAGACTCCGCCAAGAGCTGAAAAACAAATCCCACGGGCACAAATATTACGGCGATTAAACGTACCCAGATCGACTCGTCCGGATTCAGGCAGGTTGCCATCGCCGTCAAAATCAAAAACAACATTTGAATTGCGAAGTAGTTTTTCTGCGGATAAAGCCCGCCTTGGGCGAAACTACCAATGTGTGGTGCTGATAAGATCGCCGTACAAATGCCCGCGAACATCAATGCCCTAATGACTTGTCGCATACTTAGGCGACTCGCTGCGATGACGATAATCAAAGGTGTGAGCAACAATAGCGTGCCGGTTCTGAAGGCTTCGGCTGGAAAGGGCGACCAAGCGAAAGAGGCTAATCCATAGATTGGCAACAAAAACACTGGCCAACTGCTCAATATCACCGGCACGATTGTTTTATAGTCGAAAAACAATATCACCATGTAGCCAAGGACGAGTAAGTACAAAATCGGCGTGACGCCTGGGAACGGTGCATATGTGGTGAAAAACATCAACCACATCATCAGCTCTTCCCACAACGGAGCTTTCCGGCGATCTCGATAGATATCTACATGCCCAACAAGCTCACGATCAATGTCGCTCGCGCCGTTTGCAGTACTGGGGGACTTAAACATCAAGCTTCTTCCCGTTCAATACGGACGAAATTATATCGCCTACAAATCCAGCCGGTTGAATAAACGTATCTTCTCGCAAACTCAAAAGAGTGGCCGCAAACTCATTCACCTCGGAGCGATCATCGAGCAAGTCGTGAATAAGCGCTGGCAATGTCTCGTGCAAGGGCTCTGGAATTGTGAAACCACATTTGCGCTCAATAATCCACTCCGCTGTTTCGGTGCCGGATGGCGCTATACTAGGCGTCGCATAGTAGCCGCCCTCATAAATCCGATTGGGCAGCAACCAAACAGAATTATAGCCCGCCTCCATAAAATCACCCGCCCAGACCACATCAAGCGGTGCGTAGATGTCAGCCAGATCCTCTGGGGCACGATACTTACCGCCAAAATGCATATTAGCGCGTTTTTCAAGTTCAGGCTCGAAGATGGGAATTTCATTTCGAGCCGGAATGCCATGCAGATGAACTTCCAAAGTATCTGGAAACCTATCTGCCAACGCACACAGCAATTCAAAAGATCTTTGACAACGCAAAATCCCAATCCAACCCAAACGCAGTTTTCCATCGACCGGCAATGACTTTGCCCCCGCAACGGGTCGCGCACCATAGTCGGCCCCCGCGGTTAGGCGGTTCTCAATGAGGTAAGGCGTAAACAAACCGGGATAGTGCTTGTTGAAATGATTTTTGAGAAATCCCGGAGAACTGACCACCAAGCCTTTCGTTCGGCGCAGCAAACTCTTCTCGATCCATCGCAAAGCTTTGCCGACAATGTCTGGACGCGTAAGCAGGCGATGCACATCGAGACTCTCATACACGACAGGCGTTTTTAGCCGACAAAAGCGTTTGGCCAAAAATGCGCACGCCAACATATCCAAGTTTCGAGCATATACGAGATCTGCAGTCGCGAGTGTGTCAGCATGAGACGCTGCTATGCGAGCGCCTGAAAAAATATTCTTGATGCGGTTTAAGAAGGCTCCGTCACGGGTTTCGCCCAGCTTAATGTTTTTCCACGCCGTAGACACATTGCTTTGACGCGCCATCATGAACCCGGTGACCTCCAGTCCGTCGCGCTCAAATGCGGCCACTCGGCGTCGCACAGCGGCATCAGCGGCATCATGGCCAAAGAAAGCGATATGCGTCATGTCGGAGAACCTTATCGTGGACGATCAACGTCCCTAAAACCAGCAAGTCCTGCGCCAAACACGCAGGACTTCACTAGTTTTATTCAGCGGCTCGCGGATCAACATCATCCTGTTCATTCGCAGCTCGCACCGGAGACGATGGTATTGGATTAGCCATCGGACGCAAACCTGGATGAACTTTGTCTTGGTTCTTCTTCTTTTTGAAGCCGAACAAACCTGGCTTGGTCTCCATGGTGTAGTATTTCCGATAGGCTTTATAGGTTGCGCCCGGATCACGATGATGACGACGGCGTGTAAGATCCACCATGTTGAGCGTGACACCCAACAAATCCGCTTTAAACGTACGCAGCAATTTCAGCGACTGATTGACTGCCGACCGCGTAGAATGACGCCAACGAACAACCAAAATCGCTTTGTCCGCTTTACCCGCGACGACGCGCGCCTCTGCCATCAACAGCAACGGGCCGGTATCAATCAAGATCAAGTCATACATGGGACGCAAACGATCCATCATGTCGTCGAAGGCGCGCGTGCCGAATACATCGTGTGGCGTGTGCCCGGAACGAGAGAGTGGCAAAATATCGAGCAGCGATTTGCTGTCTTTAGTGATCGCATCCGTCAGTTCACCTGCGCCGAATAGGTGCTCGACAAAGCCAATCTCTGGCGACAGCCCGGCGGCTTCGGTCAATTGACGGCGACGGAAATCCCCATCGATAACAAGCGTACGAGAGCCAGACATTGCCGACATACGGCCTAGGCTGAGCGTGAGGCTGGTTTTCCCTTCATCCGGCAAAGATGAGGTAATCGCCACTGTCTTCGTCTCACTATCCAGATCTGAGAAAGCAATCGCGGCACGGAGATACCGTATACTTTCAGCATAGGCCGAGAGCGGATTGTCAATCAAATGATCCGAAGGCCTTATAGATCCCAAGCCAAGCAAACCTTGGGTGCGGATCATTGGAACAGATCCGATTGGGTTAGATTTTAGTTTACGCTCAACATCTTCAGACGAACTGATCTTGCTGTCGAACATTTCCGACAGAAGCGCCAGACTCCCGCCCAAAACAGTACCCAGAACTATTCCAAGTAACAGATTCAAAAGTGTTTTTGGAGTGCTTGGTGCATTTGGAATTGTCGCGCTGGATAGAATACTCGCATCCGGCTCTACCAGACTATCCTGAACGCCCGTTTGCTTAGACCGGCTGATGAAACTTTCGAGCAGTTCACGACTTGTGTCGGCATCGCGCTGCAATTCTTTCAAAGGCACCATTGCAGCTTGGTTTGTGTTCAGTTGAGCATTCGCTGTGTTAATATTGCCTTGCACATCATTCATGCGACGACGAGCAACGGTCACTTCATTTTGCAAGTTGCCGGCAATCCGTTGAATTTCAGCGTTAATCTGACGGTCGATGTCCGCAGATTCACTGCGAGCTGCGATAAGTTCTGGGTGACGATCCGCCAAACGCGATTCCAATTCGACCAAACTACGACGAATGATAGCACGCTGGGATTTCAGATCATTGACCACTTGAGACCCCAGAACCTCTGGGATCGAATCCACTGCTCCGTTGCGCATCTGACGTTGCATATTGTCGTAGCGCGCCTGCGCCGCTTGGTAGTCAACTCGCAATTGAGTCAGTTGACTTTGTAGGTATATCAGCTCGGTGCCCGACTGTGTTTCACCGTTAACTGTGTTGATATCGTTGTCAGCCATATACTGGGCTACGGCCATTTCTTTTTCTTGCACTTCATCAGCAAGAACAGCGACACGATCATTCAACCAAGAGGTCGCCCGGCGGGTCGCCTCTAGTTTTTGATCCATCTGATTAACGCGATACTGGTCAGCAATTGCATCGGCCAGGCGCGCTGCTGTTTCAGGGTTTTCTGACGTAACAATAGCGGTGATCAGATAAGTTGTTCCGACACGCTTAATGCTTGTTTTTGCGATCAGGGCTGAAACAACAGATTCCTCGATGGAGCGTTGACGCTCAGCGTCACTCATGCCCGCAAAAGGATCTTCTTCAGCTGTATCCTTGCCCAGCAACCCCATGACGCCTGATTTGATATTACTAAGCAGAGAAACCTTCTTTTCACGAAGCGTCCAGTTAAACTCTGGGTCTTCAATCAATTTCTCTTTTGTGGCCACGCGCGCCATAAGACTTTTTGAGCCCATGACCAGCACTTCAGTATCAATCTCGGCCGTGTTTGCCGCGATTCCGCCGAGTACGGAACTAATATCAATAACGTTCCGTTGCGAGGTATCCAACTGAACGGTCGTGGTTGCTTTGTATAGCGGCGTTTGCGTGAAAGTGACGTATGCCACCAACAAAAACGTCGTCAAGAAACCCAGAGCGATCAACCAGAAACGGCGATAAATAATGCCGATCAGAGATTTGAAATCCAGTGCGGTGGCCTCCCCTGCAGAGTCTGCAGAAGAGGAAATTCCATTTGGAAGTTCGATACTATACGAATTGCTCACGTCAAATCACCTGATCGGAATTAAAATTAATGGCGGTAAAATTTCCCAAATTATGGGTAAATCTTGATTCCAACGCCAAGTTGGTTGACCTCAAACGTGTCAAACGCAAGTGAATCTACACCACTGCCATCTCGCTCCATATGACGAGCAAACGTCTCGAAATGAACGCGCTTGTTCATTTTATATGTTGCGCTGACACCCAAATCTACAACCTCGTCCGTACGGTCGATTTCTTCAAAATCATAATCTTGAAGATTACCGTATGCAGACAAAACAATGTTCCGGCGAAGCTCATGATCCACACGTGCACCCAAGCTCGTTTGAACGGCGCTCGGTGACTGAACCACACCCACATCTACAACGCGACGGCTAGCATTGAACCCTACTGTCGTAAGACGTGTTGGGAACCATTGCATACGACCATCAACGGACAGGCCATCAACATCTTCGAAGAATGGATCATCTTTATTTTCGTTCATGAAGCCAACATTGACGTCACCACGAACGAGCGAGGTCAGCTCAAAGTCGATCCCTGCTGCAACCGTGTATCCCTGAGAATCGCGCTTGCGAAGATCGCCACCCAAAAGTTGAGCCTGATCGTATTGCAGATCACGTCCTGTCGCTTGACCGTAGACAGCAAGGTCCGGCGTTACTGCGTAGGACAAACGCGTGCGAGCCATCATTTCGCTACGGTCACGGAAGTCCTGGTCAACGTTAATATTCGTGCCAACGCGCTTACCGTCTTTGTAGTTAGATTCAGACCAACCTGCTTCGTTTTCCCAACGCACGCGATCATTGATGTAATTCGCTCCGACCGTGAAGCCGACCCGCGTAAATTCAACAGGGCGATCCAAACCGATCGAATCTGAAAGTGCCGTGCGAGGTTCCGCCCGATCTTCAGCGAAGACTGACCCATTTAGGGACACTTCACGTGTTGCGTCCAAACGGCCACGAAGGCGAGCACGCAAATCGTTAGAAGACTCGTCGCTAAGGTCCATATATTCGTTGCGGAATGCAGAAACATCAGCGGCAATCTCGTGGACGGCCCAATTTGTTCTCATGGAGGCAGCGCCACCAACGCGAACAACAATGTCGCTTTCCTCATTCGTTGAAGACGCCAACGCGTTATCTGTAGCAGTAACACCAGCCTGAAGGCTAGAATCAACCAAGAATGCACCCAAACGGACCGGCTCTGGGTCAAATTTGGGTTGGCTGCGGTCCATCACCGCTTCGTATTTGTCGCGGCTGTAAAAATCGCCATCCTGAGCAACCGCCGTTGAGGCCATCAGCCCACAAACTGCTACACTCACAAGGCTCATGCGCTTAAGTTGAGTCATTTGTTCTAATCCCCTGATCTCAATAATCGGTTGTTCTAACCGGATGTTAGTACTTGTAGCCGTTTGCAATAACTATTCCATCTTCACGTCTCGTGAAAATGTGATTTTTAATCCATAAGAAGCATTTAATGATTTTGTGTGCCAACTACGACACGAAAGTGACCTCTAAATAAGGCCTTTTCCAGATTATGTCGTGACCAAAGGAAAGTCCGCCTACTCATGACACTCAACATCATTACATTGAGACGATTGAGCGTTAGGAACTCGGATGCCGCGGTTTACGTTTCCCGCGCCACATAGGTCCCTTTGAATCGCTTTTCTCTGGAGGTGTTTGCGAGTCAGACGGACCTATAGACCACGTTCCTGTTAAAACCCCCTTCCCGTTCATCACCCCTAAAACGCGAACGCCCGCAAATTTAACACGTTGAATTATTTGATTTTTGTTCTGTTGAAGCAACAAAGCTATGAGGCGTTGAAACTTACTTACCCGCGCTGTCGACAGATGTTGCTGCAAACCAGCTCTGTATTCACCTCGACGTCCCGCCTCCAGCACATGAACCAGCTCCTCACTCGCCTCGGCCTGAAACGACTGCCACCACTCTTGGCACAGCGACTGTAACGCGTCCAATTCGTTCGGGTTTTGCATCTTCAGTCGAACATATTCCGCCGCGTCCCGCCAACTCGTAAAGATAGGTAGTGGATGGGATCCCAGCACATCATCAAACGCTTTTGAAAATCGCCGACCGGGTAATATCGGAATCGCGCCCAACTCCAGCGCCTCATAAGGACGCCCCGTTTCGACACACACATTGCCCGCAGGGCAAGGGGCGAAGACAGCATTCGCCATATTCTCTAAAAATGCTTCGCGGCTAACGCCTCGCTCACCGTGAAATGATTTGGGCAAAGATAAGTAACCATTGGGAACTTTGTTAAATTGTTTCGCCATTGCCCCCCGGTCAGATTTCCAATCACCTGCAAACATCCAAGCATGTTCACGTTCACTTGCTGGCAAAAGTGCGCCCGCACCCATTTTCTCCGAAAGGCCGAGCGACAAGGGGAACACCCCTTCCCCCATAATGGCATCAAATGGGAACATGCGGACCACATAATCGAATGCTTCATAGTCATCTGGCGTCGCACGATAATACTCATCACCCAAATGGATGAGGCCGCAATTTCCGGCTTTCTTTACAGCGCTAAGAAACGCGTCGCTGAGTTCTATCTTGTCAGGACTATTATAAAGGTAGATGGCCCCCGGCATGACTTTGGGATTTTCGTCATACTCATGCAACGACACATCGAGCGGAGCCAACAAACGAAGCAGCCATTCCCTTTCTGACACGAAGGCAGGAACCAATGGGATTATGTCAAAGTGCTCACTCATTTGTTATTCTTAACCATACTTGATCAATGCACATTCTGTGCGGTCATGTTTTCTTAGCTTAGTCCAGCAGTTCAAAATCAGCACAAACGTCGGGATTGCTTCAAAGTTTCATCCAATAGGCAGCAATAAAAGCGCCAAGTTCAACCTTTTGGCATCGCACGCAGAAAATGCCCACACAATTTTGCCACAATCGGCCAAAATCGCGTCTCTTTTTAAACATAATTTCGATTCTCGCTCATGGGAACCAGGCAGAGAAAATATTTCTGCTGCAAGATGAAATAAACAGATCTCGACGGTAATCCCGCTTCGCCTAAGCGCTCAGGGATTTGAGATTTTCAATGATAAATTTCGTATGGTACGTTGTTTGCTTTGGGTTACCGCAAGCCCAACTAGGAATCGGCAAATGAAAATTGACGTCTGTATATGTACGTATAAGCGCGAAGCTATTTGCCGTGCGATGCTATCGATCGACAAACAGGTCTTGCCTAGCGGCGCGGAGATGAGACTTATCGTGATCGACAATGATGTTGAACCCACAGCCAAAGAGCGCGTCGAAGCTACGGCCGCGCAAATGACGGTCCCCGTGACATACGTCCATGCGCCATCTCACAACATCTCCATTGCTCGAAATGCAGGTTTGGATGCTGTCGATGCGGATTGGATCGCGATTATGGATGATGACGAGCACGCGTCACCAACTTGGGTGCGCAGTTTGCTAGGTCATGCCATAGAGCATGATTTTGATGTCGTCTTCGGCCCCGCCGTCGCACGTTATCCCGAAGGTACGCCTGAATGGATTTTGGCACGGGACTATTTATCGACCTACCCTGAGCCAAGAAACGGCGAATATAGAACCGGCCCAACAAACAATACGCTCCTACGCGCAGCATCTCCCCATATTGCAGGGCGACGTTTCCTGCTTGAAAAGGGTCGCACTGGCGGAGAAGACACCGCATTTTTCTTCGACGTATGGCGTTCTGGTGGAACACTCGGCATGTGCGAGAAAGCGGTCGTTTATGAAGATGTCGATCCAGCCCGACTAAAATTTGATTGGCTCCGCCAACGGAAATTTAGATCGGGAATGACGTATGGTCGTTCATCTCTTCGGACGAACCATGTTGTTTTGAAATTCGGACTTGTCGCGCTTGCCGCTGTAAAATCAGGCTATTGCCTCATACGGGCCGCTGCAGCAATTTCCTCCCCAGCTGATCGGAACTTCTGGCGATTGAGAGGAACGTTCCACAAAGGCGTGATGTCAGCCTTTATTGGAGAGGAGCCAGAACTCTATTAGATTTTTTGCCGTGGGTTTCCGTCAAAGAAAATGAATTTGGGGTTCAACAAATAATAAGTTCTCCCCAAAAAAAACTCCTGACCACGCAAACATGTTTACATTTTCAATCAATATGCTTTGAACTCAGTATCCGGTAACAGTTCTTCATACTGTATATTATCAACACTTGTCTCAGCGGCTAAAACGTGACCGAAAACGATCGAAAATCAGCAATGGAAGAATTGGAGCGTTACGTTTCGATCGACGACGAGTCGACTCGCTATTTCGTTGACTTCGACCACACGCTATTTCTCGGCAATTCAACCGAGTCCTTCGTTGCCTCCGCGCGTCCCGCATCTCTATTTGCGACTTTCATGAAAATTCTCGGCGCCCTCGCGCCATGGCGTATCGCTGGAAGCTCTGGCTACTTCATTTTCAGAGACCTAATTCGATTGCTTGTGCTGGTCTGTCTTGCACCATGGACGGCTCTATTTTTCAAAAGCGATGCGAAATCGCAATGGGAGACGCAACGCAATCGAACGCTTGAAGCCAAACTTGCCAATATTGATCCGTCGAGAGTCGTAATCGTCAGTTTTGGTTTCCATTTTATCATCCGCACCCTGCTGAAAGGTACAAAATGGGAGGGGTGCGAAATCGTAGCGCCTTCTCTATTTCAGTCTCCAAAATTCAGGAAAATGGGAAAACTCGCAATATTGCGAGAAAAAGGCTTTGAACTCGTTCCGGAACGAGATGTCATTATCACAGACAGCGCAGAAGATGATGCTGATTTAATTGAATATTTCGACAAGTCCGCCGTTATTGACTGGCCGCAGAAAAATACCGTTGGGGCATTTCACAATACATACATTCCGTTTTTCTATACAGCGCGGATCAAAAGATCACCCGGCTTTCTAATCAAGCAGATTGGACTGGAAGAGTTACCGGTCATACTTATCGCATTCGGTTTTTCACACGCCCCATTTAATTGGACGGTTCTCGTGGCGCTCGCGTTTTTCTTCGCCGCCTTCAAACTCGTCTACGAAATTGGTTATGCTGAAAACGACAATGTCGGATATGCGACTGAGAAGAACCCAAAGCTCACCAGCAATTTCTTCAAAATGCGCGACTATCGCCTTCAGCCATATGCATGGCTGTGGAGCGCAGCATTCGCCATGGTCGGCGTGTGGGTTCTGAATGACGCTGCGCAATTGCAGGCCCTCACCCATCTACACCTCCCATATCTGGCGGGCACCATCTACGGACCCGTTGCGATTTTTGGGGCCGTCGTCGGTATCACACTTTTTGCTCGCGCCGCCTTCTGGGTCTTCAATCACGTCGACCTAAGAACACGCGTATTCGCCTATCTTCCATTGCATATGATGAAATACATGGGCTGGATGGCGCTGTTCTCCTTGTCCGAGATTGGTATGGCCTTGATCTGCGCTCAAATCGTTAGAACATGGTCGCTCTATGCAATCCGACGCGCGGGAGGAGATATCGATTTCATCCCAAGCCAACTCGTTCGGCTCTGCTTTTTCGTTATTTTCTTGGGGATCATCGCCGCCTCAAATCGCTCGATGGATGTGATCAGTGATTGGCAGACTTATATAATCTTAGGCTTCTGTATTGTCCGAGCGATACCTGAGGTCCGCAAAAAAATGTTTAATAGCAATAATATGGACGCCAAAATTACGGATGGCGCCTAGCCCTTCCCGTCCCCACAGCCGCAAAAAAATGGCGGATGATTTATCAGATCATCCGCCATTCTTTTATTAGCTTATCAGAAAGATTGGCGACTTATTCCGCAGCAACTTTCTGACCTGAACTCAGTTTTGTAAACCGACTGATGTGATGATCCGCACTACCGAATTCACCTTCAATGATCGACAGACGCTTGAAGTAATGACCAACGGCCAACTCGTCTGTCACGCCCATACCACCGTGAATTTGAACAGCAGCTTGACCGATCATGCGTGCCGATTGCGCGATGCGTGTTTTGGCGGCGGATACGGCCATTTGACGTGTCTGCGCATCATCAGCCAAACGAATAGTCGCCATATAAGTCATAGAGATGGACTGCTCCAGCTCCATGAACATGTCAGCCATACGGTGCTGAAGCACTTGGAATTTGCCGATTGGCGTTCCGAACTGCTTGCGATTGCGAGAATATTCGATGGTTTGCTCATTTGCGATACGCATGGCACCGCTTGCCTCAGCGCAGAGTGCTGCCGTTGCTTCATCAACAACAAGTTCCACCAATGGAAGACCATTGTCGACGTCACCGATAACGGCATCGGCCCCAACAGCAACATTGTTGAATGTCACTTCTGATGCGCGACGACCATCAACCGTCGGATAATCACGACATGTCACGCCAGCAGCGTCTTTTGCAACCACAAACACTGAGACACCATTTGCATCGCGACGTCCGCCAGATGTACGCGCAGTCACAACCAAATGCGTCGCCCATGGAGCACCGATCACCACAGCCTTGTGGCCGTTTAGTTTAAAACCAGCGCCGTCTTTCGTTGCAGTCGTTTCCAGATCAGCCAGATTGTAACGGCCTTTTGGCTCAGCATAAGCGAAAGCAAAAATCTTGGAACCGTCCATAAGGCCTGGCAGGTACGCTTCTTTCTGCTCTTTGGAGCCACGCTTCAGAAAGCCGCCGCCGCACACAACAGACGGAAGATAGGGCTCGACCACAAGGCCTTTACCGAACTCTTCCATAACAACCATTGCATCAACAGGCCCACCACCTAGGCCGCCATCTTCCTCGGAAAATGGTGCCATAAGCAAGCCCAACTCAGCGAGTTGACCCCAGAATTTCTCGTTGAAACCTGTGTCGGATTCTACGAATTTCCGGCGTGTTTCGAAATCATATTGTTCGCGGATCAACCGTTCGAGGCTGTCGCGGATCATTGTCTGTTCTTCTGTAAAATTGAAGTCCATGTGATTGTCTCCCGTCGCTCGCCTTACAGGCCGAGGATCATTTTTGTGATGATGTTGCGCTGAATTTCGTTGGAGCCGCCATAGATGGAGGTCTTACGCATGTTGAAGTAATTCTCAGCCGCAAAGTTCGAATAATCCGGACCAACTTGATTGTCGTTTCCGCCTTGAGCTTGGATACCGTAGAAATATGGCGCGCCATAATGGCCCACAGCTTCGAGGGTTAGCTCGGTCAAGCGTTGTTGGATTTCAGTCCCTTTGACCTTCAGGATGGAACTCTCTGGTCCCGGCCCTTTACCAGCAGCCTCAGACGCGAGTGTACGAAGCTCTGTATATTGCAATGCCATCAGGTCGATTTCCAGTTGCGCGATTTTTCGTGCAAAATCGGGCGTTTCCAACAATGGAATGCCGTCGACTTCCTCTTTCATCGCGATGTCTTTCAGGCGCTCTACGCCGCGCTTGGATCGCGCGACACCGGCAATACCCGAACGCTCATGAGCGAGAAGGAATTTCGCGTATGTCCAACCCTTGTTTTCTTCACCAACCAGATTCTCGACTGGAACGCGAACGTCCGTCAGCCAAACTTCATTCACTTCGTGACCGCCATCAAGCAGCTTGATCGGGCGAACTTCGATGCCCGGCGTCTTCATGTCGACAAGAATGAAGCTGATGCCTTCCTGTGGTTTCGGTGCATCAGGGTCTGTGCGGCAGAGGAAGAAGCCCCAGTCACCAAACTGACCCAGTGTCGTCCAGGTTTTCTGGCCGTTCAAAATATAGTGATCGCCATCACGAACAGCTGTTGTCTTCAAGCTTGCGAGGTCAGAACCAGCGCCGGGCTCTGAGTAACCTTGGCTCCACCAGACTTCGCCAGACAGGATGCCCGGCAAGTGTTGCTTCTTTTGCTCCTCATTGGCGAAGGTGTAGATCACCGGCCCAACCATGGAGACAGAGAATGGCAACGGCATGATCGTATCGGCGCGGGCATTCTCTTCTTGCCAGATGTAGCGCTGCGTCGATGTCCAGCCTGTACCGCCATATTTTTCAGGCCACGCAGGGGCAGACCACCCCTTTTTTCCGAGCACTTTATGCCATGCGAGGAATTGTTCGCGCGTCAGGTCTTCACGGCCAGCCGTTCCGATCAAATCGCGTGGATAATTCTCTTCAATGAATTCCCTCACCTCTTTGCGGAAGGCTACTTCTTCAGGCGAAAATTCAAGATTCATGGGGCGAGCTCCTCAAGCTTTTATATCAAAATTCGACATGCCGTATTCTATGTCAGTCAAAAGGTGGGTATGGCAAGTTGACGTGCACGTAAGCGTAAACTTTGCCGCAGTCGAAAACCCAACTTATTCGTCTGCTGGAACCGCAATGAATGGAGCGCATGCCGTTTTAAGCAAGCCAATCGCGGTTGCGCAGCCAAGCCCGCCACCCGTCTGAAACTCCAACTGCAAAAGCGGGGTTAAACCCATTCGTTCCAACGCCGCCTCATGTGCGGGACGACGCGTTATGTGAGATGCCAGACAATGATTGATTGCCGTTGGCTCGATGGCGTGAACCACGCCTGCTGCGATCGTCGTCGCAAACCCATCCAATACAACCGGTATGCCCTGATGGCGTGCCGCGATAATCGCCCCGACACACGCCGCAAGCTCACGCCCACCAAGACAGCGCAACGCACCGAGCGGGTCGGTCGCGTCACTTCTGTGCAGTTTTAGCGCTTTGCTCACCAACTCAGAGCGACGATCTGATAGTTCTTCCGTCAAATTTGCACCGGGACGAACCCAATAGTCGGGAGATCCACCATATAACGCGCAAGCAACGGCCGCCGCTGCGGTCCCCACGCCCGCGCCTGATACGGCAAGCGCGAGTAGGTCTGGCTGGTCTTCAACCGCCTCAAAGCCATACGCGATCGTCGCGGCACACTCGCGCTCACTCATCGCAGGTGCTTCGGCAATGTTTGGTGTCGGCTGCTCAATCGCGAGTTCAAACACCCGAATAGATGCCCCCGCTTGCGTTGCGATCGCCGACAGCGGCGCTTGTCCCGCTCTCAGCGCATCAACATGCGCGCGCGTATCTGCATCTTTTGAGAGCGACACGCCATCAGCCACCAAGCCGTGCGAGCCAGCGAAGATAGTCAGGGCTGGTTTTTCGATACGCGGCGGAAACCGATTCTGCCAATTCGCGAGCCATTGCGCAGCCTCACCAAGGCGACCGAAATCGCCCTCTCGCCCCATCTCTAGAAGTGCGTTGTTCACCGCGATGCCTGGCGCACCGTCTAGTGATACGGGTTTGCGAACGAGTGCGCGCACGTCGTCAAAAGGGGAAATATCGGAAGATGATTGGCTCACGCGGAAGGGCTCCTGGATCAGGTAAACGGCTTATTCAACAATATCGCGTATAAACGCCTGTGTCTGCGAAGGTTTTATATCAACGCAGAAAACTGGCTAAAATAGCGATTTCTGATTAGGTCTATATTCATGACAGCCCAACCAATAAAGACCCCATGTATTAAAGTCTGCGCGATTGAAGCCAAATCAGGGTGGTGTTTGGGCTGTGGGCGCACTTTGCCAGAGATCGCAAAATGGTCCGCGCTAGAGATATCTCAACGCGATTTCATCATGGATGACCTGCCCCGACGGATCGACCTTCTCGCCCAAAACGGAAAGCGCTAACACCATTTACAGAGCTTAATCATGAAACCCATTTATATGCTGATCTCAGCGGCAATGATCGCAGCGGCGGTTTATTTCTTTTTGCCCAGTAATGTTGAGCAACACCCTACGGCCGTCGCGGCATCTGCAACCACCGAAGCCGGGACAGTGCCAGCATCCGATCAATCCACGACAAGTTATGCAAAAGCTGCCGTCATCAGCAGAAAGGATGACGGACACTACTGGACGAATGCTTCCGTTGGCGGGACGTCGGTAGAATTTATGATCGATACGGGTGCAAGCATCATCGCGCTCACGCCTCGGGATGCACAACGCATTGGCATCGACATGGACGCGCTTTCATATGATGGCCGCATCAACACAGCGGGCGGTCAAATAAAAGGCGCCTACGTCACACTTGATGAAGTCCGTATTGGCCGTGTTAAAATCAAAGACGTTGACGCAGTTGTGCTCCCCGAGGGTCTGACACAATCGCTTCTCGGTATGAGCTTCCTTGGCCAACTATACTCATATGAGTTTCGTCAAAATCAGCTGATTATACGCCAGTAATCGCCTTACCACCCACGCCTTTGCCCACGCCGACTTCCCACGCGAACCGGAAGTCTTCTCCCGCCCAACGCGCATAGGCGACACGGCCAGTTAACCCAGCATGGTCCATAAGGTCGCGATACCAATACTCCGCGCCCGCGTTCAGGCGCTGAGGATGAATCCCCCAAAGCAAACAGGCCTGGCGCAATCTGCGGTCATCTAGTGACCCATACAGAATAGGTGCAGCCCCCCGCACGCGTGAAAACCGGGCCAAGCGGTCAAACGCGCCCGTCCGCAACGCCAATGCAGTTGCGCCCTCCGCCTCTGCCATGGCCTGTGATGTCGACGCCACAACATCAATCGCCGTCGAAATTGGTTGATCTCCCGAGAATTGATCCAATGAGCGGCGATAGTCCTCCGCGCTCTCTGTTGCGCGAATTATACGAGACATAATAGCCACTGCCGTCGCCGGGTGTTGGCCCACTGCGGTTTCAGCCGACAGCATCACCGCATCAACACCCTGATAAATCGCTGTTGCCACATCAGACGCTTCAGCGCGGGTTGGCGCAGAATTCTCGATCATCGACTCCAGCATCTGTGTCGCCACAATCACAGGACGCCCCGCCGCGCGCGAGGCCCGTACGATACGTCTCTGAATGACCGGCACATCTTCGGGCGCAAACTCCACACCCAGATCACCACGCGCCACCATGATGGCATCTGCGGCCTCGATAATCTGTTCCAGATTCTCAATCGCGGCGGGCTTCTCAACTTTCGCAACCAATGGCGCACGGCCCGCAATAATTGCTTTTGCTTCCTCAACATCCGCTACGGTCTGCACGAAAGACAACGCGATAATATCAACGCCAATTTCCAGCGCAAAATCGAGATCTTTGCGATCCTTGTCGGTAAGCGCCTGCACCGGGAGGGCTTTACCACGCACCGTAAAGCCTTTGCGATCTGTCAATTTCCCCGGCACGTCAGCGCGAACCACCGGATTGGCCCCGGCTTTGACAACAGTGAAGACAAGCTTCCCATCATCGACCAGCACCGTATCGCCAACTTCCAATATCTCAATAATCGCAGGATGCGGAACCGGGATTGTATCAGGCTGCTCTGTCGTTTCTGCCGCCACCAAATGATACTCGGCCTTGTACCTAAGCTTCAGACCCGTCTCGGCAAACGAGCCAACCCGCACTTTCGGCCCTTGCAAATCCCCCAACGTCGCCAAGGGTCTACCCAATGCCGCCTCGACAGACCGAACTGTCTCCAATGCCTCTTTATGCGCCGAATGCTCGCCATGGCTGAAGTTCAATCGAAAGACATCGACCCCCGCCTCCGCTAATGCGCGTATGTCACGCGGCGACCGGCTCCCAGGCCCAAGAGTGGCTACAATTTTTGCATTATCGCCGCGCAGTTTCCGGGTCATATTTCCTCGCAATAGCTAAAACGACTCAGAATCGCAGCCGGATTTCACCTGAACGTAGTGCAAGATGCCTTCGCCCCCAAGGGCAAAGGCGCGATGCTACGCGAATGGGTCGTAATTCAGGATTGGAGCTAACCAGCGTTCTGCTTTGCGCCGCTCCCAGCCTTTGCGTGCAGCGTAGTCTTCGACCTGATCTTGCTCAATCCGCCCCACCGCGAAATAGACAGATTCAGGATGAGCGAAATACATACCGGACACCGACGCAGCTGGCGTCATTGCAAAACTCGACGTCAGTTCAACACCGATCAGGTTCTCCGCATCCAGCAATCGGAATAATGTTTCCTTCTCCGTATGCTCAGGCTGACTTGGATAACCCGGCGCGGGGCGAATACCGCGATACGCTTCCTTGATAAGGTCTTCATTGGAAAGGTCCTCATCCGGCGCATATCCCCACAGCTCTTTGCGCACACGCTCATGCATAAATTCAGCCATCGCCTCGGCAAACCGATCGGCAAGTGCCTTCAACATGATGGATGAATAATCATCACCTTTCTCCGCAAAAGCCTTTGCGCGCTCCTCTGCTTCCGGCCCAGCCGTCACGCAGAAACCTCCCACCCAATCATCACCCTTTGGCGCAATAAAGTCAGATAGCGCAAAATTAGGGCGCTCATTGTCTTTGACCATTTGCTGACGGAGTGTGTGGAACACCTCTCCATTCTCAAGATGAATGTCATCACCCTGACTATTGGCTTTCCAGAAACCGACCACAGCCTTGGGCTTCAACCATGCCTCACCCACAAGCTGTTGCATCATGGCTTGGGTATCAGTCCATAGCGAACGGGCAGCTTCCCCCACAATCTCATCATTCAAAATCATGGGGTAGCGACCCGCCAAGTCCCACGCTGAGAAATATGGGGTCCAGTCAATATATCGCGCGAGTGTCGCAAGATCGAACTCTTCAAACGCTTTGACACCATCGAAGGAAGGCTTAGGCGCCTCATATGCATCCCAATCCAGCTTCATGCGTGCGGCTCTGGCTTTGTCAATCGGCAAGCGCGGCTTTGGTGGGCCGCCCTTGCGCGCTTCACGCATCCGCGCATATCGCTCTTGCGTCTGAGCAATCAGCGCAGGGCCGTCCGTCTCATTCATAAGCGCACTGACCACGCCCACCGCACGGCTCGCATCGGCCACATGCAATACAGCAGACGTGTTAATAACCGGATCAATCTTAACGGCGGTGTGCGCTGGGCTTGTCGTCGCCCCACCGATCAGCAGGGGCTGGGTCATCCCGCGGCGTTCCATCTCCGCCGCCACATAAACCATCTCATCCAGGCTTGGCGTTATAAGACCCGAAAGTCCGATCACATCCGCCTCTACCTCAACGGCCCGATCGAGAATATCTTCCGCAGGCACCATGACACCCATATCAACTATCTCATAGCCATTGCAGGCCAACACCACCCCGACGATATTTTTACCAATATCGTGCACATCACCCTTCACAGTGGCCATCAGCACTTTACCATTGGATACATCTACCGTTCCGAGGCGTTTTTTCTCTTCTTCCATGAAGGGTTCAAGATACGCAACCGCCTGCTTCATCACCCGCGCAGATTTCACAACTTGCGGCAGGAACATTTTTCCCGACCCAAAAAGATCCCCGACGACATTCATGCCGTCCATCAACGGCCCTTCAATCACATGCAGCGGGCGCTCCACGCCTTGGCGAGCTTCCTCTGTATCCGCATCAATAAATTCCGACACACCATTTACAAGCGCATAGGACAGACGCTCTTGAACCGACGCTTCGCGCCAGCTCATATCTTTTACGGCAGTTTTACCCTTTTGACCGCGCAACCCCTCGGCAATATCAACCAAGCGTTCGGTCGCGTCATCGCGCCGGTTCAGGATAACATCTTCAACGCGCTCGCGCAGCTCGGGCTCGATCTCGTCATAAATGTCGAGCTGTCCCGCATTCACAATCCCCATATCCATACCGGCCGGAATGGCGTGGTATAAAAACACAGAATGCATCGCCCTGCGCACGGGTTCATTTCCGCGGAAGCTGAACGATACATTAGAAAGTCCGCCAGATATGTGAACTCCCGGGCACGTCTCACGGATCTCTCTGGTCGCCTCGATAAAATCGACCGCATAATTATTGTGCTCATCAATGCCCGTCGCGACAGCGAAAATATTCGGGTCAAAAATAATGTCTTCCGCCGGAAAGCCAACATCCTCAGTCAGCACACGGTAGGCTCGCTGGCAAATCTCAACCTTGCGCGCCTTTGTGTCGGCCTGCCCTGTTTCATCAAACGCCATCACAACAACGGCCGCGCCATAATTCATGCACATCCGGGCTTGGGCCTTAAAGCTTTCCTCTCCCTCTTTCAAAGAGATCGAATTCACGATGCACTTGCCCTGCACGCATTTCAAGCCCGCCTCGATCACCTCCCATTTGGAGCTGTCGATCATAAGCGGCACGCGCGCAATATCTGGCTCTGCGGCAATGAGATTCAGGAATGTCCGCATGGCCTCGGCACCATCCAGCATCCCTTCGTCCATATTTACATCAATAACCTGCGCGCCATTCTCCACCTGTTGGCGCGCCACCTCGACAGCATCAGCATAGCGCCCCTCGGTCACCATTTTTCTGAACCGTGCGGAGCCCGTCACATTGGTTCGTTCCCCAACGTTTACGAAAGTGGCTGTAGAGTGTGTCATGAGTGTTTAGTCTTTCGGTCCGATCAGCCCGGGAAGGCCATCTATACTGGTTGCGTTCGCGTCTCGGCGGCGCTCCATCCATTCTTCATCAGAACGTTCCGGATTCTCGACATAGCGCTGCAATTGATCGCGCTCGCCTTTAAACTCATAAAACGGCACGCCCCACCCGCAACTGTCTGAAACACGATCAACTTTGATCTTGATGACAGCGCGCGCCCGTGTATGGCCCGGAAACATCGATAGGAGTTCGGGATATTCTGGATTGTCGAAATCGATCGCTTCACCAGTTCCATACAGCCGCACAATATTGGCCGGCCCCTCAAAGGCGCAGAACATGATTGTGATGCGTCCGTTTTCTTGAATATGCGCCTGCGTTTCTATGCCTGATCCGCCCAGATCAAGATAGGCAACCGTGTTATTGTCGAGCACCTTAAAACTGTCATATCCCTTTGGCGACATGTTCACATGCCCGTCAGCCGATAGTGGTGCCGTCGCAACAAAGAACATTTTCTGTGCACGCACAAAATCGATCAGTTTATCGTTGAGTGCTTCATATGTCTTACCCATACCCTGATTCCTCTAACTAGTTGCGCGCTTTGCCGCGATCCAAAGGCCAATCCCCATCCATAATAATGGGGAACCCTTTATCGGCCTGATTGTACCAATACACCCATGCCGTTCTGTTGGTTTCCACACCGGCCGACGTAAACAGCGCCACTTTTTTGCGAATGTACAATGACGTTTTACGATCGTTTGTAACACCTTCGAACGCGTCCAAAGCTGGAACGATCGTTACATCGTCAATCTGATAGCGTTGGCCCTGCACCAGATTTTGGCCTTCCACAACACCGGGATAGCCTCCAACATCCAGCATACGACCACGCAGCGCGCAGGCGCCTTTAAAAACACCATGCTTTTCCAAGTCGAACTCACTCGGCGCCCCAGCCGCCCCCTGTTTCAATAACCCGTAAAATACAAACAGATCACCGGGGTACACCTTGCCCGTCATACTCATCACTTACATTTCCATTTTCTGGTATCGCGTGTCGCCAACGATTTGCGTTAAATCATCTCAAATGGTTCTAAACCAGCCAATCGCATGACAGGCTTTAGATCAACAGGCACGCGGGGCGTCACCCCCTTCACAGCATCCGCAATCGCACGAATATGATCAGGTGTCGTGCCACAGCACCCACCGAGAATATTTACAAGCCCCTCTTTCGCCCATGCGCCGACAGCGCCCGACGTTTGGCTTGGCTGCTCATCATATTCGCCCATCTCGTTGGGCAGGCCAGCATTTGGATATGCAGCAACCAATGTGTCGGCAGCCCGTGCCAATGATGCGATATGCGGGCGCATCAAATCCGCGCCAAGCGCACAATTGAATCCAATTGCAAAAGGCTTGGCATGGCGCACAGAATTCCAAAACGCCTCTGCCGTTTGCCCAGACAATGTACGCCCTGAACGATCCGTGATCGTACCAGAAATCCATATTGGCAACTCATCCATGCCTTCAGCCTCAAGGTCTTTAATCGCCTTGATCGCCGCTTTGCAATTCAACGTGTCTGTGATCGTCTCGATCAAATACAGATCCACACCGCCCTCATTGAGCGCCTGCACTTGCCAACGATAGGCGTCATAAACCTCATCAAACGTCACCGACCGCGCGCCCGGATCGTTCACATCTGACGACATAGACAGCATGACATTGAGTGGCCCGATTGATCCGGCAACGAATTTTTGTTCGCCCATCTCTTTAGATACGCGATCAGCAACGGCTCTCGCTGTCTTGGCACCTTCCAAATTCAGGTCCCACACAGCCTGCGCATCCAGATTATAGTCGGCCTGCGCGATCACCGTGGATGAAAACGTATTTGTCTCAGAGATATCAGCGCCGGCTGCATAATAGGCTTCGTGCAATTCGGCGACAATGTCCGGGCGTGTCAGGCACAATATGTCATTATTGCCCTTCATATGCCCCGGCAGATCAGCGAAGCGCTCACCCCGGAAATCCTCCTCGGTGAGGCCTTTGCGTTGAAACATTGCGCCCCAGGCCCCGTCCAAAATCAGCACACGTTCTTTCGCCGCTTGTCTCAGCGCCGCAATTCTGTTCTCACGTGTCATGATATCTCCATCGCGCCATTGGCTCGCAGCGGAGCAAATGGATTGTAAGCTATTTCCCATAGGTGGCCATCTGGGTCCGCGAAGTAACCAGAATACCCGCCCCAAAACACTTTCTCCGGCGCCTTGGTCGCTTTGCCCCCTGCGGCAATTGCTCTTGCAAACGCCGCATCAACAGCCTCCTCACTTGGCAGATTCCAAGCAAGCGCCGCTCCACGAAACTTAGCCGTCTCCGTCGCTACGCCCGCATCGTCAGCTAACGCGTCATGCCCAAACAACCCAAGCGCCAACCCGCCCATATCAAAGAATGTTACAGTCTCAGTCGAGGCACCTGCCGCTTTCAATCCCAAACGCTCATAGAATGCTGTTGAGACAACAAGATCGGCAACACCTAACGTCACCATCGTCACATGAATTGCTGGATCCACCATTATGCTGCCTCCGCCGATGGAGGCTTCAGCCCCAATAGACGACATGTAGACAAGGCCAGCCCAGCACGGTTCAACGTATAGAAATGGAACCGATCCACACCTTCATCCGATAGCTTTGCGCACAGCTCAGCGGCGACATTTGCCGTCACCAGCTCCCGCGTTTCCACATCATCATCCAAGCCATCATAAAGCTCATGCAACCATGCGGGCAGCGAAGACCCGCAAAGCCCGGCAATCCGCTTAAGGCCTTTGAAATTTGGTTGAAGCATAATGCCCGGCACAATCGGTATCGTCACGCCGCCTGCCCGCGCTTTCTCCAAGAACGTCATATAGACTTCAGGCTCAAAGAAGAATTGCGTAATCGCACGGTCTGCGCCCGCATCTTGCTTCGCCTTCAGGAAGGCAATTTCAGCGTCCCACCCACGACTATCGGGGTGTAGTTCCGGATAGCACGACACCGAGATTTCAAAACACTTCCCCAGATCAGGACGATGCGCACGCAACCCCGCGATAAGATCGACAGAATCTTTAAAACCGCCCGGATGCGCCTCAAACTGCCCACCCATGCCCGTCGGGGGATCCCCGCGCAGCGCCACAATGTGCTTTACACCGGCCTGCCAATAATTCTCAGCAACGTCGAGCACATCTTCCTTGGTCGCTCCAACGCAAGTCAGGTGCCCTGCCGCTTTCAGTTGCGTTTCTTGCGCGATCCGCCTGACCGTTTCATGGGTGCGCTCACGCGTCGTGCCGCCAGCGCCATAGGTCACCGACACAAAGTCAGGCACCATAGGCTGCAAACGCTCGACCGTTTCCCACAAACGCTCATTCATCTTTTCAGATTTCGGCGGAAAAAACTCAAACGACACGTGAGGCGCCTTGCCTTCTTGTCTCTTTGCTATTGTTCGGGCGCTCATGCAGCGGCCTCCTTTGATAGGCCCGGCTTTTCAGCGAGCCAGATATTAACAGTCAACCCAGGACCACTCTCCTTGGGCGGATTAAAACATTGCGGGGCGTGCAATAACAAACCTGCATCACGCGCCCACCCCTGCATATTATCATCGCGAACACCAAGGCGCTGATGGCCATGCTCGGTTCGCAAAAACTCCAATTCATGTGGAGCGAAATCAACAACAATCACGCGCCCACCGGGTTCCAAAATTCTGGCTGCCTCCGCTATCGCAGAACCGGGCGCCAACATGAAGTGCAACACCTGATGAATAATCACTAAATCAGCAGTCCCATCCTCAAATGGCACCGATGTTACATCCCCCTGTCGCACCCGGGCATGCGCAATCCCTGCACGCTCCAAATTGGCCCGCGCAACGGTCAACATTTGATGACTAAAATCTATGCCTTCAGCCTGTTCAGCTTTATCAGCAAAAAGGGTCAACATCCGGCCCGTACCGGTTCCAAAATCCACGACGCGTTGAAACGGACCCGCGCCAGCGATCTCCAATAAAGATTTTTCAATCAATTCATTCGGATAGTGCAAAGCTCGCACAGCATCCCACGTCTCGGCCACGTCCGAAAAATATGCCTCTGCATGGGCTGCTCGCGCTTCGCTCACCGCGGCCAATTGTGCTGTGTCTCGATCCAACGAAACAACGCTTTCGGGCAATTGCTTGAACAGTGAATCGAGAAATGTGCGGCCCGCATCATCAGACGCCGCCCGATAAAACACGAAAGAGCCTTCGGGTAACCTCTCTACTAAACCAGCCGAGGCTAGCGTTTTTAAATGATGAGACAATCGCGGCTGGCTTTGCCCCAACACCTGCACCAACTCACCAACCGACAAGTCTCTCTGGCGCAACAGCGCGAGGATACGCAGCCGCGTCGGCTCACCGGCGGCGCGTAGCATGTCTAGTAGAGGCGAAAATGACAGGTCCATAGATCGATATAAACATACTTTTATATCTTTTGGCAATAGATTCTGTCGACACTCTTGTGTATGACTGACCGCAATATTGAGGTTGCAGGATGGTCGTCTTAGCCCCATCCAGTTCTTCACCCGTTCACTAGGAGACCTGCATATGAAATTGTTCTGCATGGGCATTCTTGCTTTGGCGCTTTCGGCCTGCGCAACAACGCAACAAACCGGTACGGTCAACCCGCAAGACCCGTATGAGAACATCAACCGCAAGGTCTTTGCCTTCAATGGCGGTGTGAGTAAATATGCGCTAATCCCGGTTGCTAAAACTTACGAAACAGTCACGCCGGAATTCGCCCGCGATCGCGTTGGCGACACCCTCAGCAATCTCAGTTCGCCTGTAACATTTGCCAATGATGTGCTTCAGGCCAAGCCAGCGCGCGCCAGTGATACATTGTTCCGGTTTCTTATAAACACGACAGTTGGCGTGGGCGGGCTATGGGATGCGGCTGACTATTTCGGCCTGCCCGGTCACACTGAGGATTTTGGTCAAACCCTTGGCGTTTGGGGCATCGAATCGGGTCCCTATTTGGTATTGCCACTATTGGGTCCGTCCAATCCACGCGATCTCATAGGCCGCGGCGCAGATAGAGCGCTCGATCCGCTGAACTGGACAGAGTTCGCAGGTCAACCCGATCTTGACGATGATATCGCAATGGCTCGGGCCGCATTGGGCGGTTTGAATGGCAGCATTGTGTTGGCTGAGCAACTTGAAGCATTAAATCAACAGGCTGAGCCTTACATTGCGATGCGGCGCATCTATATGTCTCAACGAGATGCCGCGATAAGTGACGGTAAAATCGACGATGAGAGCGCTTTTGACGATCTCCCAGATTTTGACGAATTTGTTGATTAGAGTCTCAGTGTTCCGGTAATTATGCGGTGGGAGAGATTTGATGAGAGTATTGAAAACAGTGTCGATCGCAGTCGCGATAGCAGCCATGATGCCGCTATCTGCATGGGCTGACGCCAAGACTGAAGCTTATGTCGAAGAGAACGCGAACGAAGTCCTCAAAGCGCTCAATGATCCGGATTTGACCGCAGACCAGCGCACAGAGCAATTCAACACCTATATGGATGAATTTGCAGACTTTAATGCCATTTCTAATTTTGCAATCGGCAAATATAGTCGTCGGTTTACAAGCGAAGAGCGCGCCGAATACAGGGTCGCTTTTCGCGCCTATGCGCTCGCCGTGTACCAGAACGAACTTGACGCCTATCGCGGGGAAGCTGTGACAGTAGAGGGATCCGTCGATCGGTCTGATAGAGACTCGATCGTCAACACAATCATCAAGCGGCAAGATGGCAAAGACATGAATGTCCGCTGGCGGGTGTTTACACGCGATGGAAAATATCAAGTCGTCGACGTTGCACTCAACATTGAGGGCAACCTCATCTGGCTCGGAATTGAGCAACGCGCGCAATATCTGTCAATTTTGGACCGAAATAATGGCTCAGCGGCTGCGTTAATAGAGGTCATCAAGCAAGAGACCGCCAAACTCAACGCCAGCTAATCAGCCGATCAAAAAAGCCCTGACGTTACCGGAACAACGTCAGGGCCATTTTTGAACTATCCCCTCGCCTTATCCGCGAGAAAATTTCTTGAATTTCAGTCGCTTAGGCTCAACCGCATCTTCGCCAAGACGACGCTTTTTGTCTTCAAGATATGATGAGAAATCACCCTCGAACCACTCAACATGGCTGTCCCCTTCGAACGCCAGAATATGGGTGGCCATACGGTCTAGGAACCAGCGATCGTGCGAGATGATAACGGCACAACCCGGGAAGTTATCAAGCCCTTCTTCAAGCGCCTGCAACGTCTCAACATCAAGGTCATTGGTCGGCTCATCGAGCAGCAATAGATTGGCACCAGATTTCAACATCTTCGCAAGGTGAACGCGGTTTCGCTCCCCCCCAGACAAAATACCAACCTTCTTCTGCTGATCTGTGCCCTTGAAGTTGAAGGCACCAACATAGGCACGCGACATAACCTCAACACCGCCAAGATCAATCACATCTGTGCCGCCCGAAATTTCCTCCCAGACATTCGCGTTTGGATCAAGCTGATCGCGGCTCTGATCGACATAGCCAAGCTTTACGGTATCCCCCAACCGGACCGAACCGGCATCGGGCTTTTCTTCGCCAATGATCATTTTGAACAGCGTGGATTTACCGGCACCATTGGGCCCGACAACGCCGACAATACCACCCGGAGGCAATTTGAAGGACAAATCCTCAATCAACAAATTGTTGCCAAAGGCCTTTCGGATGTTTTCGGCCTCAATAACAACCCCGCCAAGACGAGGTCCCGGTGGAATGCGAATTTGCGCCGTCATAACCTTCTCGCGCTCGGCTTTTGACGCCAACTCTTCATATGCATTGATACGTGCTTTGGATTTTGCTTGGCGAGCTTTCGCGCCAGACCGCACCCACTCAAGTTCTTTCGCCAAAGTCCGCTTGCGGCCAGCTTCGTCACGCGCTTCTTGCTCCATGCGTTTCGCTTTTTGCTCAACCCATGACGAATAGTTGCCTTGGAACGGGTTACCACGCCCACGATCGAGTTCCAGAATCCAGCTCGTGATGTCATCGAGAAAATAACGATCGTGCGTCACGAGGATGACACATCCGGGAAAGTTGATGAGATAGTTTTGAAGCCACGCAACTGTTTCTGCGTCCAAATGGTTGGTTGGTTCATCCATCAAAATCATGTCAGGTTTGGAGAGAAGCAAGGCGCAAATCGCAACCCGCCGAACCTCACCACCAGACAGGCTGGTCACGTCCGCATCATCTTCTGGACAGCGAAGCGCGTTCATCGCCATTTGAATTTTAGAATCGATATCCCAAGCGTCCGCCGCATCAATCTTCTCTTGAAGCGCGGTCATTTCTTCCATCAATTCATCTGAGTATTCTTCCCCCAGCTTGCCAGAAATCTCATTGAACTCGTCCAACATCTGCTTCTCTGGGCAAGACGCAGCAATGTTTTCGAACACATTTTTCGTGGGGTCGAGCTGTGGCTCCTGTGGCAGGTAGCCCACTTTTACGCCATCAGCAGGCCGCGCTTCACCTGTAAAATCAGAATCTTCCCCCGCCATGATGCGGAGCAAAGTCGACTTACCCGACCCGTTGACCCCGACAACACCGATCTTGGCGTCAGGTAGAAAGTTCAGATGAATGTTCTCAAACACTTTCTTGCCGCCGGGATAGGCTTTTGTCAGGCCTTGCATATGAAACACGTATTGTGGACCAGCCATCAGCTTTGCCTCGCTTGGAAAAATGGAAATTCAAACGCCGCTAATGGCAGGCAAGCGCCAACATTTCAAGCACTCGGGAGCTTACGAAGCCGCAGGATGTGCGGTTCAATCACAAAGTCGCGCATTAACAGCCCGCTTTGCCGTGACCTGCGACTGCAAGATACGCAGCATATTCGCCGCTGGAAGGCTCCCCAAACCCTCAGCACGCCGAAGCCAGAACTTAGCGGCGGTTTCATCCTGAACAGGCGCATCGCCATTCACATAACTCATACCCAGATTTTTCGCGCATCGGTGATCGCCGAGTATTGCGCCCCGCCACCACCAGTTCATCCCGCGCGATACGTCAACATCGCCGCCGATGCCGCGCATCAACAGCAACCCCAACTGATTGAGCGCCCTTCGGTTCCCACCTTTTGCGTCCATTTCAAACAAGTCACGGGCGCACGTCTCATTGATCGGTCCCCCGCGTCCCATGAACACCATTTGAGCAAGTGGATAGATCGCACGCCGAACCCCGCCACTGACCGCAGCAAACAAATAGGCACGCACTTTGGTAAGATCTCTAGGCCCGGCGAGACCGGCGCCCAAACACTGCGCATATTCGAACGCGGCTTGCGCATGCCCCAAATCCGCAGAACGTTGAAACATCCATGCGGCCTTCACTTGCGACTCGCCCACGCCGTCCCGTCTTAGGGCCAGACCTTCGTGAAAATACCGCGCTGCCTCATCCATAAGCTGAACCATACCCGGGCAATATAAGAGTGCTAGCGCACAAATGCAGTTGCTATACAAATATGTGAGAAATCATGCGGA
The DNA here is from genome assembly GCA_050633385.1 of Hyphomonas sp. Classification (GTDB taxonomy): domain Bacteria; phylum Pseudomonadota; class Alphaproteobacteria; order Caulobacterales; family Hyphomonadaceae; genus Hyphomonas. The sequence goes on from JBOEGK010000030.1 coordinate 89,818, forward strand.
TAACATGGCGTCTCGTGACAATTTACGCGAGCCAACTAAACTCCCCGGATGTTTAGAATCGCGATCTTGCAGTTCCTCGCCTTTTGCGCCTTGTCCAGCTGTGCAGGGTCACCCCTTTTTACGAGCCGGAGTAGCGACACAGTGGTCAACACATCCAATACTTTATCGATAGAGCGCCTGTTTGCCTCCCCTTCTCTATCTGGCAGCAAACCACGTGGCGTCACCTTCTCACCCGACGGACAGCGCGTCACCTTTTTGAAGGCCCGTGCCGGAGACCTCAGCCGATACGACTTGTGGGCATTTGACGTGACCACTGGCGAGCAATCACTCCTCGTCGATTCCACCTTGCTAGAACCAGAGGACGTGGAGCTATCTGAGGAAGAGAAAGCCTTGCGAGAACGCAAGCGCATCGCCGGGACGAAAGGCATTGTCAGCTACGACTGGGGCACAGCGAACACAATACTGGTCCCTCTCGGCGGCGACCTCCATCTTGTCACATTGAATGGACATGACGTTTCTGTGCGCCAGCTCACCCACACCGATGCCTTCGAATATGATGCAAAAGTCTCCCCCTCAGGCAATTTCGTCAGTTTCATCCGAGACGGTGCACTCTACGCGATCGCTTTGAGCAGCGGCGTAGAAACCCGCCTATCCCCATTGCCTGATCCCGCAAACGCAGTTTCATATGGCGTCGCTGAGTTCGTCGCTCAGGAAGAAATGAGCCGCTATACAGGCTATTGGTGGAGCCCGGATGATAAATATGTCGCTTTCACCCGTGTCGATGAAAGCACTGTTGATATCATCCCCCGCTTTGACATTTCAGCAGAAGACGTAACGGTTATCGAGCAACGCTATCCTCGGGCAGGTCGCCCGAATGCCGTCGTTGACCTTTTCGTTAGAGATATTGAGGCCAAGCAGATCAAGTCCCTCAATATCCATGCGGCCGAGTGGGGAGCAAAAACCGATCAGTACCTTGCCCGCGCAAACTGGCTCTCCCCAAATACCCTCAGCATCCAAACGATGGGGAGAGATCAGCGGGAAATTCGCTATTCCACGATAACGGTCTCAGCCGAAAGCCCCAGCCTTTCAATTTCGGATTCTGAACGACAAGACAAATGGGCAAACCTGTCTCATGATTTGTTGAGCACACAATCCGGCGCCTATTTGAACACAGGTGAACACAACCCAACCTCTCCGGGCTTTCGTCATATTTATCTTCAAACGCCAGAGGGCACCAAAAAGTGGCTCACGGATGGCGATTGGGCTGTTAGCCAAATCGAAGCCCATGATTCAGAAAACGATCTCGTATTTTTCTCAGGATTCAAAAGCACGCCGCTCGAAAACCAGCTTTACAGTGTGCACATTGCAACCGGCGAGATCACACAAATCACAGAGGCGGGCCGCACATGGTCCACTAAAATGGGCAGTGACGGCAAAAACTTCGTCGCGACCTCCTCTTCGCCCACTCAGCCGCCCCAAACCGGGTTATACAAAGCTGACGGCACACTCATCGCCTGGATCGAAGAAAACGCTCTAGATGCAACCCATCCGTACACACCATTCCTAGAAAATCACACAGTCCCGACCTATGGATCCATAAAAGCTGAGAACGGAATGGATTTGTATTATTCGGTCCAGACACCACCCAATTTCGATTCCACCAAAAAATATCCGGCAATCGTCCAAGTCTATGGTGGCCCGCATGTCCAAACAGTGACACGTGATTGGGAACGCACCACGGACCAATTTTATACGCATCAAGGCTATGTCGTCTTCAGGCTGGACAATCGCGGCTCAAGCAATCGCGGTAAAGCGTTCGAAGATGAAATCCATCGTCACACAGGCCATCACGAAGTGAAAGACCAGTTGACCGGGGTAGAATGGTTAAAAGCACAACCCTTCATCGACCCAGACAAAATCGCCATTCAGGGCTGGTCTTATGGCGGCTACATGACATTGATGACGGTTCTGCAAGCGCCCGAAGACACATTTGCCGCCGCAGCAGCGGGCGCGCCAGTGACCGATTGGAGCCTCTACGACACTTTCTACACAGAGCGTTACATGAGCACCCCGCAGGACAATCCAGACGGCTATATCGCCTCAAGTGTCTTCCCCTATGTTGACAATCTCAACACCCCTCTTCTGTTAATGCATGGCATGGCGGATGATAATGTCACCTTCGACAACACCACTCGCCTGATGGCTGCGCTACAAGAACGTGGCAAACACTTCGAACTCATGACCTATCCCGGCCAACGTCACGGTATTCGCGGCGAGGCGCTTCAAATCCACCTGATGAGAACACGCATGGAATTTCTAAATCGCCACCTGAAACCAGAGGCCGCATCCAGATGAAACCTTGGCTAACAACAAAGAGCCGCGTTGCCTTCGAAGACGAATACATAAAACTACGTACAGATTCCTGTGAGCGTCACGATGGTCACATAATTGGCGCCTATCACGTTTTGGAGTTCTCTCCCTGGGTAACTGTCATTCCGCTCACAGATGAAGGAAATGTCGTGCTTGTGCGCGAGTATCGTCACGCGGCGGGTAAAATCATGATCGGCTTGCCGGGCGGTGTATCTGACCCCGGCGAGACAGATTGGGCCGATGTGGGCGCCCGCGAACTTGCTGAAGAAACAGGGTACACTTCAGAACAGCTGCACCCGATTGGCACCTGCTTCCCCAATCCAGCGCTTCAAAATAATGAGATACATTATTTTCTCGCCTTGGGGTGCAAAGCCACGGCTGCGCAATCTCTCGATCCAAATGAAGAGATCGAAGTCTTGGAAATGCCTCTGGAGGAGTTTCTTGCTTACGAGACCTTAGAGGTACAACACGCCCTGCATGCATCGGCGCTATTCTACATGCTGCGTTTCTTCGAGAAAAACCCAGAACTAAAGCCATAAGAGGAACGACTCAATGCCCGCTTTTCAGCCCACCGCAGATCAATTCCGTGCGTTTCGCGACGACCCTTATAACGGCCCCATCGCCCAAGTGAACCTACTCAAATTCAAAATCAAAGCCGCGTATTCAGTGAATGAAGCTGAGCACGCTGAGAACTTATCGGGCCGAGACGCATATCAACGCTATGCCGACGCCTTTCGTATTGCGGCTGCTGAGGTTGGCGGCACTCAGATTTTAATGGGTGCGGCTGAACGTTACTTCATCGGACAGGGAGACTGGGATTGTGTCATGGTTATGCATTTTCCTGATCGCAAAGCCTTTATCGCCACACTAAACCACCCAACTTATAATCAAATGCACCGCCATCGCGACGCTGGCCTGCTCTGTCAGGAACTCATCACAACCCGTCCTGCATCATAGACATCCACTTTCGTCCGACCGGAGCCCAGCTTGAAAAAAGTCTTCTTTATTCTGATCGCGATACTGCTCGCTGCAGGCGTCTGGTTCATGTCTCGCCCTGATGATTCTACGCTTGAATCATCAGAGGCCCCGCCTCTTCGTTTGCATCAGGGCACGATAATTGGAACGCTCGATACTGAGAATCCAGACATTCAGATTTTCAATGGTATCCCCTACGCAAGCAGCACACGCTGGTCTGCACCCACCGCCCCTCCACAATGGGGCGCCGAACCGCGACAAGCGAAGGGATTTGGCGACCGCTGCATGCAAGACGGAGAACGTCTCACCCGTTTTCAACGCACCCTCGCTGAACGAAGCGGCCTAGGTTGGATCGAACGAACAAGGCGTAAATGGAACAGTCGTAACGCAACCCTGCCAGACATGTCAGAGGATTGCCTATTCCTCAACGTACGCTCCGCCAACATTGGACAAGACGAGCCAGTGCCCGTCATGGTTTGGCTCCACGGAGGAAGTCATCAGTTCGGTGCAGGATCAAATCCACTGTACCAAAGCAACACCCTTGTTGAGCGTGGCGTGGTTTTCATTTCCATAAACTATCGTCTCGGCGCATTTGGATACCTCGCCCACCCCGCCCTCACTGAAGAGGCAGGCACCTCCGGTAATTATGGCCTCTTAGATCAAATTGCGGCTCTGGAATGGGTGCGCGACAATGCCGCCCTGTTTGGCGGCGACCCTAACAATGTAACGATTTTTGGAGAAAGCGCAGGGGCACAATCAATATCGGAACTCATGGCGTCACCGTATGCTGATAGCCTTTATCACAAAGTCATTCTGCAAAGCGGCGCAAGTACCTTCAATTCCACCCACCTCAACGAGCCCACAATCAATGATGGGCAAAGCGCGGAGGAAATTGGCGGACAATTCCTGGAACCGCTCACATCACCGGGCGCAAACGCGGACGCCCTGCGCGCCATCCCTGCGACTGAGATTGTCGCCCGCGCCAACTCCCGCCCCGATCTTGCGCGCCACTTCTTACCTATCGTTGACGGCCAAATTATCCCTGACATGATCGCGAAACGTCTCCGTGATGGCGATGTGCCACGCGTGCCCATGATCGTAGGGTTCAATGCGGATGAGGGGTCAATTTTCTATGATCGGTATTTGTCACCCACCTCCCTCTATCCTCAGACTACATCCTCAATTATCGACCACCAGCTCGCCCTAGAGACAGTGTACGGACACAATTCTGCGCAGGCATTGGCGGCGTTATATGGCATGCAGTCTCCTCAAAACTGGAGCGCAGGCGCAGAAGATATGCTCGGCGATGAATTGTTCGGCGCACCCTCGCGCTTTATGGCGCGACATAACTCACGCGCGGGACAGCCGACATGGGCTTATATCTTCACCCGTAAAGTCCCCGGTTCGCGTCAAACACTGGGCGCTCATCATGCCGCAGAAATTCCGTTCGTTTTGAACACACATGAAACAAGCCAAAGTCTGTCAAAATCTGACAAACGCTTAACAGAAACCATGGGCCAATACTGGGTAAATTTCGCGCAAACAGGCACCCCCAACTTGGAAGGCCAACCCGCCTGGCCCCGATATGATGAGGCAAGCGACATCTGGCTAGAACTCGGGAAGGAAATCAAACCCGCTCCAGCCTTCCGCGCCAGAAAATTGAGCATTTTGGAAGATTTGATCAACGCGCGGATCGACGCCATTAGCCCGCCCCAACAAACGCAACCCCTCGAAACATTAGAACCCGCAGAGCTAAGCAGTGAGTAGTAGCTGACAAATCGTCTCTAACCCCGCCTGATCGATCGTATCAAATGCATCTGGCGTCACCGAATCCACATCCAGCACCGCCGCCAAAGCGCCCGAGGCCTCAAAAACCGGCACCACAATTTCTGAATTCGTCGCCGAATCGCACGCAATATGGCCGGGAAAGGCGTGCACATCGGGGACAATAATGCTCTGTTGCGTCGCCGCCACATGCCCACACACACCCCGGCCAAACGGAATACGCAAACAGCCAAGCGTCCCCTGATACGGGCCCACCACTAATTCATTCGGCTTCAGCGGATCCACCAAATAGAAACCCGTCCAGAAAAAGCGCGGTTTAAACGCCTCAGCAAGCATGCATGACGCTGTCGCCATTCTCGCGACCATAAACGTCTCGCCCGCGACGACGCTGCGAATCTCCGCAGTCAAATCCGCATAAATCTGCGCCTTGTCCATTTTACCCTCGCAATCTGTGTTCACGGCCATATGGGGCGCTCTACTCAATCGCGCAATAGAGATTGAAAGCACAGGCAACCTCTGAAATAGTATCAAAGGAACGCCCGGTTGGGCGCTTGCAAGGGTATTGTTCATGGGAGTCCTAAGGCTCGTTCTTTTGAGACTTAGCGCAGCTATGTTGGGAGCCTTGCTATTGAGCGGCGCGTCCATGCCTGCAACCGCTCAGCCTAAGATGCCTCTGCTCCTGCTCCAATATGAGGAAAACTCCATCTCGGAGCAGGTCGATGAGGAAGCTTTCGATAAAAGCCAGTTCGATGAAGCTTACCGTAAATACGAATCAGACAGCGAATTGCAGCGTGAGCGCCCATATTTCGAACCTGAATCGCCCGACCTTGCACCTGATATACCTATCGGCTCCGGCCCATCGTGGAACTTTCCCGGCTGGCTGGCGGGCATAGGGAGTGGCTTGGGTAATTTGCTGCAAATCATTTTCTGGGTGGTGATCGCTCTTGCAGTTTTGGCAATTCTTTACTTCCTTTTCACTCAACTCCGACGGGCAAATTTACGGCGCAACAAAAATAAGTCGGACAAAGACAAAGAAGAAGACGATCATTTCGTTGATATTAGACCCGATGAGAAGACGGCCCGCACCCTTCTTGACGAGGCTGATGGACTAGCGAGCGCAGGCAACTATGCCGAGGCAGTGCACTTACTCTTGTTTCGGTCTATTGACGACATTCAACAACGGCTTGAAGGAGGCGTTCCAAAATCTCTCACAGCACGAGAGATTGGCAGGTTGGATTCAATACCCGAACGCGCAAAATCAGCGCTCGCCCCAATCATTCAAATCGTTGAACGCAGTTTCTTTGGTGACGCCGAGGTTACTGAAAGCGACTGGCATACTGCACGCAAAGCCTATGAAGGTTTTGCTTTTGGCGAGGCGTGGTGATGAGTAATACAAATTCCTCCCCATTCGATCCGCGTACAATCGGGATCATTCTCGTTATCGCGATTGTTTCTATGGGCGCGGTATTAGTCCTCGCTGGTTGGGCGCCAGACCTCAAATCAAAGAACAAAGCCGCCCCGAACCCCTACTCAACATCCGCTATTGGCTATAACGGTTTTGTCCGAATGCTTGAGAACCAGAGACACGATGTGAAGATCAGTCGTCTTGATTACTCACTCAATCACTCTCACGATACATTGTACGTTCACACACTACCTGTGAATCCACGAAACTGGGACGAGGCATTCCCGACCGAGACAAATCCCGCCTTGATCGTTCTTCCGAAGTGGATGGGTTTCCGGGATCCTTTGCGCTCCAAAAACCAAAAACTTATTCAACTGGTTGAAGAGGGTGACCCTCAACACCTGCTCGACGACATGGTAGAGGACGCAAAGATCACCCACAGTGATCCCGTAGAACGCTTCAATACGCCCTTTGGCCCGATGAACCTCCAACTGGAAGAAAAAGCACAGTTGATCGAGTCCGATGAGCTCATCCCGATTGTCAGCCAAGGCGACAAAATACTTGTGGGACAAATCGAATATACCGACGTCTATATTCTGTCAGACCCAGACATCCTCAACACGTTCGGCATGTCGCATAAAAACAATGCGCGGCTGTCCTCTCAACTCGTCCATATGATACAGGCCTATCCCGGCCAGTCGATTACGTTCGATGCGACGGCGCATGGCTTTCTTCAATCCCAAAACCTCCTGAAGATGATGTTCGATATTCCGTTCATCGGCGCCACTCTCACCGCCTTTTTCACGATCCTCTTGCTCGGCTGGAGCGCTCTGTCGCGGTTCGGGCCACCCAATCGTTCACATAGAGCAATCGCTCTGGGCAAGCAGGCACTCATCGACAACTCAGCCAACCTGATCGATGTGACAGACCGTCACCTCATTCTGGCACCCCGCTATCTCTCGCTCGCGAAACGGCGCGTCGCAAAAGAAGTGGGCGCGCCGCGCACGCTGACTGACGCGCAACTCACAGACTTATTTGATCGCCTCGGCCCAGAAGAGCAGAGCGGAAAACGCTTTTCTGAGATCGAGACAATCTTACTCCGAGATACTTTAACATTCGACACATTTAGACAAACCGCGCGCGATCTACATCGCTGGCGTGACCAGATTATCGGGAGATCCACCAATGAACATCAGTGACATCAGGGAACTCGCCTTCCGCATTCGCGGTGAGGTCAGCAAAGCTGTTATCGGACAAGACGACACGGTGGATATTCTTCTGACCGCGCTGTTTGCGTCAGGTCACGTCCTGCTTGAGGGGCCTCCTGGCTCTGCCAAGACGCTGCTCGCACAGTGTTTTTCAAAGTCGATCTCGCTCGAATTTGGCCGCATTCAATTTACGCCAGACCTCATGCCCGGCGATGTTCTGGGCACGAACCTGTTTAACTTCCAAACCAATGAATTCAAGCTGACCAAGGGTCCAATCTTTACCGATTTGTTGCTCGCAGATGAGATCAACCGCACACCTCCTAAAACGCAAGCGGCACTTCTAGAGGCGATGCAAGAACGCAAGGTTACAATCGATGGCGAGTCCTATCCGTTGAACCCGCGTTTCACCGTCATCGCGACGCAAAACCCAATCGAACAACAAGGCACCTATCCGCTGCCAGAAGCCCAACTTGACCGCTTCTTGTTCAAACACACACTTGATTACCCAAGCCGCGATGAAGAATTTGCCATCGTGGCGCAGCACGGCAACAGAACGGGCATGCGCACGCCAGCGGCTTTCAGTATTAAACCCGTTGTCACAGCCGAAGAACTCAACGCGGCTGTTGCGGCGGTCGCAAATGTGCAGGTCAAAGACGAGATTGTCGCTTACATTGTTGATATCATCCGCGCGACCCGTGAAACACCATCACTCGAAACAGGCGCTAGCCCTCGCGCCGCCGCAGCGCTGGCGACGGCAGCACGTGCCCGGGCCGCATTGCAAGGGCGCGACTATGTCATTCCTGATGATGTCAAAACCCTTTCCCTGCCCGCGCTGCGACACCGCGTGCTCTTATCACCCGCCGCAGAGATTGAAGGCCGCACGAGCGAAGAAACCCTCAACGCCATTGTTGATCAAACGGCGGCGCCACGGTGATTTATCCCACCGTCCGCGCAATTTTCCTCATGCTGCTCGGCGTGCCCGTGATGATTTTCATCGCGTTGGCAGCGCCTGCGCTTTGGAGTCTTGCTGGTGGATGGATCGTCGCAATCGCCTGCCTACTGGGTTTGGATGCCCTGCTTTCAGCGCGACTAACCGCGTTCAGCATCACACCAAAGCCGCCAGCGGTCTTGTTTGTCGGGGCCGAAGATCCGTTCAATGTCGAATTCACCTTCGAGACCGGGCCAACCCCGAGCCGAATGAAGGTAACGCTAGAAACCAATTATCTGTTGGACAAGGTGAGAACCGCAAACCTAACGGGTTGGGCTGACAATACACGCCCCTACGCCTTCACCCTCCGGCCCAATCGTCGCGGTATGGCTCATATTGCCGCCATCTGGTGTCGCTGGCGGGGGCCGCTCGGATTGATCCAAAAAACCGTACGCGACCCGATCAATCTCTCCATTCCCATCACACCCAACATCAAATGGGTGAAGGACGAAGCGATCCGCTTATTCTCTCGGGATGCCGAGTTCGGACTGAAGACACAAATGGAACGCGGCGACGGCAGCGAGTTTGATGCCCTGCGCGAATTTACAACGGGCATGGATCGACGGGCGATCGATTGGAAACATTCAGCCCGCCACCGCGTGTTGCTCGCCAAAGAATTCCGCACCGAACGCAATCACAACATCGTCTTTGCCTTCGACACAGGCCGCTTGATGAGTGAACCGCTAGGCGGCGTTCCCAAGATAGATCGCGCCGTACACGCCGGCCTGCTCCTCAGCTTTGTGTCACTCCGCAATGGCGACCGAACCATGCTATATGGCTTCGATGCGAAACCCGGTGCATCGACTGGGTTCATCACGGGCCATCGCGGTTTTCCAAAGGTTCAAAGCGCCGCCGCAAACCTTAACTACTCGACCCATGAAACCAACTTCACCCTCGCGCTGTCGACCCTTGCAGCGAAACTGGAGCGGCGCAGCCTGATCGTCATCTTCTCTGATTTCGTCGATACAATCTCGGCCGAACTCATGCTGGAGAATGTGCGTCGGCTCAGCAAAAAACACCTCGTCATATTCGCAACCTTCGAAGACGAATTACTCAACAGTCTCGCAGATGCCAGCCCCGACACCAACACCGCACTCGCCAAGGCCGTACTTTCCGACTCGCTGCTCTTAGAGCGAGACATGGTGCTACGCCGTCTTCAGCGCCTTGGTGTTGAGATTATCGAAGCGCGCCCAGACGCATTCGGTGCCGAACTCATTTCACGTTATTTGAAGATCAAGCAAAGGGACATGCTGTGACCGATATGCTGAAATCTTACCGGTTCCGAGAGGAACGGGAGACCGATTGGCGCCGCCTGGAAGCCATCCTGCTGCGCGTCGAAAACAAAGGCACCAGCGCGCTCACAGATACAGACCTGACCGAGCTACCTAAGCTTTACCGCCAAGCGGTCTCATCGCTGTCCGTTGCGCGATCCATCTCGCTTGACCAAAACTTGATAAGCTATCTGGAAAGCCTGTGCTCGCGCGCCTACTTCTTTATCTATGGTGCGCACACCTCACTGCCTGACCGCTTATACAGCTTCTTCGCATATGATTGGCCAGACAGCGTCCGCAGCGCAGCGCTCTCCACCTTGCTCTCCTTTGTCTGCCTCTTTGGCGGCATGGCGCTCGCCTTTTTCCTTTGTATGCAAGACATGGACTGGTTCTGGACGATCAATGGCGCCGACTTCTCAGATATGCGTTCACCCAATGCAAGTACAGCTGCGCTGAAATCAACGCTCTATAATGACAATAACTCGCAGGCCAGTTTGGGTAGTTTTGCCAGCCAGCTCTTTAACAACAATGCGCAAATCGCCTTGATGGCGTTTGCTCTCGGCTTTGCCTTCGGCATCCCGACTGCGTGGCTCTTACTCTATAATGGCGTCTTGATTGGCTCGCTCTATGCCGTCTTTTGGGACAAGGGGCTGGGCTATGAGTTTACAGGCTGGCTCATTATCCATGGCGCGACTGAGCTGTTCGCAATTGTCCTTGCAGGGGCAGCCGGCTTCATCATCGGTGGCGCAGTCGCTTTCCCGGGTGATCGCACCCGGCTCGATTCAGCCAAGCATGCTGGCACCAGAGCCGCAAGCATCGCGCTTGGTTGCGTCGTCATGCTCTTCATTGCCGCGCTTCTCGAAGGGTTCGGGCGGCAGATGATCGACTCTGATGTCATCCGCTATGCTATCGGTTTCTCAACATTAGCGCTTTGGCTTCTCTATTTTTACCTCCCGCGTGAAGACGCAAGCTCATGACCCAAACCCTGCCGCCTCAACCTTCTGCTCACTTTCAGCGCCAAATGCGCCTCGTCCAGGCGATCGAACGCGCCAAGTTCGAACGTGATCTCGTCACACCAGAAGGCGCGATCATTCGTCTGAATATCTCCAAGGCAAGTGAGCGCATCGGGGCATTCGCCATTGATATTTCCATCCAATGGTTCGTCGTCATCGCCTCACTGCTCATCTTGTCCTATGTGACAAGCTTCTTCTCGCATGATGCGTCAGAAGTTGTTTTTTCATTCTGGCTCGTAGGGTTCTTTTTCTTTCGCAATTTCTACTACATTTTCTTCGAGGTCGGCAGACGCGCCGCCACACCGGGGAAACGCTTGATGGGGCTAAGGGTCGCCAGCCGCGATGGTGGACGCCTTACCGCCAACGCTGTTCTCGCACGCAACTTTATTCGTGAAATCGAAATCGGCCTCCCATTCCAATTTCTGATGATGGGTGGCGGCGGTGTTGGCACCGCCATCATGGTATCCGGCCTCATCTGGTCCGGCATTTTCCTCTTCTTCCCACTGTTTAACAAAGACAGAATGCGAGTGGGTGACCTCATCGCGGGGACGTGGGTGGTCCATGCACCAAAGGCTGAGTTGATGGGGGATATATCTTCCAGCAATACAACAATTGCGAAAGATGCTCAGTTCGCCTTCACACCGGCGCAAGTCGATGCCTACGGCATTCATGAGTTACACGTTCTGGAAGATGTGCTTCGTCAATCGACGCCCGACGTGAACGCTCGCGTGGCTGAACGCATCCGTGCAAAAATCGGATGGATTCCCCAACCGGGCGAACACGACAAAGTGTTTCTAGAGGCTTATTACGCCGCACTACGACGCCGCCTTGAGCAGCGCATTCTCCTCGGAGAGCGGAAATCAGATAAATTCGATTAGAATTAACTACACCGTACAAAATTTTCACGCGCAAAGTGTTGACCTTCACCGCCCTGCCCCCTAACTCCGACCCATCGTTAGCAGTCGGCATGAGTGAGTGCTAAATTCGTGCAGGCTCGCAAACGACCCAATTCAATCAACACGTTTGATCTAACAAAATGAGGGCTCTCATGAAACTTCGTCCCCTTCACGACCGCGTCGTCGTTCGTCGCGTAGAAGAAGCTACGAAAACCGCTGGTGGAATTATCATTCCAGACTCAGCAACTGAAAAACCACAAGAAGGCGAAATCATCGCTGTCGGCAGTGGCGCTATCGGTGATGACAATGAGCGTGTTCCGCTTGACGTCAAAGTTGGCGACAAAATTCTGTTCGGCAAATGGGGTGGCACCGAGGTGAAAATCGACGGTGAAGACCTGCTGATCATGAAAGAAAGCGACATTATGGGCGTTTTGGAAGGTTAAGCCTTCCACCCATCGTTTTTCCCAAATCTAATTTTTAACGAGGTAACTCATCATGGCTGCTAAACAGGTTGTTTTCGGCTCCGACGCCCGCGAGAAAATGCTCCGCGGTGTCGACGTATTGGCTAACGCCGTAAAGGTAACACTCGGTCCAAAAGGCCGTAACGTTGTTATCGAAAAATCATTCGGCGCCCCGCGCACAACGAAAGACGGCGTAACCGTCGCTAAAGAAATCGAGCTGGAAGATAAGTTCGAGAATATGGGCGCACAAATGCTGCGCGAAGTTGCGTCTAAAGCAAACGATGTTGCTGGCGACGGCACAACAACAGCGACTGTGCTCGCTCAAGCCATCGTTCGTGAAGGCATGAAGCGCGTCGCGGCCGGCATGAACCCAATGGACCTGAAGCGCGGTATCGATAAGGCTGTGACAGAAGTGCTGGCGACCATCGCCTCGTCTTCTAAGAAGGTTAAAACCAACGAAGAGATCGCCCAAGTCGGCACCATCTCTGCGAACGGCGCAAACGAAATTGGCGACATGATTGCTCACGCAATGGAAAAAGTTGGCAATGAAGGCGTTATCACTGTTGAAGAAGCCAAGTCGCTCGAAACAGAACTCGACGTTGTTGAAGGCATGCAGTTTGACCGCGGTTACCTGTCTCCGTACTTCATCACGAACCCAGACAAAATGATCGCTGAACTCGACGACGCTTACATCCTGCTTCACGAGTCAAAGCTTTCCAGCCTTCAGCCAATGCTGCCAATTCTGGAATCAGTTGTTCAATCTCAAAAACCACTCGTCATCATTGCAGAAGACGTAGACGGCGAAGCGCTTGCAACACTCGTTGTAAACAAGCTGCGTGGTGGACTGAAAATTGCTGCTGTTAAAGCACCTGGTTTCGGTGATCGCCGTAAGGCAATGCTTCAGGACATTGCTGTTCTGACAGGTGGTCAGGTCATCTCCGAAGACCTCGGCATCAAGCTTGAAAACGTGTCTATGGATATGCTCGGCACGGCCAAGCGCATCAACATCACCAAAGACGATTCAACAATCGTTGACGGTGCAGGCAAGAAGAAAGACATCGAAGCGCGCGTGGCTCAGATCCGCAAACAAATCGACGACACATCTTCAGAATATGATCGTGAGAAGCTTCAAGAGCGTCTTGCTAAACTTGCTGGCGGTGTTGCTGTCATCAAGGTTGGCGGTGCAACTGAAATCGAAGTGAAAGAGAAGAAAGACCGCGTAGACGACGCGCTTAACGCGACACGCGCTGCTGTCGAAGAAGGCATCGTTTCTGGTGGTGGTACAGCTCTCCTTCGCGCTGCGAAAAGCAT
>JBOEGK010000031.1:0-27731 GCA_050633385.1 Hyphomonas sp.
GTCTATCCCCTGATGCCCTCCGCGAAAAAGGCCGCAGGACGCCTCTCCAAGCAAGCTGAAGGCTTGGAGTTGTGAGGCGCATGCTGTCGTTTATCGCATTAGGGGTGGCCGCAGCAGGGCTGGGCGCATGTGTGTCCAGCGCCGCTTACACCTCACGGATCGAGGCCAAATATCCCGCTGCGGGCCAGCTGATAGATGTCGATGGAAACGCCGTCCATGTCTTAACCGCTGGCGAAACCGGCACGCCCGTCCTGATGATCCATGGCGCCAGCGCCAATGCGCGCGAATTTACGTGGACGCTCGCCCCTCGCCTCTCTGCACAACACCGCATCCTCATGGCAGACCGTCCCGGACACGGGCATTCAGAGCGGTTTTCCGGCGCAGCCGCCTTGGGCGCTCAGGCGGCCTCAATGGCCTCTGTCTTGGATCAGTTAGCTCCCGGTGAGAAAGCCGTCCTCGTCGGCCACTCCTTTGGCGGTGCTGTCGCTCTGCGTGTGGCATTGGATCATCCCGATCGCGTAAAGGGTCTTGTTCTGCTGGCCCCCGTCACGCACGATTGGGGCGGCGACGGTCAGACATGGTACAATTCCGTTGCCGTCACCCCGCTCATTGGCCACATGTTTAGCCAACTCGCTCCCAGTGTCGGGCCCAAACAGGTTGGAAAAGGCATCGAGGGCGTCTTCGAACCCGCAGACGCGCCCCCTGCCTATCTCGAACAATCGGCAATCGACCTCTTATTCAGGCCGCCCAATTTTCGCGCCAATGCCCAAGATGTGTCTCGGCTGAACGAAGAACTCCGCGCCCAATCGGCCCGCTATGACGCGCTCGACATCCCCATCACTGTATTTTCTGGCGAAAAAGATACGGTCATCAGCCCGCCTCTGCATGTTGGGCGGCTGGCGCAGCAAGTGCCCGTGACTGTTGTTGAACTGGCAGAAGAAGGCCACATGCCACACCACGCGCACGGTGACGCGGTGGCCGAAGTTATTCGCGCTCTGGCCAGTTCGGAAATCATCCGTTAAGAGACGGGCGCTTATCTGCCGCCTTCAACCCACCCGCGCGAGGATCCATCATGGACGACGATACAATCCAACACCTGAACGAAACAACGCGTGAAAAGCTACGCCAAACCGTCGCCAAGATTGAGCGTCTGGAAGAAGAGAAGAAAGAAGTCGCAGAGCAGATCAAAGACATCTACGCCGAAGCCAAAGCCCTCGGTTTCGATGTCAAAGCGCTCCGCCAAGTCGTTCGCCTGCGTAAGGTCGATCGGGCCGAACGCGAAGAACAGGAAATGATCTTGGAAACCTACCTCATCGCGATTGGCGAGGCATAATTGCCAGCTAATGCCGGTTTCGTTAGTTTCCCGCCATGGCCCGCGATGTAGACGACCGTAAGAAACGCGCCGCCCTGCGTAAATTGCGCAAGGCGGCCGAACTTGCCGAACAGGGTCTCGGGCCGCCTTTATCTGATTGGGAAGTCGAATTTCTCGAAGAAGTCGAAGAACGTATCGAAAAATATGGCTCCGCTTTCGCTGACCCAGAAAAAGGAGGCGACGGCGAGGCGCTCTCCGCCCTCCAGCAAATCAAGCTCAAAGAGATCGACAAGAAAGCCCGCGGCAAAGGGCGCAAGTCGGGCTTTGGTAATAAGGGCGGTTTCAAAAACAAGTCATCCGGCTTCAAACCCCGTGGCCGCGACATCAATGATGATGTGGACGACATCCCGCCACCCGCGCCCACCCCGCCCCCGCGCGGGTTTAAGCCAGAACTGATCCGCGCCTCAGATCTACCCAATGCTCAAAAGCCTGAAAACACGCCGCAAACACCCAAGCCCGACCCCAGTAAGCCGAGCTTCCGCGTCATCACCGGTGGAAAGTCCGACTAGACAGAGAGTGACTCCAACCTCCGGGCGTTCTACGCTTCAGAAAACTGGAGAACGCCCGATGAGTATCGAAAAGACCACGCTTCCCGAACAACACTACCTCTACGTAGACCGAGAGGTCGAGATGAATGGCGATGCCATCAGTCAGGCTATGGGATCAGGGTTCGGAGAAGTCTTTGGCTTTGTTCAAGCCCAAGGCATCGTGCCGCAATCCATGCCGATCACGCTTTATTTGGAAATGCCAAACGGCTCGAACATGAAGTTTAGAGCCGGCGTATTTGTAAGCGCCGAAGATGCCGCCAAGGCGTCAGGTTCGGTCAGTGCCTCAAAGATAGGCGCAGGTGAGGCTGTCAAGAAAACGCATGTCGGACCCTACGCCAATCTCAACCAAAGCCATAAGGCGATTTGGGATTATTGTGATGCCGAAGGCCTCACCAAAGGGATGCCGGTTTGGGAAATTTTCGTAGACGACCCCACAAGTGTTCCGGAAGATAAGATCAGGACGGAGATCTATCGAGCGGTGTCTTAAAGGCATCGTCATGGCCTAACGCCGGGACCCCCTCGACGGCCCGCAGCAACTCTGCAAGTGTTCGCGCACGGGCGACTCGACGTCCCGTTTCATCAGCTAAGGCAAAGCCTGTTTTTTGCTTTGTCAGGGGAAATTTCCGCCAATGCGCCCGCGTTCTGAACAGCCATATTGTATCAGGGGCCTCCCCCGTGGCGGCCCATCCAGCCCACATATGCTCTTGCGGCAAACTGCGCCACAACTGATCGATTTCTTCGATTTCAGCGGATGTAAATGCCAAGCCCATGTCAAATCCTGAAACTGCAACACCTGCCGGGGTAACGGTCGTCCCGCGTCCGCGCAACCTTGAAGGCGCGCTATGGATGATTGCATCGGGGGTCGCCTTCACCGGCTTTGTCACCCTGACCAAGTTGATATCTGCAACATATGATCCCGGCTTTCTCGCATTCTGGCGCACAGCCATCGCCATGCTGATCACCCTGCCGGCAGTGTTCTATTATGGTTTCAGCATCCTCAAACTGCACCAGCCGGGCTTGGTCTTTGCCCGCAGTATCTTCGGAACGCTAGGCTTCGCCTTCGGGGCCTATGCCGTATCAGATCAAATGGGGTTGCCTCTGTCAGAATTTAATGCGGTCAGTTTTTCACGCGCCATGTTCGTCACGGTCATCGCCGTTATTTTCCTGAAAGAAACCGCCGGTTGGCACCGCTGGGGCGCCACAATTGTTGGCTTCATCGGTGTGCTGGTCATGACCCAGCCTCAATCAGGTATCAGCGCGGGGATGCTGCTTGCCCTTGCCGCAGCTGCCTGTACCGCTGGCGCGATAGCCCTGGTCAAAACCCTGTCCAAGCGCCACCCCCCGATCACCTTGCTGATCTGGGCAAACATACTCTCCACACTCATGCTCACCCCGCTTGCCTTTATGACATGGCCAGAAACGATACCGCCGCTTGTCGACTGGGGTTGGATTGGACTGATGGGGCTGTGCGGCGTGCTCGGCCAATACATGTATATCCGCGGGATGAGCATGGGTGACGCATCCTTCCTCTCCCCTATCGACTATTTGCGATTGCCTATGGCTGCTTTGGTCGATTGGGGGCTATTCCAAGCGCTACCCGGCCAGTGGACATGGCTTGGCACCGCCATCATCATCAGCGCGACAGCCTATATCACCATCCGCGAACAACAGCTCAAAAAACGACGCATGACAGTGCCTCCGCCGCTATGAGCCATACAAAAAAGGGCGCCCTCACAGGACGCCCTTTTCATGTCGGATCATTACAGGTCTAGCACCCGCAATGATGCCCCCCGTGTCCGCCACCGCGTCCTCCACGGTGGCTAAACGAATACGCCGCTGCCGGGTGAGACAGTACGCCGGAAAATGATGATCGACCCGAAATGATAAATCCGCGTCCACCGCCGACATAGCCGGTCCCGATCGTTGAACCAACGCCGCCATTAAAACCGGTCAGATCAAGTTGTTGAGACGGCGCAGGAGCAGGTGCTTTCACACGTGTCACAGTCGGGCGCTGCGTCTTGATGATTTTACGTGTCACGACCGGGCAAATAAACCGGCCCGCATCGTCATAATACCCCTTACCGCTTTCACAATAAGGCTGCGCTTTGAGTGGCGTGGGCGCATTGAAAATGGGTTTCTTAACTTTACCGTCTGCATAGGCGGGCGCACAAAGCAGCGCGGCTGACAATCCAAATGCTAACAAAATGTTCCGTTTCGACATGGTATTCCCTTCCGAGGCGAAATCTCGTGATCTATGGCACTCACTACGCAACCCGTGGGCCATTCTTGCGCGCTAAGTAAAATAGATCACCGCAATTTCCGCAAACGGCTTAACCCAACACGCGAACCAGAGCCGCTGGTTTAAGCCTAAAAATCGTACGCAATGCCTTTGCGTTCCCAATCGCCATATCGGGTGGGTTCTACTTTGGTTGGGCCACCTCTTTCATTCTCGGGCAAAGCGTCCTGCGCTGCTTTAACAGCTGCAGCTTTACGGGCATCGGCCTCCTCCAGCGCGCGGCGCGCAACGGGGCTCAAACCCGCCCGACGCTGTTCCTCAGTCATCGCAGGCGCAGACGGCTCCGAAGATGTATTATCTGTCATGCTGACTCCTCATTTCATTAACGATACCTATGTATCATAGAGATTGAACATGCGTAGTGAGTAATAGCCACGCAGCTGGAGTTTTACAGCCCATGGGTACCTTAAAGACCTTCTCGCTTTTGTCCGTCATGACGGCCCTCTTTATGGGGGTTGGCTTCCTTGTGGGCGGGGAAATCGGCATGCTCCTCGCGTTTGCCGTTGCCGCAGTGATGAACTTTTTCGCATGGTGGAACGCCGACAAAGTCGTCTTGCGGATGCAAGGAGCGAAAGAGGTAGATCTCTCCCACGCGTCACCCATGATCCGTAAATTCGCCGAAGACGTGTACCGTCTCGCTGACCGGGCGGAATTGCCTCACCCGAAAATCTACCTCATCGAATCTCCCCAACCGAATGCTTTCGCGACGGGCCGCAATCCGCAAAATGCTGCCGTCGCAGCCACCTCCGGCTTGCTCGGAATGCTCAATCGGGAGGAAGTTGCAGGCGTGATGGCGCATGAACTGGCCCATGTTCAGAACCGTGACACGTTAACTATGACCATAACCGCCACCTTTGCAGGGGCCATCGGCATGCTCGCCAATTATGCCCTGTTTTTCGGACGTGGGCGCACGGGTCTCATTGGCTCCCTCGCCGTCATGATCATCGCGCCACTGGCCGCGGGTCTGGTACAGGCCGCCATCAGTCGTTCCCGGGAATATCGGGCCGATGCACGTGGCGCTGAAATCTGCGGCAACCCCCTCTGGCTGGCCAGCGCATTGGAAAAAATTGAACGTGGCTCTCGCGCTGCTGTGAATATTCAGGCAGAACGCAATCCGGCCATGGCCCATATGTACATTTCAAACCCACTCAGTGGGCAAGGGGCAAAACGATTCTTCTCCACACATCCAGTTACATCCGACCGTATCTCAGCCTTGCGCCGCATGGCTGGAGAGATGGGAATCGAAGCCCCGCAACCACAAGCGCGCTACGCCTCCGGCCCGTGGGGATAATCTCGTGAGCGCGACC
The DNA here is from genome assembly GCA_050633385.1 of Hyphomonas sp. Lineage (GTDB taxonomy): Bacteria > Pseudomonadota > Alphaproteobacteria > Caulobacterales > Hyphomonadaceae > Hyphomonas. The sequence continues at coordinate 5,524 of JBOEGK010000031.1, forward strand.
GACGTACGCCGCGCCGCAGCTGAGCTTCTGCACATCACGCTCGATAGACGTCACACGCTTGACGAAGCGATGACGCTTAGTGAGACCTTTGACGATCTTGATGGATCAGATCGCGGCTTTGCCCGGGCCATTGCGAGCACTGCGCTGCGCCGCTTGGGGCAAATTGATGGGCAACTAGGCCCCTTGCTCTCCCGACCGCTCGAAGCCGCCACACCCGCTATCCGCGCACTCTTGCGTGCGGGCGTCACGCAGCTTTGGCTCATGGGCACACCATCCCATGCCGCCGTGGGTGAAACCGTGGAAGCCGCAAAATGGTGGCCCGATGCACGTTCTGGTGGCGCGTTCCTCAACGCCGTACTCCGCCGCGCCTCGGAGATCACACCAGACTTTGACGCCCTCCCCCCAACCAGTATTTGGCCCGACCATCTTGCAAAACGTTTCATAGAAAGCCTCGGCATCGAGCGTGCCACCAAACTCGCCATCGCCCAATTGAGCGAACCTGACTTAGACCTAACGCCAAAATCAGACACAGACGCCCTTGTCGCGCTCACAGGCGGAACACCGCTTCCCGGCGGCAGCGTTCGTCTTTCCAGCGGACAAGTCGAAAGCCTTCCCGGATTCGAGGATGGGGAATGGTGGGTGCAAGACGTCGCCGCAGCTCTACCCGCCCGAATTCTAGCACCTCAAGCTTCGCATCAAGTGCTCGACCTCTGCGCCGCGCCGGGCGGGAAGACATTGCAACTTGCAAGCACAGGTGCGCCCGTAACTGCCGTGGATCGCTCGAAAAACCGCCTATATCGCCTCAAAGAGAACCTAAATCGCACGAAACTGCACGCGAATGTCGTCACCGCAAATGTCGAGACATGGCGCCCAGAAACGCCCGCAGACCGCATCTTGCTAGATGCCCCCTGCTCCGCCCTTGGCACGCTACGCCGCCACCCAGAAGGCGCGTGGATCAAGCGTGAGGCTGATCTGGAGCGTTTTCCTGACATTCAGGCGCGTTTGCTTGCAGCCGCGCTGGACATGCTCAAACCGGATGGTGAGTTGGTCTATTGTGTTTGCACGCCGTTGCGCGAGGAAGGATTGGACGTCATCAACGCGGCAATCGAAAATGCCGCCTGCACGCGCAAACCCATAACACCTGCAGAGGCAGTAGGATTTGAAGATTGCATCACACTAGACGGAGACGCCATAACAGTGCCCGGTGATTTCGCACATGACGCATTTTTCATCTCGCGTTTGGTGAAAAACACTTGAGCAGCACTTTAAGACACGCAACAGAGAGTTCATATCTGGTTCATGGATGATGAGCGATATTACGCTCACACTAATGTGCAAGGAGCACGAATTATGACTAAAGTTTCTATGGTCCGCGCCCTACCGACAAAGTTGGCCGCTGGTACGTTTCTGGCCCTCTCACTCGCTCTGGCGGGTTGCGCCAATTCTTACGGCACCAACAGCACGAGCAGCAAATCTGTCGGTCAGGCCTCTACGGTCTACACAGGTGTTGTCACCTCCGTACGAGAAGTGACCATTCGTCCTGATAAATCCATCATCGGCGCTGCAACAGGCGCTGTTCTCGGCGGCTTGGCTGGCTCAGAACTCGGCGGCGGCGACAAAGCCGAAACCGCTGGCGCCATTGGTGGCGCGGTACTCGGTGGCGTAGCGGGCAACGAAGCTGGTAAGGCCCTCGGCACGCAACGTGGCTATGCCTATGTCGTTAAATTCGACAAGGGTGATGTCAAAGAGATCATTCAGGGCGGTGATATCCTCATTCAGCCCGGGACACCGGTTGACATTATCGCTGGCGTCGATGGGTTCAAACTCATCCCACGTGGCCAATACTAGACACTGATGCCCTAAGCGGCCTCGATACATCCAAAACAAAAGCCGGACGGTCTTGTGCCTCCGGCTTTTCCCTTCTAGGGAGAGTGGATGTCAAACATCCTTATTTCTCCTTCGATTCTCTCCGCTGATTTCGCCTGCCTTGGTGAAGAAATTCGAGCGATAGACGAAGCTGGCGCGGATATGATTCATATCGACGTCATGGACGGCCATTTCGTGCCAAACCTCACCTTTGGTCCGCCGATTCTAGAAAAATTGCGTCCGCACTCCAAAAAGCCATTTGATGTGCACTTGATGATCGCGCCGGTCGATCCCTTCATTGCCGCCTTTGCCAAAGCGGGCGCTGATCTTCTGACCGTACATCCCGAATCAGGGCCACATCTGCACCGCACATTGCAAACAATTCGCGGCCTTGGAATGAAAGCCGGCGTTGCGTTAAACCCCGGCACCCCTGCCAGCATAGTGGAGCCCGTGCTGGATCTCGTAGATCTCATTTTGGTGATGTCTGTGAACCCCGGATTTGGTGGTCAGAGCTTCATCACATCTCAATTGCAGAAGGTCGAGCAGCTTCGCAAAATGATCGACCAGACAGGCCGCGACATCATTCTTGAAATTGATGGCGGCCTTAATCCAGAAACGGCTCCATCAGCTATTTCAGCGGGCGTGACTGCTATCGTAGCGGGTTCTGCTGTTTTCAAGGGCGGCCCTTCGGCCTATGCTGACAATATTCGCGGGCTCAGACCGAGTCTCGCAGTATAAAAACGAGTATAGGTTAAAGTCATTGGCGTTGAGTGGAGACAACGAGTTTCAGGCTGACCGAACCCGCTCAACAGCGGATGATCTCGCCTTGTGGAAACGTTTTCGCGGCGTCACTGGCGAAGACGCGAAAGTTTCGACAATTCAGCGCATGAAGCTCTCAGCAAATGCTGCGGCCCCTCTCGGTTTCCACTTGCCAAATTTGCTGCCCCCAGACACCCGCCGCGGTGAAGCGTTGATGAACGATATCTGGCGCATTGGTATGGAACGCGTCGTCATGCCATCTGGGCATACACCATGGTCTGCCCCCCTGCCATCTCGCCACTTTGCCGATCGGCTTCATCGGTTTGCGTGGCTACCTGATTTGGCTTCTCAGGGTCGTGTTTCAGAAGATCGCGCGCGCGCATTTGTGGATGACTGGATCGAAAACTTTGGCCGCTTCGATGGCTTCTCATGGCGCGTAGATGTCACTGCAACACGGGCGTGGAACTGGATGCGCTGCGGTGAGATGCTATTCGATCCCGAACACGCTGGCAGCACTGAGCGCCTCGAAAATCTATTGCGGCAGTTGCGTTTTCTGCGTGAAACTGTCGACGGCGCATCAGACGCGCGAGGCCGCTGGATGGGTGCCTGCGCACTCGTCGCGATGGCCGTGTGCACAAAGGAAATTGAACATCTCGATGAAACGCTCCATCGACTTGAGTCCGAGTGTTCAGCGCAGATATTACCAGATGGCGGCCATGTCAGCCGCAGCCCCTCGCGCCTCCTATCTGCCCTCACTCACCTGTTGGCCCTCAAGACCCTGTTAAAAACGGCTAACCAACCCATCCCAGATTATTTCGACAAATGGATTCCTCGAATGGGGTCAATGGTGGCCTTCTTTCGTGTGCCGGATGGTTCACTCAATCCGTTCAATGATGGCCATGAGAGCCGGCCTGAAGCCGTTTCCGCCGCAATGGAGCGCCTTGATGGATTGCCGCGTCGGTTTACGTTTGCGCCTAAATCCGGTTTTCAAAAGCTCGAAAAAAATACACTCCGCTTGATCCTAGATTGCGGGGAAGCGCCTGAGCGTCCATTTGGCGATTACGCCCATGCTGGAGCGCTCGGGTTTGAGCTATCCGATGGTCCAGCGCGTATCGTCACGTCTTGCGGGTTTAGCCCCGAAGTAAACGTTGATTGGCAAGCCGCTGTACGGCGCACCGGTGCACACTCCACATTGGTGCTCAACGGACGGGATTCAGCGAGTTTCGTCATGAACGACGAAACCCGCATTCTCGCAGTGAATGGCCCCGAAGGTATATCAGCCAAACGCCTCGAAGAATCAGATGAAATATGGCTCGACGCGCAACATAGCGGCTATAAAAGCACTCATGGTTTGCTACACAGGCGTCGCTTGTTCATGTCGGGTAATGGCCAACGTCTCACTGGGGAAGATGCATTGGTGCGCCCCGTATCGCATTCCGATAGCGATGATCGATATTTCGTAAATTTCGAAATTCGCTTCCACCTTCATCCCACCGTAACGGCTTTGATGGGTAAAGATGCAATCCGGTTGATTTGCGATGACGGCACGGTCTGGCGCTTTAAAACCAGTCACGAAAACGCCCGCCTCGAACGGACGATTTATCTCGCACGTGGTAATGTCGAACGCCCTGAGCAAATCGTATTGGCTGGACGTGCTGACCCCAATGGGGATGGCACAGAACCACCCAATTGCGTGCGTTGGGCCTTCTTGAAGGAGGCATCACTATGACGCCGAAGAAATCTGCCCGCCGCGCGATGATGCTCACCCTCGGGTTTGATGCGGCCATGGCTGGGCTCACCATGATTTTGGCAACGGCTGCCGTCTGGTATTTCAAAGGGGCCACACTCCCCTTCCCCTCGAGCTCTCTTATTCTCACCACCTGTTCATTCATAATTATTGCGATCATTGGCTTCTTAGCGCGCGGCGTTCAAAAACAAGTTTGGCGTCATTTGTGCTGGCCAGATGCGCTTGGGATCATTCAGGGCGTTGGTCTAACCGCCCTTTTATTTATCCCCGCAATACTCATCCTAAACGGCGCCCTATTTTCACCTTGGCCGATATTGTTTGTCACCCTGATCTTGTGGACAATGGCCCTATTTATTGGGCGAATGGTGGCGCTGATGCGTTCAACCCGAGCCCCACTACAAATTTTCCGCAGTACATCGAAAACCGGGCAGCCAATTTTGTTGGTTGGTGACGTCGAATCCAGCGTCGAGCTGTTACGACGCATCCAGAGCGACGAGCGCGTACAGAAACTGCGCATATTGGGATTGGTCGAAGTTCAAGGCGCGGAACCGGGACGTGCCATTCGCGGTGTTCCAATTATGGGCGGCTTATCGCAATTAGGGGAAGTCATCGACATTCTGACAGTGCGATACGACCAAAAACCATGGATTGCAGTGACAGGCACAGCCCGTGTCCGTGAAACAATGCTAGACATACTTGAGACTGCCGCATTGCACGGCGCTGAAATCATGGCACTCGCACCTGACGGTACATCGCAAGCCTTGGAACCTGTCCATCCCGCAGACTTGCTCTATCGCAATGAGCGTCAACTCGACCCCACGCCCGTTCAAAATATCGTCGCCAACAAAAATGTAATCGTGACCGGCGGTGGCGGCACAATTGGGTCTGAAATTTCACGCCAACTCGCAACCTTCGAGCCGAACACATTGGCGCTCATCGATTCATCAGAATTCAATCTCTATACCATCGATATGGACCTTAATCTGGGTCAAAGCCCTACTGATATTATCCCAATCTTCGGCGATGTCCGGGACGCAGAACGGCTGTCCAGTATTTTCCAACAAACACAGCCTGATTTGGTCATCCACGCCGCTGCCCTAAAGCATGTTCCTCTGATGGAAGCCAATCCATGTGAGGCTGTGCTGACAAATGTGGGCGGTGCATTGAATGCCGTTAAACTCGCAATCAACGCTGGAGCGGCTCATTTCGTCTTCATTTCTACAGACAAGGCGGTAGACCCAGACAATGTGATGGGAGCAACCAAACGGCTCGCTGAAATTATCGTTGCGCGCTACACAAAAAACACCTCAGTCGCCGCATCTATGGTTCGATTTGGCAATGTCTTAGGCTCATCTGGTTCCGTCGTTCCCCTATTCGAAAAACAAATCAATCAGCGCGGCCCTGTCACCGTGACTGACCCAGACGTGACGCGCTATTTCATGACTGTCGAAGAAGCCTCCAGCCTGGTCTTGCAGGCCAGCGCGCTAGGCGTTTCAGGAAACGCAGAATTATTCGTTTTGGATATGGGCGAGCCCATGCGCATCTACCAGCTTGCTGAAACAATGATCCGTCTCAAAGGGCTTGTGCCGGGTCAAGACATAATGATTGAAACAATAGGCATGCGAGCTGGCGAGAAAATGCATGAAGAACTCACCTATGCCCACGAGACCGTTGTGCCAACTCAAATTGAGGGCATCCAATCGGTCACCTGCACGGCTCAACACAACTCTCTCTTCGACAAGCAACTTTCAGCGCTCTTAGAAGCGGCGGCGCGACGCGATGAAGCAGAAACGTTACGCCTGCTCGGCCTGCTTGTCCCCGAGTATGGCAAAAACCTGCGCGAGAAAGCGCGTCGTCATAGCGCTTGACGCAATGGCAGGGCGTGCTACCTCGCGCGCAACGTGAGCCATTCAAAGGAAACTGCCATGTCCGATGCCGCCACACGCGGAAAGCCCGTCCGCATTCGCCGCGCACTTATCTCTGTCTCAGACAAAACAGGTCTCGCAGAACAAGCTAAAAAGCTTGTCGATATGGGCGTCGAACTGGTTTCAACCGGCGGAACTTCGAAACTCATCAAAGACGCCGGTCTGCCAGTCAAAGATGTTTCGGATATCACTGGTTTCCCAGAGATGATGGATGGTCGGGTTAAGACGCTACATCCTGTGGTTCATGGCGGCCTCCTCTATCTTCGCGACAATCCAGAGCATGTGAAAGCGGCAGAGGACCACGGCATTGGCGCCATCGACCTAATTTATGTGAACCTCTACCCATTTGAAGCAACCGTCGCGTCAGGTGCAGACTTTGACACCTGTGTTGAGAATATCGACATTGGTGGCCCCGCCATGCTGCGCGCCGCTGCAAAGAACGGCGCATTCGTTGCTGTATGTACTGATGGCGATGATCTCGACAAAGTTCTCACCGATATGGAAGCCAATAATGGTGAAGTGCCCGTCGCCCTTTGCCGTAAACTCGCCGCAAAAACTTACGCGCGCACCGCTGCATATGACGCTGCGATTTCCAATTGGTATGCCGAGCAACTCGATGACAGCGCTCCTGATTGGTTTGCCTATGGTGGCAAGCTGCAAGAAGCGCTTCGCTACGGTGAAAACCCGCACCAACGTGCGTCGTTCTACGTCACAGGTGAGGCTCGTCCGGGTGTTGCTACCGCACAGCAACTACAAGGCAAAGCGCTGTCGTATAACAACATCAACGACACCGACGCCGCATATGAATTGATTAGTGAACTGGGTGACGAGACACCGGCCGTCGCGATCATAAAGCACGCAAACCCATGCGGCGTGGCCCAGTCCGGAAATATTATTGAGGCCTATCGCTCCGCCCTTGCTTGCGATTCGACGTCAGCGTTTGGTGGTATCGTTGCGCTCAACCGCCCACTCGATGAAGAGACCGCGAAGGAAATCACCAAAGTGTTCACCGAAGTCGTCATTGCCCCAGGCGCTGACGAAGCCGCTCAGGCTGTGTTCGCCAAGAAGAAGAACCTCCGCCTTCTTATCACTGAAGGCCTGCCTGATCCGTCAGCTGCCGGAATTTTCATGAAGACTGTCGCTGGTGGCTTCTTGAAGCAAGACCGTGACTTCGGACGCCTCACTAAAGCGGACCTTATCGTAAAGACGAAGATCGCCCCAACGGATCAACAGATGGATGATTTGTTGTTCGCATGGCGCGTTGCCAAACACGTTAAATCAAACACAATCGTTTATGCCAAAGATGGCGCGACTGTGGGCGTAGGCGCTGGCCAGATGAGCCGTATTGATTCCGCACGTATCGCTGCGCGCAAAGCCGAGGATGCTGCTGAAACGGCAGGATGGGATACTCCACGCACGAAAGGGTGCGTTGCCGCCTCTGACGCCTTCTTCCCCTTCCCCGATGGATTGCTGCAAGCCGCATCCGCCGGCGCGACGGCTGTTATTCAACCTGGCGGGTCTATCCGCGATGAGGAAGTTATCGCCGCCGCAGATGAGGCCGGCCTTGCCATGGTATTCACTGGCATGCGCCACTTTAGGCATTAGTCCCAAAGCGGCGCATAGCCGTTTTCTAGATCGACAAAATTATCTTGCCGAAGTGTTTCTGTGCGACCTGGTGTGCAAACGCTTCGGCAATTTTCTCTAACGGGAATGTTTTATCCAACACTGGCTTAATCCCATTCGCGTTGATTGCTGCGATCATATCTTCCTGGTGCTCAGCCGATCCAACCGTGATCCCGCTCAGTGTGATATTAGCTGAGAACAACGCCGCAGTTGGCACTTCGCCCGACACGCCAGTCAGCACACCAATCAAAGAAATATGGCCGCCCACACGGCTCGCCGCTATAGATTGCGCCAACGTCTCAGGCCCGCCAATTTCTACGACTTCATCAACACCACGTCCGCCAGTCAGCTCTTTAGCTGTTTTGCCCCAATCGGAATCTTCCTTATAGTTTAACACATGATCAGCACCGAGCTCTTTAAGGCGCGCAATTTTATCTGGGGAAGAAGATGTTGAGATCACCTTTGCGCCCGCGGCCTTGGCAAACTGCAACGCAAATATAGAAACCCCTCCCGTTCCTTGTGTGAGAACCCAGTCGCCAGGCTTAATTTTTGCCTCGACGAAAAGCGCACGCCATGCCGTCAACGCGGCACACGGAAGCGATGCGGCTTCCTCATAGCTATATCCATCGGGCATTGCAGTGAATGCGGTCTCTGGCATCGCGACATATTCAGCCGCGAACCCGTCCGCACCGTCGCCGGGCACACTACTAAATCCGCCAACCTGCGGGGGGCCAGATTGCCATTCAGGGAAAAATAGCCCCAGCACCTTGTCGCCCACTTTAAACCGCGTCGCGCCCTCGCCCAACTCGACTACATCTCCAGCACCATCAGACATCGGTATACGGCCATCCGAGGTCGGAATACCTCCCATAACCACGACAAGATCATGATAGTTCAAGCTTGATGCCTTGACCCGAACCAAGATTTCTCCACGGCCCGGTTTTGGTTTCTCGCGATCTTCGATAATCAAATTTCCCGGACCACCGGGTTTTTTAACTGCTGCTACTTTCACGGTATTGTTCTTCCTATTGTTTCTCTATCTCTACGGAACGTTCCTTTGAGTAAGCCAAGTCAGGTAAATCAAATTCCAGCGCGATTTAACAAACGCTGAAATCCAGCCCAGAACTCACTCCGGCGATCATCTGTTTCCATCAGTATTTCATGCATCGCACCTTCGACCGTCACATGCTCACAATCAGGCAAATGCTTCGCGACCTTGGTATGAGAGGCATTGTCGACCAGTTTTTCTTCTTCGGCGGATGCGACAAATATCGGAATGTCAATTTCATTGAGGTATTTTGCTTTCCCGAACTTGCTAATAATTGTCAGCGATGCATCCAGCCATCCCCACGTCACTGGCCCGAGGTCGAGGTCGGGTGACGTCTCGATAAGCGCCTTGTGAACCTGCCAACGCTTTTTGTCGTGGGTTACAATATTAGTTTCAAACGTCTCTTCGGGGCCCGGCTGCTGGGCGTAATCTTGTGACTTACCCGTCGCACGCATCGCCCAGACCAGATACCGCATGCCGAGGAACTTGGTTTTGAGGCCCCACATCGGCGCACAAAATGCAGCCGCCTCAACCTTCACCAATTTGTTTGCGATCGCTGACAATGCGATTGCACCGCCCATGGAATGCGCGAGCGCCACATACGGACGTGGAAGCCGATCGGACAGCTCAGTCAACCCATTCGCCAAAGCACCCATGAAAGTTTCAAATCGGTCGATATGTCCCTTGCGGGAATCATCGAGCAAGCGTTCGGATAAGCCCTGCCCCGGCCAGTCAATGATCAGCACCGCAAACCCCATTGCTTGCAACTCATTGGCAACCTCGAAATACTTCTCGATATATTCTGTCCGGCCCGGGCAAACGATCACGGTCCCGCGGACCTTGTTAAGCGTAAGTGCTGGAGCGAGACACGCGCGCAAAGATCGGCCTTCACTACCCGTAAACCAAACAATCTCCGCGCCCGCTGGCGGTGGGTTGTTTGGTACAATCACAAATTCGGATGCAGCAGTGTTGGTCATATATTCCACAGCCTATGGGGCGTAATATCATTGCCCAAAAAGAAAGAGGCGCTCCCAGCCATGCTAGCTCGACAGCGCCCCCTCCAACAAACACAAAAATCAGACTATGAGAATTTGCTCATCAAACCCTGAAGCTGCATCGCGACAGACATGTCGCCTTCAACTTTCAGCTTACCCTGCATAAATGCCATTGTTGGGTCCAACTCGCCAGCAGACAGCTTTGTGAAATCATCCCAAGCCACTTTGATTGTCGCATCTGCGTCTGCGTCATCATTGTTTACGTCACCGCTCAAGCCGTCGATGAATAATTTACCTGCATCCCCAAAGTCGAATTTCACCTTCTTCTTAAAATCACCACCCGCTTCAACAGCTGAGTTCGCTTTCTCTGTAAGTTCCGCAAGTGTCATGGTTTTCTCCCTGTTTGACTTTGCTCATTTAAAGATAAAGCAAACCAATCAATGTTCAGCAAGACAATTTCCTTGACTGACCCAGCGTTGAATACAACACAAGACAGTATGAGTTGGGAAAAATCGATTATAGAGCTACGCCAGCGAGAGCGACTGGCGGAAAAAATGGGTGGGGAAGAACCTGTCGCGCGCCAACGGTCACGCGGGAAACTTACCGTTCGCGAACGCGTTGCCTTCATGGCAGACCCGGGCACTTTCCATGAATTGGGAAAAATCGCCGGGCGCGCCACTTATAACGAAAACGAGGAGTTAGAAGACTTCTTTCCATCGAACTCCGTGGTAGGTCGGGCTAAAATTGAGGGTCGCCCTACCGTAATTCTCGCTGATGATTTCACTGTACGCGGCGGCGCCGCCGACGCCTCCATTCGCGGTAAACTACTGCAATCCATCAAGATGGCCGCTGAATATCGCATGCCCCTTATACAGATGATTGACGGCACAGGCGGTGGTGGCTCTATCAAAATGTTCGAAAAAGATCCGCGCACATACATCCCGGAAACCCCAGGCTGGGCAGAAATCGTGTTTGCATTGTCAGAAGTTCCATGCGTGTCACTTGGTCTTGGTCCCTGCGCAGGGATGGGCGCAGGTCGTCTCACTGCCAGCCATTTTTCCGTTATGGTCAAAGAACTAAGTCAGGTTTTTGTTGCTGGCCCTCCTGTTGCCATCGCACTTGGTGAGGATGTGACGAAGGAAGAACTCGGAGGCTGGCTTATCCAAGGACGCAATGGCACCGTGGATAAAGTCGTCGATAGTGAAGCTGAAGCCTTCGAAGTGACACGTCGCTTCCTCTCCTACCTGCCCTCTTCAGTACATGAACTCTCACAACGCACCTCTCCGACAGACGACCCTGAACGACGCGAAGAGAGCCTAATCTCCGTCGTACCCGAAGATGGGAAAACGCCCTACAAGCCACACAAAATCATCCATGCTTGTGTCGATAAGGATAGCTTCTTCGAGATCGGTGATGAATGGGGCCGCGGCATCGTGACAGGATTTGCCAGAATTGATGGTCACGCTGTGGGCATCATGGCAGGTAACCCCTTCTTCTTAGATGGGGCGTGGACGGCAGATGTTTGCGACAAAGTCACCCGCCACGTAGACCTTTGTGATCTCTTCCACTTGCCCATCATTCACTTCGTCGATTGCCCGGGCTTCGCCGTGGGCGTCAAAGCAGAAACAGCCGGTGTTTCGCGCGCCGCGGTAAAGGCCATGACTGCTGTTTATCAGGCCAAAGTCCCAACATGCTCCGTCGTCGTACGTAAAGCTTACGGTTTAGCTGGCTCAGTCATGATGAACCAAAGCCGCATGAAGTGGCGTTATTGCTGGCCGAGTGGCGACTGGGGCAGCCTCCCTATCGCAGGCGGTATCGAGGCAGCCTATCGCAAAGAGATTTTGGAAGCGAAAGACCCAGAAGAGTACAAGAAAAAACTCTACGCCAAATTCGAGGCTATTGGCTCGCCCTTCCGTACCGCTGAAGCCTTTCTTGCTGAAGAGATAATCGACCCGCGAGATACCCGTCCGCTGCTCGTCGATTTTGTCGAAAACGCAGCTCGAACGCTCGAAGCCGGCCACATCAACAAAGGCTGGCGCCCTTAAAGCGCCGTCTTTTCAACGTGATGCGGGCACACACGCACCAATTGCTTGCCGTTTTTTCATGATGTGCTCTGATAAACGGTAAGACAACAGGCTTGGAAACGGGCCAAACACAGGATCGTATCGATATGAAAACGCCCCTTCTCCTCTCGGTTGCTTTGCTTACATTGGTCGCTTGCGGATCAAAAGACTACGCAAGCGAAGGCTCGTACGATGCCAGCTATGCGCCCGAGCCCGCTGCAGTTCAGGATATGGCACCAGCTCCAAAAATGGAAATGGATGGCCAGTCTAATGGCGCAAACACGGCCCCCACGGCTCAGCAATATATCGCCTATGCACACAGCCTCGGTTTGCGCCTGCCCGTCGATCAGATTGAGCCGATCATGCAAGGCCACGTAGATGCGTGCACCACAGCAGGGCCGACCAACTGCATCGTTACAAATTCATGGCTCAACGCATATTCTGAGGACAATACCTCAGCAATGGTGCAAATTCGGGCAACTCCGGAATGGATAGAAACTTACCTTTCAGGGATCGATGCACAAGCCGAGGCCGCCAAAGGCGAAGTCACAAATCGCCAGCGCACTGCCGAAGACCTCACCTCAACCATTATCGACACAGGCGCGCGCCTTGCTGCTCAACAAACCCTGCAACAGCGCCTGCAAGACCTGCTCGCCACACGACCGGGCGAACTCGGAGAACTGTTAGAGACAGAGCGTGAACTTGCGCGCGTAAACGGTGAAATAGACTCCCTGAAATCTCGCATGAAGGCCTTACGGCAACGGGTTGATATGAGCGTTTTGACCGTAAACTACGAAACAAAACGCAATCCAATCAGTCAAAGCGCACTTAGCCCACTCGGTGAGGCATTCGGCAGCTTTTTCTACAACTTGTCAGGGGCCTTGGCCGCTGTCATCACGGCCTTTGCCGTTGGCCTGCCATGGCTCATCCTGATCGGTGTCTTCTTATGGGTCTGGCTGAAAATAATCTGGCCACGCCTAAAGCGTAAACCTAAGAGCTAACTCGAAGTAGCGTTTAGTTTTTATCCTGAACACTGGCGCTACGCTCCAAGCCAGTAGCCATAGGCACCTATGACTACTGGAGAAACGGGTCCGGTCGGCTCAATAGTCCCCCCTGCACCGCTCGAACAATATCAGACTATCGCGACCAAAAAACATCGGCATCCCCCATTTGGGGGATGCCGACATGTTTAAGGCAAAAAGGATGGCAGATTAAAGGCTAGCGCTAGCCTGCCTTTTGCTTTGGTTTCGTCTTCCCAAGCAAACGGTCAGCCACTTCTTTCGGCACAATCATGATCATTTGTCCGAGTGTGCGTTCCCAATCATTCATCAATTCAGTTGCGCGCACAGAACCTGTCTCTGCAACATGCGCTTCGATAAGAGTCTTGCACTCTACGATATGCTCTTCCGGCATATCGGCTAGCGGATACCAGTCGATAGCATCAGGGTTCGCAACTTTCTCAAAAGTGGCCTCAGGGTCCCAAATGTACGCGGCTCCGCCAGTCATACCGGCACCATAGTTGTCACCAACAGGGCCTAGAATAACTGCGCGACCGCCAGTCATATACTCGCATCCATTTGCGCCACAGCCTTCGATGACAGCCGTAGCGCCAGAATTGCGAACAGCGAAGCGCACACCGGCTGTGCCGGATGCAAACAACTTACCATTGGTTGCGCCATACAAGCAGGTATTCCCAATGATCGCATCACCGACTGATGATTTGCGGTTCTCCTGACGCGGGGCAACAACAATCGTTGCGCCAGACAGGCCTTTACCAACATAGTCGTTCGCGTCACCCAGTACTTCCAGCTTCAACCCTTGCACGCTGAACGCGCCAAGGGACTGACCAGCCGAACCATCCATACGAATATGCAGACGATCCTCTGGCAATGCCGTCATCCCGAATTTACGCGTAATATGAGAGGACGCACGTGTACCAATGGCGCGCATTGTATTCTGCACACCATACTCAAGCTGCATCTTCTCACCGCGTTCAAAGAATGGTTCAGCATCACGAAGGATTTGCATATCGAGCGCATCCGGAACTTCTTCCCGGCGGTTTGGTTGATACACAACAGGTTCATCCGTATCCACCTGAACCAGTAACGGGTTCAGATCGAGGTCATCAAGATGCTGCGCGCCGCGGCTGACCTGAGCGAGCAAATCAGTACGCCCAATCGCTTCGTCCAAAGAGCTTAGACCGAGGCTCGCTAGAATTTCACGTACATCCTCAGCGATAAAGCTCATCAAGTTGACGACTTTTTCCGGTGACCCCGTGAACTTTTTACGCAGCGCTTCATCCTGCACGCAGACCCCTACCGGGCATGTGTTGGAGTGGCACTGACGCACCATGATGCAGCCCATCGCCACAAGTGACGCTGTGCCGATGCCATACTCTTCCGCGCCCAGCATGGCCGCAATGACAATATCACGTCCTGTGCGCAAGCCGCCATCCGTACGCAACGTCACTTTGTTGCGTAGATTATTGAGCGACAAAATCTGATGGGCTTCGGCAAGGCCGGGCTCCCACGGCAGACCCGCAAACTTAACAGAGGTCTGTGGGCTCGCCCCAGTTCCACCCACGCCGCCGGCGATAAGGATCACATCCGCCTTCGCTTTGGCAACGCCAGCCGCAACTGTTCCGACCCCGGATTGGGAAACCAGCTTAACACATACACGCGCATCCGGATTGATCTGCTTCAAATCATAGATCAGCTGCGCCAAATCCTCGATCGAATAAATATCGTGATGAGGTGGCGGTGAAATCAACGTCACGCCCGGCGTGGCATGACGCAGCTTTGCAATCAACTCCGTTACCTTAAAGCCAGGCAACTGCCCGCCCTCTCCGGGCTTCGCCCCTTGCGCGATCTTAATTTCGATCTCGCGGCACTGATTCAGATATTCAGCCGTCACACCAAACCGGCCTGACGCAACCTGCTTAATCGCAGAGTTCATATTGTCGCCATTAGGCAATGGGCGATACCGCGCGCGGTCTTCCCCACCTTCACCAGACACTGACTTCGCGCCAATCCGGTTCATCGCAATATTCATTGTGCCGTGCGCCTCAGGACTCAATGCCCCTAGCGACATACCCGGCGTAACAAACCGCTTGCGGATCTCATTGATCGATTGCACCTGAGTGAGCGGGATAGCCTCCCCTGCCGCCTTGAAGTCCAGCAGGTCACGCAGTTGAAGCGGGTCGCGTGCATGAACCGCCTCTACATACTTGCGATAAATCGAATAATCCCCACGGTCACACGCAGCCTGAAGCGTGTGGATCAAATTCCCGTCGAGCGCATGTGGCTCCTCAGACGCGCGCAAGCGGTAGAACCCGCCTACGGGCAGGGAGACCACATCATCATCAAACGCCGCAATATGACGCTCCAACGCGTTCTCTTCCAAACCGGCCAAACCAAGGCCAGAGATACGACTGCTCATGCCGGGGAAATAATCCGCCATCAATGCGCGTGACAATCCAAGTGCCTCAAAATTGTGCCCGCCACGATAGGACGAGATAATCGAGATGCCCATTTTGGAGATAATTTTCAGCAGGCCACCTTCGACCGCCTTCTTATACTCTCTCACACATTCCGTCAGTGAACGATCGCCATACAGGCCGCGTGAATGGCGATCCGCAATAACATCTTGCGTCAAATAGGCGTTGACGCATGTTGCGCCCACACCAACCAAAACAGCAAAATAATGCGTATCAAGACACTCAGCTGAGCGCACAGTGATGGAACAGAAGGTTCTCAAACCCTGCGCAACCAAATGGGAATGCACTGCACCTGTCGCAAGAATCATCGGAATAGCAATCCGATCTGCTGACTGGTGCTGATCGGTCAGAATAATATGTTCACGACCCTCGCGCACAGCCTCTTCTGCTTCGCGCCGAATACGCGCCAACGCATCACGCAATGCCACGCCATTCTTTGAGGCACTATCTGCATCAAAGGTGCAATCAATCTCAACAGTATCAACGCCCAGCTTCTCAATCAGACGCTCATACATGCCGGTTGTCAGAACCGGGCTATCTAGGACAAAGACGTCTTGTTGAGTGTTATCAGTATCCAGAACATTCCCAAGATTCTTAAACCGCGTCTTCAAACTCATCACCCGAGCTTCGCGCAGAGGATCAACCGGCGGGTTGGTAACTTGGCTAAAGTTTTGGCGGAAGAAGTGGCTCATTGGGCGATAGGAATATGACAATACCGCTGGCGCAGTGTCGTCACCCATTGAGCCGATGGCTTCCTTGCCTGTCTCCACCATCGGAGAGAGGATCAGCTCGATCGTTTCAAGCGTGAACCCTGCCGCCGTTTGCCGACGCATCAGGTCTTCAGTGCTGAACAATTGCGGCTCGTCGCCCTGCCCGATAATCGGGTCGAGTTCAGTTACGCTGGAAAGCCATTCTTCATACGGCGCTTGCTCGGCCAAATGATCGATGATCTCTTTATGCTCGTAGAATTTGCCTTCTTTCAGGTCGGCCGCAATCAAACCGCCGGCTGGAATCGAGCCAAGCTTCACAACTTTGCGGTCTCCCAGCGGACACATTCCTGCCTCTGAGCCCACAGCCAATATTCCGTCCTCGGTCAAAGCATACCGCAGAGGGCGCAAGCCATTCCGGTCAAGACCCGCAATCGCCCAGCGGCCATCATAAGCGGCAAGACCGGCCGGACCATCCCATGGCTCCATGACGGAGTTACAATAGTCATACAGTGCTTGATGTGATGATGGCATGATAGAACTACGCTTCGACCATGCTTCCGGCACAAGCATCGCCTTTGCCATCGGTGCAGAGCGACCAGACTTTGACAGCAATTCAAACACGGCGTCCAAGGCGCCGGAATCAGACGTACCGTCTGGTATGACCGGTTTCACATCATCGACATGTTCACCGAAATCTTCAGACACCATGCGGATCTCATGGCTTTTCATCCAATTCTTATTGCCCCGCACCGTATTGATTTCACCATTGTGAGCAATCATTCGGAACGGCTGAGCAAGTGCCCACTGCGGGAATGTATTGGTAGAGTAGCGCTGGTGATAAATCGCAAACGCGGAAACGAAACGCTCATCACGCAGATCAAGATAGAAATTGTCGATGTCTTCTGCGAGGAACATGCCTTTGTAGATCAAAGACGAATGGCTCAGAGAGCAGACGTAAAAGTCAGGAATCGCCGCTTCGCGCGCCCGACGTTCAATCCGGCGCCGACAAATATAGAGCGCACGCTCCAATTCCTCGGGGCTACGACCCCGTGCATCGCGGAACATAATCTGCTCAATCGCCGGGCGTGTATCTTTCGCCTTTTGTCCGATAACGCTGACATCGACTGGCGGCTGACGCCATCCATAAATGTAAAACCCGAAGTGAAGCACTTCGGTCTCCACCAACGTCCGCGCCGCTTCTTGCGCTGCAAAATCCGTACGCGGCAGGAAAATTTGACCGACACAAATCGGGTCATCGGTTGGGTTATGGCCCGTGCGCTCGACATGCTCCCGGAAAAAGTCCTGTGGCACTTCAACACGAATACCCGCGCCATCGCCCGTTTTACCGTCCGCATCAACCGCGCCGCGATGCCAAACATTTTTCAGCGCCGCAATGCCCATCTCAACAATCGCACGCCGCGGCTTCCCATCCAGCGCCGCGACAAGACCGACACCACACGCATCATGCTCATCAGCAGGATTATAGGCATTTCCGTCGATTAGCTTTTGACGGTTCTCAAGGTATTTTTTGATCGTATCAGTCATCTATTCGTCTCCGCCATTCAAAGTGGCTAGGAATTCTTCGCCGGTCAGTTTTTTCTGATCGCCAGCAAGGTCATAATAATCAGGCTTCTCATCGATAAAGATTTCTTTGCCAATGCTCTGACCGCGGGGCAAATCCAGACAGCCCGATGCGATGGCCCAGAAGTCAGGTGTTTCGTTCAATCGGTAAAAGAGGCTGGAGCCACACGCCGAACAAAAACCGCGCTTGGCCCAGTCTGAACTGGCATACCATTTCAATGAGTCATCTTTCGAGAAAACCACATCACCGTCAGTCACATCCGCGCCGATGAATGGTCCACCGCCGCCCCATCGCTGGCACATTGCGCAATGGCAGGCATCAACATGGGAAAATCCCCCAATGTCGAATTGCACTTCGCCGCACAAGCATTTGCCTTTAAGTCGCTCGCCCATGCCCCTACTCCGCAGCCACTTTGGCCGCGCGTTCAGCTTCGCGCATCGCCTTATGCATTGCCTCGGCGGCATCCCGACCATCTTTAATGGCCCAAACAACCAGTGATGCCCCGCGCACAATATCGCCAGCCGCATAAACACCCGGCAGCGATGTTTCGAGTGTCGCAAAATCAATGCGCACCGCGCCCCATCGATTTACCGTCAGGGCGGGCTCACCAAACAGTTCAGGCAAATCCTCAGGGTCAAAACCAAGCGCTTTGATTACAAGGTCGGCTTTAACCTCCTCGCTCTCGCCCGTTGAAATTGGGGATTGGCGCCCAGACGCATCGGCCTCGCCAAGACGCATTTTCTCAACGCGCACACCTTTTACCTTATTGGCTTTAGTGTGGAGGATCGCTTCAGGCGACGACAGCCATTTGAAAACCACGCCCTCTTCCTCGGCATTCTGCACTTCTCTCTGGCTACCCGGCATGTTCGCCCGGTCACGCCGATAGAGACAAATCACAGATTTTGCGCCTTGGCGGATCGCTGTGCGAACACAGTCCATGGCCGTGTCACCACCACCAATAACCACAACGCGTTTGCCTTCCGCGTTCAGCGTACCGTCATCAAAAGCGGCAATCTCATCGCCAAAGCCCTTGCGGTTAGATGCGGTTAAATAGTCCAAGGCCGGGAACACACCCGTCGCCCCGCTACCTGGCGCGCGCAAATCCTTGGCTTTGTAAACGCCAGTTGCGATCAGCACTGTGTCATGCTTCTCACGCAAAGCCTGCAAAGTCACAGTCTCGCCCACGCGCGTATTGAACTCGAATTTAATACCGCTATCAGTCAGATGCTTAATCCGGCGCTCAACGATGTCTTTCTCAAGCTTAAAGCCCGGAATACCGTAGACGAGCAAGCCGCCCCCACGATCATAACTATCATAGACAGTCACCTGATAGCCTTTACGGCGCAGCTGTTCTGCCGCTGCCAAACCGCCCGGCCCCGCCCCGATAATACCCGCAGATTGCTTGCGTTCGCGGGCAGGCTTGATCGGCTTGATCCAGCCCTCTTTCCACGCGGTATCGGTAATGTGCTTCTCAACAGACCCAATCGTCACAGTCCCGTGACCCGACTGCTCGATTGTGCAGATGCCTTCGCACAGGCGATCTTGCGGGCAAATCCTGCCACAAATCTCGGGCATGTTATTGGTCGCCGAGGAGACAGCATACGCCTCTTCCAGTCGACCTTCGGCCGTCATTTTCAGCCAGTCAGGAATATTGTTTGAAAGCGGACACCCTTGCTGACAAAATGGCACGCCACATTGCGAACAACGTGACGCCTGTGCATTTGCCGCCTTCGCAGAGTAAGCTTTGTAAATCTCGTCAAAATCCGTCGCGCGCGTTTTCGCAGCGCGTTTATCCGGCATTGACCGCTCAACATGTGTAAATTGGAGCATTTTTCCAGCCATTTTGTGCCTCCTGCAACGAAACGCATAATCTGGCAGTCAGCAGCAGCTGCGACAAGCGGAATCAACCCATAGTGATCATTTCGATATATAATAAACGAGACTCGTACTATGATTTCGACTGCTTTGGTCACCAAAAACATCAATATCTCTCATTTTGATATACATAAAATGTCTGCCGGTGCGTACCAAATTCGGTTAGCAAGGCTCAAAACTTGCAAACAAGGTCGCTTATGAACCTGCTACAACTCATCATCATCGCTGCCCTACAGGGCGTTACAGAATGGCTGCCCATTTCCTCATCAGGCCATGTTTTGCTGGCTTCCAACTGGTTTGGACTGGAGGGCCGCGATGAGCTCCTCATGAACGCCGTCTCCAATATCGGCACGCTGCTCGCCATGCTGGTCTATTTCCGAAAAGACGTATGGAGTGCCATTATGGGCGGGTTTGAGCTTGTCGGCGCACCCATAACCAAAAAGCCGCTCTCACGCGGCGCCAATCTCGCGCTTTGCATCATCGTCGCCACCCCCTTTGCACTGGTCGTTGCGGCGCTCTATGAGAAGCTCCTCCCCGCCTCGCTTCAAGACACATTACGCAGCGTGGAAACCGTCGCCGCCTCCACCATCATCTTCGGCCTGCTCCTCTGGTGGGCCGATGTGAAAGCTCCGCGTCACCGTACAGAAGCAGACATGACGCTCAATCACGCTTTCTGGATCGGCGCGACCCAAGCCATTGCGGCCCTCATCCCCGGAACCAGTCGCTCCGGCATCACGATGACAACCGCCCGCGCCTTTGGATATGAACGTTCAGAGGCCGCGCGTTTCTCAATGCTTATCGGCGCGCCTATCTTGGCCGCCGCCGGTCTTTATGGCGCACTCGGCCTACTCGACCCTGCCTCTGGCGTCAGCACCGTCACCTTCCAAGATGGCATGATCGTTACAGGCGTGGCCTTCCTAACCGGCATCGCCTCAATCTGGTTCCTAATGTCGATCATCAAACGAATGAGCTTCCTACCCTTCGTGCTCTACCGCCTACTCCTCGGCCTAGCACTCGTGCTCACCTCACCGCTGGTTGGGTTGCTTTAGACCATCACACAAAGCAACACGCGCCTCAGGCCAATAGCCTGTGCCACGTGTTGCCCCCTCGCAAATGCGTCCCTTAGCCTGCAGAGGAATTACACTATCGCAATGCAATCACGCACGCGCTGCGGCCCCATTGGGGCAAACCACAGGCAAATTATGGTTAATTCGTGTTGGGATTAACTAGTAGGCCTAAGCTTCGCTCGGCGTGTGAAACTCACCATAATCACGGAACCGCCACAGATAGGCGGGAACGATGGCCTCAACCGTCTCCAGCTCTGTCAAACCAAGATCAGTTGCCGTCAACGCGCCCTCCGCAACGACATTATCTGTCTTCAGCATTTCAACTTGGTCACCGGTAATAGGAGGTTGCCCAAGAAAGCCCCAACAGAAAGGCGGCACAAAGCGCCATGTTGCGCCCATCAGATACCCAATCGGCTTCGCCATCCAGAATGGCAGCGGCACCTTACCGCGCTTACGATCCACCATCGAGAAGATCGTATCGTAAATCTCGTTCAGCGTGTAAGTGCGCGGCCCGCCGAGTTCATAGGTTTTGCCTGCGGTGTCCTCATTATCCACAGCCAGCGCAATCGCCTCAGCGACGTCACCCGCATAGATCGGCTGAAGCTTGGTTTTCCCGCCGCCAATTGCAGGCAAAACGGGTGTGAATGCGGTCATCGCCGCAAACTTGTTGAAGAAGCCATCTTCAGCGCCAAACACCACAGAAGGCCGCAAAATTGCAACAGACTGCACGTTTTTGCGCACAATTGCCTCAGCCTCACCCTTGGTGCGTCCATAATTCGATTTAGAGTGCTCATCGGCGCCGATTGCAGACACTTGCACAAACCGATCGATCCCTGCGCGCGCAACACATTCAGCCAAACGCTCCGCGCCATCTCTCTGCGTCGCATTGTAGCTTTGAGAGCCCTTTTCACTCAGGATTCCCACAAGGTTTACGACAGCATCCGCGCCCTCAAGAGCCCGTTCGATAGAGGCCTGATTGCGCAAATTCGCCTGCACAATCTCAACCCACCCCGGCGCACCAGCTAGCTTAACATCCTGCGCCGTGCCCACGTTCCGGCAAGCCACTCGCACTTGCCAGCCTTTCTCGACCAGTGCGCGCGCGGCATACCGCCCGATAAAACCTGATCCGCCAAAAATAGTGACCAAACCCTTAGGCATAATGATTCATCCATTCGCTGGCCCCGCAGGGCATAATTTCTCGCCGCCTTTGACCACACTGCAGCCCAACTGTCTATGCGGCACAACTGAGTGCTTACACTGGCATCAGACCCCTAATATACCATTCACCCCGCCCTGCAATTGACTTCCCCCTCCCCTTCGCCCTATTACGCGCTCGTGTTTTGCTGTTTTCAGGAAAAGGAAGCCCATCAAGCCCAGATGGCGGAATTGGTAGACGCGCGGCGGTCGGGGCGCAGTGGCCGCAAGGCCGTGGAGGTTCGAGTCCTCGTCTGG